>NZ_JBIANP010000001.1:0-921832 GCF_042874705.1 Micromonospora sp. NPDC003816
ATCTCGTCGAAGAGGACCACCGAGAACGGCCGACGCCGCACCTTCTCGGTCAGCTGCCCGCCCTCGTCGTAGCCGACGTAGCCGGGAGGCGCACCGACGAGCCGCGACACGGTGTACCGGTCGTGGAACTCGGACATGTCCAGCTGGATCAGGGCGTCCTCGCTGCCGAACAGGAACTCGGCGAGCGCCTTGGACAGCTCGGTCTTACCGACGCCCGACGGGCCGGCGAAGATGAACGAGCCCGACGGACGCTTCGGGTCCTTCAGGCCGGCGCGGGTACGCCGGATCGCCTTCGAGACCGCCTTGACCGCGTCCTCCTGCCCGATGACGCGCTTGTGAAGCTCGTCCTCCATGCGCAGCAGGCGCGAGGTCTCCTCCTCGGTCAGCTTGTAGACCGGGATGCCCGTCCAGTTGCCCAGCACCTCGGCGATCTGCTCGTCGTCGACCTCACTGACGACGTCGAGGTCGCCGGCCTTCCACTCCTTCTCCCGCTGTGCCTTCTGACCCAGCAGCTGCTTCTCCTTGTCGCGCAGCTGAGCGGCGCGCTCGAAGTCCTGCGCGTCGATCGCGGACTCCTTGTCCCGGCGCACCTGGGCGATCCGCTCGTCGAAGTCACGCAGGTCCGGCGGCGCGGTCATCCGGCGGATCCGCATCCGGGCCCCGGCCTCGTCGATCAGGTCGATCGCCTTGTCCGGCAGGAACCGGTCGGAGATGTACCGGTCGGCCAGCGTCGCCGCCGCCACCAGCGCCGCGTCCGTGATGCTCACCCGGTGGTGCGCCTCGTACCGGTCCCGCAGGCCCTTGAGAATCTCGATGGTGTGGGCCAGCGAGGGCTCACCCACCTGGATCGGCTGGAAACGACGCTCCAACGCGGCGTCCTTCTCCAGGTGCTTGCGGTACTCGTCCAGCGTCGTCGCGCCGATGGTCTGCAGCTCACCACGGGCCAGCATCGGCTTCAGGATGCTCGCCGCGTCGATCGCGCCCTCGGCGGCGCCCGCACCGACCAGGGTGTGGATCTCGTCGATGAACAGGATGATGTCGCCCCGGGTGCGGATCTCCTTGAGCACCTTCTTCAGGCGCTCCTCGAAGTCACCCCGGTAGCGGGAGCCCGCCACCAGCGCACCCAGGTCGAGCGTGTAGAGCTGCTTGTCCTTCAGCGTCTCGGGCACCTCGCCCTTGATGATCTTCTGGGACAGGCCCTCCACCACGGCGGTCTTGCCGACGCCGGGCTCACCGATCAGGACCGGGTTGTTCTTGGTCCGGCGGGAGAGCACCTGCATCACCCGCTCGATCTCCTTCTCCCGCCCGATCACCGGGTCGAGCTTGCCCTCCCGGGCCGCCTGGGTCAGGTTCCGCCCGAACTGGTCGAGCACCAGGCTGGTCGACGGGGCCGCCTCGCCCGGGGCGGTGCCGGCGGCGGCCGGCTCCTTGCCCTGGTAGCCGGAGAGCAACTGGATCACCTGCTGACGGACCCGGTTCAGGTCGGCGCCCAGCTTCACCAGCACCTGCGCGGCCACGCCCTCGCCCTCGCGGATGAGACCGAGCAGGATGTGCTCCGTGCCGATGTAGTTGTGGCCGAGTTGCAGAGCCTCGCGCAGCGACAGCTCCAACACCTTCTTGGCCCGCGGCGTGAACGGGATGTGCCCGCTCGGCGCCTGCTGACCCTGGCCGATGATCTCCTCCACCTGCTGGCGGACGCCCTCCAACGAGATCCCCAGGCTCTCCAGGGCCTTCGCCGCGACGCCCTCGCCCTCATGGATCAGGCCCAACAGGATGTGTTCCGTACCGATGTAGTTGTGGTTGAGCATCCGGGCCTCTTCTTGGGCCAGGACGACAACCCGTCGCGCTCGGTCGGTGAACCGCTCGAACATGCCCTCGTGCTCCTCACCTGAGTCATCCGGCCATAGAAATACTAAGATTTCATATAGCATCTTGTCTATCGTGCTCGAGCGATGAGGGTGCCTCGGCGAGCGACATCCCCCTCTGGGGTGCGACTTCGTCGGCGCGGGATCGCGCAGTCCGGCGCATTCCGCAACTTCTATCAATAGCTTCGCCATATGAAAAGAACTCGTGGCTGCCGGTGCGCTGCCCGGCGACCTTTGCGCACCTCCCGGGCGGTGATCACGCTGCTGGGGCGGGTCGGCGACCTGGCCTGCCGAGTTTCCTGAGCAATAGCTCAGTGTGGCCACTCGGTAACCGGATGTGCCAGTCTCGGGCTCACGCTGAGCCTAGGGGGATAGATGATGGAGAGTCGTGCCTGTTACCGGGTCGACCTGTTGGGTCCGCTGCAAGTGAGGCGGAAGGGGCATCCGGTGGAGCCTGGCCCGGCCAAGCAGCGGGCATTGCTCTCCCTTCTGGCGTTACGCCTCGGCGACAGCGTCCCGGTGAGCGAGGTGGAGGAGGCGGTCTGGGGCGGGGTGGTCCCGCCGAGCGCCCGGTCGCTCGTGCACACGTACGTGGCCCGGCTGCGCCAGGTCCTCGAACCGGAACATCCGCCACGGCGCCGGGTACGGGTCATCGCCTCGACCGTCTCCGGGTACTCGCTGCGCGCCGAGACCGTCGAGACGGATGTCGCCCGGTTCCGGCGCTACGTCGCCGAGGCCGAGAAGCGGATCGGTGAGGGCTGCCGCGAGGAGGCGTTCCGCCTGCTCGGGCAGGCGCTGGACCTGTGGCGCAGCCCGACCCTCGGTGAGCTGCGCTCGCTGCTGCACGACAACATCGAGGTGGAGGCCCTGGGTGCGGCCTGGGTGGCGACCTCACACAGCTACGTGGGTCTGGGGCTGCGGCTGGGACGGGCCGCGGCGGTGCTCGACACCGCCACCCGGCTGGCCCGGCTGGAACCCCTGCACGAGGCGATCCAGGCCGACTATCTGGCCGTGCTTGGAGGCAGTGGGCACCGGACCGTGGCGCTGCACCGGTACGCCGACATCACCGAGCGGCTCCGTACCGAACTGGGCGTCGACCCGGGGGAGGAACTGCGGGCGGTGCACCGGGCGCTGGTGCGCCCGGCCGGGCGTCCACCGGTGCCTCGGCCGGCGCCGGCGGTGCCCGCCGCGCGGCGCAGGCCCGGCTGCGGGCCGATCTCCGGGCCGCTGCACTGGCGGGCCGGGGACATCGCCGAGCTGGCGGCGCTGCTGGCGAAGTACCGCGCGGTGACTGTCACCGGCGCGCCCGGCTGCGGCAAGTCGGCGGTGACGCTGCGCGCCGCCCACCAGGCCGCCCGTGTATTCACCGGCGGGGTCCTGACAGTGGACACGCTCGACCTCAGTGACCGGCGGCAGTTGGAGCGCCGGCTGGCCCGGATGCTCGGGGGTAACGGCGCCGAGGATCCGGTCGAACTGCTGCGCGACCAGCCGACGCTCGTGGTGCTGGACAACGCCGAGCACCTGGTCGACGCGTGCGCGGTGGTCGCCGACCGGCTGTTGCTGGCGTGCCCGAACGTGGTGGTCCTGACCGGGTCGCGCCAGCCGCTCGGGCTGCCGTACGAGCGGGTCCAGCGCCTGCATCCGCTGCCGGTGCCGCAGCCGGGAGGATGGCCTTCGGTCCTGTCCAATCCGGCGGTCGCGCTGCTCGCCGAACGGGCGGCTCAGGCCCGCCCCGGGTTCCGTCTCGACCGGCGTGACGCGGAGATAGCGGTGGAGATCTGCCGCCGGCTCGACGGCCTGCCGCTGGCTCTGGAGATGGCGGCGGCGTGCCTGTCCACCGACAGCCTGGATGGGGTGCTGCGCAAGCTGGAGGGACCGCTGGACGGACTGCGCCCGCCGGCCGCCGGACCGGAGCCACGCCACACGTCACTGCGGGCGATGCTCGACCGCAGCGTCCAGCGCCTCGACGTGGTCGAGCGTTGCCTGTTCCAGCACGTCGCGTTGCTGCCGGGGGTGTTCGACCTGGCGGCCGCCCGGCGGTTCTGGTGGCCCCATCCGTCCGGCCCGACGGACGTGCGGGTGGTGCTCGCCGCCTTGGTGGACAAGGCCCTGGTGATGCCGGTCGGGACAGCCGGTGGCCGGTACCGGATGCTCGGCCTGCTGCGCCGGCTGGCGCTGGAGTACGACACCCCGGGTGCCGTAACGAGCCCCGCCGCCGAGCTTCCCCTGCGGTTGTCCTGGCCGCTGCTGCCGGCCGGGGTGGCGGCCGTACCGGACTGACCGGCGGTCGCGATCGACGGCCCGCTCCCCGCCGGGGAGCGGGCCGTCGTGTTCCCGGGGCTTTGACACCTGACGATGCCCAGGCATTGACAGTATGCTTTAAAAACACATAGCTTGATAGTTGGCGGGACCGGTCGGGTCCGGTCCACCAGCGGCCCACAGACCGCCGCTGACCCCTGCCGACAGACATTGGAGGTGTCTGGCTTGAGCTCCACCAGAGAGACCTACGAGTCCCTGAACCTCGAACCCAAGCCGATCCGCCCGCACATCCTCGCCGCGGCCACCGTGGTCTTCGGCGAGGACTACTACTCGGGCCGCCGCGAGACGATCAACCTGTCCGGCTTCGTGCAGCTCAACAAGTGGCCCATGCCGGGCTTCGAGCACAAGGTCGACGAGAACGGCTACGCGCAGTTCGCCACCGAGCTGATCAGCGCGCCCGAGGTGGGCATCAAGGGGTTCAGCTACGAGTTGGACGACCGCATCCAGGTGCTGTCCAACCCGTTCCTGCCCAACAGCGGGCACGTGCGGCAGATCGTGCCGGGCAAGAACTTCCCGGCCGAGTTCTACATCCGCCGCTTCGGCATCCTGGAGTCGAGCACGCTGCGGCTCGCCCACCGCAACGTCATCGACATCTACGGCGTGGTCGACAGCGTCCCGCCGTTCAAGAAGCCGCTGACCGGCCCTTACCTGGGCAAGCCGCGCGGTGACGGTCCGTTCGACGTGATGGCCGCGCCGAACGTCGTCAAGGGCACCACGCTGCCGGAGGCGTGGTACCCGGCCAACGACGAGAACCAGCCGGTCGGGATCACGCCGAACCTGTTCTTCGCGCCCAGCGCCGGCCCGTGCATGTCCATGCTGGTCGACCCGTCCATGATCATGCAGACCTCGCTGGAGGGGCAGATCGAGGTCGAGGTCAACGGCAAGACGGTGCGGGTCGACCTGGCCGGGGACTATCGCCAGGCGGCCGGCGCCGAGGTGCTGCTCTTCGGCCCGGACAAGCACGATGAGGGCCAGGGCGTGCTCGCCCAGCTGGCCCGCGTCGCCGTCGTCGGACACAGTCCGGAGCTGGGTGGCCGGGTCATGCTGCGGGCGAGCTGGCCGCGGGTCTCCGGCGGCACGCTGGGCGAGGGCAACGAGGACAGCCTCAGCCGGCTCAAGTTCCCCGGCGATCTGCACATCGACGCCGAGTTCGAGCTGGTCACGCCGCACGAGACGCTCTACGCCGCCAACTCCGTGCACGTCAACGGCAAGATGCGCGGCATGGAGGCCACCGGTACCGAACTCAAGCTGGACGGCTCGGACACCGCGCTGGTCGCCGTGGACGAGCAGCCGAAGGCCCGCCTCACCGGCGTCAACCTGGTGATGCGGGACGCGCTGGTCGGCGAGCACGCCGCGGTGAACGCCTGACCGACGGGTCCGCTTGACGGGCCTGCCGGCCAGAGGTTCTACTGGTAAAACCAATAGCAACGTACCGTCACGATGTCCCTCCCGGCTGCTACGGCGGTCGGGAGGGACGCGCGCTCAGGGGGTACCGCGTGGACCAGCGGCTGCTGCTCATGCACCAGATGATGCTCGGCGACGTGCCCCGGCTGCGGGCGTACGACAGGGCGCTGGAGGAGGCCGTCACCCCCGGCGACGTGGTAGTCGACGTGGGCGCGGGGCTGCTCGCGCTCTCGCTGCTGGCGCTGCGGCACGGCGCCGAGCACGTGTACGCGGTCGAGGCCGACCCGGCCACCGCCGCGGCGGCGGCCAGTATCATCGAGGCCAACGACCTTAAGGGACGGCTCACGCTGGTCACCGGCGACGCCCGTACGGTCCGGCTGCCCCGCAAGGCGGACGTGCTGGTCTCCGAGATGATGGGCAACCTCGGCCCGGAGGAGGAGATGGCCGAGGTGCTGCACGTGATCGCCCGCCGGCACCTGCGCTCCGGCGGCCGGGTGGTGCCCCGGCGGTTGCGGACCTGGCTGGCCGCGGCCGAGCTCGCTGACGAGGGCTGGGGGCTGTGGGGCGGCGACTTCTATGGCTACCGGCTCGACCCCGTGCAGGAGCTCGTGGCCCCCGCGGCGCAGCTGCACTTCTTTCAGCGTCCGCCGAAGCTGCTGGCCGAGCCCACAGTGGTGCTCGACCAGACGCTCGACGGCCGGTCACCGTCCCGGCAGACGCTGCGGCAGCGTCTGCCGGTCACCGCGCCGGGACGGCTGCACGCCGTGCTCGGCTTCTTCACCGCCGACTTCACCGACGACGTGGCGCTGTCGAATTTCCCGTCGTACCCCGGCTGTAACTGGGCGGTGTGGGTGTGGCCGCTGCGACACACCGACGTGGCCGAGGGCGACGAGCTGTCCGTCGCCCTGCGCCGCCCGGCCCGGCGCGACGTCCGCACGGTGACCGGCTGGCGGCTGGAGTGCGGCCTGTCCCGGCAGAGGAGGTCCTGATGCCCTTCGCGGTGGGTACCGTCCGCGACATTCCCGTCCGTGGCGCTCTCAAGCTCTGCGGTCTGACCTGGTCTGCGGAGTGCCTCTGGTTCTCCGAGGCGGTCTCCAGCCAGATCGCCTCCCTGGATCCGATCAGCGGCAAGGTGGTCCGCCGGCTCGACTGCCCCGGCGTGCGCACCGACCTGACCACTATCGGCGGCCGGTTGTTGCAGGTGGCGGGCGACGACCGCGTGCTGCGGCTGGTCGATCCCGAGGACGGCGAGCTGCTCGGCGAGTTCGGCAACCCGCGCCCCGGCAACGTGCTGTGCGGGCTGGAGGCGACCCGGCACGGGCTCTGGCTGGGCTACGAGGACCTGCGCCAGGTCGACCTACGCGACCCGGAAGGTTTCGGGCTGATCGACACGTTCCCGGTCCGGCACCCGGTCGCCGGCCTGACCGTCTCCGACAGCTACCTCGTCTACTCCGACCACGACGCGGCCACCATCAACCTGTACGACGTGGCGGCCCGCCGGGAGGTGGCCGCCTATTCGGTCGCGGGCAACCCGACCGGCATCACCTGGGACGGCCGCCGCATCTGGTACTGCGACTTCACCACCCTGCAGCTCCGGGCGATCGAGGTGCCGGGCATCACGAAGGGTTGACGTCCATGGTGACGACGCGCGCGCTGCTGGCCCGCTCGACCTGGATCGGCGCGGTCGGCGCCGCCCACCTACTGCCGGCGCTGCCGCCTGCGCTGGTCAAGGCGGTCCGAGGTGACCGGCCGGGGGCCCGCCGGCTGCTCTACCGCCGCCTCACCACGTTGCTGATGCGGCTCGGTCCGACGTTCGTCAAGGCCGGTCAGGTGCTCGGCACCCGGCGCGACGTGCTGACGCCCGCGCTCTGCGACGAGCTGTCTGTGCTCCAGGACCGGGTCGACCCGATGACCTCCGAGCAGACCAGCCGGGCGCTGGCCGAGGCGTACGGCAGCGAGACGCCTGCGGAGTTCGCGGAGATCGACCCGACGCCAGTGGCCAGCGGCAGCGTGGCCTGCGTCTACCGTGGGCGGATGCCCGACGGCGCCGAGGTGGCGCTCAAGCTGCGCCGTCCCGGCATCGAGTCGACGATGGCCCTCGACCTTGCGCTGATGCGGCACGGCGCCCGGGTGATGGCCCGCCTGCCGATGCTGCGCGGCGTCCCGGTGCGGGAGGTGGTCGAGAACATGTGCGGGGCGGTGTTCGCCCAGCTCGACTTCGCCCGGGAGGCGGAGAACCTGCGCCGGCTCAAGGAGAACCTCGCCGTGGTGCCCCGGGTCCGGGTGCCCGCCGTACGTGACGACGTCTGCCGGCCGCGTTGCCTGGTCATGGAGTTCGTGCCCGACCTCGACGTGGACGTGGCGCGGTCGATGTCGGCGGCCGTACGCAAGCGGTTCGCCGCCCCCGCGATGACAGCGATCTACCACATGCTCTTCGTGGACGGATTCGTCCACTGCGACATGCACCCGGGCAACCTCTACTTCACCCGGGGTGCCCAGGTGGTGGTGCTCGACGCCGGGTTCAGCGTGCAGCTCACCGAGGAGCTGCGCCGGCTGTTCGCCGAGTTCTTCATGAACATGTCGATCGGGCGCGGCCGGTACTGCGCCGAGATCGTGGTGCGCAGCGGCACCGGTCTGCGGCCGGATGCGGACGTGGAGACGTTCCTGGTCAAGATGGCCGACCTGGTGGAGCGCAGCCACAGACTGCCGGCCCGGGAGTTCAGCCTGATCGCGTTCGCCGCGGAGATGTTCGACCTGCAACGGCGCCACGGCGTGCACGCCGCGCCGGACCTCATCTTCCCGCTGCTCTCGTTGCTGGTGATCGAGGGGACGGTCCGCGACCTCGACCCCGACCTCGACTTCCAGGAGCTGGCCAAGCCGGTGCTGATGCGCGGGCTCTTCGGCCGCCGCGCCGCCGCCTGAGCGCCACCTGTGCGTTGGCCGAACGGTCCGCCGGGCCTGGCCGGTCGCCTCGACAGCGCGGCCCCACCTGCGCAAACAGCGGACTAAAATATACGATAGCGGAATGGCACCGACTGGCCTCGCCGGCAAGCGCTCCTACCACCAGTACTGCGGGCTCGCGTCCGCGCTCGACGTGCTGGGTGAACGCTGGACGCTGCTGATCATCCGGGAGCTGCTGATGGGGCCCCGGCGCTACAGCGAGCTGCTCGCGGACCTGCCCGGCATCGGCACGAACCTGCTCGCCGACCGGCTCAAGTTCCTCGTCGACTCGGGGGTGCTGCGGCAGGTCGACGTGCACGGCACCGGCGGCCGGCTCTCCTACGAACTGACCCCGACCGGGCAGGCGCTGCGGCCGATGGTGCTCGGGCTCGCGCACTGGGGCCTGGAGTTCGTCGGTGACCTGAGCGCCGAGGACACGGTCCGCCCCCACTGGGGCTTTCTCGCCGTGGAGGCGATGTTCCAGTGGGACAAGGTTTCCCCGATCGACGAGAGCTACCAGTTCCAGGTCGACGACGAGGTCTTCCGCATCGACGTCGCCGGCGGGGTGCCGCGGGTGGCGAAGGGGCCGTCCGACGACCCGGCGATGGTGGCGACCACGGACGCGGCCACGTTCGTCCGCATCGGTGCCGGGCGGGTCACGCCGCTGATGGCGATGGTCGGCGGCCAGCTCAAGCTGGAGGGCGACATCGACGCTGTGCTGCGCTGCTGCGAGCTGCTCGGCCTGGACGCCGGCGCGGCGCCCGCCGTCCGGACGACCTCCGGTCACTGACCCGCGCCAGGGGGTGACGGGACAGGTCCACTATATTATTCTGAACTAGCCTCGGCGTTCGTCGGGGCCCGTCGTCGTCCGGCACTCCGCACCCGTGCGGCACCTCCCGAGCACTGTGGTCCCACGGGGACGACCGGTCCGCCCTTCCGTCGCCCGAGCGCCAGACGGCGCCGCACGCGTCGCGGGGCGACCCCGCGCGGCGCGTGCGCCGGCACCGACGACCGGCCGTCAAGCGACAGGAGCCGGCATGACGGACACGGTGCGACACGCTCCGGAGGCGCTGCCCAGGGCGGTACGGGACGACTTCCCCCTGCTGGCCCGCCGGGCCGACGACCTCGTCGCCTACTTGGACAACGCCGCCACCACGCAGAAGCCCCGCGTCGTCCTGGACGCGGTGACCGACTACTACACCGGGGCGAACAGTAACGTCGGGCGCGGCTACCACCGGCTCGGCCTGGAGTCCACCGAGTGGTACGAGCAGGCCCGCGAGAGCGCCGCGCGGGCGATCGGCGCGGCGCAGCCGGAGGAGGTGCTCTTCACCGCCGGCACCACCGCCGCCGTCAACCTGGTCGCGGACACCGCCGGGCAGCGGGTGGCCGGGCCGGGCCGGCGCGTCGTGGTGACCGGCATGGAGCACAACAGCAACCTGCTGCCCTGGCGCCGGCTCTGCGACCGTACGGGCGCCACGTTGACAGTGGTGCCGGCCGGACCCGACGGGCGGGTCGGCGCCGACCGATTCGCCGCCGCGCTCGGCCCGGACACCGCGTTGGTGGCGGTCAGCCACGTCTCGAACGTGCTCGGCACCGTCAACCCCATACGGGAGATGACCGCCGCCGCCCGCCGGGCCGGCGCGCTCGTGCTGGTCGACGGCGCCCAGGCCGTACCGCACCGGCCGGTCGACGTGCGCGAGATCGACGCCGACTTCTACTGCTTCTCCGGGCACAAGGCGTACGGGCCGATGGGTGTCGGCGTGCTGCACGGCCGCCGGGACCTGCTCGCCGGGCTGCCGCCCTACCAGGTGGGCGGTGGCACGGTGAAGGGCGTCGCGGCCGACCAGCCGGTCCGCTACCTCGACGGGCCGGCCCGGTGGGAGGCCGGCACGCCGCACGTGGCCGGCGCGGTCGGGCTGGCCGCCGCCCTGCACTACCTGAGCGACCTCGGCTGGGACGCGATCCGCCGGCACGACCGGACGCTGGTCCGGCACGCCGTGGACGTGCTCGGCGCGATCGACCGTGTGCGGGTAGTCGGTGACCCGGCCACCGACCCCAGCGGCATCGTCTCCTTCGTGGTCGAGGGCATCCACCCGTATGACGTCGGGGCGCACCTGGACCGGCACGGCGTGGCGGTGCGCTGCGGCGTGCACTGCGCCAGCACCTTCCTCGACGAGCTGGGCCTGCTCGGCACGGTCCGGCTCTCCTTCGGCGTCTACAACACCATTGCCGAGATCGACCTCGTCGGTGAGCTGCTCGCCGGCGTGCGGGCGGGTCCCTGGACCACCGATCACCCCGACGTCCGGTTCCTCTGAGCAGCGCCCGGAAGGGAGCGTCATGAGGTTCGACACCCGGCTGGTGCACGTCGGCCAGCAACCCGTGTCCGGCACCGGCGCCGTGGTGCCCCCGATCCACCTCGCCACCACCTACGACCGCACCGCCCAGGACCCGCCGCGCTACTTCTACGCCCGGGGCGAGCAGCCCAACCGGGAGGCGCTGGAGGAGTGTCTCGCCGCGCTGGAGGACGCCCGGCACGCCACCGTCTACACCAGCGGGCAGGCCGCCGCCACGACCGCGCTGTCGGTGGTGCCGCCGGGCCGGCTGGTGCTCGCCTCCGACGACATGTACGGCGGCACCCACCAGCTGCTCGCCGCCGCCGCCGAGCGCGGCGTGACGGTACGGCAGGTGGACCTCGCCGACCCGGCCGAGCGGGACCGCGCGCTCGGCGAGTGCGGGCCGGAGCTGGCCATGGTGTGGCTGGAGACGCCCACCAACCCACTGCTCAAGGTCGCCGACATCGCCGCTGTGTCCGACCTCGCGCACCGGCACGGCGCCCTGGTGGTGGTGGACAACACGCTCGCCGGGCCGGTGCTGCAACGACCGCTCGCGCATGGCGCCGACATCGCGCTCTACAGCACCACCAAGTCCGTCGCCGGTCATCTCGACGTGCTCGGCGGCGCGCTCGTCTACCAGGACGAGGAGCTGCACCGGCGGTTCCTGGCGTACCGCACGGTGGCCGGCAACGCCCCCGGCGGATTCGACTGCTATCTCACCCACCGGGGCTTGAAGACGCTGTCGCTGCGCACCGCCCGACAGGTGGAGAACACCCGCGCGGTGGTGGCGGTGCTGCTGGCCGAGCCGAGCATCGCCCGGGTCAGATATCCGGGTCTGCCGACGCATCCGCAGCATGCGGTGGCGGCCCGGCAGATGACCGCGCCCGGCGCGCTCGCCGCCTTCGAGTACCTCGGCGACCCTGCCAAGCTGCTCGACCGGGTACGCCTGTTCACCGCTGCGGTCAGCCTCGGCGGCGTCCGTTCCCTGATCGAGTGCCCGGCGCTGATGACCCACCGCCCGGTGCCGCCCGAGGTGCGCCGGCGTCTCGGGCTGACCGACCGGCTCATCCGGATCTCACCCGGCATCGAGGACCCGGCCGACCTGGTCGAGGACCTGGTCACCGCGCTGCGTGACGGCGTCTGACCCGCTGACCGGCATATTCGCTCCGCGAAGGAGGAGACATGTCCGCATTCACGACCGGCGGCGCCACGGTGGTGCTCGACGGAGGACTCGCCACCGAGTTGCAGCGCGCCGGGCTGCCCCACCAGGCTCCGTGGTGGGGCATCGCGGCGCTGCTGGCGGACAGCCGGCGGCGCGTGTTGCGCGACGTCCACGAACGGTTCCTGACCGCCGGGGCGCAGGTGCTCACCGCGAACACGCTGCGCTGCAACCTGCGGTCGCTGCGCCGCGCCGGGCTGGAGGACGCCGGCCTCGGCTGGATGGTGCACGCGGCCGTCGGCGTCGCGCTGGCCGCCCGCAACGCGGCCGGCGCGCCCGGCACCCGCATCGCCGCGTCGATGGCCCCGGTGGAGGACTGCTACCGGCCGGACCTGGTACCGGCCGACGACGAGCTGCGCGAGGAGCACCGCTGGCTGGCGGTGGAGCTGGTCCGGGCCGGGGTGGAGCTGGTGCTGGTGGAGACCATGAACACCGCCCGCGAGGCCCGGATCGCGGTGGAGCAGGTGCGCGAGGTGGGCGCCCTGGCCTGGGCCGGCTTCGTCTGCGACGACCAGGGCCGGCTGCTGTCCGGCGACTCCCTGGTGGACGCCGCGCGGGCGGTGCGCGCCGCCGGGGCCGAGGTGGTGCTGGTCAACTGCACCGGGCCGGAGGCGACCGAGCGGTGCCTGCGGGCGCTGCGCGATGCCGACGACGGCCCGATCGGCGCGTACCCGAACCTGGAGGACCGCCGCGACGGCGCGCCCGGACCGCGACCGCTGCTCGACCCCGCGGAGTTCGGCGACCTGGTCGCCCGCTGGACGGTGGAGTACCGGCTCGCCGTGGCCGGCGGGTGCTGCGGCACGTCGCCGGAGCACATCGCCGCGCTGGCGGCCCGGCTTGACGCGCCGGTGGCGGCCGTCGACTGACGCCGCCCGCAGGTACGCCGGCCCGGCGCGGGCCGGGTCCGCCAACGAAGGGAGAACGAGACGGTGAGCGGCTCCACGATCGCACCGCCCGTCGAGGTGGTGCGCAGCCTGCCCGGTCCGGCGGGATACATGTGCGGCCTGACCTGGGACGGCACCTGGCTCTGGCACTCCGACCAGGACGCCGCGCGGATCTTCGCGATCGACCCGGCGGACGGCGCGGTACGCCGGTGGTTCGCGTACCCCGACGTGCGTGCCGACCTGGGGTACGCGGACGGAAAACTGTGCCAGATCGGCGGCCGGCCGAAGCGGATCCTGCTGATCGACCCGGTCACCGGCCAGACGGTCGGATCGAAGCCGGTACGGCCCTCCAACGGCCGGGTTACCGGCATGGAGACCGGGCCCGAGGGCGTGTGGCTCTGCCTGCGCGCGCCCGCGGTGATCCAGCTGCGGGATTTCGAGACCATGACGGTGCAGCGGGAACACCCGGTCGTGGGGTCGCCCTCGGGCCTCACGTACGCCGAGGGTCATGTGCTCTACGCCGAGTTCGAGGACGGTCTGCTGCACGCGGTCGACGCGGAGTCGGGCCGGTTGGTCGCCACGGTGCGGCTGCCGGGGCATCCGACCGGGCTGGCCTGGGACGGCGAGCTGGTCTGGTACTGCGACTTCGCCGACCGGCGGTTCAAGGCGGTCCGGCTGCCGGACGTGCTCGGCGGCTGACCGGCCCGGTGGGGGCGGCGCGTCCCGGCCGCCCCCACCCGTCCGGCGTCAGGGCACCCGGTCGCGCGCGTCGAACTGCTCCTGCCGGCGGTCGCGCTCGCCGCAGGCGTCGGCGGACGGCGGCCGGCAGCGGCCGGCGCAGCCGCACGAGCAGCCGGACGCGCGGGCCCGCTCCGTCCGCCGAGGAGCTTCGGTGTCCGGCCAACCGCCGGTGTGGCACGCGATCATCGCTTCTCCCTGCTCTGCGGTGGGGGCGCGCCGGAGAGCCCGGCGCGGGCGGACGGGACGGGCGGCGGGACGGCTATTTACTTGATAATCATATGGTAAATTCACTGGCGGGTGCCAGCTCCTGATAGGAGGGACGCCATGCGCGTCAGCGTGACCGACGACCCCGCGACCACGACGGCCGCCCGCACCAGCGGGCCGCCCGCACCGGCCGACCCGCTGCGCACCGCCTCCTTCGCGGAGCTGCGGTCGCTGTTCGCGATGGAGCCCGACGCGGTCCACCTCAACACCGGCACCATCGGAGTGATGCCGTACGAGGTGCTGGACGTCAACGACCGGGTGACCCGGGCGTGGAACGGAGGACTGCGCAACGTCTACCCGCCCGGCATGTACCCCGAGCACCGCGCCGCCATCGGCCGGGCGTTCGGCGTCGACCAGGACGAGATGGTGATCTGCCACAACGCCACCGAGGGCGTGGCCCGGGTCATCAACGGGCTCGACCTGCACGAGGGCGACGAGGTCATCACCACCAGCCACGAGTGCTACTCGGTGCTGTCCAACTTCAACCTGCTGCGCAACCGGCACCGGATCACGCTTACCGTGCTGACCCCGCCGGTCGGGCCGGACGTCACCGCCGAGGAGATCGTCGACATGTTCGCCCGGGCGATCACGCCGCGGACGAAGGTGCTGGCGTTCGCCGCCGTCACGCTGTTCACCGGCACCCGGATGCCGGTGCGCCAGCTCTGCGACCTGGCCCAGCAGCACGGCCTGACCACAGTGGTCGACGGCGCGCTGCTGCCCGGCCTGTTCGACACCGACCTGCGCGCGCTCGGGCCCGACTTCGTCACCTGCTCCGGCTCGAAGTTCCAGTGCGGGCCGCTCGGCACCGGGCTGCTCTACGTCCGCAACAAGGTCCACCCCGAGCACAACCCGCTGCCGCTGCCGACGTTCTGGCCGGTCATCTCCACCTGGTACCCGATGATGGGCGCCCCGCCGCCGCGCACCACCACCAGGGTGGAGAGCTACAACATGGGCGACTACCTGCAGAGCGCCGGCAGCGCCAGCATCGCCCGGGGCGCCGCCCTGGCCAAGGCGTGCGAGCTGTGGGACCGCATCGGCCGGGACCGGATCGAGCGGCACGCGGTGGCGCTCGGCGAGCACACCCGCGCCCGGATCATCGAACGGTTCGGCGTCGAGTCGCTGTACTCACCGCTCACCGACGACCGGCTGACCGCGCCGCTGGTGGCGTTCAACCCGTTCCCCGACCGGGCCGACGGCTGGAACATCACCAAGTTCGCCCGCCTCGTCGACGAGCTGGAGAGCCGGCACCGGATCTGGACCCGGTGGACCGAGTTCGACGTGGCCGGCTCACCGCACCAGCACTACGCCGCCCGGATCTGCACCCACCTCTACAACACCGCCGAGGAGGTCGACCTCGCCGTCGACGCCATCGCCGACCTGGTGCGGGAGCTGTCATGACAGTGGCCCCTTACCGGCCGGAGCCGGCCACCTCGCGGCGGCGCGGCGGCGTGCTGCGGGTGCTCGCGCCCACCGACGCCGCACCGCTGGACCCCACCTGTGCCCCGGCGTCGGCGGCCCCGTTCGTCCGGCTGCACACCCGGCAGCTCGTCACCTGGCAGACCGCCCGGGACGTGCACGACTGGCAGGCCGTCACGCCGGTGCCCGACCTCGCCCTGGAGGTCCCCTCCACCTGGAACGCAGGTCTCGGCGCCAGCCACCGCAGCTACGTGTTCCACATGCGCCCCGGCGTCCGCTGGGACACCCCCGACCGGCGTCCGGTCACCGCGCACGACGTGGTCCGCGGTTTCAAGCGGATGTGCAATCCGGTCCGGCCCTCGCCGTCGCTGGCGTACTTCGCCGGCACCGTGCGCGGCCTGGCCGAGTTCGCCGCCGCGTGGTCGGCGGAGGCCACCCACCGGGCCGCGGACGCGGCGACGCTGGCCGTGTACCAGAACGCGTACGAGATCCCCGGCGTCTTCGCGCTCGACGACGAGACGCTCGTCATCGAGCTGGCCCGGCCGGCGCTGGACTTCGTGCAGATGCTCACGCTGCCCGCGGCGTCGGCGGTGCCCGCGGAGCACGAAGCGTTCGTCCCGGGCAGCCCTGAGGCCGCCGCCCACCTGCGCGCCAACGGCCCGTACCGGGTGTGGCTACAACGGCCCGGCGAGTGGGTCGAGCTGGTCCGCAACCCGGCGTGGGAGCCGGCTGCCGACCCGTACCGGCGGGCCGAGGCCGACCGGGTGGAGCTGCGCCTGAGCGACGGCGCCGGCCGCGCCGACGCGGAGCCCGCCGACGCGCCGGCCGAGGTTCCGGTCGCGCCCGCCGTCGGCGGGCTGCCGGCCGCCGAGCCGGTCGACTGCGCGCTCGGCTGGGTGCTGGACCCCTACCTCCTGCTCAATCTGCGCGACCCGGTCTGGGCCGACCTCCGGGTACGGCAGGCGGTGGCGCTCGCCGTGGACAAGGCGGCGGTGGCCGGCCTGTACCGGCGTCACCGCCCCGGCGTGCCGGTACGGGTGGCGGGCTCGCTGATCCCGCCGGGCAACGCCGGACACGGCACGGCCGACCCGTACCCCACCCTGGCTCACGCCGGCGATTCGGCGCGGGCCCGCGACCTGCTGGCCTCGGCGGGCCACGCCGACGGCCCGCCGCTGGTCCTGATCCACCCGCAGTCCGGCTGCGGGCCCGAGGTGGCGCACGCCTGCGCGGCCGACCTGACCCGGGCGGGCCTGCCGACCCGGGCGGTCGGGCTCGCCGACGCCACGTACGCGCAGGCGCTGCGCGCGCCCGCCACGGCCGGCGGCTGGCAGCTCGCCGTGGCGGCGCGCGTGCCCGACTGGCTGGAGCACAACGGGCGGGTCTTCGCGCAGGCGATGCTGCAAGCGAACCCGGTGCCCGGCGGCGCCAACCACGGCGGCTATGCCGCACCTGAGGTGGACGCGCTGATCGAGCGGGCGCTCGACGCGCCGGAGCCGTGGCGGGCCGACGCCGCCTGGCGGGCCGCCGCGGAGCGCGCGGTCGCCGACGTGGCGGTGGTGCCGATCCTGCACCGGGCGCCGGTGGTAGCGCCGAGGCGACCGGACCGGGTCGACGGGATCCGGCCGCTGCCGCCGCAGGGGTACGCGGCGGACCTGACCGCGGCACGCCCGGAGGCGGGCGAGTGAACTCGCTGGTACGCGACTACCTGCTGCTCGGCCTGCGCCTCGGCCGGCTGGTCGACGGGCTCGTCGACTGCTACTACGGTGACTCGGCGCTGCGCGACCAGGTCGCCGCCGAACCGCCGCCCGACCCCCGCGAGCTGTCCCGTCAGGCCGGCCGGACGCTCGCCGCGGTCGGCGACAGCGACCTCGAACCGGCCCGCCGCCGGTACCTCACCGCCCAGCTCGCCGCGCTGCGCGCGGTCGCCGACCGGCTCGCCGGCACGCCGATGTCCTTCCGGGACGAGGTGCGCGCCTACTTCGACGTCGACGTGACCCGCACTCCGCCGGAGCACTACGCGGCGGTGCACGACGAGATCGACGC
This sequence comes from Micromonospora sp. NPDC003816, assembly GCF_042874705.1. Classification (NCBI taxonomy): domain Bacteria; kingdom Bacillati; phylum Actinomycetota; class Actinomycetes; order Micromonosporales; family Micromonosporaceae; genus Micromonospora; species Micromonospora sp. NPDC003816. Next base: position 17,429 of record NZ_JBIANP010000001.1, read on the forward strand.
GCTGTTGCCCGGGCCGGGGCCGCTCGCGGACCGGGTGGAGGAGTTCTATCGGCGCAACACCGTCCCGCCGGAGCGGCTGCACCGCTGCGTGCAGGCGGTCTCCGACGCGCTGCGCGCGCGGACCCGGGACCGGTTCGGCCTGCCGGGGAGCGAGCGCGTCGAGTACACCGTGGTCCGGGACGCGCCGTGGAACGCGTACAACCGCTACCTGGGCGGCTTCCGCTCGGCCGTGGCGCTGAACGCGGCCAGCGGCCGGTCGGTGGCCGCGCTGCCGATCATCGTTGCGCACGAGTCGTACCCCGGCCACCACACCGAGCACTGCCTGAAGGAGGCCGGCCTGGTCCGGGACGGCGGCCAGGGCGAGCACACCATCTCCCTGGTCCACACGCCCCGATGCCTGGTCACCGAGGGCCTGGCCGAGGCCGCGGTGGACGCGGTGCTCGGCGCCGGCTGGGGGGAGTGGACCGCCGGCATCCTGGCCGGGGAGGGCGTCCACGTCGAGGGCGAGCGGGTCGAGCGGATGCGCGGCCTGATCGTGCGCCTGCTGCCGGCCCGGATCGACGCCGCCCTGCTCCTGCACGACGAGGGCGGCGACCGGGCGGAGGCGCTCGCCCACCTGCGGCGGTGGCTGCTGCTGCCGCCCGACCGGGCCGAGCAGATGGTCACGTTCGCTGCCGACCCGCTGTGGCGCGCGTACTTAGTCACCTACTCCGAGGGCGGCCGACTGGTCGACGCCTGGCTGGCCGCCCGCGAGCCGGGCACCAGCCTCAGCGACCGCTTCGACACGCTGCTGCGGGAGCCGCTGCTGCCGGCGCAGCTGCGGGCCGACGTGGCGGGGACCGCGCTCGCACCCATCTGAGTACCCGGCACCGGCAGCAGCGAACAGGGACGACGAAAGGTGTGTGTCGATGAACGGCGGCCAGCCCCGGTACGGGGGAATCCTGCGGCTCTACGGACCCGGCAGCATGGACCATCTCGACCCGGCCTGCGCCTACTACATGCTCGGCGGGCAGATCATCCGGCTCATAGCCCGCCAGCTCTTCACCTACCGGCCGGTCGTCGACCTGCGCGACCCGTCGGCCGTCACGCCCCAGCCCGACGTGGCTGAGGCGGTGCCCACAGTGGACAACAGCGGCGTCAGCGCAGACCACACCCGCTACACGATCCGCCTTCGCCCCGGCGTGTGCTGGGACACCGACCCGCCCCGCGAGGTGACCGCCGGGGACTTCGTGCGCGGCTTCAAGCGGATGGCAAACCCGGTGCTGCAGGCCGGCGGGATCGGCTACTTCACCAGCACCATCAGGGGGATGGCCGAGTACTGCGACGCGTACGCCGCCGCGATCACCTCGACCGAGCCGGCCGCCGCCGAGCTGGCCGCCTTCCAGAACAGCCACGAGATCGCCGGCGTCCGCGCGGTCGACGACCGGACCATCGTCTTCGACCTGATCCGCCCGGCGGTGGACTTCCTGCACATCCTGGCGCTGCAGTGCGCTTCCGCCGCCCCGGTCGAGTACGACGAGGTGCTGCCGGACAGCGCGGAGTTCCGGCGGCGGGTGCGCTCCAACGGGCCGTACCGGATCACCCACTACGTCCACGGCGAGTCGGTGCGGCTGGACCGCAACCCGGTGTGGCGCAGCGCGTCTGACCCGGTGCGCCAGCAGTATCTCGACGGGGTCGAGGTGACCATGGAGATCGCCAGCCCGCAGCAGGTGGGGGAGGCGATCGACAGTGGCCGCGCCGACCTGTCCTGGGCGTCACCGATCACCGAGCCGTACGACGTGGCGCCCACCGACCCGGGCAACGACCTTGGCTACGCGCTTAACCCGTACCTGGTGTTCAACCTACTCAGCCCGAACGCCGACGGGGCGATGAGCAAGCTCAAGGTGCGCCAGGCCATCGCTTACGCGATAAACAAGGCGGCGATCGCCGAGATCTACCACGGTCTGGAGGCCGGGACGGTGATGTCGTGCGGGCACACGGCGATCCCGCCCGGCAACGACGGGCACGTCGAGTTCAACCTGTACCCGACACCGGGGGACCGGGGCGACCCGGAGCGCTGCCGGGAACTGCTGGCCGAGGCGGGCTACCCGGACGGGCTCACCCTCACCGCCGTGCACCGGGACGTGGACGCCAACCCGGAGGTGGCCCGCTCCTACGCCGCCGATCTGGAGAAGGGCGGCATCAACGTCCGCCTGGTGGCGCTCGGCCACGCCGAGTACTACCAGTTCCTGCGCGACCCGGCCAACGCCCGCGCCGGCGCCTGGGACATCTCCGCCCCGTCGTGGACGCCCGACTGGTTCGGCCCGAACGGGCGCACCTACGTCCAGCCGATGTTCCAGACCAACACGTCGCGCGGCACCAGCAACTACGGCGGATACAGCAACCCTGAGGTCGACCGGCTGATCGAGGAGGCGCTCGGCGCCACCGACCGGGCCCGCGCCACCGAACTGTGGCACCAAGTCGACCTGTGTGTCATGCGGGACGCCGCGATCGTGCCGATCCTCGTGCACGCCCCGACCATCCCGCACCGCAAGGGCCGGCGGGTCCGCAACGCCATTGCCATGCCCACTGTCGACCGCTGGTTCGACCTGTCCAACCTCTGGCTGGAGGAGTCCGCATGACCACGGCAGACGTACCGACGGACCTCAGACGGGCCAACGGCGCGGACGGCCCGCGCCGCGGCGGCACGCTCACCCTGGTCGGCGCGGGCGACGTCGACCACCTCGACCCGGCGCTGGCCTACCACACGGTGACCCGGGGTATCGTCCGCGCCTACACCCGGCAGCTTGTCACCTACCCGTCGACCCGTGACCACCGGCGGGCCGGGGACCTGGTGCCGGACCTGGCGGTGGCGGCGGACGGGCCGTACGACGCCGAGGGCCGCCGCTACCGGTTCACGCTGCGCGACGGGCTGCGCTGGGACCTGCCCAACGGGCCCCGGCCGTTGACCGCCGCCGACGTGGTACGTGGCATCAAGCGGCTGGCCCACCCGATGGCGCCCAGCCCCGGCCTGCCCTACTACCTGAGCACGGTCGACGGGCTCGCCGAGTTCCGCGACGACCTGTTCACCCTGCCCCGCGACCTCAACGTGGTGGCGCCCTACCTGGAGGCCGCCGAGGTGCCCGGGCTGCGGGCGCTCGACGACCGGACGGTGGAGCTGACCACCCGCCGCCCCACCTCCGAGTTCCTCAACCTCCTGGCGTTGCCGTTCGCCTCCCCGACGCCGGAGGAGTACCTCTGGTTCGTGCCCGGCAGCCCCGAGCTGGACCAGCGAATCGGCTCCATCGGGCCGTACCGGATCACCGGCTACGAGCCGGACCGGCGCATCACTCTGGAGCGCAGCCGCACCTGGGACCCGGCCACCGATCCGGTCCGGGCCGCCCATGTGGACCGCATCGAGGTGCGGCAGGGCCTGGACGAGAAGACCTGCCACGACATGGTGATCGACGGCGACGCCGACATGATGTGGGACATCCAGCCGCTGACCGAGCGGCTGCCGGAGATGTTCGCGGCCGGGGACCCCCGGCTGGAGGTCTGCCCGGCCGGTCTGTTCAGCCCGTACCTGGTGATCAACGTGCTCAGCCCGAACGAGGGCGAGGCGCTGGCCCGCCGGGAGGTCCGGGAGGCGTTGCAGTACGCGATCGACAAGACCGCTGTGGCCGAGGTCTGGGGCGGGCCGCGCCTCAACGACATCGCCGAGCAGATCCTGCCGCCGCTGTGCCGCGCGCACCGGCCATTCGCCCCGTACGCGGCGAACGACGGCGCCGGCGACCCGGAGCAGGCCCGTCGGCTGCTCGCCGACGCCGGCTACCCCGACGGGATCACGTTGAAGCTGGTCTACCGGGACCGGGACATCCACCCGGAGACCGCGCGGGTGGTCCGGGCCGCCGCCGCCCGGGCCGGCATCACCCTCGACCTCGTCCCGGCCGGCATCACCGAGCTGTTCGGCACGTACCTGGGCCGGGCCGACGGCGCGCGTGAGGGCCGCTGGGACGTGGCGCTGTCTGGCTGGGAACCGGACTGGCACGGCAACAACGCCCGCGTCTACCTCCAGGCACTCTTCGACAGCTCCGGCGTCTCCGACAACGACGACTGGGGGTCGAACTTCGGCCACTACCACAACCCGGTCGTCAACGAGCACATCGACGCGGCGCTGAGCTGCGTCGACGAGAGGGCTGCGAACGAGCACTGGCGGGCCGTCGAGCGGGAGGTGCTGCGCGATTGCGCGGTGGTGCCGATCCTCTTCGCCCACCAGTACTGGCTGCGCGGGCACCGGGTGCGCAACTGGCTGCCGTACCCGGTGCTCAACGGTGACCTGACCAACCTGTGGCTGGGGGAGGACTGACGACCCGGCCGACGAGCGGCGACGACCACCGGCTCACCGTACGTATCGGCGAGCTGGCCCAGGCCCACGCGGACCGGGCGGCGGCGCGCGCGGGCGTGCCCGCCGTCCGGCTGGACCGGCTGGCCGCCGAGCCGCTGCGCCTCGACGAGGACTTCTGCCGGGAGGTGGCCGACCGATACGACGCCGCGCCGATGGTCACCGCCGGCACGGACCGCGGGTACACCCGGCTGGCCGCGGAGAACCTGCGGCAGTTCCGGCTGATCGGCGAGGCGGGCATCCGGGTGCTGCCCTGGGCCGGGCCGGGGCAGCCGTACCGGGACTCGCGGGAGCTGGTCGCGCGGGTCCGCTCGACCGGCCTGCTGCACGTCTTCCTCACCCGCCACGGGCACGGGCCGGCCGGCGCGGACGGCGACCATCCGCTGCGCGCCCCCGTCGGGGTCCGGGTCGGCGGGGAGGAGCTGCTGCACAACGACATCTTCCGGGCGGTCCACGACGTCTTCGGGCACGTCCTGTTCGGCAACACGTTCGGACCGCGCGGCGAGTTCCGAGCCACCCGCTGCCACCTCGCGATGTACCCGCCCGACCTGCATCCGCTGGTCTTCGCCGAACTGGTCGGCCAGCTCTGCTGGTTCTTCCACGGTCCGCACCTGCGCCGCCCGGACGGGACGCTGCCCCGGCGCGGCGAGCCCGGGTACGTGCCTCCGCCACGGCGTCCGTACCCGCCGCAGAAACGGCTCGTGTACGACCGGCGCACCCTGGACCGGTTCGCCGCGCTGTTCACGTCGCCGTGCTGACCGCCGACATCAGGAAGTCGGGCACCCGCAGCGGCGGCATCACCATCCGGGTGAAGTAGTCGCCCCACTCCCGGGGCAGCGCCGGCGCTGGCCGCCCGGCCTCGGTGGCCCGGGCCAGCAGCGACAGAGGGCTCTCGTTGAACCGGAAGTTGTGCACCGTGCCGACGATCTCGCCGTCCTCGACCAGGCGTACGCCGTCGCGGGTGAGGCCGGTCAGCAGGAGCGACGCCGGATCGACGTCGCGCAGATACCACAGCGAGGTGAGCAGCAGGCCGCGCCGGGTGGAGCGCACCATCTCGGGCAGCGACGGCGCGTCCGGTCCGCCCTCCAGCACCAGGTTGTCCACCATCGGGGTGAGCGGCGCGCCGGTCCGCGCGGCGGTGTGCCGGGTCTGCACGAGCGCGGTCAGCACGCCCTCGTCGATCCAGCGGGTCGGCCGCAACGCCAGCCCGTTGTCGACCACTGCGGTCAGGTCGTCGGTGCCCCGGCTGATCGTGAACGGGGCGCAGGGCAGCAGCGGATGGTCCGGGTCGCTGCGCAGCGTCAGCGGCAGCGCGGTGAGGCGCTCGCCGAGCGGCAACCGGCCGTCCGGGCGGCTGAACGCGGTACGCCCGTCCAGCGCGCCGCGCGCCCCGGCGGCCAGGTAGAGGTGAAGCATCAGGTCGGCCACGCAGTTCGGGGTGAGCAGCACCTCGTAGCGTCCCGGCGGCAGCTCGACCCGGCGGCCGGGCCGCGCCAGCGTGGCGGACAGCTCGGCGGCGAGCGCCGGCACATCCAGTCCGGTCAGGTCGGGCGCTGTCACACCGGCCCACGTCGAGTCGTCGCCGTCGCGCACGCTCAGGTCGAACAGGCCGGTGGACTGCGGGTGCCGCAGGCGGGCGCCGGTCGACGCGGCGAGGTAGGTGGTGACCACCCGGTGCTCGGTGTAGCCGTAGAGCCGCCGATGCCCGGCCGCCGCGAACGCGTCGGCCAGGCCGGGTAGCACGTCCCGGAACGCGTCGACCGAGGTGCCGCCGGGCGGTTCCGCCCACGACGGCGTCCGCCACGGCTCGGGCAGCCGTGCCGCGTCGGCGGCGGGCGGCGCGTCGCGGGCGGCCCGCTCGGCCGTGCGGACCAGGCCGGGCAGCGCGTCGCCGAGCGCGCCGCCGTGGCCGACCAGCCCCACGTGTACGCCGACCGCGCCGTCCCGTAGCGCCACCGCCGTCACCCGACGGGACCGGACGCTGCCGTTCGTGGTCAGTGCGTTGCCCGCCCAGCGCAGGTGCGCAGCGGCCGTCTCGTCGGCGATCAGCAGCAGCTCGTTGGCCTCGCGCCGGTGCCGCAGCGCCGCTTCCAAGGCGTCCTGGATCCCGCTCACCCGTCCCGCCCTCCGGTGTCGACGACGTCGATGCCGCGGAACACCGCGGCCGGGCAGCCGTGGCTGGCCGCGGCTGCCTGCACCGGCTGACCCTTGCCGCACATGTCGGCGCCGGAGAGCAGCCACGTGCCCTCCCCGCCCAGCCCGCACAGCGCGGACCAGAACGCTGTGGTCTCCGCCTGGTACGCGGCGCCGGAAACCTGCCCGGCCAGCCGCCCGTTGCGGATGCGGTGCCAGCGCTGGGCCGTGAACTGGAACTGCCGTCGCCGCATGTCGATCGACCAGCTGTCCGAGCCGGCCAGGTAGAAGCCGTCCGTCACGCCCGCGATCAGGGCTGCGGTCTCCGGCCCGTCCACCGCCGGGCGCAGCGACACGTTCGGCATCCGGGCCATCGGCGTGTGCCGGTACGACTCGGCGTACGCGCAGCCGGCGGAGCGCGGCAGGCCGGCCCGCGCGGCCGAGGCGCGGTCGTGTTGGAACCCGACGAGCACACCCGCCTCGATCAGCGGCCAGCACTGCGCGGCCACGCCCTCGTCGTCGAACCCGACGGTGGCCAGTCCGTGCGCGGCCGACCGGTCGGCGTCCACGCTCATCAGCGCCGAGCCGTACCGCAGCTGCCCGGCGGCGTCGGGCGTGGCGAAGGTGCCGCCCGCGTATGACATCTCGTGGCCCAGCGCCCGGTCGTACTCGGTGGCGTGCCCGATCGACTCGTGGATGGTGAGCCAGAGCTGCGACGGGTCGATCACCAGGTCGTACCGGCCCGGCCGCACCGGGGGCGCCGGCGTCTTCTCGGCCAGCAGCGCCGGCAGTTCGGCCAGCTCGCCGGCCCAGTCCCAGCCCTCGCCGTGCAGGTACTCCCAGCCGCGGGCCACCGGCGGGCCGACGGTGCGCAGCGTCTGGACGCCGCCGTCGCGCGGGTGCCGGCCCACCGCCAGCACCTGCGGGTGTACCCGGACGCGCTGCTGGGCGACGCGGGTGCCGTCCAGGTCGGCGTAGTACGTGTTCTCCTGGGCGGCGGTGGCGCGGGCCAGCACGTGCGCCACCGATTCGTGCGCCAGCAGCCCGGCGCACCAGTCGCTCAGTAGCTCCACCCGTTCGCTCTCCGGCACCTCGAACGGGTTGACCCGGTACGGCGAGCGCCAGGTCGCCGCCGGGTACGCGGGCTCGGGTGCGAGCGCGACCGGCCCGCCGCCGACATCGGCGCAGGCCCGGGCCAGCGCCAGCGCGTCGTCGCAGGCGCGTACCGCCGCCTCCGGCGTGAGCTCCGGCGTGGCGGCGAAGCCCCACGCGCCCCGGTGCAGCACCCGTACCGCCAGGCCGGTCTCGGTCTCCTCCTCGCTCGCCCGCAGCGCACCGTCGTGCACGACGGTGCGCCCGGAGCGGACCCGCTGCACCCGCAGCGCGGCGTACCGCGCGCCCCGCTGCCGGGCCCGCGACAGGGCGGCGTCGGCGAGGCGGGCCAGTGGCAGAGCAAGGAAAGAGTCGTCGATCTCGTCGGGCACACGCGCCTCCGGTCGCCGGGGTGCCGCCGTCCGCGCCGTGGCACGGCGGCCCGGGGGTTGCGGTGAGGAGACTAGTGCGGCGTCCCTGGCGGCGCACAGGGCCCACGTGGCGGCCGGGCGGCCGACCAGCGCCGTCGCCGCGCAACAGAGCAAGCAGGAAGAAGGACACTGCTCAACCGCCCCGGATCTTGTAGAGACTTTGATGTTCCCCCTGGCGGAAGGGGTGGAGTGTGCCCTTTCTGCTGGCTTTTGTCCCAGAGGATGCGACGGCGGTGCGTATCGATCCACGGAAGCGACGAATATCGTCGTTTCTGAACGGTTATCCGACGAAGGTCTTAGGTCTATAGACAGGAAGTGGCGTCACTCGTAGGGTCACAGCATCTTTCCGATGATCCTGGAGATGACGTGAACACTGCTGCCACGCACACTTCCGCAGCCTCGGCGACCGAGCTGCACGCCGCTGCCACCGTGGTGGACGGCAGCACCGTCATCGAACTGAGCGACGCCCACCTCGACCGGATCAGGCGAGGCGGTGTCACCGCCGTCAACCACACCGTCACCAGGCCGTACGCCGACACGGTTTCCGCGCTGCGGGAGGTGAACCGGTGTCGTCGGTGGATCGACGAACACCCCGACGACGTTCTGCTCGCACTGACCGTCGACGACATCCATCGGGCCAAGGCCGAAGGCAAGGAGGCCGTCATCTTCGGCCCGCAGGACACGGAGATGATCGGGGTCGACCTCGACCTGCTGGGCACCTTCTACGACCTGGGTGTCCGCATCCTGCAACTGACCTACCAGCGGCAGAACCTGCTCGGCGCGGGCTGTGGCGAGGAGACAGACGCGGGCCTGACGCACCGGGGTCGTCGTTTCGTCCAGGCGATGGACGAGCTGGGCATCCTGGTCGACGTCTCACACTGCGGCGAGCGCACCGGCCTGGACGCCATGGAGACGTCCAGCAAGCCGGTGGTGGTCACCCACTCCTTCTGTGACGCGATGTCGCCGCACATCCGGGCCAAGTCCGACGACTATCTGCGCACCCTCGGGGAGCAGGGCGGCGTCATGGGAATCACCACCTTGTCAGGGTTCCTGTACTACCCGGAGGCCCCGTCCCGGCGTCCGGATCTGGTCCGCTTCGTCGAGCATGTCAGCCGCGTGGTGGAGGTGGCGGGCGTGGACCACGTCGCCATCGCCACCGACTACGACGAGACGTGGACCGAGCCGATGCGGATCGCACAGTTGAAAGCCATCGCACAGTCGAACTCCAGGGAGCAACAGAACCTCCTCGGCGACTTCGGATGGAACGAGCGGCGTGCGATCGGCATGGACGACGCCGCGGACTTCCCGAACTTCACCACCGCGTTGCTCGACGGCGGCTTCTCGCCGGAGGACGTCACCAAGATCCTCGGCGGCAACTGGCTCCGGGTCTACGGGGAGACGTGGAAGCCGGCCTGACCTAAAGCGCTGATTGTGATACCAGCGAAGGAGACCCATGCGTACTCGAATTTTGACCAAGGTGCTGGCAGTGGGCGTCATCTCGGCGCTCGCCGCCGGCTGCGGGGGTGGTGAGCCTCCGTCCACCAACGGTGACAGCGGATCCAACGACGGTCTGACCGCCAACGTGCGCCTGGAGGATGACTCTCAGCCGTCCGGTACACCGAAGTCCGGTGGCCGGCTGCGGGTCATGATCCGGCTGGACGCCAACGAACTCGACCCGCACCGGATGTCGGAGACCTCGGCCTTCGTCATCAACGAGCAGATCTACGAGTCACTGGTGCAGTCCTACCGGGGCGAGATCAAGCCGGCGATCGCCGAGTCGTGGGAGCAGAGCGCCGACGGCCTGACGGTGACGTTCAAGCTGCGCGACAACGCGTTCTTCCACAGCGGGCGCAAGGTCACCGCGGCGGATGTGAAGTACTCGATCGAACGGATCAAGGACCCGGCGACCCGGGCGCCTCGCGCCCGTAGCTACGAGAGCATCGCCTCGGTGCAGGCGCCCGACGAGCGCACCGTCGAGATGACGCTGTCGACGCCGAACGCCGCCATCCTGACCCTGCTCTCCACGGCGGCGTCCTCCATCGTGGACCGCACCGTGGTCGAGGCCGGTGGCCTCAACGGCAGCGTCGACGGCGGTAGCGGGCCGTTCAAGCTCGCCTCGCGGGTCACGGGCCAGGCGATCAAGCTCGACAAGCACACCCAGTACTGGGAGCAGGGTGTTCCGTACCTCGACGGGATCGACTTCACCTTCAACCCGGACGACAACGCCCGGGCGGCGGCGGTCCGCAGCGGGACAGTCGACTTCCTCTGGCGTCCGGCGCCCGAGTTCATCGACGCGCTCAAGAGCGACGAGAAGCTCAAGTGGTACGGCGGCTCCGGCTCGCTCTCCCTGCACCTGCGGCTCAACACCTCCAAGGCGCCGTACGACAACGTGAAGGTCCGGCAGGCCATCTTCCTGGCCCTCGACCGGCAGGAGATCCTGAACGTGGCCAACTCCGGCTACGGCACCCCGCTGAACGCGGGCTACCTGCCGCCGGACCGCTTCGGTGCCGTGCAGGACCCGATCTACGGCCAGGCCGATGTGGAGAAGGCCAAGGCCCTGCTTGCCGAGGCGGGCTACCCGGACGGCTTCGAGGCCAAGCTCATGGTGATCGCCACCTCGGCGTTCCAGGTGCGCTCGGCAGAGGTCGAGCAGCAGCAACTCGCCAAGATCGGGATCAAGGTGACCATCGAGTCGGTCGAGTCGACCATCGCCGACACGAAGACGAAGTCCGCCGACTTCGACATGTACCAGTCCGGCTTCGGCCTGACCTATGACCCGGATGAGCGCTTCACCGCCAGCTTCCTCAAGGGCGGTGGCCTCAACTACGGCAACTGGAGCGACGACGAGTACGAGGCCCTGGTCGTCCAGGCCCGCTCGGAACTGGACAAGGACAAGCGCGCGGCGCTCTACCAGCAGGCCGAGAAGATCCTGGCCGAGCGTGGGCCGGTCGCGATGACCTTCCTGAACGCGGACTTCGACGTGGTGCAGGCCGACGTCATGGGCTACAAGGGCGACCCGACCCCGACGTACCGCTTCTACCGCAACATCTGGCTCGACCGCTGACGGGTCGTGGCGGGGGTGCCGGCACACCGACGCCCCCGCCACCCCCTGTGACGAAAGGCAGCTCATGACGTCCGTACCGCTGACCGACCGCTACATCATCGCCGCCCGGCTCAAGGGCTACCTCAACAAGCACGAGGAATCGGTGGCTCTGCTCACCGAGGCGCTCGCACAGGAGCCGGGCAGCGCACGACTGCTGCGCTTCCGGGGACACCGCCGCATCTCGATCGGCGACTACGCCGGGGCCATCGAGGACCTGCGCGCTGCGGCCGATCAGCTCCCCGGCGTCGAGGACGAGTACGAGATGTACCAGCCCGAGGTGGAGAAGGACGTCGTCAGCCTGATTCTCGGCCGACCCGAGCAGGTACGCCCGCAGCACCTCACCGACACCATGGCCGCCCGCAACCCCGACGCGCTCGACCGGTACAACACCACACTGCACGCCGGCATCTGGTATCACCTCGGCGTCGCCCAGTATCTGATCGGCGACTTCGAGGGCTGCCTGTCCAGCTTCCGCGCCGCCGAGGAGTCATCGCGCCACCAGGAGGGCATCGTCGCGTCGCAGGACTGGCAGTACATGGCCCTACGTCGCCTCGGCCGGCCGGTCGAGGCCGAGGAGGTCCTCGACCGTTTCCGGGCGATCTCTCTGGTTCAGGAGGACCACCTCGTCGGCTACGAGGGCCGGATGCAGCTCTACACCGGGGACGTCACCCCCGACCAACTCTGGGCGATGTGCGACGGCAACGACCTGAAGACCGTTACCCAGGGTTACGGTCTCGGTAACTGGTACTACCACGAGGGCGACATCGACAAGGCCCGAGAGGTGTTCGACGGCGTCCTGCGCACCGGCGTCACGCACGCCTTCGCCTACCTGGCGGTCAAGTCCGAGTACGCCAACAACCCCGACTTCGCCAGCGCGGCGTCCGCGGCGACGACAAAGGAGAACTGAGATGGCCATCATCCGTGCCGAGATCGGCAAGCGTGACCAGGAGACCAAGGACGCGATCATCGCCGAGCTGACCGACGTGCTGGTCAAGTACGGTTCGCCGCGCGAGAACACCCACGTCCTGCTCTACGAGGTCTCGTACGACAACTGGGCCAAGGGCGGCCTGACCTACAACGAGCGGAAGAAGCGGGCGCAGGAGTCGTCATGACCGTCGCCACGTCGGGGCCGCACGTCCTGATCACCCCCAACCTGGACACGTTGCTGCCGCAGCTCCGGGAGCGGTATCCGCAGTGCCGGTTCACGCCGGTGTCGGAGGACGAGCCGGTGCGCGAGGAGTACCTCGACGCCGAGGTGATCCTGCGCAGCGCGATGAACGAGGACACCTTCGACGAGTTGCTGAGCAAGTGCGACGGGCTGCGCTGGATCCAGATCACCGCCGCCGGGTTCGACTGGGTGGGCGGGGACATCATGCGCCGCCGCCTGGCGGAAGGGCTCGTCTACACCCGCTCGGGGAACTCCTACAACGTGCCGATCGCCGAGTACATCATCGGTGCGGTGCTGCTGCACCAGCGCGGATTCCCGGCGCTGCGTGAGGCGCAGGAGCGGCAGGAGTGGGTACGACTCGTCGGCCGGGACCTGATCGGCAGCACCATGCTGGTCTTCGGCACCGGCGGGATCGGGCGTGAGGTCGCCTGGCGAGCGCGGGCACTGGGTGTCACCGTGATCGGGGTCAACCGTGCCGGCACCCCGGCCGAGGGCTTCGACCGGGTGGAGCCGTACGCCGATCACCTGGCGCTGCTGCCGGGGGCCGACTCGGTGGTGCTGGCCATGCCGCTGACCGAGGAGAACCGGTACTTCTTCGACGCCGAGCGATTCGCGGCGATGCAGGAGTCCGCGATCCTGGTCAACGTCGGGCGGGGCGCGCTCGTCGTCGAGGACGCGCTCGTCGACGCGATGCGGCAGGGCCGGATCGCCGGTGCGGTGCTCGACGTGTTCGAGGAGGAGCCGCTTCCCGCCGAGCACCGGTTGTGGAGCCTGCCGAACACCACGGTCACCCCACACACGTCGTTTCGTGGTTCGGGCAATCTGCAACGGCTCTACGCCGACTTCTGCGACAACTTCGATCGGTATCTCGCCGGTGAGCCGCTGACCGGCCAGAAACGCCAGCCGGCGTTGGGGTACTGACCCGCACCATCCACGACGCGACGGCGGTCCCCCAGCACGGGCGGACCGCCGTCGCGTCGTGCTGGTGTGCCAGGGACGGCGGGTCAGGTGGGACGGCAACCAGGACGCCGGCGGTGGACGCAAGGGTGCGGCCCACCCGTCCCGGACCGGGTGGGCCGCCGTCGTGACGGTGCGGCCGGAGGTCAGGCCCGGCCGAGCAGTGCGCGGGCCGCCGCCAGCACGTCGTCCTCGCCGAGCAGGACCGCGTCGGCGGCCGGACCCAGCGGGACGTAGCTGTCGACGCTGTTGACCCGGGAGATCGCGCCGGTGAAGCCGCCGTCGACCAGCGCGGCCACCACGGCCTCGGACACGCCGCCACTGGTGCGGGTCTCGTCGACGACGAGGACCCGAGGGATGCCGTCTAGGGCGGCGCGCAGGCTGGCGGCCGGCAGCGGCGACAGCCACTGGAGGTCGATGACCCGGGTGCCGGCCTGCTGGTCGCGGGCGAGCCGGTCGGCGACTCGCAGGCTCATCGGCAGGCCGTTGCCGAAGGTCACCATCGCCAGGTCGGTGCCCGGGCGGACGGTGCGTACCTGACCCAGCGCGGTGTCCGTCGTCGCCCACTGCGTCGGCGTCGGATAGCCGGCGAGCCAGCCGCCGTCGCCATCGACATGCAGGTCACGCCGGTGATAGAGGGCGATCGGCTCCAGGAAGACGCAGACCCGGCCCTCCTGCTCGGCCAGAGCGAGGCACTGGCGCAGCAGATCGGGTGCGGTGGCCGGGTGCGAGGCGACCGCCAAGGCCAGACCGGGGATGTCACGCAGCACCGCCACCGAGTTGTCGTTGTGGAAGTGCCCGCCGAACCCCTTCTGGTAGGCCAGGCCGGCGATCCGCACCACCATGCCGTTGGCGTACTGCCCGTTGGAGAAGAAACGCAGCGACGCGGCCTCGCCGCGGAGCTGGTCCTCGGCGTTGTGCAGATAGGCCAGGTACTGGATCTCCGGGATCGGCAGTGTGCCGGCCAAGGCCCCGCCGAGCGCCACCCCGAGGATGGCCTGCTCATCGAGGAGCGTGTCGAAGACCCGCCTGGCGCCGAAGACTTTACGCAAGCCTCGGGTGACACCGTAGACGCCGCCCTTGCGGGCCACGTCCTCACCGAAGACCTGGGCCTGCGGCCAGGTCATCAGGGCGTCGTGCAACGTCGCGTTGATCGTCTGGGCCAGGGTGAGTGGGCCACGCGTCTCGGGAAGTCTCCCGCCGAAGGCCCGTTCGCGTCCGGTGCCACCGCGGCAGGCGGCGGCACGGACCCGATCCACGTCGCGGGCGGTCAGCGGTGCGGTCACCGCCGCCGCGTCGGAGAGCCGCTCGATCCGGCCCGACATCAGGTGGGCCTGTTCCATCACCTGCTTGCGGGCGTGCTCGTAGCGGGTGAGAGTCTCCGTCGGACTGAGGATCTGCCGGTGTGCCAGCAGGGCGGCCGTTGCCAGGATCGGATCGCGGGCGTAGTCGGCGATGATCTCGGCCTGGGTCCGGTAGGCCAGTTCGGCGTCCGAGCCGGCGTGTCCCATGAACCGTACGGTGCCCAGGTGCAGCACTGCGGGCCGACGGTGGGTGCGTACCTGGTCCACCAGGTCGGCCGCAGTGGTCAGCAGGCCAGCAGGGTCGGTGCCGTCTGCGTATGCGTAGTCCACGCCGGGCAGGGCGGACAGCATCCGTCGTACCCAGCCGTGCGGGGAGCGGGTGCTGATTCCGATGCCATTGTCCTCGCACACGAACAGCAGAGGTACCGGAATGCGCTGGTGAGCGCTGTAGCCCACCGCATTGAGCGTGCCGGCCGCCGTGGAGTGGTTGGCCGAGGCGTCGCCGAAGCTGCAGACCACGACCGCGTCGGCAGGATAGTCGCTTGCCGCGCCATCCCGGTCCAGTGCGAACGCCATGCCCATCGCCCGGGGAAGGTGCGAGGCGATCGTCGAGGTCTGCGGGATGATGTTCAGGGCCCGGTTTCCAAAGACCTTGTGTCGACCGCCGGAGATCGGATCGTCCCGGGAGGCGGTTGCCGAGTGCAGGACGTCCGCGATCGGTGTGGAGCCGGTGACCTGGCCGGCTCGTGCGGCGTAGAAGCCGCCGGAGCGGTAGTGCAGCAGGGCGGGGTCGGTCGGGCGCAGCGCCAGTGCGACGGCGGCGTTGCTCTCGTGTCCACTGGAGCCGATGGTGTAGAAGCCCTCCCGTTGCGTCTGCAACCAGCGCAGCGCGAAGTCGAGGTGTCGACTCTGGATCTGAGCGTCGAGATAGTCGATCAGCAGGTCGGAGTCCAGGTCGATGTCGGCAGAGGTCTGCGCAGGCGCGGGGCGGCCCTGCGACCACTCCGTGAGCCGGCGAACGACGTGGTCGTCGATGGATTCCACGCGGTTGTGCTCCTTGCGGGTCAGCGACTGGAGCGGCCCCGTAGCCGCGGGTCCAGAACGTCGCGAAGGGTGTCCCCCAGCAGGTTGAAGCCGAGCACGGCGATCACGATGCAGACCCCTGGCACCACCGAGGGCCAGATCGACAACTCCATGAACGACTTGCCGTTGGAGAGCATCGAGCCCCAGGACGGCTGCGGAGGTTGCACGCCGAGCCCGAGGTAGCCCAGCGAAGCCTCGATCAGGATCGCGTAGGCGATGCTCGTGGTGAACTGCACCGCGATAGGTGCCACCGAGTTCGGCAGGATGTATTTGAGGATGAGTCTGGTGTTGCTCAGCCCGACCGCCTGACCGGACTCCACATACGGCTCACGCCGCACCGACATCGCGGTGCCGCGCACGATCCGAGCGAAGCTGGGGATGAAGACGATGACCAGGGCGAGAATCAGGTTCTCGGTGCCCGGGCCTCGGGCGGCCACCACCGCGAGCGCCAGCAGCAGGGTGGGGAAGGAGAACATGATGTCGGTCGCCGGGGTGATGATCGCGTCGAGCAGGCCCCGGTAGAAGCCGGCGAGCAGTCCGAGCAGTACGCCGATGGCACCGGCGCAGGTGACCACGATCAGGCTGACCGTCAGCGAGGTACGTGCGCCGTAGAGTGCCCGGCTGAGCAGGTCGCGACCGGCCTCGTCGGCGCCGAGTGGGAAGTCGCCGCCGGGCGGCGCGAGTCGCTGGTTGCTCATCGCGGTCGGGTCGTAGGGCGAGATCAGGGGAGCCAGCGCTGCGGCTGCCACCATCAGCACGACGATGACCAGTCCGACCAGTCCGACCTTGTCCCGCGTGATCAGCTTGAGCAGGTGACCGCCGCGCCGACCCGTCGGCTTCGGCTTCGCGACGGGGGACTGCTGCTTGCTGCCCTCGGGGTGACCGTGCACGGCTTCAGTGACCACTGCGCAACCTCGGATCCAGGTAGGTGTAGAGCAGGTCGACGAGAAGGTTGACCACGACGTAGAAGAAGGCCAGGAAGAGCAGCGTGCCCTGGACGACGGGGTAGTCACGCTGGCTGATCCCGCGGATGACCATCGTGCCCAGCCCCGGCCAGGCGAAGACCTGCTCCACGATGACCGTGCCGCCGAGCAGCGCCCCGGCCTGGATGCCCAGCACGGTCACCACCGGGATCAGCGAGTTGCGCAGGGCGTGCCGCACCATGACTCCGCGTTCGCCCAGCCCTTTGGCTCGGGCGGTGCGGACGTAGTCCTGGTTCAGCACCTCCAACATGCTGGAACGGGTCATCCGCATACTGATCGCGGCGAGGCTGGCGCCGAGGGTGACCGAGGGCAGGACGAGGTATTTCAGGCTGCCCAGAAACCCCTCGCCCTCCCCGGCGCCCTGCGACGGGAGCCAGCCGAGCGCGACCGAGAAGACGTACACCAACAGGATGCCCAGCCAGAAGTTCGGCAGGGAGAGCCCGATCAGCGAGGCGACCCGGGTGCTTGCGTCGAGCAGGCCGTTGCGCTTGGTGGCGCTGAGCACCCCGAGCGGGATGGAGATGAGGATCGAGACCAGCAGCGCCGAGACCGCCAGCAGCAGTGTGGACGGGAAGCGCTGCATGATCTCCTGGAGAACCGGCTGGCCGGTACGCATCGAGGTGCCGAGGTCGCCCTGGAGCAGCGCCCCCAGCCACCTCAGGAACTGTTCCCAGACGGGCATGTCGAGACCGAAGTAGCGGCGCATCTCCGCCTCGATCGCGGGGTCGCCGAAGTCCTGCCCCATGATCGAGCTGATCACGTCACCGGGGATCATGCGGATCACCAGGAACGAGATGACCGAGATTCCGAACAGGACCGGAATAACCGATATAAGGCGGATCAGCGTGATGCGCAGCATGGCGTGTCTCTCTCGGTCAGGTCAGGTTCAGGAGCCGGGTGTGTGTGGCTCCGAGTCCGCGTGGGCGGACTCGTCGTCGCCGGTGACGGCGATGTCGCGAGCCCATTCGTGGGCCCGTTTGGCGACCCGTAGCACCATCACCGAGCGACTCTCCATCACGCCGTCGAGGTGACCCAGTCGCTCGGTCCAGAACCGCCGCATGGCGTTGCTGGAGGCGAAGTAGCCGACGGCGATGATGTCGAACTGCCCGGTGACGTGATAGACGTAGGCGATCTCCGGCATGCCCGCGAGCTTGTCGATCAGCTGATCGGTGCTGCCGGGAGCGCTCTGGATCTCGAACAGGGTGTGCACCGGGCGCCCCATGAAGGCGGCGCTGGGGATCGCGGCGAACTGCAACAGGCCGCCGCTGACGAGCCGTTCCATCCGCCGTCGGACCGAACCTTCGGAGAGTCCGACCTTGACGGACAGCGCCACGTTTGTCTGCCGGGGGTCCTGGACGAGTTCCCGGATGATGCTGCGATCTTTTTCGATCGAGTCCTTGGATGCCAACGTTGCTCCAACTGGATTGGTGGCGGTATTCGTCGCAGACGGGAGCCTAGACGACGAACATCGTCTGTGCAACACTCCTGGTTGACGGATAGCGACGCTCTAGCGTCCCGAACTGCGGGGGGTCCGATGGCCTTGTTGGAGGTGCGCGATCTGCGTACCGAATTCCGTGCCGCGCGCGGCACGGTAACGGCGGTCGACGGCGTCTCGTTCACCGTCGACGCGGGCGAGACGGTGGCCCTGGTGGGGGAGTCCGGCTGCGGGAAGTCGGCCACCGCGCAGTCCATCATGGGCCTGATCGTGCCCCCAGCCGGCGAGGTGACCGGCGGACAGGTGCTCTTCGAAGGGCGGGACCTGCTGCGGCTGCGCCCGCGCGAACTGCGGGCAGTCCGCGGCAAGGGCATCTCGATGATCTTTCAGGACCCGATGACCTCGCTGAACCCGGTGCTGACCGTGGGCAAGCAGCTCACCGAGACCCTGGAACTGCATCTCGATCTGAGCCGCCGCGCCGCGCGGACGCGAGCTGTGGAACTCCTGGAGATGGTGCGCATCCCCGCCGCCGAGACCCGACTGAGCTCCTATCCCCACCAGCTCTCGGGTGGGATGCGGCAACGCGTGATGATCGCGATGGCGCTCTCCTGCAACCCCCGACTGATCCTCGCCGACGAGATCACCACCGCACTCGACGTGACCATCCAGGCACAGGTCCTGGATCTGCTCCGCGAGCTGGCCCGGGAGACACGTACCGCGGTCCTGCTGATCACCCACGATCTCGGGGTCGTGGCGGGCATGGCCGAACGGGTCAACGTGATGTACGCCGGCCAGATCGTCGAGCGGGCCGAGACGGTCGACCTGTTCCACCGTCCGCAGATGCCCTACACCTGGGGGCTGCTCGGCTCGGTGCCCCGGCTCGACCTGGTCCGCGGCGGCAAGCTCCGCCCGATCGCCGGACGCCCGCCGGAGCTGTCGGAGATGCCGGACGGCTGCCGGTTCGCACCGCGCTGCGCACACGTGCGCGAGACCTGCCGGGGTCGCGCACCCGATCTCGTCACCACCTGGGAGACCCCCGACCGGGGTCAGTTGACCCGCTGCTGGGGGATGCGGTCCATCGACGAGGGTGGCTGGCTCACCACCAAGGACCGGCACCCCTACCTCTCGACGAAGGAGAGCTGATGTCGCAGGCTGCTGCCGCCACACCCGAACGGCCCCTGCTGCAGGTGCGTGACCTGGCGGTCGACTTCAAGGTGCCGGTGCGCGGCAAGCTGCGACCGGCCCGCCTGCGGGCGGTGTCCGGAGTGGACCTCGACGTCCGACGAGGCGAGATCATCGGTGTGGTCGGCGAGTCCGGCTGTGGCAAATCCACCACCGGACGCGCCATCCTCCAACTCCTCACGCCCAGCAGCGGCACGGTGACCTTCGACGACACCGAGCTGACCACCCTGAGCCGAAGCCGGATGCGGGCGATGCGCCGCCGGATGCAGATGATCTTCCAAGATCCCTACGCCTCGCTGAACCCGCGCATGACCATCGGCGAACTCATCGAGGAACCGCTCCTGGTGCACACCGAGCTCTCCGCAGCCGGGCGGCGGGCCAAGGCAGTCGACACCATGCAACTTGTCGGGCTCAGTGAGCAGTGGCACGACCGCTACCCGCATGAGTTCTCCGGTGGTCAGCGCCAGCGGGTGGGCATCGCCCGGGCGCTGGTCAGCAACCCGGACTTCATCGTGGCCGACGAGCCGGTCTCCGCGCTGGACGTCTCCGTGCAGGCGCAGATCGTCAATCTGTTGGAGCAGTTGCAGGACGACCTGGGCCTCACGATGATGTTCATCGCGCACGACCTGGCCGTCGTACGGCACCTCTGTGACCGGATCGCCGTGATGTACCTCGGCACCGTCGTCGAGGTGGGCGAGTGCGAGGACATGTACCGCCGGCCGCAGCACCCGTACACCAAGGCGCTGCTCTCGGCGGTCCCGATTCCCGACCCGCTGGTCGAGACCGAGCGCAAGCGCCTCATCCTCACCGGAGACGTGCCGAGCCCACTGAGCCCGCCCAGCGGATGCCGCTTCCGGACCCGATGCTGGAAGGCACAGGAGATCTGCGCGACGCAGGAGCCCGTGCTGACCACTGCCGTGGGCAGCGGTCACCAGGTGGCCTGCCACTTCCCCGAGGCGGCCGGCCCGACCGACCAGGCCCTCGTCACCGTGACCGGTGGCGACCGGTGACCGGGACGATGCCGCACCATCTCAACCTCGTCGACGGGGAGTGGGTCGACGGCGAACGCCGCGCCAACCACAATCCGGCGCGTCCTGGCGAGGTGGTCAGCGAGTACGCCCTGGCCGACCGGAACACCGCGCGGGCGGCGATCGAGGCCGCCCGTCGGGCCCAACCCGGCTGGGCCCGGCAGCCGGTCGCGGCCCGGATGGAGATCCTGGACCGGATCGGTGCCACCCTGCTGCGCCGGACCGAGGAACTCGCCGTCCTGCTCGCCCGGGAGGAGGGCAAGCTCCTCGCCGAGGCCCGGGGAGAGGTAGTCCGGGCTGGTCAGACCTTCCGGTACTACGCCCACCAACTCCTGCAACCGCAGGGCGAGGTCTACTCGTCCACCCGTCCGAACGTGCACGCCGAGGTCCGGCGCCGGCCACTCGGCGTGGTCGGGATCATCACGCCGTGGAACTACCCGCTCGCCATTCCGGCGTGGAAGGTCGCACCCGCGCTCGCCCACGGCAACACGGTGGTGCTCAAGCCGGCCGAGCTGGTGACCGCCTCGGCCGGGGAACTCGCCCGGATCGTCGCCGAGTCCGGAACGCCACCCGGCGTGTTCAACCTCGTCATGGGCGCAGGCCGGGTGGTCGGCGAGGAGCTGCTCACCTCGACCGCAGTCGACGGTGTCTCGTTCACCGGCGGCACCGGCACCGGCGCACACGTCGCCCGGCAGTGCATCGCCCACGGCAACAAGCGGTTCCAGCTCGAGATGGGCGGCAAGAACCCGTTGGTGGTGCTCGACGACGCCGACCTGGAGGTGGCGGTCCGCTGCGCGTTGGACGGCAGCTTCTTCAGTACCGGCCAGCGCTGCACGGCGTCGAGCCGACTGATCGTGCAGGCGAACATCCACGACCGGTTCGTGGCGGCGCTGGCCACAGCGGTCAGCGCACTACGGGTCGGCGACCCGCTCGACCCGCGCAGCGACCTCGGTCCGGTGGTGAGTCCCGAGCAACTCGCCCAGAACCTCGACTACGTCCGGATCGGACGGGACGAGGGCGCCACCGTGGTGGCCGGCGGGGAGCACCACCCGGACGAGGGGCAGTTCATGCGCCCCACCCTCTTCACCGACGCCCGCAACACCATGCGCGTGGCCCGGGAGGAGATCTTCGGTCCGGTCTCCTGCGTCATCCGCGTCAACGATCTCGACGAGGCTATCGACGTGGCCGGGGACACCGACTTCGGGCTGTCCGCCGGGATCGTCACCACGTCCCTGTCCGCGGCCGAGCGGTTCAAGCGGGACGCGAGCGCCGGCATCGTCACCGTCAACCTGCCCACCGCCGGCACCGAGTTGCACCTGCCCTTCGGCGGCACCGGCGCCTCCAACCACGGCCCACGGGAGCAGGGCGGCTACGCGCGCGACTTCTACAGCGTGCCGGTGACCTGCTACACCGGCTGGTGAGGACACGTCCATGACACCGAAGATCCTGCTCACCGAGCCGATCGCCGCAGCCGGAATGGACCTGCTGCACGCCGCGGGTGAGGTGCACGTCGCCCACGCCACCGACCCGGAGACCCTCGCCGGGCCCCTGGCCACGGCCGACGCCCTGATAGTGCGCTCCTCGGCCGTGACTGCCGGGATGCTCACGGCCGCCCGGCGACTGAAGGTCGTCGGCCGGCACGGCGCCGGCGTCGACGGCATCGACCTGGCCGCCGCCGAACGCCTCGGCATACCGGTGGTCAGCACACCGGGCGCCAACGCCGAGTCGGTGGCCGAGTTCGTCGTCCTGGCCGCCCTCACCCTGGCCCGCCAGGCACCGGCGGCGGCATCCTCGTTGGCCGGCGGTGTCTTTCCGGCCGGCCGCTCACTGCCGTCGGCGGTCGTCGCGGCCGGGCTGACCGGGACCATGCTCGCCGGCCGCACGCTGGGCCTGATCGGGCTCGGCGCGATCGGCCGGGGCGTCGCCATCCGTGCCCAGGGACTGGGCATGACGGTCATCGGATACGACGTCGCCACCACCACCCCACCAGCTGGGGTACGCCTGGTCGGGCTGGACGACCTGCTGCGCGAAGCCGACGTGGTCAGCCTGCACGTACCGCAGACTCCGCAGACGACCGAGCTGATCGACGCCGCCGCGCTCACTCGGATGCGGCCGGACGCCCTGCTGGTCAACACCGCACGGGCGGGTGTCGTGGACGGCGCAGCCGTGCTGGCCGCACTCGACGCTGGGCGGTTACGCGGCTACGCCGTCGACGTGTTCGCGCCCGAACCACCCGCTCCCGACGACCCGTTGCTGCACCATCCCAGGGTCTTCGCGACCCCGCACATGGCGGCGATGACCCACGACGCGCTCGATGCGATGGCCGTCGCCGTGGCACGTGGCGTGATCGCGCACCTGCAAGCCTCGGAAGGAACCGAACCGTGACCCTGTCTGCCCCCGTGTCCGCGCTCGCGTCCGTCGGCGTCGACACCCTCGTCGACGACGACACCCGGGACCTCCAGGCCGCCGTCCGTGGCTTCGTCGACCGGCGGGTCCGCCCGCACATCGCCACCTGGTACGAACAGGGCGGCCTGCCCGTCCAGGAACTGGCCCGCGAACTCGGCGACCTCGGCGTGCTCGGTATGCACCTGAGCGGCTACGGCTGCGCCGGCACCTCCGCCGTGGCGTACGGATTGGCCTGCTTCGAACTGGAGGCGGGTGACTCCGGGCTCCGCTCGTTGGTCTCGGTGCAGGGCTCGCTGGCCATGTACGCCATCTGGCGATTCGGCTCCGAGGAGCAGAAGCAGCAGTGGCTGCCCCGAATGGCCGCGGGCGAGGCAATCGGCTGCTTCGGGCTGACCGAGCCGGACTTCGGCTCCGACCCGGGCGGAATGCGGACCCGGGCCCGCCGCGACGGCGACGACTGGGTACTCAACGGCACCAAGATGTGGATCACCAATGGATCGGTGGCGGACGTCGCCGTGGTCTGGGCATACACCGACGAGGGAGTGCGGGGCTTCCTCGTGCCCGCCGGCACCCCCGGTTTCACCGCCCCGGAGATCAAGCGCAAGCTCTCCCTGCGCGCCTCGGTCACGTCGGAACTCGTCCTCGACGACGTGCGGCTTCCCGCCGACGCGATGCTGCCTCAGGCTGCCGGCCTTTCCGGGCCGTTGTCCTGCCTCAACGAGGCCCGCTTCGGCATCGTCTTCGGAGCGCTCGGCGCGGCGCACGACTGCCTGGAGACGACCATCGCGTACTCCCGTAGCCGGCAGATCTTCGACAAGCCGCTCGCCGCGTACCAGGCCACCCAACTCAAACTCGCCGACATGGGTCTCGAACTGGGCAAGGGCATGCTCCTGGCGTTGCAGCTCGGCGCACTCAAGGACGCCGGGACTCTCGACCACCGGCAGATCAGCCTGGGCAAACTGAACAGCGTACGGGAGGCGATCGCCATCGCCCGGGAATGCCGGGCGATCCTCGGCGCGGCCGGAATCACCCTCGACTACCCGGTCATCCGACACGCAGCGAACCTCGAATCGGTGCTCACCTACGAGGGAACCTCCGAAGTGCACCAACTGATCATCGGGCAGATGCTGACCGGACACGCCGCCTTCACGTGAGGGCCGCCGCCGGCCTGCTCGCCCCGAGCCTCATCGACGACTGCGTACCACCCGCGACTGCCACCTGGGGCGCAGCCACCATCTCGGTCGCCACCTCCAGGGGAGGCCATTGCGGCGAGCCGATCACGATGACGGGCGTCGGCCACCGGTGGCTCGGTGCTGCTGGCAAGCCGGTCCTGGAGTCTCCCCTCCGCGTGGTACGGCGGTACCACGCGGGATGAGCACCGTGGTCGGATGGCGGGCCGCCCGGCCGTCCGTAACGTCGGCCCGGTGATCGAAGTTCACGCCCTGACCAGGAGGTACGGCGGCGTCTCGGCAGTGCGGAACGTGTCGTTCCGCCTGGAACCCGGTGTCCTGCACGGGATCCTCGGCCCGGCCGACGCCGGCAAGTCCACGACGCTGCGCCTGATGGTCGGGCTGGAACGGGCCACGTCCGGCCGGTGCCTGTTCGACGGCCGGTCCTACCGTGATCTGGCGTACCCGTTGCGGGAGGTCGGCGTCCTGCTCGCCCCGCCGCCGGCTCATCCCGGCCGTACCGGCCGCGACCACCTGCGGATCCTCGCCCGGACCCACGGGATCCCGGACCGCCGCACCGACGAGGTCCTGGAGATGGCCGGGTTGGCCGACGTCGCGCGGCTGCGGGCCGGCGTCTATTCTCCCGGCCCGCGGCAGCGGCTCGGCCTGGCCGGCGCGCTGCTGGGTGACCCGCCGGCCCTGCTGCTCGACGATCCGGCGGCCGGACTGGACCCGGACGGTGTCGCCTGGCTGCGCGCCCTGCTCCGGACGCTCGCCCGCGAGGGCCGGGCCGTCCTGGTCACCGGCCGCCTGACCGGGGAACTGGCCCGCGACATCGACCGGCTGATCATTCTCGGGCGAGGCCGGGTGCTCGCCGACGCTCCGGCGGCCGAGGTGATCGCACGGAACACGGTCCCGGCGGTGTGGGTCCGCCCGGACCGCTCGGGCGACCTGGAGAAGTTGCTGCGTGGGCACGGCGCAGCCGTCGCTCTGCGCCCGGACGGCCGCTTGGAGATCACGGGGCTGACCTCGGCCGACATCGCGGGGCTGGCCGCCCGCGCCGGGATCCTGCTGATCGAGAACACCCCGGTGGACGCCTGCCTCGATGACGTCTACCTGGCGCTGGCCCGCGGCCGATGATCCGCCTCGTCGCCGCCGAGTGGCTGAAACTCCGTACCCTGACATCGTTCTGGATCTGCGTGGGAACCGCGCTGGTCCTCACCCCCTCGGCCGCGGCGGTGTCCGGGCTCCTGGCCGCTGTGGTCCTCCAGACGGTGATCGTCGTGCTGGCGGCTGTCGTGCCCGGTGCGGAGTACGCCAGCGGCACCATCCGGACGACCTTCCTGGCCACACCTCGCCGGATCGCCGTGATGACCGCGAAGGCCCTGGTGGTGGCCGTGGTCGCGGCGGTGCTCGGGGCCGTGTGCCTGATCCTGGCCTACGCTGTCGTGACGCCGGTCGATGTGCGCTACGGCACAGTCGTGGGCCGGTGGGCCGTCGATATCGGATACTGCGTGCTCGTGGCGCTGTTCGCGTTCGCCGTCACGCTCGTCGTCAAGCACACGGCGTCCGCTGTCAGCCTCGCCCTCAGCGTCGTCCTGCTGGTCAGATTGGTGCTGATGGTGGTGAGCGTGATGTTCGGGGCCGACCCGTCGACGGCTTTCTGGAACCTCTGACCCGTGGAGCCCGACACCGGGATCCGGGTCTTCTGGGCCCACCATCCCCACCTGGCCACCGTCATCGTCGTCGTGGTCAGCCTCACGGCCGGCCTCGACTTCGACATGCTGACCGGCGACATGACCCGCGCCAGTTGGTGGGCGGTGGCCGTCAACACGGTGATCTCGCTGGCGCTGATCTGGCGGCGGTCGTGGCCGTGGGCGGTGCTGGCGGTGACGGTGACCGGCGACGTCCTGTCCGGCGACACCCAGCTGTTCGCGTTCGCTGTGGTGATGTATGCGCTGGTGGTACACCGCTCGTTGCGGGCTGCGACGATCGGCGCGGTGCTCTCGGTGGCCGTGCTCGGGGTGGTCACCTTCCAGCATGAGGGCCGCTACGGGCTCGGCCCCTTCATCGGCCTCTACGGCCTCGCGGTGATCATTGCGGTGCTGGTCGGCGCGACCGTCGCCACCCGCCGCCGGCACGTGCGGTCACTGGAGGACCGGGCCGCCCGGCTGGCCCGTGAGAAGGAGCAGGAGGGCAAGCTGGCCGCCGCCCGCGAGCGCGTGCGGATCGCCCACGACATGCACGACATCGTCGCCCACAACCTGACCATCATGGTCCGCCTGGCCGACGGCGCGACCGCGGTCGCCGACACCGACCCGGAGCGTTCCCGCAAGGCCGTGCAGCGGGTCGCTGCCCTGGGACGGGAGGCGATGACCGACATGCGCCGGCTGCTCGGCGTGCTGCGCGAGGACACCCCGGACACTCCTGGTGACCTGGAGAGCCTGATCGAGACGTTCCGGATCGCCGGCCTGCCGGTGACCCTGCGCCGCCACGGGCCGGATCCGTCCTCACCGGGTCTGCAGCGGGTGGTGTTCCGGGTCGTGCAGGAGGCGCTGACCAACGCGCTGCGCTACGCCGACAGGCCCACCGACGTCCTGGTCGACCTGGACTACGGCGACGACCCGATCCGGATCATGGTCGCCGACGACGGCCGGGGCACCACGCCGGCCCCGTCGGTCGGCAGCGAGCAGGGTCTGAACGCGATGCGCGAACGAGTCGCCATGTACGGCGGCACCGTCGAAGCCGGCCGTCAGGTGGTCGGGTGGACCGTCCGAGTAGACCTGCCCCATCCCGCGGAAGGCGCCGATGTCTGAGATAACCCTGCTGCTCGTGGACGATCAGGAACTGCTGCGCGAGGGCATGGCCATGGTCCTCGGCGCGGCACCCGGCCTGCGTGTCGTCGGTGAGGCCGGCGACGGCCGGGCCGGTGCCCTGCTGGCCCGGGAACGCCGCCCCGACGTGGTGCTGATGGACGTCCGGATGCCGATCATGGACGGGATCGAGGCGACGCGGGACATCGTCGCCAACTGTCCCGGCACCCGGGTCCTCATCCTGACCACCTTCGACCTGGACGAGTACGCGTTCACCGGCCTGCGCGCCGGGGCCAGCGGCTTCCTGCTCAAGGACGCGCCCTCGGCCGACCTGATCGACGCGGTCCGCACCGTCGCAGCCGGCGCGGCGGTGGTCTCGCCCCGGATCACCCGCGCCCTGCTCGACCACTACCAGGGCGGGCGGGCCCCCGACCCGGCGGGCACGGGCCTGCTGGAGGAGCTGACCGCCCGGGAGCGCGAGGTGCTGGTCGCGATCGGCCGTGGACTGTCCAACCCTGAGATCGCCGGGGAGTTGTTCCTGTCCGAGTCGACGGTGAAGACCCATGTCGGCCGGGTGCTGGCCAAACTCGGGGCCCGCGACCGGGTGCACGCGGTGATCTGGGCGCACACGAACGGGCTCGTCTGAGTCGTGTGGTACCGCGGTACCACTCAGGATGAGCACCGTGGTCGGATGGCTGCCCGGCGGGGCGTCCGTAGTGTCATTCCCATCGACGAGGTCGATGAGAACGGCCTCTGAGCAGGAGAAACCCACCCCGCGTCGCGCCGGAAGAGGAATGTGTCATGACCACCAGAACCCGCGTCAACCCCCTCGTGATCTGGGCGCCGGTCTCGGTCGCCGTGCTCGTCGCCGCGTTCGTGGCCTGGATCGGCTGGCCGGCCGGACCCGCCCAGCTGCCGCAAGGCGCCTCGACTGCCGACGTCTATCTGATCAGTGACGAGCTGAGCGAACCGGCCGAGCGCGGCCAGACCGACGGTTGGTTCGGCGGTCTCGGCCTGCCGTGCGGCACCGACGCGTGGTACGTCGAGGCGAACAACACCGCGATGTGCGCGGCGCTGGACGGCCCGAAGGGCACCGTCGTCGTGAACACCAGGGACAAGCAGATCTCGCTGCCCGACGCGTCGCAGGCCGCGCTGAGGGTCTGGGCCACCGAGGCCGACGCCGGCACCGAACAGCACACCACCCGCGTCCTGCTGGTGCAGGACAGCACCGCGGTCGCGATCGTCGCCCTGGCCAGTCCGGCCACCGCCGCCCCGGTCGACTAGCCCCACACCCGAATCGCGTGACGGGCGCCACCGGCGTCCGCGGCCCAGTCGCGCCCCTTTCCGCAGACAGGAAGTCCGATGAAAACAAAAATCCCCCTATTTGTCCGCAGCGTGTTGAGTGCGCTTCTCGCCGTGGTGCTGGCCCCGGTCGCCGTCGTGGTTCCGGCACGTGCCGCCGCTGACTTCACCTGGCGATTCGACGTCCGCTACCCGGCCGAGCAGGAACACTTTGTCGAGCGGGCGCTCGCGAGCGCCTACCCCGCCCGGTACTACGACCTCGATGCCGACGACATGCCGCTCGACTCGGACGAGCTGGTCAAGCGGGACCTGACATGCGATGTCGGCAGCATCGCCGACAAGACCGCCGATGAGCTCATCTTGTGCGGCCTGAGGAAGAAGTACAACGCGAACCCGGACGGCACGCTGCCGAAGAAGGTCGAGATCGAGCTCCATCAGGGCACGGACACGACCACGATCGAGATCAAGGACACCACGCCACCGGACGCGAACGGAGGAGAGTGGGCGTCGGCCGGAATGTCGATCGTCGGTAATGTCCTGCGGGTCTTCCTGGAGGCAGCCTGCCTCGACTACCGCGTCAACCGGGGGCACCTCGCTTCTGACCCGGTCGTGGTGGCCACCTGTGCCGCCTTCGGCGAGGCACTGTCCAACTTCATCAGTCGTACTGCGGAGAACGCGAGGACCGGCCTGATCAACGACCTGCAGGCCTGGGGCGCTGATGTCATTGCCGTGCTCGTCGCCGCCGGGGTTGCCGGCCTGTGGGAGTGGAAACTTGTCGGCCAGGTGGTGGACGATAAGGGGGAGTTCTTCCGACAGGTCGTGGCCGTGATCGACCGGATGGCGAGTGGTGTCGGCCGGGTCTGCCCGTTGTGCAGGACGTACCTCGGCTCCGTCTACAAAGCGCTGTATGACAAGTTCATCAGGTCCGCCCCGACGGTCCCGGCGATCCCGCGGGGGCTGGCCGCATTGCGGGTGATGCCGCTCGGTGACTCGATCACCTACGGCGTCGGTGTCGACAACCCGGACGGCACGGGATATCGCGCACGCCTCTTCGACGGGCTGAAGGACGACGCGGTGCTCGACCTCGTCGGCTCGCAGAGTTCGGGGACCCTGCCGGACAAGAACCACGAGGGCCATCCGGGCTGGCGGATCGACCAGATCGACCGGCTGGTGGAGTGTGCGATCCCGCGCTACCGGCCGAACGTGGTGCTGCTGCACATCGGCACCAACGACATGTCGCGCAACTTCGAGGTGGCCGGCGCTCCGGCTCGGCTGGACGCCCTGATCGGCAAGATCGTCACGCTGGCCCCGGAGACCACGCTGCTGGTGGCGCAGCTCGTGCCGGCGTACAACGCGGGCACCAACAACCAGGTGCAGGCGTACAACCGGGCTATCCCCGGCATCGTCGCCAAGCACGCAGCCGCCGGCAAGCGGGTCCGAGTGGTCGACATGAGCGCCGTGACCCGGGACGACCTGACCGACTCGGTCCACCCGAACGCCGACGGCTACCGCAAGATGGCCGACGCGTTCCTCGGCGCCGTCCGGGCCGCCCGCGCCGCCGGCACCATCGTCGACCCGGTCGGTGGGAGAGCCGACGCGTGCGCTGGTGAGGTCGGCAAGGCGCCCGACTCGATCTCAGACGGCAGCACCGCGTCCGGTACCGGGTGGCGCTGGGAGGGCATCGTCGCCCCGGGCGTCGGCGCACCCCGCAACCGGGTGCAGTTCGCGGACGTCGACGGGGACGGCCTGGACGACTACCTGGTGCTCGACGATCAGGCCAGGGTCAAGGCGTGGACCAACGCGCACACCCTCGGTGGCGGGTACGGCTGGAAGTATCGCGGGACGGTCGCGACCGGGGTGGGGACGGTTCCGGAGAACGTCAGGTTCGCCGACGTCGACGGGGACGCACTCGACGACTACCTCGTGGTGGACGGCACCGGCCGGGTGTCGGCGTGGATCAACCAGTTCACCCCGGCGGGCGGGTTCGGCTGGTCGTACGCCGGGGTGATCGCCACCGGCGTCGGCGCCACCCGCGACCAGGTGCGGTTCGCCGACATGACCGGCGACGGCAAGGACGACTACCTGGTCGTCGACGATCAGGGCCGGGTCACCGCGTACGCCAACGCGTACTCGACCGCCGGCGCGTACGGGTGGTCTTCGATGGGGCAGGTGGCCAGCGGCGTGAACGCGACCCGGGACCGGGTCCGGTTCGCCGACGTCAACGGCGACGCCCGCGACGACTACCTGGTCGTGCACGACGAGGGGCACGTCAACGTCTGGTTGAACACGCTTCCCGCCCTGACCGTCCAGGCACCGGGAACCCGACCCCCGAGCATCGTGTGGCAGAACCACGGACGTACCCTGACCGCCGCCGGCGCGAACCGCGACCAGGTCAGGTTCGCCGACATCAACGGCGACGGCAAGGACGACTACCTGTTGGTCGACTCCGCCGGCCGGGCCGCCGCCGCGCTCAACGACAGGTACGGCCGCCCGGACGTGTGGGACTGGCAGGGCGTCATCGGCCGCAACCCGGACCCCACGACCCGCAGCGGCATGGTCGACCTGACCGGCGACGGCCGAGCGGACTGGGTGGCGATCCGCGCGGACGGCAGCGTCGCCGCCTGGGTCAACCGGGTAGGCCAGGGCGGCGGTTACGGCTGGGACTACGCCGGAGCGATCACCACCGGCACCACTCCGGGCCGGGACCGGGTCCGGTTCGCCGACGTGGACGGCGACGGCAAGGACGACTACCTCGTCCTCGACGACAACGGCGCGACCCGGGCATGGCTCAACAGGTACACGCCCGACGGCGGCTTCGGTTGGAACTACGTCGGTGTCATCGCCCCGGGTGTCCAGGCACCCAAGGAACAGGTGCGGTTCGCCGACATGGACGGTGATCGCAAGGACGACTACCTCGTCCTCGGCGACGACGGCGGAGTGAGGGCCTGGCTCAACAGGCGTACCGCATCCGGGTGGGGCTGGGACTACGCCGGGTCGATCGCGCCGGGCCCGCACCTGGTGCGCGACGAGATCCACCTGACGGACCTCAACGGAGACTTCCGGGCCGACTACCTGCTGGTCGACGCCGCCGGACGCGCCTGGGCCTGGCTCAACGCGTACGGCAACAACCGCTTCACCTGGCGTTTCGACGGACTGGTCGCCTCCGGGGTCGGGGCGAGCGGCTCGCAGGTCAGGTTCGCCGACCTGAACGGCGACCGTCGGGCCGACTACCTGGTGGAGAGCCCGGACGGCCGGATCAAGGCGTGGACCTTCCACGGGTACGTGGTGAACGAGCCGGCGTCGCAGACGCCGATGCCCGGCGCACCGACCGCCCCAGACGTCGACATCACCTTCGATCCGTGTCTGCTGGAGGTGGCCAACCGGCTGCCCTGCTGACTCTCTCAACGAGCGCGACCGTCACCCGCCCCCGTCCGGCGGGTGGCGGTCGCGCCACGACTGCGCTAACTCCACGCCGAGACGCTCGGCGGGGGCGAGGGTCGTCATGGGTACCGACGGCAGCCAAGACGACGTGCCCGCCGTCGGCGGGTCGCCCTCCGATTACGGGAGCAGGATGAGTTTGCCGCCGGGCCGCCCGGAGCAGCTGAGTTCGGCGGCCTCCTGGATGGCATCGAGGGTGAAGGTGCGGACGATCGTGACGGTCAGGACACCACTGCCGGCCAGCCGGGCTATCTCGTTCAGCAGGTCGAAGCGCATGTCGATATACGTGATCCGGGTACCGAGTTCAGCCGCGACGGCGAAGTCCGAGATGGTCAGGACCCGGTCGGGGTTGCCGGTCAGGTCGATCAGGGCCGGCAGCGAACTACCGGACGGGCTGGTCTGGCCGGGGCGGTCGGCCCGGCCAGCGATCGGGGTGGTGTCCAGAGCCCGGTCGATGCGGCCGGCGGCCAGGGTGGCGACCCGCTCGCTCATGCCTTCGCCATAGCCGGTCACGGTAGCGCCGGCCTGCCTCAAGGTGGTGGCCTTGGTCGGTCCGGCGGTGGCGATCACC
This sequence comes from Micromonospora sp. NPDC003816, assembly GCF_042874705.1. NCBI lineage: Bacteria > Bacillati > Actinomycetota > Actinomycetes > Micromonosporales > Micromonosporaceae > Micromonospora > Micromonospora sp. NPDC003816. Next base: position 49,408 of record NZ_JBIANP010000001.1, read on the forward strand.
CGGACGCCGCGGTGCAGAGCGAGGCGCACCGCCGCCTCGCCGACGGCGGAGCCCGCGCCGTGCACCAGCAGCAGCTCACCCGGCTGGACGCCGAGGTCGTCGAGGGCGTGCCACGCCGTGTCGGCGGCCATCGGCAGCGCGGCGGCCTGCTCGTCGGCGACACCGCCGGGAAGCCGTGCCCATGTGGTCATCAGCGCGTACTCGGCGGCGCCGGCCGTCGGGCCGTCGTAGGGCGCCGGTCCGAACACCCGGTCGCCGACCTCGATGTCGGTGACGCCCTGGCCGACCGCGTCGACGACGCCGGAGACCTCAAGTCCGAGGCCGCGCGGCGGTGGCGGCAGTTGGTCGGCGAAGAGGCCGGCGACGATCGCCCAGTCGGCGGGATTCAGGCCGCACGCCCGCACCGCGATCCGGATCTGGCCGGTGCCCGGTGCGGGTGTGGTGACGTCGCGGAGCACGAGGACGTCGGGGGATCCGAAGCGGTCGAACTGCAGAGCCCGCATCCGGTGACGACGATCGTGCCGGGGCTCGGTGGCGTCCGGGGCCCGCACTGCCTTGTTGATCATGTTGTAACCGTACGGAACGCAGAATGACCCAGTCGATGCTCTTCTGCGTCAGATCGTTAACCTTGCGCATCATGGATGTGGTGAGTGACGTGCTGAGAGTGGCCAGGGTTCGAGGCACGCTCGGCGCGTGCGTCGAGGCCGGCGGGCGGTGGGCCGTCGCCGGCGAGGACAGCTCGGCTGCGGGTCTGCACGCCATCACCGCGGGCGAGGCATGGCTGACGAGAGCGGGGCATTCGCCGCTGCGGCTGGACGCCGGTGATGTCGTCCTACTCGCGGCGGGAGTCTCCTATGTGCTGGGAGACGCCCCCGCTTCACCGGTGACAGCCTGTGATCCGATCGAGCTGGCCCGGGTCCGGCGGACGGGCGAGGCGGTCCGGCTCGGCACCAGTGCCCCGGACACCAGGATCATCACCATCACCTACGAATCCGACTGCGACCGCACCTTAAAAACACAACTCCTTCTCGCCCTGCCCGAGCTGATGCACGTCCAGGGCAGCACCGGTGCCGGCGACCTCGACGACACCGTCCGGATGCTCGGCCGCGAACTCGCCCATCCGCAGATTGCCACCACGACGGTGCTCGCCTCGCTTATCGACATCGCCCTGATCCAGGTGCTGCGCGCCTGGTTGCCCACACGTGCCGGCGAACGCCGAGGCACCTGGCTCGGCATGATGGGCGACCCGGTGGTCCACCGCGCATTGCAGCACCTCCATGCCGACCCTGCCCGCCAATGGACCACCGAGACCCTCGCTGCCGCAGTCGCCGCCTCACGGTCGACCCTCACCCGCCGCTTTTCCGCGGCTCTCGGCCTGGCACCCGCCGCCTACCTCACCCAATGGCGGCTGGACGTCGCCGCCAGCCGTCTGAGGACCACCGACCAGCCCGTCGAGTCCATCGCGGCAGCCGTCGGCTACAACTCCGCGCCAGCGTTCAGCCGTGCCTTCACCCGGTCACATGGTGCCCCGCCCGGGCGTTACCGAACGATGTGCCGCCCGAGCTGAGCAGGGACCCGAGACTGACGCGGTGAACTCAGACGTTCCCCGCACGGTCAATGCGGTGGATACGTCGGAGTGGATGTCCTGCCCGCCTCGTTCGAGGGCCTGCCCGAGACGCTGGACGCGGCCACGAAGACGGAGATTGCTCACCGGCTGGAGCGTGGTGGTCTGCTGACGCAGGCGCAGTGGGCCGACCTCAACCCCTGACCTGGGTGCTGGTTGACACTGACGTGGTGATCGGCCCGATACTCGACGGGTGATCTATGCGACTGCGGACGCCTCGGACGGCGATGACGTCGAGTCCGTCAATCTTGACTGGGAGCAGGGTCGCAACCTCAACAGCTGTCGGGAGCCCGGCGATGTCGACGCGGCCTTCGACCGAGGCGAAGGGCACGTCGGGGTTGCGCTGATCGCTCTGGTGCACAACAACCCCGACACCGATGCGGTCCTGCCCAGGGTCGCCCGAGGGCTACGGTCGCCGAATCCGGAGACCCGTCGACAGAGCCTGCTCGCTCTGACGCATACAGCTCGACTCCATGGCCGGGTGGACGCGATCACCGTGGAGCTGCTTCACGCCCTGCTGTCCGACCGGACTCCGATCAACGACGAAAGTGCGTACGAGGTGCGGGGCACGGCGACTCAGACGGTCGGGGACCTCCAGGTGTTCCTCCCGTCTGAGCAGCTGCCGGCCTGGGTGAACCACTTCACCGGCTGCTGAGGGGCCAGAACGCCCCAGGCCAGCGGCTCCGGGGTCTGCTGCACCGATAGGTGACATCTGAGTTGGCTTACCCTGGTGCCGGGCTGGAAGGAAATCGCTGTGCCCGAGCTTAACCCCCGCTATGAGGCGGCACGGTACGGCCGCGAGCACGACTGGCAGTACCCGGTACTCGGATGGTCCTCGCCCTGCGCGACCACCCATCCCGACCATGGATTGAGAGTATGACCTCCTCCTGGATCACTACCCCGATCAGCACGGACATCCTGCGCGGCGCACTCGACGTGGAGCACACCGCACGTGGGCTGTTGCCGCATCGGCTGCCAGCCTGGGCCCGCGCCCAGAACACCGACGGACAGCTCGCCATGGTGGAGGCCCAACCCGCCGGCGTGCGGTTGGCCGTTCGCACCCAGGCCACCGTAGTCGAGCTGGACACGCTGCCCACCCGATACATCTATCCCGGCCTGCCGTCCCGCCCCGACGGCGTCTACGACCTGCTCGTCGAGGGCCAGCTGGCCGGCCAGGCCAGCGTCACCGGTGGCGACACGGTGACCATCGACATGACCACCGGGACGACGGAGCGTCGGTCCGGTCCACCCGGCACCCTCCGCTTCACCGGCCTGCCCGACCGGATGAAGGACATCGAGATCTGGCTACCGCACAACGAGACGACCGAGCTCGTCGCCCTGCGCACCGACGCACCGGTGACACCGACACCGCAGCAGGGACGCCGGGTGTGGCTGCACCACGGCAGTTCCATCAGTCAGGGCTCCAACGCGACCAGTCCCACCGCCACCTGGCCCGCTCTCGCCGCGTCCTTCGGCGATGTCGACTTGGTTAATCTCGGCTTCGGCGGGAGCGCGTTGCTCGACCCGTTCACCGCCCGATCCATGCGCGACACCCCGGCCGATCTCATCAGCGTGAAGATCGGCATCAACCTGGTCAACACCGATGTGATGCGGCTTCGGGCGTTCGCCTCGGCCGTACATGGGTTCCTCGACATCATCCGCGAGGGCCACCCGAGCACGCCGTTGCTGGTCGTCTCCCCGATCTACTGTCCGATCCACGAGGACACCCCCGGCCCCGGTGCCTTCGACCTCGCCGCCCTCAGCGCCGGCCAGGTGCGGTTCCGGGCCACCGGCGACCCGGCGGAACGGGCAAGCGGGAAGCTCACCCTCGGCGTCATCCGCGACGAACTGGCGCGGATCACCGCCCAGCGTGCGACCCGCGATCCGCATCTGCATTACCTCGACGGCCTTGACCTCTACGACAAGACCGACTTCGCCGAGATGCCGCTGCCCGACGAGCTTCACCCGGACACCGCCACCCACCGGCGCATCGCCGAACGCTTCGCGAAGCAGGCATTCACCGCCGACGGCCTCTTTTGCGGGACGTGACTCCTTGCCGTGAGACAGCGAGGTCAGGTCGGGCCAGGCCGGCAGGACCAGGCCGTCCGGGTAAGCGGCGACTCTGATCAACGCCGCACCAGGAGTGGAGTACATGATGCACCACCGAGCGCTCGGAAAAGGACCTGGAGGCGCCCCGTATCCGGACATGCCGAGAAGAGTGCGTCCGTTTCTAGAGGAATAGAACATATGCGGGCAAGACTTCTGAATCCGCCTAACTCGCCGACGGCCCACACTCTAGAATCCCGAATTGATCAATCGCTCTCTTGGCCAGGGGCTCTTCGACGGAAGTTGCATGCCGATCGTGTCGCTGCGACTGCATGCTGACAGCCCAAATGCGAGCAATTGGCGGGGCTCACGTTCACGCTGATCAAGCGGCGCGGCGTACCGAGCGGAGCAGAGTCAGGGCTCGTAGGGCGTTGGCGCGGGAGATGGGCTGATCGTCGTCGGACTGCATGGTCAGCACGATCTCGATGGCCTGGCGGATCCAGGCGGTCTTGGTGACGCCGGCGTCCTTGGCGGCCTCGGTGACGGCGTCATCGAGGTCGTTAGGCATGCGTGTCCTCGGGCCTCTTGCCGTACCACGGCTTCGATCGAGTGGCTGTAGCGGGGAAGTGGCAGTGACCGGGATCCTCCTAGGATGGTTAGGGGGTGTGCGCCGCGCCTTGAGAGCGGCTTCCTGAAACGAAGGCGGACGATCGTCGTTAAATGACGGGTGCGTTGTCCCTCCGCACGCGTGATGCTCGGCTCGCCGACCGGGGCGGATGGCTGCCACATGGGTCCTGCCCACGGGTCTGGGCGTATCGAACTTGTCGAGACTGGCCGAGCGGCACAGGCCCCCGGGATGGGCGCCGCTGCCTTATTCAGGGGCGAAGGCCCTGTAGGAGCGCGCCGTGCAGGACGGCGGAGGGGTCGGCGCCGAGGTCGAGTCGGTCGGGTGTGACGTCGGCGCGGACGAGGAGGTCGCCGACGGCGGCGATCATGGCGCCGTTGTCGGTGCAGAGTCGTGGTGCGGGCACGCGTAGCCGTATTCCGGCGGCGGCGCAGCGTTGCTCGGCGAGGGCGCGTACTCGGCTGTTGGCGGCGACCCCGCCGACGAGCAGCAGGGTGTCGGCCTGGTGGTCGCGGCAGGCGGCCAGGGCCTTGCGGGTGACGGTGTCCGCGACGGCTTCCTGGAACGACGCCGCGACGTCGGCCACGGGCAGCGCCCGGTCGCCGTGTCTCTCGACCCAGCGGGCGACGGCGGTCTTGAGGCCGGAGAAGGAGAACCGGTAGGGCGGGTCGGTCGGGCCGGTCATCGGTCGGGGGAAGGCGATCGCGGTGGGGTTGCCGTCGCGGGCGGTGCGGTCGATGGCGGGTCCGCCGGGGTAGGGCAGGCCGAGTAGGCGGGCGACTTTGTCGAAGGCTTCTCCGGCGGCGTCGTCGGCGGTGTCGCCGAGGTGGACGACGGGATCCCGGGCGAGGTCGCCGAGGAGGAGCAGGGAGGTGTGCCCACCGGAGACGATGAGTGCGACGCAGCGGTCAGGGAGTGGACCGTGTTCGAGGACGTCGACGGCGGCGTGGCCGGCGAGGTGGTGCACGCCGTAGAGGGGGACGCCGAGGCTGAGGGCGTAGGCCTTGCCGGCGGCGAGGCCGACCTGGACGGCGGTGGCGAGGCCGGGGCCGGCGGTGGCGGCGACGGCGTCGATGTCGGCGAAGCCGATGCCGGCGCGGTCGAGGGCGTGGCGGACCATGGGGGTGACGGCGTGCAGGTGGGCGCGGGCGGCGATCTCGGGGACGACGCCGCCGAAGCGGGCGTGTTCGTCCATGCTGGTGGCGAGGGCGTCGCCGAGTAGGACGCCGTCGGCGACGATGCCGACGCCGGTTTCGTCGCAGGAGGTTTCGATGCCCAGGACGATCGGCATCGGTCAGTCGTCCTGGTCGGTGCCCGCACCGACGCCGGGGTGTTCGGCGCTGGCGGCCAGGATGCGTTTGCGGAGTTTGGTGGGGAGTCGGTCGACGTAGGTGAGGCCGTCGAGGTGGTCGACTTCGTGTTGGAAGCAGCGGGCGAGGGTGCCGGTGCCGTCCAGCCGGATCTCGTGGCCGTGGACGTCGTAGCCGGTGACGGTGGCGGTGGCGCAGCGGGCCAGTTCGGCGTGCTGGCCGGGGACGGAGAGGCAGCCTTCGGTGTCGGTCACCAGGTCGCGGTGCTCGGGCAGGTGCAGGACCGGGTTGACGACGGTGGCGACGGTGTGGGCGCCGGTGGCGTCGGGGCAGTCGACGACGAAGATCCGCGCGTCGACGCCGATCTGGTTGGCGGCCAGACCGACGCCGTGGGCGGCGTACATGCTGGCGAACATGTCAGCGACGAGGTGGGCGAGGGCGTCGTCGAAGTCGGTCACCTCGGCGCAGCGGCGGTGCAGTACGGGCGTGCCGTAGCGGGTGATGGGGCGCGGAGTGCCGGTCGAAGTCTGCACAGCCACCTATAATATGCAATTGCCAAGAGTTTGCAGTAAGGGCTGTCTCGTGGTGGTCCCGCCGGCCGGCCGAGGTGCTCCGGGCGGTGGTCAGGGTCGGGTGGCGCGGCGTCTGGCACGGTGGGCGCGGACGTGGTGGCGGGTGGCGCACCGGTCGGAGCAGAACCGGCGGCACCGGTTTCTGCTGTCGTCGAGGAAGGCGGTCGGGCACTCTGGGTCCGCGCAGACGCCGAGCCGGTCGATGCCACGTTCACACAGCCAGACGGCGAGTCCCCACACGGCGGCGGCGACGTACTCGACCGAGCGCGGTGTGCCGGGTGTGGCGACGTGCATGTGCCAGTCGACCGCCGAGGTGCCGGAGATCATCGGTCGGACCCGATACCGGGTCAGCAGGGCGTTGATTTCGTCCGCCGCCTGCTGCTCACCGCCTGCCGTCACGCTCTGGAACACCTGACGCAGGCGATGTCCGACCTCCTGCAGCCTCTGCAGGTCGGCATCCACGACGGCGGGAAGTGGGGGATGCTGCGCCAGCAGCGTCCGCGCGTCGGTGAGATCGTCGAGCCGCGCGTTGGCCAGTGCCGCCGCCCGAAGGGCCAGTCGGTAGCTGTCGGCCAGCCCGCTGCGGTTGCCCGTGCCGGCGCCGCGGGCACGGGACGGGCGCGGTGGACCCACCGTCGCCGGTGCCGCCCGTACGCCGACGGGTTGGGCCCTTATCGGGGCGCTGTCCGGCACCCCGCGCACCGCCCGTAGACGACGACACCACTGGGCTGTCCGGGCGGATCCGGGTCGATCCCGACGGCGCGTGCGGCGGCCAGGCTGGCTTCGACCGTCTCGGCCGGCAACTGCCGCATGTCGCCGCAGGTGCCGCAGACGGCGTGGTGGTGCGCGTCGTCGGCGAGCCCGAACGTGGTCGTCCGGCCGACCGGCACGGTGTGGGCGATGCCCAGCTCGACCAGTTGCCGCAGCACCCGGTGCACCGTCGACAGTTCCACGGCCACACCACGGGCGAGCAGCGCGTGGTGCAGCTCGGTCACGGTGAGGTGCCCGCGGCCACCGACCGCGTGGGCGAGTAGGTCGAGCACTCCTCGTCGAGCAGCGGTGTTCCGCAGGCCGGCACGGCGTAGTCGCCGCACGGCGGCGGTCACCCGGTCGGTCTCCGATGTGGTCAACCGCCCCTCCTCGCCGCGCGATCGTCGGTTCTATTGCAAGATAGTGGCAAGAGCATCATCATGGCAGCAACCCTGGAGGAGTTCTCATGGCGGTCTACACCCTGCCGGATCTGCCCTACGACTACGGCGCTCTGGAGCCGGCGATGTCGGGGCAGATCCTGGAGCTACACCACGACAAGCACCACGCCACGTATGTCAAGGGCGCCAACGACGGTCTGGAGCAGCTCGCCGAGGCTCGCGCCAAGGGCGACTTCTCGACCCTGGTCGGATTGGAGAAGACGTTCGCGTTCAACCTGTCCGGTCACGTGCTGCACTCGATCTTCTGGGGCAACCTCTCCCCGGACGGCGGTGACCGCCCCGACGGTGAGCTGGCTGCCGCGATCGAGGAGCACTTCGGTTCGTTCGACGCGTTCGCCGGACAACTCTCCGCCGCCACCAAGGGCGTGCAGGGCTCCGGGTGGGGCGTGCTGGCCTGGGAGCCGCTCGGGCAGCGGCTGATCGTGGAGCAGGTCTACGACCACCACGGCAACGTCGGTCAGGGATCGACGCCGCTGCTGGTGTTCGACGCCTGGGAGCACGCCTACTACCTGCAGTACAAGAATGTGCGGCCGGACTACGTGGACCGGCTGTGGAACCTGGTGAACTGGTCGGACGTGATCGCCCGCTTCGACGCCGCCCGCGCCGCCACGCCGAAGATCTGAGCGGCGTGACCGGCCTCACCCCGGCCGCGGCGGAGCTGGTGCAACGCGCCGCCGGGGTCATCGCGGCCAAGCACCGCGGTGACCTCGACGGCGCCGAGGAACTCATGTCGGCGTTCGGCTCCGAACAGGCCAAGACCCTCGGTTTCTACCTCCTGGCGGACCTGAGCCTCGGACTGCTCCGCGCGCAGAGCGGCCAGTCCCTGGACGACCTCGTCCGTGAGCTGTCCCTGCTCGTCGCCGCCACCGCCACGCCACCCGACAGTTGACCGCGGTGTTCCTCCGGTCGGTGTCGCCGGCACCAGGTGTGCCGGCGACAACCGATCGGAGGCGACCACCCTGCCGACTGCCGCGCCGCATCGTGCGCGCCGGGCCGGCAGTACCTGGGCGGGGTGGTCGGCCGTGGGGTATCAGAAACAGGCTCGCTCTGCTGCCACTAGCATGTAGTTGCATAACTGTGGCAATAAGGGGGCGTTGGTGCGGACGGCGGAGATCAAACGGCGCTTCCTGGCGCATTTCGAGGCCAACGGGCACACGGTGGTGCCCTCGGCGCCGTTGCCCGCGATCTCGGATCCGAACCTGCTGTTCATCAACGCCGGCATGGTGCAGTTCGTCCCGTACTTCCTCGGTCAGCGGGCTGCGCCGTACCGGACGGCGGTGTCGGTGCAGAAGTGCATCCGGACGCCGGACATCGACGAGGTCGGCAAGACCAGCCGGCACGGCACGTTCTTCCAGATGAACGGCAACTTCTCCTTCGGCGACTACTTCAAGGCCGACGCGATCCGCCTCGCCTGGGACCTGTCGACCACCCCGGTGGAGCAGGGCGGTTTCGGGTTGGACCCGGAGCGGATCTGGGCGACGGTCTATCTGGACGACGACGAGGCGTACGACCTGTGGCTGGCCACCGGCATGCCCCTCGAGCGGATCGTGCGTCGCGGCAAGGCGGACAACTACTGGTCGATGGGCATCCCCGGCCCGGCCGGCCCGTGCTCCGAGTTGTACTACGACCGGGGCCCCGCCTACGGCGCCGAGGGCGGCCCCGAGGTCGACGAGGACCGGTACCTGGAGTTCTGGAACCTCGTGTTCATGCAGTACGAGATCGCCGACGTGGCGTCGAAGACCGACTTCCGGATCGTCGGTGACCTACCCCACAAGAACATCGACACCGGCATGGGCCTGGAACGGATCGCCTCGATCCTGCAGGGCGTGGACAACCTCTACGAGATCGACGAGGTGCGTCCCATCCTGGCCCGGGCCGCCGAGCTGACCGGCAAGCGGTACGGCGTGCACTCCGGGCCCGCCGCCGCCCAGTCCCACCCCGACGACGTACGCCTACGGGTCATCGCCGACCACGTCCGCACCGCGCTCATGCTCATCGGCGACGGAGTCACCCCGTCCAACGAGGGCCGCGGCTACGTGCTGCGCCGGATCATGCGCCGCGCCATCCGCGCCATGCGACTGCTCGGCTGGCAGGACAAAGCCCTACCCGAACTGCTGCCCGTTGCGCGCGACTGCATGTCCCCGTCGTACCCCGAACTCGCCGCCGACTTCGACCGCATCTCCTCGGCCGCCTACGCGGAGGAGGACACCTTCCTCGGCACGCTGCGTGCCGGCACCACCATCCTCGACACCGCGATCGCCGAGACCAAGAAAGCCGGACGATCCTCACTGCCCGGCGACAAGGCGTTCCAACTGCACGACACGTACGGCTTCCCGATCGACCTCACCCTGGAGATCGCCAACGAGCAGGGCCTGACGGTGGACGCCGACGGGTTCCGGGCCCTGATGACCGAGCAGCGCGCCCGCGCGAAGGCCGACGCGAAGGCCCGCAAGACCGGCCACGCCGACCTGACGGCCTACCGGACAGTCCTGGACGCCCACGGGCCGACCGACTGGCTGGCCTACAGGACCCTCGTCACCGAGTCCCAGGTGCTCGCCCTCTGGTCCCGGGGCGCGACCGTCGACACCGCCCACGCGGGCGACATCGTCACCGTCGCGCTGGACCGTACCCCGTTCTACGCCGAGAGCGGCGGACAGGACTCCGACGCCGGCATGCTCACCGGCCCGCACCTGCGCGCCGAGATCATCGACGTGCAACGGCCGATCAAGGATCTGATCGCGCACACCGTCCGGATCCTCGACGGCAGCCTCACCGTCGGCGACCCCGTGCACGCCGCCGTCGACCCGCAGTGGCGCCTCGGCGCCCGGCAGGCCCACTCCGGCACCCACGTCGTCCACGCCGCGCTGCGCCACGTCCTCGGACCGAACGCGCTGCAATCCGGCTCGTACAACCGGCCCGGCTATCTGCGCCTGGACTTCGCCTGGCGCGGCGGCCTGTCCGAGGCCACCCGCAGCGAGATCGAGGAGGTCGCGAACCTCGCGATCCGCCGCGACCTGCCCGTCAACGTCCGCTACCTACCTCTGGAACAGGCCCGTGCCGAAGGCGCCCTAGCCCTGTTCGGCGAAACCTACGACGACACCGTCCGGGTCGTCGAGATCGGCGGCGAGTGGTCCCGCGAACTGTGCGGCGGCACCCACGTCGACCACTCCGCGCAGATCGGCTCCCTCGCCCTCACCGGCGAATCGTCGGTCGGCGCCGGACAACGCCGCATCGAAGCAGTCACCGGCATCGAAGCGTTCCGGTACCTGGCCCGCGAACGCGACCTCGTCGGCCAACTCGCCGCCCAACTCAAAGCCCGCCCCGAGGAACTACCCGACCGGATCGCCACCCTCCTCGCACGCATGAAGCAGATCGAACGCGAAGCCAACAACCTCCGCGACCGAATCATGGACCTCGACGCCGACGGATACGCCGCCCACGCCGTCGACCTCGACGGCGTCGCCTACGTCGGCGTCACCACCACCGACGACGGCCGACGCCTCGCCGACAAGGTCCGCGACCGACTCGGCCGCCGCCCCGGCGTCGTCGGCGTCGTCGCCGGGGCAGGCATCGTCGTCACCGTCACCCCCACCGGCCTCAAACGCGGACTCTCCGCCGCCGGCCTGATCAAGCTGCTACTCGCCGGAAGAGGCGGCGGCAACGCCGCGCTCGCCCAGGGCAAAGCCACCGGCGACCCCACCGACCTGCTGGCGCGGCTACGCGACCTCACCGCCACCGCATGACCTCCTATCCGGCCGACCTGCTGGCCGGCATGCAACACGCCGTCGGGATCATCGCGGCCCGCCACCGCGGCGACCTCGACGGCGCCCACGCCGACGCGTACACCGACGACGCGCAACGCGCCCACGCGTTCCTCCTCGTCACCGAACTCGCCCTCACCATCGTCGCCGACGGCACAGGGAATGATCTCCAGACAGTCGTCCAGGTCCTCGAGCCCGCAGATCTCCGTCGACGGCAGTGGCGCTTGTTTCGGAACCGGAGAGGTGGTGTGGTCGCCATCTGCGAGAGGTTGACGACGGGGGAGGTGCGGCGGGAGTGCTGCTCCAGCCGCACTTCGTTACTTGATCAATCTGGATCGGTGGTGGTGTCAGCGGGCGCGGGCCCGATGCTGGCGGGGGGCCCGGGACCCCGCCAGCGGCGCCGGGAGCGTCCTCCGTCCTTGACTTTGTCGCATTCTATGCCTCATCCTGCTGAGACAAGACTTGCGACATTCGGAGGTGGTGGCATGCGCCAGGCAGATGTCCCGGAGGCGAGGCGGTGGCTGGCCCGGCACGGCCTGACCGACGTCGAGCCGACCCCACTGATCGCGACACGGCTGGAGGCCCGCCGGCACGCCAAACTGGCCGACAGCGTCCTGTTGGCCGGGTTCCTCATCGGTGCGGCGGTCACGCACGCTGCGGGGCGGCTCGCCGACCCGGCGTTCTCCTGGCCACCGTTGCTGGCACTGATGGCGTTGGCCGTCGGGCTGCTGGTGGGGCAGTGGCTGATCGGCTGGTGGGTACGGCGGGTCGACCGGCGGGCGGGCGCCCAGCTTCCCCAGCGGGTGGCCCACCCGGTCGAGCTCGGCTGGCCGGCGGTGCTGGGCCGGTCACACGCCATCTACACCGCCGCCACCTTCACCGCCGCACTGCTGCTGGCGGTGAGCGTACTGCCGATGTCGGACCTCGGCCTGCGGTACGGGGCGATCGTCGTCCTGATCGGCCTCGCCGGGGCCGGCGCCGGGACCGTCCTGCAACTGCGCCAGGTGCTGGTCAGCCCGGCCGTGGCAGAGGACGAGGCGTCACTCACGGCCGACGTCATCATGCGCGTCGAGGACGCCCGTGCCCTCGCCACACCCAGCCTGGTGTGGTCACTGCCGCCCATCTTCCTGTACGGGGAGTCGCTCGGCTGGTGGAACGCCGCCGCCCTGGCGCTCGTCGTGGCGGGAGTGATCGCGTTCGGCATGATCCAGATGCGGACCGCAGGTGTCGGGACGGCAGCACGGCAGGCCCTGGCCGCTCGATGATCGTCATCGACGCGGGCTCGCCGACGCCGCCGTACGAGCAGCTCCGGGCCCAGCTCGCGCGGCAGATCCAGGAACGCTCGCTCGCTGTCGGTACGAGACTGCCGACGATCCGTCGGCTTGCGGCCGACCTCGGCCTCGCCGTGAACACCGTCGGTCGGGCCTACCGGGAACTGGAGGAGGCCGGGCTGATCGAGACCCGTGGACGGGCCGGCTCGTTCGTCTCCGCCGCCGGCGAGCAGGCCCTGGTGCAGGCGCACCAGGCCGCCCGCGAATACGCGGCGGTGATCTCCAGCGTCGGCATCGACCGTACCGAGGCGATCCGGATCGTCGAGGCGGCGCTGGGCCGACCGGCGATGCCGTGAGCCACCGCCGAGTGGCGGGGTTATCAGAGCCCGGCGTCGAACTCGGTTGCTTGCCAAATCGCGGTGACAGTCGCCGTCGCCGTTGAATATCGTGCCTCAGCTGATGGATCGGACCAGAGGGGTGGTCGGTGAGGCGACGGTCGCCGCAGGAGAAGAAGGCGCTGAGCTATGCGCGGGACTGCCGGTACAACTACGGCGAGAGCAACAAGGGCTCGCGTCGCAGCATCCGGCGTAACAAGCGGTTTCCCCACCGGGCCAACCGGCACCATGACCATGTGGCGCTCGCTGCCCTTACCGGTGCACCTGATCCGTTGATGGGCGAGGCTGTCGAGGTTCGTGTGCGGGGCCGGCGTCCGAAGGCTTGGCGCAAGTGCCCGGACCTCCCACTCGGGGTGGCCATCGCGTCCCGGCGTGAGCCGTGATCGGCTACGAACGTCCGTCGGCCGCACGCGGCTGCCCCGCAGCCTGTCGAAGGGCCCAACGGGTGGGCCAGCGGACGCGGCGTGTACTGCGTGCCGGTTCTGTCGTCGTTCACTTCTATCTATCAGGGGGCACGTGAGCTGGGGCCGCGGCGTGACGGGCGGGTGTTGGCGATGATCATCCTCAGCCGGAGTGGGAGTTGGCCGGAGGCCGTCGCGTGGCTCGGACGACGTCGAGTGCTCCGACCTTGCCGGCCAGGCCGGCATCGGCCATCTCAGCGAGCAGGATCTCAGGTGTGACTACGTGCCAGTGGTAGTTTGCGCGGTCCTCCCGCAGCACAGTGCCATCGGCGTCCCGTACCCGGTAGCGCATCCGCCAGGTCACCGCCGTCGGGCCGGATGGCTCGGCCGACCCGCCTCGTTCGTAGGTGTGGCGACCGACCTGGACCTCGCCGAAGACCGTGAAGGGCACGGGCGTGGGTTCTGCGGGTGGTTGCAGATTCAGCACCAGCGGTGCGCCCGGCGCGAGTCGCTCGGCCACCCGCCGCAGGAAGGTGCGGCGACCGTCGGGCTTGAGGTGGCCGATCATGTTCATCGCGAGTACGCCACCGAGGCGGCGGGGCAGTTCGAAACTGAGTGCGTCCTCGGCCAGCACCGTGACCCGCTGTCGCAGGTCGGGGTGCCTGGCGATGCGGGACAGGAGCACCGCCCGCAGGACCGGTGACGGTTCCACCGCGATCACGTCGCCGTCCGAAACGGCTCCGGCGAGCACCTCCGTTCCGAGGAGCGGTGGCCTCCGTGCGCATGGGCCTCAACGGGACACCGGGCTGGCTGCCACCGAATGCATGGGGGCTGCGCGGGTGCAGGCCGACTCACAGGGGCAGCGGGGCAGCTTGTCGCGCAGGTCCTCGACCCTGGCACTTGGAGGATCGCGGTCGGTACGCAGATCAAGTGCAGCGAGCAACCCCGAACACCAGGGCGCGCGTTCGGCAGCGCGCAGAGTACTGGTCTTGTCTGCTGCGGGCTCCGTGACCATCGGCACTGTGGTGGCCGGCAGCCGCGCGATGTACTGAGACTTCGGAGAGTCCGACGCGCTGGTAGGAAGAAGAGTCACGTGATCTTCTGGGTGGGCGGCGCCGGTGCGGTGCTGTTCGTGTTGGTGTTCCTCATCGACGGTTGGAGCCGGCCGCACTACGCACCAGTACGCCACCCGGTCAGCGCCTTGGCGCTCGGCGGGCGAGGCTGGATCCAAACGGCGAACTTCCTCGTCTCTGGCTCCGCGATCACGGTAGGGGCACTCGGGGTGGTCGTCGAGGGTCCGAGCGTCCCGGTCGGTGTGGTCCTGACGGTCTTTGGGCTCGGCATCGTCGCATCCGGGGTGTTCCGGATGGATCCGATGCTCGGATATCCGCCGGACGCTCCAGCAGGGATACCCGAGGGGCACAGCGCCCAGCACCGACTCCACGATCTCGCCGGTGCCGTTGTCTTCCTGTCCCTACCCCTCTCCGCGGCTGTCGGCGCGTTCACGCTGCCCGGGGCATCCTGGAGAATCACCTCGGCCTGTTTCGCCCTCGCCCTGTTCTTCGGATTCAGCCGGTTCGGCAGGGCGTGGGACGAGGTGTCACCGCGCCTCGGCCTCGTCCAACGCGCCATCATCATCCCCGGATGGGGCTGGCTCGCCGCCCTGTTCACCGCCCTGGCGCTCGGACTGAGCTAGCTTGACCACCGGCTGTCCTGGGCGCGCAGCTCCCGCATCCCGGTGTGCCTTGTCCCTCAGCGCGGCACGGCGTGGATGATTGCCGCCACCAACAGCAGCACCGGTGTGGCGGCGACAGTCCCGCGAATGACGGGCCAGTTGATCCGACCCCTTTTCGGAAGGCTCTGGAGCAGGATCAAGCCGGCGAGCAGTGTGACGAGAAGTAGCATCGCCCCAGCGGGAAATGCGAAGAGCAACATCTCTTCCCGTGGTGAGTAGTCATAGCGTACTCGTTCGTGAGACTGCTGACTGAGCAGGACGATGTAGGCGGCAATCACCAGGATGTGCCAGCCGGCCAGGACCGCATGTGCGGGGACGGGGTCCCGATCGTCGGTCTCGCCTACGTCGACTTGTGGCACGTAGTTCCTCCTGCGGCCGGCGTCTCATCGCCATTCGTCTATCAGTCTAACTGCCCTGCAGTGAAGCGGGCGATAGCGATGGCGTTTGGGAAGAAAGGTGTGGACTGAACCGTCGGCGCCTTGGTGCGCCGTGTCGGCGAAGGTCATCACGTTCGCGTCGGCCAAGTCGGCGATGAATTGCACATCAATGCCGTGTCGTCGGTGTTTTCTGCAGTAGGAGGGCTTCTGGTCGTACACGTGGTCGATCGGTATCAGAGCGTCGGCGAGGATCGTGTTGGCCAGCCGTCGGATCCTGCTCATCGCCCGTTCAGGTCATCGGTGGTGGAGGCGCGACGTCCCCATTGGGGTCGGGTCATGTTGTAGGGCCGGTGGCCGTTCCACCGGGAGCGGTTCTGGTGCCCTGGCCTGCGGAAACTCCGCGAGTGTCACAACACCCCTGCGGGTCTGCCCTTTGTGGAAGGTTTCGCTCGGAAGGTTGCCGACCTTCGACGGTGCCGAACGAGCAGAGGCGGTCACTGCCGCAGGAGCAAGGCGAGATCAAGAACCACACGACCGCTGAAGCTGCCCGTCGTGTGAGCTTCGCCGGTCAGTAGGTCGACTCGGTACACCCGGCTGCCGGCGGCGCCGTTGAGCACGGCGTAGGCGTCGTTGGCCACGGCGCGATCGCCACGCAGAGCGCTGTGGATGTCGAAGCCTGCTTGTAGTGCCGCGTTGACTCCGAGTGAGCCGGTGGCGGCCAGTTGCCCGGAGTTCGCGGGGGATTGCAGCGCGACCTGGTCCAGGGTGGTGTCGATGTCGAACAGGGTCGTGGCAGTGGCGGGGTTGAGGTCATTGTTGGTGTAGGCGGCCCCGGTGACACCGATGGCGGCGGTGGCGGGCGGGTAGGTGAGGGGGCCGTCAACGACGGTCGTACCGCCAGGGTTGATGTTGTGGCGCAGGTTCTGGCCGGTGTCGCTGATGACTCGGAGTCGGTCGGCGGCGGGGTTGAAATCGACGCCGAACGACGTGCCGTTCAGTGCGACGGTCAGTTGACTGACCTTCGTAGCTACGGCGGTGCGGGTGCTCAGTGCGTAGACGCCGCCGGTGTTGCCGACGCCGTAGAGGTTGCCGTCCTGAACGCGGAAGTCGATGCCGATGAGTACTTCGCTACCGGGTAGGTCGACCGAGCCGATGGTGCAGGCCAGGGCAGGGGTATTGACGGCGAATTTGATCAGCTGCTGATCGGCGGTGAGGCCGACGGCGACGAGCCCGTTGCGCCCGCCCGCGTTCAGTAGGTCCCACAGCAGCGTGCAGGTGCCGGTACGCAACGACGGTAGGCCGTGAGACGGGATGCCTTCTGCGGTGCTGTGGCTCGTTGGGGCGGCGCTGACCGGTGTCGAGGTGACCCCGACGGTGGTGACCACCATCGTGGCGGCGCAAAGCAGCCCACGGAAAAGCGTACGGTGCATGAGAGGCACTTCCTTGATCAGAGGCACCGACGGACTCCTCGGCGGAATCCGGCGCCCTAGCGGCGGCGGTGCGGGGATGAATTCCCTGGTCAAAGCCTATGAGCGGTGAATCCCCAGGTCTTGTCGGATATCATACTTTCCTCCGACTTTCGCACCTTCTGCACAGAGCAATGACCGAAGACACTCTGCCTCGCTCGGAGTGTTGATTGCCCGATTCGTGGCCAGAGCCCGCTTGAAACGATCTCGATGATCTGACGACGATGGTGCCGCAGCACCGCCGGGTGCGCGTCATCGTCCAGGTTGAGGCGCAGCTGGACGTCGTCGTCGCCGACCAGGATCTGCGCGGGTAGCCGGTGGCGGTTGCGGTATCGCTGCCAGGCGTCGCGCCACTGCGGCCGGTTAGGCCTGCGTGGTCAATCCGCCGGCCCAGACCGGACGCAGGCCCGGTACACCGCCTCCTCGAACGCGGTGATCGCGGCTTTGAGCTCCTGGGTCGCCGGCACCACAGTCGCCCGCGTGGTGTCATCGGTGGCGACCAGCGTGCCGCAACGCTCCCGGCCCGCGCGCCACCGCTCGACCTCCGCCATCACGGGCAGCAACTCCACGATGTGTCGTAGCCGGGTTCCGGTGTCGCCCGGCGGGGGAGAGGAGCAGACGAAGGCGTACCACGACTCCAGATGACGATCGCTTTCCTTGCCGATGGCGATGAGAGCCGCCCGCCGCTGCTGGTTGGTGAGCCGAAGCTCGACGACAGGCAGGTCCGCCTGCGGCGGCACGGCCCGGAAATGGGTCTTCACCAGGTTCGCGATCGTCTGGGCGGCGTGCTGGACCTCGCTGCCGACCTCCACGGCCGTGGACTGGCGGACCCGGGAACCGAGTTGGCCCATGCGGTCCCGCGTCTGCCCCATCCGGCGTATCGGATCGGTGAAGTCCTCGCTCACGGCGATCAGCTCCACCTCGGTGTCCGAGCCCCACCGGCCCTGGTCGAAGCAGTAGCGGGCCACCTCGTTCAAGAATCGTCGGGCGGACTCCCGCACCGGATCCACGCTCCACTGCGGAGTCTGCTGCTGCCGAGCCCGTTCCCGTCGCCGCCCCTCGACCAGACGGGCGGCCTGCTTTGCCATGACCAGGGCGGGGTGCAGCCCGCTGCGCCGGTCTGCCTCGAACTGGAGCTGGGCGTCGACGGCATCGCTCGCCGCCGAACCCGGCGGACGTTTGTCGACCGGCGAGAAGTCGTACGACGTGTGGTCGGGCGCCCGCCGCCGGCGTGCCTGCCGCCCGCCCCAGGTGCCTCGTGCGACCTGCTTGTCGTTCGGCGCAGGTGTCATCTCGCCCCCCTCCAGCCAAAAATCCACGATGGTGGTCGCGCGAGCCAGCGTGACACCCGGGGTCTGCTACCCGACAGGGCGGGTCGTTCGAGGGGCAGCGGAGGGGGTGACGCTCTCGACCGTGGCGATGCGCCGTCCTCACGTCGGCCACGACAGCGCGGCCGGTGAGCGCGCCAAGCAGCCAAAACAAGGCGATATGCCCGCTATGGTGAGCGTATGGCGGTGCGGGCTGGCGAGGGCATGACGGAGGAGCGGCTCGGCAACCCCACTCCGATGTCCGTACTGATGTACCACTCGATCTCCCGGCTCGACGGCGGCCGACTCCGGTCGCTCGCTGTCGAACCGCGACGGCTTACCGACCACCTGGCGACGCTGTCGGACGCCGGTTACCGTCTGGTCGGCCTGAGTGCGGCCCTGGACTCCCTCGCGGCGGGCCAATCGGACACCCCACAGGTGGCGCTGACCTTCGACGACGGGTACGCCAACTTCCTCACGGCCGGTCTCCCCGCTCTGACGGCGGCCGGCGCGTCGGCCACCCTCTACCCCGCCGTCGGCAGCCTCGGGGGCAACGCGGACTGGCTCGGGCGGCAGGCGGACGCGTTCGGTCCGCTGCTGACCTGGGAACAGTTGCGGGATGTCGCAGAGGCCGGCGTGGAGATCGGCAACCACGGCCTGATCCACCACCCGCTCGACGTACTGCCTCGGGGCCGGCTCGAACAGGAGATCCGGGACAGTCGGGACCGACTGGAGCAGGAGCTCTCCCGTCCGATCCGCTCGTTCTGTTACCCGCACGGCTACCACAACCCGCAGGTACAGGAACTGGTCCGGGCCTACGGGCACGACAACGCCTGCGAGGTCGGCCGGCGGCGCTACCGTCCGATGGCCAACACGCGTTCCGCCGCCACCGGGGCCGGCGACAGTCGCATGGCCATACCCCGGCTGCAGCCCACCCCCGATCTGACCGGGGCGGACCTGCTGACGCTGGTCCGAGGTCACGGCCCGACGATCGGTCCCGAGGTGCGACGTCTGGCGCAACCCGCATGGCGGCTGACCCGGCGGCTCGCCGCCCGTGCTGGCTGGCGGCTGACCTGAGGAGAGCGGCGATGGGCCGGGCCCGGTCGTGGTGGCGTCGCCTCGTACGCCGGCCCGACGACCCGGTTCCGGCGCAGTCCCGGCTCGCCCGGCCAGGTTTCGGACCCTGGTGGACCGGGCTGGCGGTGCTCGCCACGGTGGCTACGGTCGGGTTCGTCGTGGTGATCGATCCGTTGAGCAACCACCGGTCCGGCCGGAAGAGCACGCCACATCCGTCGCACCCGGTGCCCGGTGGCACCCCCGGCCCCGGCAGGGGACAGCTACCGGGCCAGGTCGGCTCCTCGGGTGTGCCGATGCCCCGGGGCGATCTTCCGGGCTGGCGGCAGATCTTCGCTGATGACTTCTCCGGCACGGCACTCAGCAGCGACTGGTTCGCGTACGAGGGGCAGCCGGACGGCGACCCGGGCGGGTGGTTCGATCCGTCCCACGTCATGGTCGCCGACGGCCTGCTGACCATCGGCGGCTGGCGCGAGCCCGCCCGGGGTGACCTGTACGTGACCGGAGGCGTGTCGAACCGGCACGCTGTCAGCCGCAGCTACGGCCGGTACGACATCCGCTTCCGGATGGACCAGGGCACCGGTATCGCCTACGCCCTGTTGCTCTGGCCGGCCGACAACCAGTACCCGCCGGAGATCGACATCGCCGAGGACAACGGGCGCGACCGCCGCCGGATGTACGGCGTCCTGCACCCGCCGCAGGGGCGGCCGGTCGAGCGCAGCGTCGCCGGTGACTTCACCCAGTGGCACACCGCCGGTCTGGAGTGGACCCCCGGGCGGCTCGTCTTCACCCTCGACGGTGTGCCCTGGACCACCATCACCGGCGACGGCGTTCCCCGCGAGCCGATGGCGCTCGCGCTGCAGAGTCAGGCGTGGTACTGCGGGCACACCTGGGAGGCGTGCCCGGACGCGACCACACCGGCCCGGGTCGACCTGACGATCGACTGGGTGACCATCTACGCGCCGACCTGACCGGGACGCCGCTGTTCAGCGGTCATCCGGTGAGCCGGTAGACCACCACCCCGTCATCCCGGTGGGCGACCGACCACCCGGGCGCGGCGTCGAGCGCCTGGGCGAGCCGATCCACCGCGCCGTCGGGCAGGTGCCCGAAATAGGCGACCTGTCGGCGCATCCCGTCGCTGACCACCAGGTAGGTCTCGGTCCCGGCGAAGCCGCGCAGGTACTCCTCGATCTGCGGGACATGTTCCGGGCCGAGCAGGGCGTGCCGCAGGCCGGCTCCCTCGACGAGATCCGGTTCGCCGACGGCGACGCTCCGGTTGAACTCACCGTAGTCGGCGCTGAGCCGACCCGGAAAGTTCGAGGAGACGGTGGCGATCGTCGAACCGGGGGCGGCGGTGGCGTAGAGATGACGCGCGGCACGCACCTCGGCCGTGCTCTGCCGGTCGACCATGAGCTGACCGTGCCGGCCCTGCATGGTGGCGAGCGCGGCGACCCCGAGCACGGCGGCCAGGACCGCCGCCGCAGCGACCGGTACCCGGCCTGTACGGGCCGACCCGGGTCGGCCCGCGTGGTCGCGCGGTGCCAGCAGCGCGGCGGCGATCAGGTACGCGCACCACGGCGCGGAGAAGAGGAAGACCCGGTAGATCGCCTCACCGCCGTAGTTCTGTGCGGCGAGCAGCAGGAACGGGGCTGCGGCCAGCACCGCTGGCACGGTCACCGGGTGGGATCGGCGCCATCCGTACCATGCTGCCAGCGCGGCCCCCGTCCAGACGGCGAGAGCGAGCACCCGCACCACGATCGCCGAGAACGCCTGCCCGTCCGAGCCCCAGCCGTCGGCGTTGCCGGAGGCGTTGGCGAAGAGGTTGAGGCCGTCGAAGATGGAGAAGGAGCCGCTGACCATGCCGTACCTCGGTGCGAGGTAGGCCAGCAGCATCGCGGCCAGCGGCAGCGGCAGCCACCCCGGCCGGACCTGGCGGAGCAGCACCAGCGCGGTGATCTGCGCCAGCAGCAGGTACGGCGAGAGTTGGTGCCCGGCGGTGAGCACGGCGAAGACGCCGAGGAGGCCGGCGATCGCCGTCACCCGGACCCGCCCACCGGCGGTCGCCGTGCCGGGACGCTCTCCGGGGGCCGCTGCCGGCCGGTCGGGGGCCGGGCGGCGCAGCCAGCGGAGCACCACCAGCAGGGCACCGAGGCTGAGCAGGAACGCCAACGCCTGAGGGGAGAGGTAGTCCTCCTCGATCCAGTTGATGCAGAGGAACCCGAAGACGGTCAGGTAGCCCACCCGCCGGTCGTCGTGGAGCGTGCCGGCGACGGCGAGAAGCACCAACGCGCCCGCGAGGTTGAAGAAGACCGCCGACCAGTCGGCCAGCGCGGCCACGCCGACCCCGGAGACGTCGGCGAGCTGGGCGGTGGCCGCGAAGAGGGCAGGCCACTGCTGGTAGATGTCGCCCGACGCGCCGACACCCCCGCTGGTCTGGATGAACTCGACAACGCCGAGGTGCTTGAACGTCCAGGCGTACTGGGGCTGGTCGAGCAGGAGCGGCGTGGTGCCGTGTAACAGCAGCACGAGCAGCACCAGGTACCCGGGGAGGGAACGGGAGGGCACACGCCGCCCGGGACCGAGGAGCCCGACGGCGAACCCGGCGACGCAGAGCGCCAGCGCGCCGAAGAAGGCCGGATGGACCGTCGCCAGAAGACCGTACTGCCCGACCCGCGTCACGTCCGTACCGGCGAGCGCCACCAGCCAGAGGGCGACAGCGGCGGCGAGCACGGCGGGGTGCGTCGCGGCCCGGACGCCCGGGGCGGTGGCCAGCCGGAAGCCGGCGCGCCGGGGCCGGGCGGGGCGTCGCCCGGCCCGGACGAGCCCGACCAGCGAGACGATCCCCACCACGGCGGCCCCCGCCAGGGCCAGCGCCGACGGGTACCACCGACCGGTCCAGGCGGCCAGGGTCGCGGTCGCCGTCCAGCCGCAGACGCTCACCAGCAGCGCCAGCGCCCAGCCGGCCAGCGGCTGGCGGACCCGGCGCAGACCGACGAGCGCGGCCCCCGGCCCGAGGCAGGCGAGGCCGAGCGCGGCCAGCGCGCGCAGCGGCTGACCGGCCACCATCCCCACCGGTACGGCGAGCGCGACCAGAAGTCCCGTCCAGGACAGCGCCCGCTGGTGGCGGAGCGGACCGGCATCCGTGCGTGGTGCGGCCGACGCCGCCCGGCGCAGGATCGGCGGGCTCGGGGTGGCGAGGCGGCTCATGGGGAACCTCCCAGGGGTGCGGCGACCGTCTCCGGCCGTACGGCCCAGGCCGGACGGTGCTGCGGTGCCACCACCGCTCGCAGGCGTCGCCGCAGACCCGGCAACAGCACCAGGGCGGTCGCCGCCTGGGCCAGCAGCAGCGCCACCGCGGGTGCGACGATGCCGAGCCGGGGCAGGCCGTACCAGCCGCCGCCGAGGAAGAGCAGGGCGGCGGTGGACTGGACGAGCACCATGCGCCACATCCGCTTCTCCATGATCGCGAAGGCGGCGTAGAGCAGGATCACCCCGGTGAACGGCAGCGAGAGACCGATCAGCCGCAGGGCGTCCGCCCCGTGCGCCGCGTACTGCCCACCCAGCGGCGCGAGGAGCGCTCCGGCGGCACCGCCGAGCGTCACGGCTCCCGCGCCGACGACCAGTCCGACCAGGACGAGCGCCCGCCGGACGTGGACCCGGGCCTCGGCGCCGTCGCTCGACGCGGCCACCACGAACGAGATGACCACGTTCCACAGCAGGGTGGTCCCGGCCACCCCGATCGTCCACGGCACGTAGAAGTAGGCACTGGCGGTGGCGCCGAGCGCGTGGGCGACCAGCACCGGCGGCAGGAACGCCACAGCGTTGTTGACCAGACCGGTGACGTACTCCGCCGAGGCGAAGCTGGTCATCCCGTGGCGGGCCCGGCCCGGCAGCGGAACCGTCCCCACCCGGGGGGTCAACCGGGCCAGGATCCACCAGTTCGTCACCAGCATGGTGACGAGCATCGGCAGCACCCAGGCCAGCAGCACCCCGTCACCGGCGACCACCCCGGCCAGCAGGGGCAGCAGCGCCAGTTTCGCGCCGGAGGCGACGATGTTCTTGGCCGGCACCAGGCCGGGACGGCGTAGCGCGGCCAGCACCCCGTCCTGGATGAAGAAGATCGCCGAGGCGAGCACCGCTACCACGAAGACCAGCCGGTGGACCGGCCGGTCGCCGATCAGACCGCTGCCCAGGCCGAGCGCCAGGAAACCGACCGCGAGCGCGAGGGACATCGCCGCCGACGCGCCGTACCCGACCAGGACCAGGCGTCGGGTGCGGGCGCCGGCGCCCGGCAGGAAGCGGGCGTAGAGGCTGGTCAGGTTGAGCTGGGCGAGACCGGCGAGCAGCGACATCGAGGCGACCACGCCGGAGGCCCGGCCCACCGCCTCGGTGGGGAACCAGCGCGCCGCCACCACCCAGAACAGGAAGCCCAGCGCCGCGCTGGCCACCGTGGAGGACATCAGCGCGACCGCCGTGCGGACCAGCAACGGCCGCCGCCCGGACGGCACCACCCCAGGGACGGCGCCGCCACGGGCGACCCCGGCACCACCCGACGGCTCGGCGACCTCCGGCGGGCACGCGGGCGGCCCGGTGCCGGTGGTCGGCGGGAGAACGTTCATCGGGGAGGACCTTCCGGTGCCGTCGAGGAGGTCGGGCGCCAGCGGCGATCGCGCCACCGGGCGCGCAGGTAGGCCAGCGGGCCGCGGATCATGCCCCGCCGGTTGGCACCGAGCAGTTCGCGCGGGAACCCGGCACCGATCCCGGCCAGTCGCGGGCCGTCCGCGCGACGCAGGTCACGCAGGGCGGTCGGCGCCAGCCGCGCCAGCGGCAGCAGCGTCCCCGGCCGGGCGAGCACGAGGCTGGTGTACGCGGCGGTCAGCCCGGTGCCATAGCCGACCATCTGCTGGCGCAACCCGGCCAGGTCACGCCGGTGGTAGTGCCGGACCAGGGCAGCCGGGTGGTACACGACCGTGCCGCCGGTCAGGAGCACCTGGGTCAGCGCCAGGGTGTCCTCCGACCCCATCGCCACCGTGCCCGCGCCGAGAGCGGGGTCGAACCCGCCGATCCGTTCCACGGCACCGGGCCGGAAGGTCATGTTCCCGCCGGTGCCGAACGGTGGCAGCGGATAGAGCGGGCTCTGGAGGTGCGCGGTGGCCGGGGAGAAGACCTGGGGTGTGAACCCCCGCCCCTTGCTGTGCCCGCCGAACTCCTCGAACCACAGCTGGGCGTCGGTCTCCAGCTCGGCCGGGACGATGGCACCGGAGACGACGTCCGCCTCGGGGTGTGCGAGCAGCGCCCGGCCCAGCTCGGCGAGCCAGTACGGGTCGGCCGTCTCGTCGTCGTCGATCCAGGCGAGGATCTCGCCGGGCGCGACGGCGACCGCGCGGTTGCGGGCGTGCGACAGTCCCGGTCGCGGTTCGACGACGTACCGCACCGGCCCACGACGGGCGGTCTCGGCGACCACATCCCGGGTGGCCGTGCTGCTCGGGGCGTTGTCCACCACGAGGACCTGGAACCGGGGATAGTCCTGGCGGAGGAGGCTGTCCAGGCAGCGGGCCAACCCGCGCGGACGTTCCCGGGTGCAGACGACCACGGTGATGTGCGGTGCGTCCCGCAGCACCTCGGCGCGTTCGGCCAGGTACGCGGAGCCGTCGGTGGGCACCGGCCCACCCCACCGGGCGCCGATCTCGCGCCCGAGGTCGGCCCCGGTCAGCCCGGCCTCGGGTACCGCGAGCAGGAGCGAGCCGATCGGCTCGGTGTGCCGTCGGACCAGCAGCCAGGCCCGTTCGACACGCCGACCGTCCGGGCCGTACGCCGGGATCGCCGGCAGCGGCTCGGTCAGCTCGACATCGCGTACCAGGGCCGGCAGCCGGCCCGTGTCGGCGACCGGCGTCGAGACTGGCGTGTTCATCGGTCAGCTCCAATCCGGTCTGGATCCACCGGTGCCGGCGGCACCGGCGGGGCACCGGCCGGCGAGGCCAGTTCCACCAGGGCGCCGACGCCGGCGGCGGTCGCACCGAGCAGGACCGCCCCGGCCCGGAGAGCGGGCTGGGCACCCCGTCCGCCCAGCGACCCGGCGAGACCCCGCAGTACCGCCCGGGGCAGTGTCCGGAGCAGATAGCCGCGCTCGGCATCGAGGCTGGGTCCGGAGTGGTCGCGGCCACCGAAGGCACCGCCGTCGAGCAACCGAGCCATCGCGACCTTGCCCCGGCCCTCGGCCACGCAGCGGTGCAGGAAGGCACGCAGCGTGGCCCGCTCGGCCGGCACCGGGTGGACGACGACGGCGTCCGACACGTGCACCCAGTGGCCGCCCGCGTGCCGGGTCAGTCGCAGGCAGAGCTCCGTGTCCTCCGGCCGGGCACGGTCTCCCACCTTGCCGAAGTCGGTACGGAAACCCTGGACGGCCTCGAAGGCGTCGCGGCGCACGGCCATGCTGGCGGACCAGACATTGCGCACCCGCACCGTGCCGGTCGAGGGACCGGTACGGGAGACGCCGACCGTCCAGAGGAACTCGTCGGGCAACCAGGTCGGCCGGAGGGTCTCCCAGTCCGGCGCGATGCCCCCGCCGGTGCCGACCACGGCCGGGTCGGCGAGCGGCTCGCACAGTCCGGCCAGCCAGCCGGGCTGCGCGATCACGTCGTCGTCGAGGAAGACCACCACGGGGGTGACGGCATGACGGGCCCCGGTGTTCCGGTTACCGGAGACACCGCGCGGCAGGCGGTTCTCCAGCACCGTCACGTCGGGCAACTCCCGACGGACCAGTCGGTGCAGGTGCGGGTTGTGGTCGACCACCACGATGATCTCCGCAGGCGGCGGGCTCTGCTCCCGGACGGCCTGCACCACCCGGACCAGCCGGGGAAGGCGGTGTTCGCTGTGGGTGGGGATGACCACGCTGACCGGGGACTGCGCGCGGGGCATCTCAGCGCACCTCCTCGGTCCAGGTGTCCTGGCCGCCGTGGTCGCGCTGGCCGAGGGGGGCGGTACCGGCGTGGTGCAGGGTCGCTGCCACGGGCGTCGGGGCGGGCCGGGGGAGGGACACGCGGACTTGTCCCGTGGCGGGTGCGGCGGGACCTGAGGCGGCGTGCGCGGCATGGTTGGCGAGGCCGGAGTCCTGGTGGCGTCCGCGCCGGGCGCGGCGGAACTCGCTGAGGATCGTGCGGAGCACGCGGGAGCCGTCGCGGAACGTGTGGAGGTTACTCTCGCCATGGATCCGCAGGTACTCGATGCTCGGCACCTCACGTACCTGGTAGCCGGCGGCGGCCATCCGGATGTTGATCAGGGTCTCGATCTCGAACCCGTCGCCCCAGAGCTTGCCTTTGGGCGGTGGCGTCGACGCCGGGTGGGGCAGCTCCATGGCCGGGACCAGATCCCGCCAGAAGGCGTTGTAGCCGTAGCAGAGGTCGGTGAAGCGGGTGCCGAAGAGGGCGTTGACGATGCCGTTCAGCGCACGGTTTCCCCAGCGGCGCAGCGGGGTGATGTCGTCGCTTCCGCCGCCGTACCGGAAGCGGGTTCCCTTGGCGAAATCGGCGCCGGACACCAGGGCCTCGACGAAGCTGGGGATCTCCTGCGGGTCGGTCGAACCATCCGCGTCGATCATGACCACGATGTCGCCGGTGGCCGCAGCGAAGCCGCAGGCGAGCGCGTTGCCCTTGCCGGTACGGGTCTGCTCGATCACCCGCACGGTGGGCCAGAGCTCGCGGGCCACGTCGGCGGTGCCGTCGACCGAGCCGCCGTCGACCAGGATCACCTCGGCGACGCCGTGGGGCAGACGCGCGAAGACGTGCGGCAGGTTCCGGGCCTCGTTGCGGGCCGGGATCACCACGGACAGCGAGGGATACCGGTCGTACGAGGGCATGGGGTGACGGTCAGGGGCGAACGTGGACATCGCAACAGGTCCCTTCCGGCAGGTCAGCCGTCTGTCGGTGGGCGGAGGACCGCGTCGTCCGGGCCCGTGGTCGTCACGGCTCTTCAACGGCCAGCCACGGTGGATATTTCGCTTATGTCCGGCAAACCGACGGCCGTGAATGCCCTGTGTCCCGTCCGTCACGTGCGCACCACAAATACGCCCGAAACCTCACATAATCTCCACGGTGAGGAAACTCACTACGGCCGAATGCCGGGGACGCGGCGAAGGCCGCCTGCTACCCAGAACTGCCGGAGCCAACGCACGCACTCACCACGGCGCCGTGTCGACAATCCCGGGTCAGGATCGCCGGCACGGCGCCGTCGTGAGTGCGGACGAGCCCGGCCGAGCGCAGCTGGTCCCGGACGGGCTCACGGAGGTCCTCCCGCTACTGACCGCAGGCTTTCGCGGTCCAGTCGAGCGAGCCGAGGGAGCAACCCTTGATGTCCGTGCCGACTCCGTCCGTCTTCGCGGCGTCGAAGTGCACGGAGGCCGAACGGGCGGCGGTGATCCCGAGCAGCGGCCGACCGTCGGGGTGCGCGTCACGGTAGCCCGTGCTGAGGCTGATGAAGGCTCCCCAACCGCTCGCCCGCAGTACCTTCGAGGTGATCGGTCATCTCCTCGTTGAGCGCGGTCTCCAGGACCGTCTTGGTCAACTGCTTGAGCAGCCCGTCCGGGCCGGTCAACGACAGCCCTTGTTCCTTCGCGGCCCGGACCAGCTCAGCAGCGGCTTTCGCCTCCGCCGACGGCTCGGGCCGCTTCTTACGTCCGGTCTGGTCGTTCAGTGTCGCGGTCATCACGGCACCCTCCTCACCAGGCACAACGCCCGGCAGGTCAGGCCGGAAACACCTTTAGATCCACAGGCCCTAGCTCAGAGGCTGAGTTTCCCGGGTGCTCGGTGATGTCGGAGACCCCCAACTGCCTGGGCGCGGCGCATCGACAGTGGATTGTCGATGGCGTCGGTGCCGGAGGAGTCGGCGTGGCCTGCCACCGTCACCACTGCGGCGGGGGAGGCGTCGATGAGCTTCGCCGTACGGGCCATGACCGACCTGGCTACGGAGGTGAGGGTGGCCTTGTCCACCGCGAACAGCACATCGGCGGAGAGGTTGACCTGCAGGTCCCTGCCGTCGTCGACGCGGTCGACACCTACGGCCGGTCGCCCTGGACTGAAGGAGGGTTTCCGGCGCGGAGGCTCGCCATGTTCGCGATCGTCCCGTTGTCGAACCAGAGGATCTCGGTGTAGATGCCGGTCAGCGGGCGGGAGTCGAAGTAGGCGAAGCGGCTGCCGCCGGTCGAGAAGTCGCCAGCCTGTTCGACCGGGCCGAAAACGGCGGCCAGATCGGCGGCTGCGGCGTCGAAGTCGTACACCTGGAAACCGAGGTGGTGGAAGCCACCGGCCGGTCGTTCGTCGAGGAACTCGGTGTAGAGGTTGGGATCCCCCTCGGGGCGGGGGCTGATGACTTCGATGTTGACGTCGCCGATGTAGCCCAGAGCCATGTCGACACGCAGGTCGATTGGCTCACCGCGCAGCGTCGTCGCCAGCAGCGGCGCGTTCTCGAGAATCCAGAACCCGGCGGGGCCGTAGACCTTCTCCAACTCGGCGCACTTGGCATGCAGGTCGGGTGCGACCACACACCACTGGAAGAAACCCTGGGCCAGTTGGTTGGTTGCCGGGCGAGCCAGGTCGAACACGGTCAGTTTCTCGATGGTCTCCGGCATCGGGGCCTCCTCGGGGACGGGGTGCTGCGAGTCATGATCGAAGCTAGGCGGGAAGCCGCCGACCGTCCGGTCTAAAGTTGCGGTCATCTGCGGCAGATGTTGAGGTGTGTCATCGAACTGGGAGAGGAATTCCGGCGGCTGACCCGCGTGCACTTCGATAGTCGCCGGGCGGGCTGGCGATCGCTGGACCTCGAACTCCTGTCGGTCGACGCCGAGGCCGAGCGGGTCGAGCTGCCGGCGATCGACGCCCAGCTGATCGACCTGCAGATCCACGGAACCCGGCTGGTCTCCAGCCGCCGCAGGAGCGGCTGGGCGACGGGCCTGCTGGGTCCCGGATCGCTGTCCACGACGGCGCCCGGCGCGACCAGCAGCCTGCGCTGGAGTTCACCGACCGGCGACGACCACGTCACCCAGATCCGGCTGCTGATCCCCGCGCCGACCATGACCCGGGTCGCAAGCGAGGCGTTCGGCGGCAGCGCCAGCCGGTTCCGCCCGCCGGACGGGCTGGCGTTCGACGACGACGTGCTGCGCGCCCTGCTGACCCGCCTGCACCGGGCCGCCCGGGCCGGGGTTTCCGAACTGTACGCGGCCACGGCCGCCGAATTCATCGCGGTCCACCTGCTGACCAACCACGGCACCGCACCCGCCCCGCCCCGGCCGGCGCGCGACGACGCCCGGGTCGCCCGCGCCGTCGATCTGCTGCATGACCGGCTCGACCGCCCGGTGACCCTGGCCGAACTGGCCGCCGAAGCCGGCCTCAGCCGATTCCACCTGCTGCGACTGTTCCGGCAGCAGACCGGCGAGACCCCGGCCCGGCTCCACCAGCGCCTTCGCCTCGATCTCGCCCGGCGACTGCTGCGCACCACCTCGCTCACCGTCGCGGCGGTCGCGCACCGATGCGGGTTCGCCGACCAGTCGCACTTCGCCAAGGCTTTCCGCCGCCAGGTGGGCGCGTCCCCCACCGGCTACCGGGCGGACGCCCGGCGGCCGAGTGACCGATGATCGGTTCCACGAAGGCAGGAAGGTGACCTGAGCGAACAGGTCGACACACCGTGTTGTGGCGATCACCAGCAGGGTAGTTTCGAAGTCGGGGGTCGCACCGCACGTGAAAATCGACGACAGCATCCGGACGCCCGATCTCGTGACGATTCGGCGATCCGACGACCTGGCCCAGACCACAGCCGGGCGGCCGGGTCGCCAAGCCCTGCTGTTCAGGTAATGGTGAGGGTGATGCTGTGCCAGCCTGTGGCGCCGTCGGGGTATGGCGTCCTGCGTTGTTCCGGCTGGGTGGTGCCGGTGCTGTCGGATGCGCGGACGCGGATGGTGTGGCTGCCGGGTGTGGCGTTCCAGCGGTGCGCCCACTGCCGCCACAGATCTGGTGACGGTCCCGCGGCGAGGCGTGCGGTCTGCCACGGTCCGTCGTCGATCTGCACCTGCACGGCGGTGATACCGCGACGTTGGGCCCAGGCGACCCCGGCGATCATGACTGGTCCGGCGGGGCGTCGGGTGAAGGGTTTGGGGGTGTCGATGCGGGATGCGGTCTTGACCGGTGCGTCGGGTGCCCAGCCGCGTTCGACCCAGTAGGTGTCGAAGGCGTCGAACGTGGTGACGGTCATCGCGGTGAGCCATTTGCAGGCGCCGACGTAGCCGTAGAGGCCGGGGACGAGCATGCGTACCGGGAATCCGTTGTCCAGGGGGAGAGGTTCGCCGTTCATGGCGACGGCGAGCATGGCGTCGCGGCCGTCGAGGATCGCCGCGAGTGGGGTACCGATGGTCATACCGTCGACGGCCCGGCTGACGAGTTGGTTCTGGCCGGGTCGGATGCCGGCCTCCCGGAGCAGGGGAGCCAGTGGCACCCCGCTCCAGCGGGCGGTGCCGATGTAGGGGCCACCGACTTCGTTGGACACGCAGTTGAGGGTCAGGTCGCGTTCCATCAGGCCCCGGGCCAGTAGCTCGTCGAAACGCCACGTTCGGGGTCGGTCGACGGCGCCCTCCAGGGTCAACCGCCAGCGGTCGACGTCGACCTGCGGGACGGTGAGGGCCGTGTCGACGCGGTAGAAGTCCCGGTTCGCCGTGATGAACGGTGCCACGCCGTCCACTCCGGCGGACGTGTCGGCGGGCAGCGTCGCCGCGGGTTGGATCGGGGCGGGAAGGACGACGGTGGCGCGGGAGCGGCTGCCTGCGGCGTTGCGGGCGGCGAGCGCCGTCCCGGCGGTGGCCGCACCGGCCGCGGTCGCGGTGGTGCCGGCGGCGGTGACGAGGAACTGACGGCGGTTGAGTAGTCGGGGCCGTCTTCCAGCGGTGCCGGGAGAGTTGGTCGTGGCGGTGCGGAGCAGCAACAGCATCGCGGCGGCGCCGACGGCCGCGCCGCCGAGTGTCGGCAGGGTGTCCAGTGCGGTGGCGGTGGGGCGGGTGAGGGTCGCGGCGACGCCGATGCCGGTGAACGCGGCCAGTCCGAGTAGGCCGTAGCGGCGCCTCTGGAACGCCGCCACCCCGATCGCCGCCGCCGCGGCGGTCAGCACGGCGTAGACACCGGTCAGAAGGACGAGCTTGTCGGCAGTGCCGAAGGTGCGGATCGCCCACGCCTTCACGGGTTGGGGGGCGGCGTCGATGGCGGTGGCGCCGACGGCCAGCACCGGATCGGAGGCCGGGCCGAGGAACGCGGCGACCAGCCGGGCGACGCCCAGTGCGATGGCGGCGCTCAGCACGCCGACCAGGACGGCGCGTGGACGCCACCGGTGGGGTCTGGGGTGTGGCCCCGACCGGCGGTCTGCCGGCCGGGGCGCGGTCGGTGTGGACATCGTCAGCTCGTGGGCATCAGGACGGTGTCGACGATGTACACGGTGGCGTTGGCGGTGGAGACGTTGCCGCAGACCACCATCGAGGTGTCGTTGACGGTGAACGAGGTGCCGCTGCCGGTCACCGTGAGCTCGTCACCCTGCAGGGTCTCGTGTGTGCCGGCGATGGTGTCCGGGGACAGTTGGCCGTCCACCACGTGGTACGTCAGCACGTCCTTCAGGGTGGCGTCGTCGGCGAGGACCTTGTCCAGGTCCGCCTTGGGGATCTTGCCGAACGCGTCGTTGGTCGGTGCGAACACCGTGATGCCCTGCGCGCTGTTGAGCGAGTCGACCAGGTTGGCCTTGTCCACGGCGGTCACCAGCGTCGACAGCAGAGGGTTGCCCGAGGCGGCGGTCGCGACCGGCACCTTGGCCATGGCCTCGAAGCTGCCCGGGTCCGCCGTGTCGGTGGGCACGGCGGCGCAGCCGGGACCGAACTGGGCCGCCGCCGATGGCGACGCCATGGGGGCACTGGCCGACATGCTCGGGGCGGTGCCGGTGTCAGCGGTGTCGGTACTGCTGTCGCCGTTACCGCAAGCGGACAGGGCAAGAACGGCGATCGCGCCGGCGGCGACGAACGTACGCCGAGACATGTGAGCTCCTTGCATCCGGGGTTGGTGGTGCGTTCACCGGTGTTTCGGAGCCTGAGGCCGGGCGGATGGCCGCCGAACGCGAATTTCTTCGTGCCGACCCGTTCACGGTGTCTCAGACCAGTGCCGCCCCGATCACCGCAGTGCCACCAGGACGACGACGTCAGTCGGTGCCGGCGAACCGGACGCGGGCTCGTTGGACACGCCGAACGCCGCGACGTCGGTCAGCGGGCCGACGAGGGTGGTCGTGGCCGTGTTTCCGGCGGGGAGCAGGCCGACCGCACGCGGTGCTCCGGCCGACGGGATCAGCCACAGTTGATAGGCCCGGCCGACACCTGGATCGGGTAGTTCCCGCAGCACGGCGACTGCCTGGTCTCGCTGCGCGGACGACACCACGGTGGCGCTGCCGCCGCCGTCGACGGCCTCCTGGTGGACACGCGCGTCGCCGGCAGCGACCACTTCGGCGATCTGGCGGATGCGATCGTCGACCGGCTGCTCCTGCCGATCGCGGTCGTCGACGACCGCCCACGTGACGACGCTCGCGCCGGTTGCTGCGACGGCGGCGATCGAGGCGGCGGCGACCCACTGCCGCCATCGCGGCGTCGAGGCGGTGCGGCGGCTCTCGGCGGTGGTGAGGCGTTCCTGGGGAGTTCGGGCCGCCTGCGCCAGGGTCCGCTCTCGGAGTCCTGCGGGCAGTGCCGTGTCGTCGGGTGTGTCGTCGGCGAGGCGGGCGGCGGTCTCCCGTAGTTCGGCCACTTCCAGGCGGCAGGTGTCGCATGCGGTGAGGTGCCGCTCGAACCCGGCTCGTTCCACCTCGTCGACGGCATCGAGGGCGTACGCGCCGGCGAGGGTGTGGATGTCGCTGTTCATGCCCGCTCTCCCATCGTGACGCCGAGGCAGTCGCGCATCCGGATCAGTCCGTCCCGCATGCGTGTCTTCACCGTGGGTAGTGGCGTGTCCAGCCGTTCGGCGACCTCCCGGTAGGTGTAGCCGCCGTAGTAGGCCAGCGTCACCGCCTCGCGCTGCAGGTCGGTCAACCGCCCCAGGCAGCGGCGGACCTGCTCCCGATCCAGCCGGGCGCTGACCGCCTCGGCCACCTGGTCGTGCGGCACCTCCACGTCCGTCGCCGCGACACGTTGCGTCCGGTCGGCCAGCGCCTGCTCCGAACGGACCCGGTCCACCGCACGCCGGTGCGCCAGCGTCAGCACCCAGGCGAGACCGGAACCACGATCGGCGTCGAAACGGGCCGCGGTACGCCACACCTGCACCATGACCTCCTGCGCGACCTCCTCGGCGAGCTGCGGGTCACGCAACACCCGCCGGGCCAGGCCGAGAACCTTGCCGGTGACGGCGTCGAACAAGCCGGCGAATGCCTCCTCGTCGCCACGACCCACCCGCTGCAACAGCTCCTCCACGCTCGGTGGTGGTGGCGGAGTCACGTGCAGCGGTCGCCATCGACGAGCCCGCCCTTGGTCGGATTCCGCCATCTTCTGTCCCCTCTCCGTGCACGCATACCGCTCCCGTTCGGTTCGACGCGGGATGCCCGGTCGGATGGGTCGCCACCACCTGCCGCACCGCCGGTCGCGGCAGGGTCACTATCCGCCACATCTTTCCTGATGGAGTCGACGTGACCTCGACACCCATCCGGCCAGCCGTCGGCTACGAAGACCTCTCGTGATGGAGGATGCGCAGCTTATCGGGCGGTATCGGCTGATCCGATGCATCAGCCAAGGTGTCGCGGGCCGGTTGTGGCTGGCACGGGACGAGTTGTTGGACCGCGACGTCGCGGTCAAACAGGTGCTGTTCCGTGTCGGTCTGACCGAGGGGGAGGGTGCGGAGCTGCGGGAGCGGACCCTGCGGGAGGCGCAGGCGGCGGCCCAGTTGGTGCACCCGAACGTGGTGTGGGTCTACGACGTCATCACGGTCGAGGACCAGCCGTGGATCGTGATGCAGCACGTTCCCTCGCGATCCCTGCATCGGGTGCTCACCGACGACGGGCCACTGCCGGTCGACGCGGTGGCGCGGATCGGGATCGAGTTGGTGGGGGCGCTGGGCGCCGCGCATCGAGCGGGGGTGCTGCACCGCGACGTCACCCCCCGCACCGTGCTCATCGCCACCGACGGGCGGGCCCTGCTGGGAGGCTTCGGGTCCGCGGTGATCGAGGGCGTGGCGGCGGTCAGCCAGTCGTGGGGCATCAC
Organism: Micromonospora sp. NPDC003816; assembly: GCF_042874705.1. Classification (NCBI taxonomy): domain Bacteria; kingdom Bacillati; phylum Actinomycetota; class Actinomycetes; order Micromonosporales; family Micromonosporaceae; genus Micromonospora; species Micromonospora sp. NPDC003816. The sequence continues at coordinate 83,827 of NZ_JBIANP010000001.1, forward strand.
CACCTCACCGCAGTACGTGGCCCCGGAGCGGGTCCGCGACGGCGTCTCCTCGCCGGGGGCGGACCTGTGGGCGCTCGGTGCGACCCTGTACGCCGCCGTGGAGGGCCGTCCGCCCTACAGCCGACCCGGGCTGGTGCAGACGTTGATGGCGCTGGCCACCGACCCGCCGGACCGGATGCAGCGCGCCGGCCCGCTCGCACGGATCATCGAGGGACTGCTCGAACGGGACGTACGCCAGCGGATGGGTGCCGCCGAGGTGACCCGCAGGTTGCGGAAGATCACCGGGCCGGTGCTGGCGTCGTCGTACCTGCACGAGCGACGCGTCGCACCCGCCGATGACCCCAGCCCTCAGCCGGGACTGCCGGACGCCGCCCACGACACGACCCGCGCACTGCCCACCACGTGGCCGGACGCCCGCACCCGGGTGCTTCCCGCCACCAGGTCCGGCGACACGACGCAGGTGCTACCCGACAGCGGCACTCCGGCCGACCGGAACACACCGACGGCGCGGCTGCGGGCACTCGCCACGGCCGACGGCCGGACGGGCCTGCGCAGCGCGCTGACCCTCGTGGTCGCGGTCGCCGCCCTGGCAGCGGGTGGCGGCCTGGCCGTGGTCGGCGCGCAGCGCACCCTCGACGGCCTTCACAGTGCCGTCACCGGAACCGGCGGCGGCACACCCGCCGACGACGGCGGGCAGGCCCCGGTCGGCGCCACGGCGAGCACGATACCCGCGGCACCGTGTCTGGCCCCAGCTCAGGAACCACCTCGCATGGTGTCCGAGGATGCGTCCGCACGCGGCGACCGTGCCGTGCCGCCGGACTGGTCGTGGCACGCCGACGATGAGGGCTTCGGCATCGCGGTACCCCCGGGGTGGCTCCGCTTCACCGATGGTGACGTCGTCTGCCTCCAGGATCCACACCAGGATCGACTGCTGGCCGTGGATCTCACGGTGCAGAGACGGACGATCCCGAGCGACCACTGGAGCGCTGAGGCCGACCGCCTTACCGAGGCCGGCGCGCTGCCCGGCTACACGAGGATCAGCATCGGCCCGCTGATCCGGCCCGGCGGCGCCGCCGAGTGGGAGTACGCCTGGGACGGGCCGGACGGCGAACGGCGGCACGCCCGTCGACTGCTGGTCAACGGCACCAGCCCAGGGATGGCGTACGCACTGACCTGGGTGACCCCAGACGCCACCTGGACCGACAGCGAATCCGTCTACCGCGTCCTGTCCGGCAGCTTCCGTCGCAGCGCGTGAGCGATCTGTGCGTGCCGGACCCATCCGGCTCGTCCGCCGCACCGAACACCCGACGACGACACCCGGGCGCCGCAGCCGGGTCCACCTGATAGGAGAGACCTTTCGTGAGACTGACCCGTAGCCTGCTCGCCCTGCCCGCAGTGGCGCTGGTCCTCGCCTTCCCCGGGACGGCGTATGCCGACGAGAGCGTCCAGGTCAAGCTGCTGGACCTCAACGAGACCGGCGCCACCGGCACCGCCACGCTGACCGCCACCAGCGGCGGCGACCTGAAGGTGCAGATCAGATCGCAGGGCATGACACCGAACTCGCCGCACGCGCAGCACATCCACGGCGCGGCCAACGGCATGGACTTCCACTGCCCCGACAAGTCCGCCGACGCCGACGGCAACGGATACGTCAGCACCGAGGAGGGCCTGAAGATGTACGGCGACATCTTCATCTCCCTCACCACCACCGGAGACACGACCAAGGCCAGCGGCCTGGCCGTGGACCGCATGCCCACCGCCGACGCCGACGGCAACCTGACCTACGAACGCACCATCCCGGCGGCGGAACTGCCCGCCGGCACCATCGAGCACCTCAAGGACCTGCACATCGTGCAGCACGGCATCGACGCCAACGGCAACGGCAAGTACGACGTGGAAGCCCTCGGCGAATCGACCTTCGCCAAATCGGTCGGAGTCAACGGCATCCCGGCCGAAGCCACCGACCCGGCCACCTGCGGCATGGTCAGCGGCGCCGCCGCCGGTTCCGTCCCCGCCGGAGGTGTCGCCACCGGCGACGGCAGCACCGGCATCAGCTCCGGAGCCCTCAGCCTGTATGCGATCGGCGGTCTGGCGCTGCTCGGTGTGGCCGGCCTGGCCGTGACGCGTCGCCGCCTGGCGCGGCAGAACTGACCGGAACGCACGATGACCATCACCCGGCTCGCCACGCGTGGCGGTGACCGCCGGAGGCGTACGCTCCCGGCGGTCACCGCCATCCTCACCGCGATAGCCACCATCGGCGCCGGGGCTTGCTCGTCCGGCGACGTACCCACCGGCGCCCCGCCGCCGCCGAAGGCCGACGCCGCCGCCTCATCCGGCGGCCAACGCGACGAACTCACCACCGGTCCACTGATGCCCAGCTCACCGCCAACCCGGGTATCCATCCCGTCGCTGAAGATCAGCGCCCCGACCGTGCCGCTCGGACTGCAACCCGACGGCACCATGCAGGTGCCCGACACCGCCACCGACGTCGGCTGGTACACCAAGGCACCCACACCCGGCGCCCTCGGGCCCGCCGTCCTCGCCGGCCACGTCAACTGGAAGGGCCACGACGGCAGCTTCCACGACCTCGCCGCACTCGCGCCGGGCGCCACCCTTACCGTCGACCGCGAAGACGGCAGCCGGGCCACGTTCACCGTCACCAAAACCGAACGGCACCCCAAGGACACTTTCCCCACCGACGCCGTCTACGGCCCCGTGGACCACGCCGCACTGCGGCTGATCACCTGCGGCGGCCCATTCGACACCGCACGCGACAGCTACCGCGACAACATCATCGTCTACGCCACACTCACACACGCCCAGCCCGCATAGCCACGCCAACCAGCCGATGACCCGCAGCCACGCTCTACCGGCTTTCCGTGGCCGCCCTGCGGGGGTACCCGGCTGTGGAACATCCCGCTGACCGGAACCTACGGCCGGCTGCGCACCGTGGAGTGCGGGCCGGACGAGCCCACCCCGGCCGGGTCCCTGTCGTGGGGGCCCCGGCCGGGATGGGATCAGCTGGTGGCCGCCTCCCAGACCCAGGTCTGGATCGGCCCCGGGCCGGAGGGGTCGACGGTGAGCTGCTGACCGTACCCGTGCTCGGTGAGGTACAGGTCGGTCGGCACCCCGTTGACCTCGGTCCGGTTGGCCAGGGTGAAGGAGGCCCCCTCCTGCCGCACGCACCACAGGTACTCGTCGGTGTCCGGGCGGAAGTCCTGCAGGGTCACCCCCGCCCCGAAGGTGGCGTTCCCGGTCGCCGAGGAGCTGAGGTACCGGCCCCCGTTGACCAGGTAGTAACAAGGGGTGTCCCCGGTGGACCCGGCGGGGATTCGGATGAACCGCTGGTTGGTGCCGTCGGTCTCCTGATACAGAATGATCGGGGTGTTGACGCTGGTGCTCTCCCCGGAGACGTCGGCGACCAGGTCGTGGGTGCCCTCCAGCGGGTAGTGGGTGATCTCCTGCAGGTCGGTCATCTCGGCCTCAGACTGGAGGAAGAAGCGTTGCCGGGCCGACCCGTCGGGATCCCGGCCGGCGAGCAGCCCCAGCTCCGGCACGACGGTCAGCAGTTGGTCGGTGACCCGGTTACGCAGGGTCCAGGTGCCGTCCTCCTGCGGATCGGGCCACCATAGTTGGTCCAGGGCCTCCTGGTGCCACTGGACCACCCAGCCGTCCCGGGCTCCCTCTGCCTGCCCCATCAGGCTGCCGGTCAGCAGGTTCATGATCTGGTAATACCCGGGGTGCTCTCCGCTGCGGATCAGGGACCACTTCTGCTGGAAGCCGCTGTGGTACGGGGAGTCCACCAGGAAGTGGCTGGTGCCGTTGTGGACGATGTCGACGACGTTGGTGGTGTCCGCGCTGCGCAGCAGGATCCCCTGCCCTGAGGGTGGCTCGGCCACCGGGGGCCGGGGCTCGGCGGCGGCCTGCAGCACCAGGTCGAACTGCACCGGCAGGTGGTCGGAGAGAACGACGTCGGTGCGCACCGTGCTGCCCGTGACCCGGGGCGCCGCCACCCCACGGGGTACCACCGCGTAGTCCAGCAGTGCGGTCGGGTTCGTGGAGGGGTGGGTCGCGGCTGCGGGGGTGTGCACCGCGAAGTGGGCGGCGTCCAGCACGGCGGCGAGGTTGTCCGGGTGTCGGTTGAAGTCCCCCATCGCCACCCAGTCCCGGGGGGTGTTGTTCGGCCCGGCGGTGAGCATCCGGACCCGGATTGCCTCCAGCAACCCCGGCAGGTCGTTGCCCCCGGGGGACCAGCCGTGCAGGCTGAAGAAGACCGTCCCGCCGACGGTGACCCCCAGGGCGGGGCGACCTCCCAACGGGCTGGCCACCACGACGATCCCGGCCGGGTCGACCCGCTCCCGGGTGGCGATCGCCAGGTTCACCCGGCCCGCGGGTTCTGGGTTGGTGTCGGTCCACAGCCAGTAGAGGTATCCCCCGGGGCGACTGTTCGTGCCGCCGTACCGGTACTCCTCGACGTCGGGGGTGAAGAGGCCGTGTTGCGGGTCCTGGCGCACGAAGTCGAGTTGCGGGTGGTCGGCGAGGTGGTGGGCGCCCCCCGGAGGGCTGCCGGCCTCCTGCAACGCCACCACCTCCGCGTCGCGCAACAACCGCAGCAGTCCGCTGGTGTACTTGTTGTCATAGGAGCCGTCGGCGCGCGACCCCGCGCCCTGCATGTTCCAGGTGGCTGCCTTGTGGGCCTCGTCCTGCCGAGGGTCGAGCTGCCCGGCGTCGTGCAGGAACAGGGAGGGGCGGCGTCGGTCGGCCAGCTGGACCACCCCCTGGCCGCCGGAGTAGTCCAGGGTCTCCCGGCCGGACCAGTCGGGGATGACCGCGCCGGACTGGGTCAGGTGCCGGAACCGGGCGGGGTGGGCCGGGTCCGAGCCGAACTGGTGCACCGCGTCGGCGGGCACCCCGGGGCTCGCCGCCGAGTAGGGGGTGTAGGGCGCGAAGGGACCCCCGGGGGTGGCCTGCTTGGTCAGGATGTTGCCGTGGAAGACGTTCTGCGGCCCGGTGGAGCCCGACCACTTGATCGCCTTCGGTCCGGCCCCCCACCAGATCGGGTACCAGGTGCCGTCGTCGAGTTCACCCCCTTCCCCGCCGCAGTTGGCGGTGCAACTGCCGGAGCGGTGTTCGTAGGGCACCCGCACGGTGTTGCCCTCGAAGAGGTTGTACCGTTCCCAGCCGCCGTGCAGGTTGAGGTCGGAGTCCAGGTCGTTGCGGAAGGCGACGTTCCGGCTGGCCGACCACTGGAAGGTGAAGTGCCGCAGGTTGCGGCTGGTGTTGTACGCGTACAGGGAGTCCCAGACCCGGCTGCCGCGCAGGTACCCGTTGCCGCCCTTGCCCTTGTTCCAGGCCCCGTCGAAGGTGTTCCCCTCGATGTGCAGGTTCCGGGCGACCTCGGTGACCAGGGGGTGGGAGCCGGTCATGGTGCCGTTGAGGCCCCGGGCCCAACTGTTGGCCGCCCACTTGAACAGGACGCCGTGCATGGCGTACTCCGGTGCCAGGTTGCCGTAGTTGTGCACCGCGTCGGCGGGGGAGAGGGCGTAGCTGCCGCCGCCGACCTTGGGCAGCCCGGTCATGTCCTGGGTGAAGGCGAAATCCTCGAACCCGACCCCCTCGACCACCTTCAGAGGGGTCACCTTGCTCTGGAAGGGGGTCTCGGTCAGCAGCGGGGCGGAGCCGTCGGAGACCGAGTCCACCGGCAGGTCGAACTCCAGGGGCCGGTCCAGGGTGATGGTCTTCGCACTGCCGGAGACACCGACGACCCGGAACATCTGCTGGCGCATGTGCAGGTTCTCGAACATGCTGCCGTGCTCGGCGTAGCTGAGCCCCTGCTCCTCGTAGAACTTGATGCTGTTGGCCGCTCCCACCCAGACGTGCCCGCCCAGGCTGAACTTGCCCATGTCGGCGTTGCTCACCAACTGGATCACGCTCTGCCCGGCCCGGGCGGAGAACCCGGGGTCGGCGGAGCGGGCGGCGACCCGGATCCCGGAGACCCAGTGCTGGTTGACCGAACCCTCGAAGAGGTCCTTGCGGTTGGCCGGGGCGGACTGCCACTCGTCGGCGTACCGGGTGGCCACCTCCCGGTTCTGCACCTTGAACAGGGCCCGGCCCGGCCAGATCCAGCCGCCCCGACCGGTGTCGTTGCCGCTGCCCCAGGTCATGGTGGTCGGTTCCCAGCGGCTGCCGTCGGAGCTGAGGGTGTCGTACCGGGTGTTGGTGTCCGGGCGGAACACCACCCGGGTGCCTCCGGTGCCGGAGCCCTGCCCCTTCAGCAGCAGGAAGCTCGCGTCAACGGAGATCTGCCGGGAGACGTCGAGCCGGCCGGCGGGTAGCTCGATCAGAGAGAGCCGGTAGTGGCTGGCGGTGGGGGAGCAGTCCGAGCGGATCGTGTCGATGGCCTGTTGCAGGCCGGCGCTGTCGTCCACCCCGTCGTCGGGGACCACCCCGAACTGGCTGGCCAGTCGGGACGGTTCGATGCGGCAGGGGGCCGCCCCGGTGACGTATCCGGCGGACGGGACCTGGCCGCCCAGGTATCCGGCTCGGGACCAGTCGGGCAGCCCCTCCCCGGCGACGAACCGGTTGGCCACCCCCAGATCCGGCTGGCCGGGTGGGTCGGCCATCGCGGCCGAGGGCAACGTCCGGGCCGGGGGGCGGGCCCCGGCGGCGGAAGCCGGGGTTGCCACCCACGGCGGTACGAGCATCGCGACGGTCAGGACCGCGGCGAGCGTGGTGCGATCGATTGTCACGCATGAAGGATCGGGGAGTCGAGACCGGCTGTGAAGGTCCGACGACTATGGGTGATCCCACAGTCGGATCGGCGGCTCCCGCAACCCGTGCCCCCGGGGGCTCGTCAGATCCAACCCGACCGTCGTCGCGGCGACGACGACCCTGGTGAACGGCCGCGTCCACCGGTGCAGGGGGCTGATCGTCGATGTCCAGCATCTGTCCCGGCGCACGACCGTGCTGCTGGCGACCATGGTCACCGTGGCGGTGGGCTTCGCCTCGCCGGGCGTCGCCGCACCAGCGCCGGCGTCGGAGCCGACGAAGGTGACCGCTGGCAAGACGGAGATCAAGACGGCCACTGTCATCGAAGGAACCGCAGGTAAGGCGACGACCAAGACGGTACCCGACACCCGCAGCGGCATGTCCGCCGATCCGATCCAGGTGACGTGTCCTGTCTACAACTCGGCACGCCGCCGGGCTAGAACACGACCGGCCCCAGTTCACGACCGACCTCGCCGCCACGCTCTACCGTCACCTCGAGGGCGGCGGCTACACCCACGCCGAGGCGTTGCACGGCTACGCGCTCGAAGCGGCACAGTACAGCGGCGACCCGGCCCGACACGGCGTGGCGCTGACCAACATCGGTGCCGTACACCGGCTGCTCGGCCGCTACGAACTCGCCGAGACGCACCTGTCCGAGGCCGTCGCGATCCTGAACCGGTGCGGCGACCAACTCGGCGCCGCCCGGGCCCTGTCCAACCTCGGCATCGTCTACGAACGTCTCGGACGCGACGACGCCGCCGCGCACCAACGGGCCGCGCTCGCCGCCTACCGTCAGGCCGGCGACCGGTACGGCGAAGCATCTACGCTGGTAAACCTCGGCAACGCCAATACCCGCCCGGGCCATCTCGGCGAGGCGTACGACCAACTGCTTCGCGCCACTGCCCTGTTCCGCGAGGCCGGTGCCGCGGTCGGAGCGGCCAGCGCCCTGACGAACCTCGGCGACGTGTGCATCAGCCTCGGGCGGCACGACGAGGCGGCCGGGCATCTGTCGGCGGCACGCGACATCTTCCGCGCGGCCGGACACGCCTACGGCGAAGCCGTCGCGCTCACGAACCTGGGCCGGGTGCACGGCATTCGCGGCGACCACGCGCGGGCCGTCGGCGACCTGACCGTGGCGATCCGCATCCTGCGTTCGATCGGGCATCGCTACGGGGAGGCGAGCGCACTCAACATCCTCGGTGAAGTACTGACGGCCGTGGGCCGTACCACCGAGGCCGTGGCCCGGCACGCCGCCGCGCTGTCGATCGCCACCGCGACCGGCGACCACGACGAACAGGAACATGCACACGAGGGCATCGCCCGCGCCCAGCGGGAGCCGCTACGCACGACAGGCAGGTGATCCAGACTCCGTCCAGGCCGATTCCGAACTATGCGGTAGGCGGCTGTCAGTTCCGGGCGGGGACGCCGATGGGCCGGGCCGCAAGGCCCGGCCCATCGGGGCCGCGCGTCAGATCGACGCGCTGACCTGTCCGGTCAGCTCAGCCGGTGAGCGAGACCGGTGGTGGCGGCGCCGTGCTCGTACGAGACGAGCAGCGACGTACCGGCCGGCAGGCGCCCGCTCAGCGGCAGGACAAGGGTGTGGCTCTTGCTCAGCGTGGCCGTGGTCTGTGCCAGCACCCGCTCCCCGTCCCAGATGAAGACCCGGGCGGTGCCGCGCTGCTTCACCTGGAGGTCCACCGAGACCTTCGAGGAGGTCCGGACGACCTTCTTGATCTTGACCGTGTTGCCCGGTAGTGCCGCGTAACCACCCGGCGCCACTCCGTCCGAGACGGACTGCAGGATCGTCTGCGGTGATTCGACGCTCAGCGCCGCGGTGTCGGGCATGACCGGCGCCTTCGGCGCCGACGGCAGCGCCGGCAGACCCGGCAGGGTCGTGATGCCCCACCGCCACGGGTCGGCCCGCACACCGCTCCAGGTCGACCAGCCGACCCGGGTCTGCGCGGTCAGGTCCTGCGTGTCCGAGTCGTTCACCAGGATGTTCAGGCCCATCCGTGCCGGGTCGACGGCGTCCGGCAGCACGTCGAACGGCACCTTGACCTCGATCCGGTAACCGGTGTACGGGTTGCTGGTGACGACAGAGGCGATCTCGAGACCCGGTGCGGTCTCCGGGCCACCCTGGTGGTTGTCCCGCTCCCGGGCGAAGCACGGCGGGTTGCCGTTGGCCGGGTCGTCGGTCGTCGGGAAGAGCGCCACGTTGAACACCGTGGAGGTGTTCGCCGAGTTGCCTCGCGGGTCGATACCGAACTCGATGTTGTCGTTGCGGCGCGGACGCTTGCAGTCCTCGGGAGGCAGGACGGTGCCGAGTACGTCGTCGGTGATGGTGAAGATGGCGTACAGGGCATCGGCGGTGTAGGTGAGCTGCGCGGTGCCGGAGATGTCCTGCGGCGGTGCGTCGGTGCCCTCCCAGCGGGTGGAGATGTCGATGACCTCGCCGGTGTACTCACCCGGTGCGGCCGTGCCGTCGACGGACGGCGCGGTGGTGGCCCTCGGGATCGTGGTGACCGGCACCAGGTTGAACGCCCCCGGCTCGGTGGCGCTGCCACCGTGGTAGCTGGTCTCGATCCGCACCCGGTACGCGCCGTTGTCCGGCGCCCGGTTGGCGGTCGGCAGTGAGGCGTCGGTGTTGGTGACCGTGAAGGTCACCGAACCGCGGGCACCCGGCTGCAGCCCGGTGTACGGCAGTTGCTGCTCCGCCACCGAGAATCCGGCCGGCACGTGCAGCTTGACGGTTCCGGACTGGACCTGGGTGCTGTGGTTGGTCAGGTCGACCCGGACGCTGCGGGTGGCACCACTGGGGATGCTCAGCAGGGACTCGATGAGCGCGTTGAGCTGCTGGTTCTTGTTGCGCAAAGTCCACTCACGGAAATCGGCGATCTCCGGCAGCGGCTCAAGGGTGCCCCGGACCGGAGCGGTCGCCTGCACCCGCGCACTGCTGGTGCCACTGCCGTCCTTGCGGCTGGTCATCGTGGCCTCGATGCGGAACCGCGTACCCACCTCGAGCTGCGCGGGCGGGGTGACCGTGAAGCTCTTCACGACCTGCTTGCGCGGGGTGAGCGTACCGACGTCGCCCTTGCCGCTCACCTTCCAGCCGGCCGGAACCTTCAGGGCGACCTTGGCACCCGGGACGGCCCGCTCGGCGTACAGGACCGTGTCCACGCGGATGGGCTGTCCGGCGAGGACCTCCCAGTTCTGCGGTCGTACGTGGATCTCGGTGCCGAGCGGCAGTCCACCGGGAGCGCGCAGGGTGGCGCCCTGGAGCGCCCCGGTGCCGGCGCCCACGTTGGGGTCCGGATACGGGGTGCGGCTGTCGATCAGGTTCAGCCGGTTGCAGCCGATGCTGGCCGGGTCGGTCGTCGGGAAGGCGCTGTTGCCCCAGCCCTGCGACACGTACTCCCGGCGGGCGAAGGTCTGGACCGTGTTCCACCGCTGGCCGTCGTGACGCGCCGACTCGTAGCCCTGCCAGGTGCCGAAGATGACGTCACTGGACTCGGTCGGCGTGAAGGTGGTCTCGCACGCGGGGCCGCTGCTGCCGGAGCCGCTGCCGCCGGTCTGGAAGATCCGGGAGACCCGCCAGGGCTTGAGCCCTTCCTTGGTGATCTGTTCCGGGAAGGCCTTCGGGTCGGCCGCGGCGTAGAAGGCCTCCACGGCCAGCATGGCGGCCTTCTGGTGGTTGCCGTGGTTGCCCTGGGTCGCGGAGGGGTTCATCGTGAGGATGACCTCGGGCTTGGTGGTGCGCAGGACCCGCACGATCCGGGACAGGGTCTCCTCGTAGCCCCAGACCTCCTCGGTCAGGGGAGCGCTGGCGGTGTACCAGAAGTCGAGCGCGTCCAGGTTGTAGATGTGGTCGATACCGGACCAGGCCACCGCCCGCCGCTCCTCGGCCTCCCGGAGGATGCCGAGTGCAGGGCCTTCCTCGAGGCCGACGGCATTCCCGCCGCCCTCACCGCGGGTGGTGGTGATGACGCCGGCCTTCATTCCCTGGTACTCGTTCCAGTACCCGAGCATGCCGAGTTGGCTGGCCTCGTCGTCGGGGTGCGCGCCGATGAACATGATGTCCAGGTCGACCGGCTTGTCGGACTTCTTGGACGGGCTCTTCGAAGTGGACTTGGGCGATGAGCCCTCGGGGTGGGCCTGAACCGGACTGGCCAGGCCCAGCGACAGCAGACCGCACATGGCGATCGTCGCTGTGGTGCGCCATCTCATGGGCATACCTCTCGTGGGGACGAGTGCTGCGTCTAGGGCGGCTACCGGCGGGCCGAAGGTCGACAGACGCGTGACTCGCGCCGGGCATCGATCGCGGACAGGTGTCCGCTGGAGACCGGGAACGGTCTCCGTGCGTCGTGGTTGCTAGACGGTGGTGGTGCGCGTGCCGTCGCAGACTGGGCGGTACGCGCGATGGGGGATAGCGGCTGGTCAACGTAGAGGTGATCAACCGGAAGGCCTTCGGGCGGTAACGCTAGGGATGCGTCAGATACATAGTCAAGAGTTTCCGACGACTTTCTTCCTTCTCTGAAGAAACGATTGCGCTGAGGACGGCACCTGCGGCGGTCCCGCCACCCGAATCGATAAGAAAGGTTTGCCCGGCTTGGAGCCTTTTGGTAGCTGGGGTCGATGTCCGATGCGCCGGCCGGACTGACGTGCGTCGAGATAATTCCGTTACTTGACGCCGTCTTTTCTTCTCAGTAGGAAGGAAGCGTGTCCAAGCAAGCGCCGACCAGTCCGGTCAGTCGCGAACGCTCCCGGGAGATCAAACGCCTCTCGGTGATCGTGGCCGCCCGGCAGGCGCGGCTGCTGTCCCGAGTGGACCTGACCGAGACGACCGGCCTCCCCGCAGCCACCGTGACCGCACTCGTGCGGGAACTCATCGCCGAGGGCTACCTCATCGAACGGGGACCGGGTGCTGCCACCACCGGGCGACCCCGGGAGATGCTCGAGTTCAACCCACGCGCCGAACTCGTCGCCGCGGTCTCACTCGAGCCTCCGCGGATCAGCTGCGAGATCGCCGACAGCGAAGGCGTCCTCATCGCGCACCGCACCGCGCGGCTCGGTGACGACGTGGTCGACACCATCTGCACGTTCGTCCTCGAACTGGTCGGCAGCAACCTGCCGGCGCTGCGTGGGGTCGCGATCGCCGTGCCCGGGGTCTCCACGAACGGTGCGGTACGACTCGCACCGTCGGTGGGACTGGTCGATGCGTGGCCGATCGGCGAGTCGGTGCAGCGGCGGCTCGGCGTACCCGTCGTCGTCGACAACGACGTCAACCTCATGGCTGCCGGCGAGTGCGTCGCCGGCGCCGGGGCGGACGTCACGGACCTGCTCCTGATCCACGTGGCCGACGGCATCGGCGCGGGACTCGTCCTCGACGGCAAGGTCCGCCGGGGCGCCAGCGGCGCGGCGGGCGAGGTCGGCTTCCTACCCCTGGACAGCGCACCGAGACGCAGCAACCGCGGTGTCGGCGAGTTCGAGGCCCGGTGGTCGGCGAACGCCATCGCGGAACGGGTGGTCGCCCTGCATCCGGGACGCCGACCCGAGTCGCCGGTACGGGAACTGATCCAGCTGGCCGCCGCGTCCGCACCGGCCCGCGACTATCTCGACGAGGTCCTCGACGCCTGGGCCAGGCTCATCCTCTCCTGCGCCTGTGTGGTCGATCCGGGACTGGTGCTGCTCAGCGGCGCCGCCGCCGAGCTTGACGACGCGCGCCTCGCCCAGATACAGAGCCTCGTCTGCGCCGGGACTCCGGCTCCCACCCAGGTACGCCGAGCCACCCTCGGCGACCAGGCGGTGCTGCATGGAGCGATCAGCTACGCGCTGTCGGCCACCTTCCCCCTGCCGCTGCTGCCCTGACCGGGAGCCTTCACCACCCTCGAAGCCGGAACCACGCTGGTGGTCCGCGCCGCGCAGATCGCGACGGCCTCCCTCGCGTTCGCGGGAGAAGATCCCGTCCCTGCCGGGCACGGATCCTCCCGATGCGGGTGCGTCGGATGTCGTCGGGTTGGGCTATCCTCGCCCGCGTGGATGATGGCATCTGGGACCAGGACTCCGACGCTTCCCTGGTTATCCGTACCGACTTCTCCCGTTCGCAGGAATGGGAAGAGATTCAGGTAGCGATCGCTGAACCGCAGACGAAGGAAGGGTTCACGGCGTTCGTTGCATTCGTCGATGACCGCGCCTTCGAGAACATCACGCCGCCGCAACTGGTGGAGATGGTGCCCGCAGACAGCGATCACGCCGTCGCTTTCCTCGTCGACGAAGAGACGCTCACCCACCCGGACCGCCCGATCCTGGTGGTGAACCTCGACGACGAAGATGACGAAGACGACGAGGACGAAGACGACGAGGACGAAGACGACGAGGACGAAGACGACGAGGACGACGACGAACAGGGCCAGGGGCCTCAGTACTCTGCCACGTTCCGAGTCGTGCCGTCAGAGATGTGGTCGGTGCAGAACAATCTCACGATCGCGAACATGGACTGGGAGGATTTCGCCGAGAACGTCGACGGCGACGGCATCTTCCGCGGCTTCAAGTAGCACCCCACTATGGTGCGCGCCAGGGTAATACGGCCCACGCTTGAGGTCAGCGACTGCGAGAGGCGGGCAGCCGCCACATAGCTGACGTCCGAGGAATTGAACGCGAAGATGAACGTGTCGATCGGGGAGCGGGCACTCTCTTCCTGCATGCCCCAGTAATACCGGCCGTTTCACGTGCGCTTGTCCCTGGCCGCCTTCCGACCATGGTGAACCACCCTGGTCACAGCACTACTAGCCGCACCCGGACAAAGGCGTCGGGTCAGGTCCGCTTGCGGCTCGCGATCTCGTCAGCGAGCTGCTGCACGCGGGCGGGGTCCGCGTCCCTGGCAAGGGCGACGTAGTGGTCCATGACGGCCGGCCGGTAGCGCACGGGCAACGTCTGTCCTGGGGAGAGTCGGGTGAGCTCGGTGATCGTGAGGTCTTCGTCTGCGATGCCGCGAAACGAGGTGCCGTCGGCGGTCTCCACGTCGAACATCAGGACCACGCGTGGACTGCCATCGTTGCTTACCTCTCGCCAATCGACGAGAACGCCGAGCGCAAGCGTCCCCGTACGCAGTTCCGCATTGCGCTTCTGTGCATCTCTGCTGAGGAGCGGGTTCGGCACGACGCCCGGGAAGTCGGGTCCGACGCCGAGCGATTCCCGACTCAGGTCGGGCCTGAGCTGCGCCACCAGGTCGTTGAGCTTGTTCTTCCAACCGAACATCCTGACACCTCTCTCACGCCGGTGCCGGAATCTCGGCCTGGCGCTTCGTCCTCACCGCGATCATAGGTCGCTGGTAATTAGGGGCACCCGCCGCCAGGTGGGTGCCCCCAGGATCGGTAGGGGAGCGGCCGGAGGCCACCCTTCGGGCGACCGGTGCCGGGCGCGTCCGGTCAGCCCGGCCGGACACAGGGATCGGCGACCGTGGTGGCCGAGGTCTGCGCGGCCTGGCCGTCCACACCGGTTGCTTGTACCCACCACGTCACCGTCGCGGTCCGGAGCCGCTGCACTGTGGCCCGCGCCGAGCTTCCCTGTCCGGTCATGGCCCGACTCGCCGTACGGCCACCCGCCGGTCTCCAGTACACCTGCGCCGCCTCGACTGTGGTGCTGCCGGTGGCCTGGACGACCAGGCTGTAGCTGTCCGCGCCGCAACGCACATGCGCGTCGGCCGAGACAGTGAACGGCGCGACCAACCGCGCCGTGGCCGAGGGTCGGGGCGCCGCCGGGCGTGGGGTGCTCGGCCGGACCGGACTCGGCCGCGCCGTGGTCGGCCGTACTGTGGTCGGCCGGAGCGCCGTCGGGCCTGCCGTGGTCGGTGTGGGCGGTGGTTCCGCACCGGCGGTCCCACCGTCCTGCCGGGGCGCAGGTGCCCCACCGGAGACGCCGTCGGTGTCGTCCCCTCGCCGGCCCGCCGGGTCCGCCGCCCCGGCAGGCCCCGTCGGCCCGTCGGCCGGTACGCCGGCGACAGTCACCCGGTCGCCGATGAGCGGCCCGGGCGTGAGCGCCCAGACACCGGTGCCGACCAGGAGCGCCCCCAGGAGGGCGGTCGCGGCCACCCGACGTCGCCGACGCGACCTCGCGGACGTTTGACGACCGGAAGACCCTGCGGTACGCGCACCCCCGCCTCGGGTCGGCCCGCCGCGACGGGCCGTCGGCTGGTCCGCCTCGGCAGCGGTGTCGTCGCCCGCCTCCACGCCCTGCCCCGCCCCACCGGCAGATTCCCCGGTCCGCACCGCCACCTTCCCCGACGAGGAGCCCTCCGCCGCGTCACCGGAGCCGTCCCCCGACGGACCCTCCGGGGAGACACTCTCCGACGGCTTGCCGGACGAACCGGCGCTCACCGGATCGCCCGGCGAGACGTCCTGCACCGTGTCCCCGGCCGAGACCGCATCGGTGGCGGTCTCGGCCGTCTCGGAGGTGGTCGGGTCCGGCCACGACGCGTCAGCGGCGACGAGGAACGCCGGTGCCGTGTAGGCCGACAGCAATGCCGCCGGACTCAGCTGGTCCCGCCGGAGCAGTCCGCACCGCCCACAGTCGTCGACATGCCGGGCGACCCGTTTCCGCAGGGTCGGGGTGAATCGGCCCTGCCAACCCGCCACCAGGTCCGCCAGCGCCGGACAGTCCCGGGCACCGCCGCGCGCCACGAGCAGAGCGCCGAGCGCCCGCTCCAACTGAGAGCGGGCCCGAGACAGACGGGCGTGGGCGTGGTTGGCGGGCAAACCGAGGGCCGCGCCGATGTCGGCGGACGACAGATCGTGGCGGATCGCCAGGTGGACCACCTCGCGGTCACCGGGGCTGAGGGACGCCGCAGCGGCGTGGACGAGAGCGCGCACCTGGTCGGCATTGACACCCACCCCCGGGTCCGGCAGGTCAGCGACCGGGTCGTCGGTCTCTCCCCACGGCCTGGAACGGGCCCCCTCGCGAAGGTACCGCAGGCACTCGTTACGCACGATCGCGTACAGCCAGGGGCGGAGCCGGTCAGGATCGCGCAGTTGATCCATGCGCCGGCCGGCGACGAGGAACGCGTCATGAAGGGCGTCGGCGGCGGCCTCCGGCTCGTGCACCATCGCCCGGGCGTACGTGTGCAGCCGGTCGGCGTAGCGCCGGTACACGCCCTCCAGCCCGGCCGGGTCACCCCGGCGTACCGCCTCGACCAGGCTCCTGTCGTCCTGAGCCGCCGTATCCATCCCTGCTCCCGCCCCCCGTCGACGGTTCCATTAGAGCGAAGCGGAAAAACTTCTGGACTTTTCTGTTGGCATCCCGACCCTCGGCTGCTCCCACCGGTGTCACCGCATCACCGACATCGAGGAGACACCGATGACACCGACACGTTCCGTCCACCGGCGGGCACCCGTCCGCCGCCTGCTGACCGCCGCCGTGGTGGCCACACTCGCCGGTGGGCTCGTCACGTCCACCCCGCTGGACGCCGTCGCCGCGCCCACCCCCGGCGGCCCGGCCACGGCCTCCGGCCCCACCGTGGCGCCGCCGCTGGCCTTCCGGGTCGACCCGGCACTGTCCGCACCCCGCCTACCGATCGACCCGGTGGGTCGGCTCGGAGCCGACCGGGAGCTCGGGGTGGTGGCGGGGCCGAGCGGGTCCCCCGCCGGGCTGGTCCTCGACGAGGTGATGGTGCGGGTCGCCGACCAGGCCGAGTTGGACGCCTTCCTGACGCGCTGGGGCGGACAGGTCCTCGACTCGTTCGCCCCGGACGACCAGGGGCAGGACCACCTGGTCCGGGTGGACGCCGACCGGGCCGACCCGGCCGGGCTGGTCGGTGACCTGCTCGCCGCCGAGCCCCGACAGTCCGGCGAGTACCGGGTCGGTGACGAGCGGGCACTGCGGCTGCTCGCCCTGGCCGCAGCCGAGTGGCGAGTCGGCACCGAACTCGTCCTCGACTGGCTGGTGGAGCCGACCGGCATCACCGACGGCGAGGTCTTCGAGGCGCCCGACTTCGCGCACAACGTCTTCGACTGGTCGTTCATGCGGGCCGGGGGTGCGATGGACACCGGCGTCGCGCCCGCCTGGCAGCTCCTCCAGTCCAAAGGTCGGCTGACCAAGCAGGTGAAGTACCTGGTGCTCGACGGTGGGTTCACCCACAACCCCGACTTCCCGGACAAGGTGTCGCTGCACACGGTGGAGTGGGGCAAGGCCAACACCAACGACTGCACCGGCGGTACGCCCTGCCCGTGGCACGGCACCGACGTCGTCCTCGCCGGCATGGGCCGGGTCGACAACGACTACGGCACCGCCGGACCGGCCGGACCCGTGGTCAAGGAACTCGTCGCGGTTCGCAACGGCATCGACTACTGGACGGTGCTGCGCCGGCTGGAGAAGGTCGCCGAGGCGACCCACCCGGACGTGGTCAATCTCAGCTTCACCCGCGACGTCGACCTCGGCAAGTCCCACGCGCGTACCTGGACCGACCGGCGGATGAAGAACGTGCGGGACACCGGCGCGTTGATCGTCGCCGCCGCCGGGAACAACGGTGTGGACGTCGACGGCGACACCCTCTACGTACCCTGCGAGAGCACCCACGTGATGTGTGTGGGCGGTATGCGGGACACCGCAGCGGTGGCGGGCGGGTCGAACTACGGCACCAGCGACCACACCCGCTCGGTCGAGATCTACGGTCCGATGTGCGTCAGGGGTCTCGCCGACCCCGGGATGCCGGGGGACAACACGACCCGCGCGAACGCCTGTGGCACCAGCGTCGCCGCACCGTTCGTGGGTGGGGTCGCCGCCCTGGTGCTGGCCGCCGATCCCACCCTCACCGCCACCGAGGTCCGGGACATTCTCAACGACACCGCGCACGTCGGTGGACTGGGCGCCAAGGTGACCGGCAGCCAACGCCGGATCGACGCTCTGGGCGCGGTCGCCGAAGCGCTGGGAGTGAAGGTCGGCAAGCCGACGGTGACCATCAGCACCCCGAAGACGGGTCAGCAGTTCGGGGTGGGGCAGACGGTGGACCTGTGGGGCTCGGCAACCGACTTCCTCGGCAAGGAGATCCCGCTGACCTGGACCAGCAGCATCGACGGCCTGCTGGCCCAGGGGTCGCAGACCTTCGCGACGCTGTCGACCGGTACCCACGTCGTCACCGCCACCGCCACCGACAGCCTGGGCCGCACCGGCTCCGCCGCGGTGACCGTCACGGTGGTGGACAGCCCGACGACGGTGGCGGTCATCTCGCCGCCGGTGGGATCGACCCTGCCCGCCGGGCAGTCGGTCGGTCTGGTCGGCACCTCTCACGACCCCGACGAGCCCGGGTCGGTACCCGACTCGCAGGTGTCGTGGACGGTGCGGCGCGGCAACACCGTGGTGTTCCAGAAGAACGGCCACCAGGCACTCCTGCCGGCGGCCACGGTCACACCGGGCTCGTACACGGCGACCTTCACGGCGGACGGCGTCAGCGCCCACCGCGCCTTCGCAGTCGTGGCGGCACCGGCCGGGAAGACCACGCCGACGGCCACGATCACCGCCCCGGCACAGGCCCTGACGCTGACCACTGACGACGGCACTCCCCGGACGGTCGCCTTCGCCGGTACCGGCACCGACGCCGAGGACGGGGCGATCAGCGGGATGCGTCTGCGGTGGACCGCGTACGGCGACGGGGGAGTCAAGAAGGTGCTCTGCCAGGGCAGCGCCGTGCCCACCGGCGGCCCGGTCGACGACGTGGTGCTGCCGAAGAGCTGCTCCGGTCTCACCGCCCCGCTGGGCCTGTTGGACAGCGGGACCACGGTCACCACCTGGGTGGTGTGGCTGGAGGTGTTCGACTCCTCCGGTCTGGTCGGGGTGGACTCCGTGCCGATCCGAATCGAGTCGGTCACTCCCTGACCCCGGCTGCGATACCACCTGCTCCCGGTGGCGTGTCCCGTGTCGCTCCGGCGGCGCGGGACACGCCCGCTACGGCCCAGGGAGGCAGGGCATGGACATCCACCGGCGCGCACAGTCCACCGGTAGGGAACTGCCTCGTCGTCAGCCGCCGTTGTCGACCCGGCCACAGTGATGCACCCAGGGCCCGTCGGTGGCCACGAGCGCGGGAACCTACCGGTACGCCGCAGCCAGCCGAACGAAGCCCTCATCCAGCGTCACCTGTGGTGACCAGCGCAGCGCCTCTCGGGTCCGGCTCTGGTCGAACCAGTGCGCGGTGGACAACTGCTCGGCCAGGAACCGGGTCATGGGCGGCTCGTCGGTGCGCCCCAGCGTCGACCACAGCCACTCCACTGCGGAGCCGCCGGCCTTCGCTGCCGCCACCGGCACCCGGAGTCTCGGTGGCGCCGCCCCGGCGGCGACGCAGATCCGCTCGACGAGTTCGCACACCGTCCGTGGCTCGCCGTTGGTGACGACAAAGGCCTTCCCGTGTACGTCCGCCTCGGGCACCCGGTCGAGCGCGGCGACGAGGGCGTCGACGGCGTTGTCCACGTACGTGGTGTCGATCATCGCGGTTCCCTGGCCGACCAGTGCCAACCGGCCGGCCTGGGCCCGCGCGACGATGCGCCCCACCAACTGGGTGTCACCCGGTCCCCAGACCAGGTGGGGGCGGATCGCCACCACGGCGAAGTCGGGCGAGTCGGCGGCCAGCGCGAGCAACTCCGCCGAGGCCTTGCTGCGGGCGTAGTGTCCCCGGGCCCGCTCGGGGTCGGCGGCGCCGGCGTCGACGCCGACCAGACCGGTGCCATGGTGAGCGACCGACGGCGAGGACACGTGCACGAATCGGGTCACCCCGGCTGCCCGGGCGGCGGCGAGCACGGTGGCCGTACCGCCGATGTTGATGTGCTCGAACTGTCGCCACGGGCCGGTCATCGACACCTTCGCGGCCAGGTGGACGACGGCGTCGACCCCCTCCGCAGCCGCCCGTACGGCTTCCGGATCGGTGATGTCGCCGTGGCGCTCGTCGACCCCGACCAGGCCGCTGGGTCGACGTTGCAGGACGCGGACCTCGTCGCCCCGCATCCGCAACGCGGTGGCAGTGGCGCCGCCGAGCATGCCACTGGCACCGGTGACCAGGACTCTCACAGTCCGCTCACCCTCCCGCCGGCGAGCACTCGTTCCGCCCAGTCCCGTAGCCGCGTGCGGTCGATCTTCGAGTTGTGGCGGATGTCGGTGGGCAGGGACGGGACCACCAACACGGCCGCGACCGGCGGCACGGCCGCGGCGCGTACCGCGTCGGTCAGTTCCCGGCTCGCCAGCCGCGCATGGCGGGTTGCGGGCAAAGTCTCGGCGACGACCACGACCTTCGCCACTCCGGGCGGCCCCACACCGACCACTGCGGCGCGCGCGATCTGCGGCACCGATTCGACCTGCTGCTCGATCCCGACCGGGGCGAGCACGCCGTCGGAGGTGAGCAGGATGTGGGCCAGCCGACCCTGCACCCACAGCCGGCCTTCGGGATCCAGGTAGCCCACGTCGCCGGTGCGGTGCCACCCGGGATTGCGGGAACTGTCCCGTTCGGTCAGCCAGAGCCCGTCGTACCGATCCTTCACATGCCCGGCCCTGACCAGGATCTCGCCCGTCAGCCCAGGAGCACCACCAGGGTGCTCGGACGGCGTACCGGTCGAGTCCAGCGCAGCGATCGCCACCTCGACGCCCGGCAGCGGCCGGCCGACGCACACACCGTCACCCGGCTCGGCCTCGACGATCTCGTCGAGGGTGATGTCGGTGACCGGGAGGACCTCGGTCATCCCGTAGGGGGTGTGCGGCTGCGCCTTGGGCATCAAGGCCCGCGTCTGGGTCAGCAGCGCGGCGGGCACCGGCGCGCCCGCGCTCAGCAGCAACGTCACGTTCTCCAACGCGGTGCGCTGGCGATCGTCCACCCCGTCGCCGGTGTCGACCACGTTGCGCAGCGCGGCCGGTGACGCGAACACCGCCGAGGCGTCGACTGCGGCCACCGCCTCGGCGAGAGCGGCGGCGGTCAACGTCCGTGGGGCGGTGACCTTCATGTCCGGGATCGCCGACGGGGTGCCGAGAGCCGGTCCGAAGAGTGCGAACGGCGCGAAGGCCGCCACGATTCCGTCGTCGGCGGTCACTCCGAGGCCGAACAGCGCGTCACGCATCGCGGCGAGTTGGCGATGGGTGTAGACCACACCCTTCGCCGGCCCGGTCGAACCGGACGTGAACAGCACGGCCGCGTCGTCGTCCGGCTCTGGCGCGGCCGGAAGGTCCCGGACGTCGGCACCGAGACGGGCGAGCTTGCCCAGGGTGAGCGCGCCCATCACGGCGGCGCCAGGTCCGGCCCCGAGAGGCCTTCCGGGCCACCGCAGGGCGCGGGCGAGGGCGAGCCCGGGGCCGACGGCGACGAGGTGCGCGGGGTCGGCGCTGCGCAGCGCCCGGCTCATGCCGCCCAGTCCCAGCCCGGGATCGGCTACCACGATCACCGCACCGATGCGAAGGCACGCGTAGACGGCGGCGGTCAGATCGGCGCCGGGCGGTACGAGCAGTGCCACCCGATCGCCGCGACGCACGCCGGAGGCCGACAACCCGGCCCCGATCTCCCGAATGCGTCGCCACAACAACGACCAGCTGATCTGCCGACCGTTCTTCGCCAGCTCCACCAGAGCGACCGACCGGTCCTCGGCACGCTCCGCCAACGCCGCCCACAGTGGACGCCACGGCACCGCCGGTTCCGGCGACGCGTTCGGCTCGGCGGGCCGGTGGTCCAGGTCGACCAGCCACTGGGCGACCGCACCGGCGACGTCAGCGTCCTCGGCGAGCAGGTGACCCGCGCCTTCGAACCGGTGCAACTGGGCATGCGGCAGCCGGCTTCGCAGGTCACGCAGGTGCACCTCGCCGAAGACCGGGTCGCGCGGCCCCCACAGCAGCAGTGCCGGTATCCCCGCCAGCGTGTCCAGACGCTGCGCGACCTCTTGCAGCGCCCGCCAGCTCGGATGTTCAGGCCCGAGCGGGATGTCCGCGACGAAGCCGCCGATCGCCGCCCGTCGCTCCACACCGCGGTACGGAGCGAGATAGCCCGCTCGGACAGGCTCCGGCAGCCACGGGTTCGCCAATGCGAGGGTGGCCTGCAGGAACGTCTGCGTCCGCACGGTCACCGCCGGCAACACGCCGGGCAGGCGGGCCAGGCGGATCAGGGCGGGCGCCGGCGACCCACTCGGCTGGTGCACCGCGGTGTTGGTCAGCACGACACCACGTAGCTGATCCCGGTGACG
The DNA here is from genome assembly GCF_042874705.1 of Micromonospora sp. NPDC003816. NCBI lineage: Bacteria > Bacillati > Actinomycetota > Actinomycetes > Micromonosporales > Micromonosporaceae > Micromonospora > Micromonospora sp. NPDC003816. Next base: position 105,786 of record NZ_JBIANP010000001.1, read on the forward strand.
CAGCGCCCAACCCAACGAGATGGACCCACCCCAGTCGTGCCCGACGGTGACGACCGGCCCGGTGATACCGAGCGCGTCGGTGACCGTGGTGAGGTCGTCGATCCGCTGCGCCAGCCCGCGTACGGTGCCAGTCCGCTCCGAGAACCCCATGTCCAGGTGGTCCACGGCGACCACCCGCCAGCGCGGAGCGTCAGCCCGTTGGAACCGGGCCAGCAGGTGCCGCCACAGGTACGACCAGGTGGGATTGCCGTGCACGCACAGCAGCGTTCCCACGGGTTGGATCGCGCTGTCCGAGTCGGCAGCGGCGGTGTCCAGGACATGCCAGGTGCGCTGCACGCCCTGACTGTCCGTTGCCGTGACCCACCGGGACCAGGCACTGTCCAGACCGGGCAAACCGAGCGGCGGCCCTTCCTGCCGGTTGCTCACCACACGATCTCCAGGGCGCACGTGTTCAGGCCCGAGCCGACCCCCATGCACAGCACCCGGTCACCGGAGTGGAGTGATCCCGCGTGGTGGGCCAAGGTCATCGGTAGCGATGCCGGGCCGACGTTGCCCCACAGCGGGAACGTCGCCGGGACCCGCCGAGGGTCGAGGCCGAGCCGCCTGACGACGCCACGCGTGTGGGCCGCCGAGACCTGATGCATGACGTAGAGGTCCATGTCCTGCCAACCCCACGACCGCGCATCCGCCCAGGTTGCCTCCGCGAGCTCCACACCCGCGTCGAGGAGACCCTTCGCATCGGTACGCATCCGCGTGTTGTCCCCGACGCACAGCTCGTGATGCTGGGTGGCCGCCCTGCTCACACCGCCGATCAGCCGATGCTCCTGGTGATGGCTGCCGGCGGCGCCCAACACCATCGCGGCCGCGCCGGAGCCGAGGGTCAACGTGGCGAACTGCTCCCGGACGTCGTCGCGGGTGGAGTCGGATCGACGTAACCGCTCGATGGTCACCTGCTGGGCCTCGCGGGAGCTTTCGCCCGCCACGATCAGCGCGTACCGGATCTGCCCGGCGTCGATCATGTTGGCCGCGACCTGGATCCCGTTGACGAATCCGAGGCAGGCGTTGGCGATGTCGAAGTTCAAGGCCGACGGCGGCAGGTCCAGAGCGTGGTGGATCGCGACCGCGGTCGAGGGCTCCAGATGCGCGCGGGACACCGACGTGTTGATCAACAGGCCGACGTCACGCGCGTCGACACCGGCTTCCGACAGTGCCTTGGCGCCGGCCGTCGCCGCCGCCTCGGCGAATCCGAAGCCCTCCGGCCACCACCGTCGTTCCTGAACTCCGGCGATCCGCTGAAGCATCCCTGGGCGCAGTCTCAGCCGCCGGAAGGTCTCGCTCAGCTGCTCGTCGAACTGATCAGAGGTGACGATGACCGGCGCCTCCAAAGCCGTAACCGACAGTATCGCCGTGTTCGCGTAGCGATACTCAGCGTTGCCATGCGTCATCCAGCCTCCGCCCGTCGCCCACCCTGAGGGCTCGAAGCTATCCACTCGGCACCCCGCGCACCAACGGTCAGTCGGCATCGCGGCGAACGTCACTCGCCCGCGCACGCCCGTCGACAGGACGCGGCCCGCCAGTTCACCTGCGGGCGGCGACCTCGACCCGCAGGTGCACATGCTGCACCCGGCCATTATGTCGGGCGGGCTTGTCTCGCCCACGGCTCTGTCTCGCATTCGGCGGTGACGAGGGGGCCGGTTGGCCTGCTCTACAAGGTGACCGGCAGCCCGACCAGTTCGGCGCTGTCTCGCCACAGGCGATCCCGTACGTCGTCGCGGCGGGCCAGCTCGGATGGGGAGGTCCAGGTGAGCTGCCCTCGCACGAGCCGTGCATAGTAGGCGCCGACGGGCGGCACCGTGCGGCCCGAGGCGATGTCGGCCAGCGCGCCGCCGGCCGCCGCGACGGTGTTGAATCGGGGCATCAGGGCCCGCAACGGGGTGCCGAAGCGCCAGATGAGGCGGACCGGGGGCGGGGTGTTGCGCAGGAGGCCCGTACCCGGCGTCGGGCCCGGGTCGAACGCGACGATCCGCAGCCGTGACGCCTCCGGCTGGGCGGCGAGGCCCCGGACGGTGAGGATGTTGCAGAGCTTGGACGAGGCGTAGGCCCGGCCGCCCGCCGCGCGGGCCTGCTCGTCGCGTTGTGGATCCCGTTCCGGGTTGGCCAGCAGCCGTGCGTCGGCGTGGTGGGGCGGGGTGCTGCTCAGCATGGTCCTGACAGCCGGGTCGTGCGTGCCGCTGGTGGTCAGCGCGACAACGGCACCAGATGCGAGCTGGGGCAGCAGTAGCCGTAGCAGGAGGTAGTGGGCGAGGTGGTTGACGGCGAAGGTCGTCTCGAAGCCGTCTACCGTGCGCTCGTCGCCGGAGGTCAGGCTGACACCCGCGTTGAGCACGAGCGCGTCGACTTCCGTCGACCCGAGCCGGTCCCGCACCGCGGCGACGAAGGAGCGGACGCTGTCGAGCCGGGCCAGGTCCAGCGGGTACGTCTCGACGCCCGCCGGCCCGGCGCCCCGCGCGCCGAGCAACAGCCTGGTGCCGGTGGACTTCGTCAGCTGCCCCAGGGCGTACGCACCGAGGCCGGACGTGCCTCCGGTCATCAGAATGATCTTCATGGTGCTGCTCCAGTCGGGTGGTCGGACGGGCGGGGAGCTTGCGAGACGAGGCAAATAAAGTGAGCCCTGACTCCGTTTCGGATATTATGAGTCGCCACTCACCTTGTCAACGGAGTCGTCCGTCGGCGGCAGTATCCTGAGGCCGACACAGCAAGCCGGATGCGGGAAGGAGCGACCGTCGTGAGCCCAGCTGCCCCTGCGGCCAGCGGCAGAGACACGCAGGGCGGCCGGCCGTTACGCGCCGACGCGCGGCGCAACCGGACCCGGATCCTCGACGCCGCCGACGCGGTCTTCGCCGTGAAGGGACCGACCGCGTCGACCGAGGAGATCGCCCAGCGGGCCGAGGTGGCGATCGGCACGGTCTTCCGGCACTTTCCGACCAAGGAGGCTCTGGTCGAGGCGGTGTTCGTCGGCCGCCTGGATGCGCTCGCCGAGCAGGCCCGGTCGTTGGCCGGGGCGGACGACCCCGGTGCGGCGTTCTTCGCGTTCCTCACCGAGGCGGTACGCCAGTCGACCATCAAACACACGTTCGCTGACGCCCTGGCGGACGCAGGCGTGGACCTGCACGCCGACGAGGGCGCCGTGGCCGAGGCCACCCGAGACCTCCAGCGGTCGATCGGTGAACTGCTCGGTCGTGCCCAGCAGGCTGCCAGGGTCCGCGTCGACGTCGACGTGCGAACGCTCATCGCGCTGATAGCCGGTGCCGCCCACGCGATCGGGTACGTCAGCCAGGATTCCGCAGTAGAGAGCCGCGTACTGGCGGTGACTTTCGACGGCCTCCGTCCACCGCTGTCGCCCTGAGAGGCGGCGGCAGGGCGTCGGCACTGCACGCCACGGGGCGGTGTTGTGGCGGATCCTCGAGGCCGCGAGCGTTCGTTCACATGAGGGCGTACCTACTTGGTGTCGATGGTGAACGTGCCGGAACTGTCAGCGGCCTGCTTCTCCCATGCCTCCCAGGGCGTCGAGTCCAGACCGAGGACGTCGAGTAGGTAGGCGGAGACGGCGTCCGCGACGAGTGCGACACGGGCGGGGTCTTCGTCGGTGGTCTCCTTGACGGCCTCTCCGGCGACCCCGCCCAGGGTGTGCTCGCCGTCGGAGATACTGAGCAGCCGCTTCGGTGCCGGGCTCAGGTGGTAGGCGTCGGCGAACCAGTCGGGGCCGCGGGTGGACATGGCGGACTGGTCCTTGCCCCCGGCGACCACAAGGGCTGGGGTCGTCATCGTGGCGTAGCCGGGGCGCATGAACGGTAGGTGCTCCACGGCGAACGGGGTCAGGCTGTCGCCGGTGCCGGTCGCGGCGATGAGCGCGCCGGCCTTGACCGCAGGGTGGGAGTAGTCCTCACCCGGCGTGCCGGCGGCGTCCAGGACGCGGGCACCTAGCAGCGCTCCGGTGGTCTGTGCGCCCCAGGAGTGCCCGACGATCGCGATGCGCGTGTGGTCCGCTCGGGCGGGCAGGCCGCCAACCTGGTCGAAGATGTCGCCGAGGTGGTTCAGGATGGCGTGCAGGTCCGCGATTCGCACGCGCCAGATGCCGGCGAAGCGGGGGTCGTCGAAGCCGATGCGGTTGCGGCGGGAGTCCAGGTGGGTGGGCTGCACGACGATGAACCCGGCGGCCGACCACCGTTCGATGAGTGGCTCGTACCCGTCCATCGACCAGGCATTGCCGTGGGAGAAGACGATGACGGGCAACGTGTCGCCCTCGATGGGCGCGGTGACCTTGACCTGAAGCGGGATGCTGCGGCCGGTGGTGGGCACGGTGAGTGGCTTGACCGAGACGATCTGGCGGTTAAGCGGCATAGCAGGCATGAGTGCCTCCAGTGCGGGTCGTGGGTTTGCTAGGTTTGACGGAACGTCGTTCCGCAAAGTTAGCGGAACATTGTTCCGCCAACAAGGGGGGTGCGGTGTCCGACACAATCGGTGTGCGCCAGGCAGGTGCACGTCGCAGCCGCGAGGCGGTGCTGACGGCGGCGGCCGCAGCGTTCGTCGAGCAGGGTGTGCAGGCCCCCGTCCGCGACATCGCCGGTCGCGCAGGTGTGGGAGTGGGAACGGTGTACCGGCACTTTCCGACGAGGGCGGATCTGGTGAGTGCCGTCTATCGCCACCAGGTCGACGACTGCACCGCCCTGGCCGCGCACCTGCGGCAGCAGCCGATCCCGGCCGTGGACGCTCTGGATCGGTGGATCACGGCCTTCGTCGATTTTCTGGTGACCAAGCATGGTCTCAGCGTTGCCCTGGGCTCGAACGACCCGAGCCTGGCCAAGCTCCACGCGCTGGTGCTCGACGAGCTTGTGCCCGCGTGCGAGACGCTGCTGGCGGCGAGCCAGGAGGCCGGGGAGATCGACCGGCAGATCACCGCGTACACGCTGCTGCGAGGCATCGGCAACCTGTGCATCCTCGGGCCGGACTACGACAGGGGTGACGCCAAGCAGATGGTCGCCCGCCTCCTGGCCGGCTGCCGCAGATCCGACGCACCCGCGCCACCGGCACCCTCTTCGACCTGATGCGGTGAGCCGGAACGCGACGATCGGTTCGCGGGCGGCGATCGACTTGCCCGCGAAAGGAGCTTGCCCGTGCGCCGTGCGACAGGCCTGTCACCGCCCTCGCGGATGCTTGCCCTATCGCCACTGGAGCGTGCGGATCGTGCGCGCGACACTGAGGAAGAACCGCCCGTCCCGGCGCATCGCACGCCCAGAACCACCAGGAGGAGCGTCGATATGACCGACCTGATGAAGGCCGTCGTGCTCGCCCGTTTCGGAGGGGCCGATGCTTTCGAATTGCGCGACGTCTCCATGCCGCGAGTCGAATCCCGCCAGGTGCGGGTACGCGTCCATGCGACCGCCGTCAACCCACTCGACTATCAGATCCGTCGTGGCGACTACGCGGATCACGTGCCGTTGCCGGCGATCATCGGGCACGACATCTCCGGCGTGGTCGAGGAGGTCGGGTCCCACGTGACCGAGTTCCGCGTCGGCGATGCGGTGTACTACACCCCCCAGATCTTCGGCGGCCCCGGCTCCTACGCCGAGCAGCACGTCACCGACGTCGACCTCGTCGGCCGGAAGCCGGAAAACCTCACACACCTGGAGGCGGCGAGTCTGACCCTCGTCGGCGGCACGGTCTGGGAGGCCCTGGTGACGCGAGCTCAGCTCACCGTGGGAGAGACTATCCTCATCCATGCGGGTGCGGGTGGCGTCGGCACGATCGCGATCCAGGTCGCGAAGGCGATCGGCGCACGAGTGATCACCACCGCGAAAGACAGCGACCACGAGTTCGTCCGCTCTCTCGGAGCCGATGCGGCGATCGACTACACGTCGACGGACTACGTCGACGCCGTAGCCGAGTTGACGCGAGGCGAGGGCGTCAACGTCGTCTTCGACACGATCGGCGGCGACACGCTCACACGAAGCCCGCTGACGCTTGCCGACTTCGGGCGCGTCGTCAGCATCGTCGACATCGCGCAGCCGCAGAACCTCATCGAGGCGTGGGGCAAGAACGCCGCCTATCACTTCGTCTTCGCACAACAGAACCGAGGCAAGCTGGACGCGCTCACCACGCTGGTCGAACGCAGTCTCGTCAAGCCGGTCATCGGCGCGACTCTTCCGCTCGCTCGCATGGGCGAGGCTCATGAACTACTGGAGAACAGGCGGTCGTACGCGCTCCGCGGCAAGGTCACGATCGATGTGGCGGGCGAAACCGTTGCGCTTCCCCCTCGCATCTCGTAACAGCGGTTCCGGCCCATGCCGGCCAGGGGAGTACGTCAGAAGCTGCTGACCAGCTTCACGAACGCCTCGTCGATCATGGCGGGATCGGTGGCGTCGTAGGCCTTACCCGACGACGCTTTGGCGATCTTGTCCAGGGTGGCGAAGTCCGACTCCCGGTCGAAGGCGATGCAGAACACCTTCACCGGACGCTGCGGGTCCAGGGCGACCTCGTCCAGCAGGCGGGCCAGGTCGTTGTCCTTGGTGTACTCGTTCTTGCCGTCGGTCAGCACGACGATCGCGTTGATCCGCTGCGGGTCGTACCGGTCGAGTAGCTCCCGATGTGCGGCCCGGACCGTCGCGTAGAGCGCGGTGCCACCCTCGACGTGCAGGCCCTCGATCTTGCGAGTGATCCGCTTCTGGTCGAACGCGTCGAGAGGAACCTCCTCACGGTAGGGACTCTTCGGTCGCTTCGAGGTCTCCGAGGAGAAGGACCAGAGCCCCACCCGGTCCTCGGAGTTGAGCAACGCGAGGCCCTTGCCCGCCGCCGTCGAGGCGACCTGGAAACGGGTACGGGTGCCGATCATCGCCTGCATCGACCCTGACGTGTCCAGGGCGATCAGGATGTTGGCCTTCTTACGGAGGGTGCGCCAACCGTCCAACATCGCAGCGACCACCTGCGGGTCCGGGGGCTCGAAGTAGGTCAGCCCGCCGGCGGGCTCGTCACCGACGCTGGCCAGCAGCTCCGCCGACGCGCGGCGTTCGTGGTCCCGGAAACCCAGGCGGGTGAAGCTCTCCTGCTGGGCGTCCTCGGTCAGGAATGCCTGGAAGTCGGCCGCTGCCGCGCGCTGCCGCTCATCGGCGGAGGGCAGCACCACGAACGGGTGGTCCAGGTTGAACGTGCCCTCCTTGGGGTGGACGGCGACCAGGGGGACGTTCGGCCGGCGGCCCCGCTCCTGCCCCTCCTGCCGGGGGCTCAACGCACCCGTGTTGTAGAGGTCCACCAGTTCCTCCTGCAGGACGATGGCACTCATGTCGTCCGTACGGCCCGCCAGGTCCGCCTCGGCGAGGCTGCGCAGCAGGTCCACCGAGTCGTCGCTGTAGTGCGCCACGTTGGCCTCGATCCGGCGCACGAACTGGGTGACCGCAGGTTTGGCCAGGTCGGACCGGGTCAGGTCACTGGCCCGTTGCACCGCCGCGTAGTAGGTGGCGATGGTCGCCGCCAGCCCGGAGGTGGACAGGTTCGGATTGTCCTTGCCGAACGTGAACCGGCCCCATTCCGGCTTGCCGAAGCCCGCCCACCCATCCCGCCCGGACAGGCCCAGGATCTCCCCCCAACCCAGCGGCCCGCGCTGGCGTACCAGCTCGGCCTTCGGCTGCGGCATCGCGATCACCAGCGGGCTGTTGGCGATCGACGAGTACCGGTCCGGCGTCTGCGGCGCCCGCCCAGCGGCCATGTCGAGCAGCCGTAGCTGACCCGTCCACAGGCTCGACGTCGGTAGCCAGACCTGTGGTCGCGGCAGGCCGGTGTCAGTCCATCCGGTGGCCAGCGCCTCGGTGGCCTTGCCGGAGTTCAACGCGCTGACGTGCACCTGGGCGCAGCCGCCGCCGTCGATCGACCGGGTGCTGCGGTTGTAGCGCTCGGCCAGTTCGACCAGCAGCTCCGCCTTCTCCGTGGAGGAGTTGACCTGGAGGGCGATGGCGCAGTCGGTGCGGGGCCCCTCGCTGCCCGCTTCGCGCTGTTGGACGAAGGCGAACGCCCCGACGATGACCACCAGCCCGGCGGTGACGGCGGCGGTGTAGGGCAACCACTGCCGGGTACGCGGAGCGGATGGGGTCATCGGGAGGTCCTCCTCGGCGGGCGGCTGGTGGCAGTCAACCTATCGATCCGGCGCCAGCCGGCGCCTCAGCCCTCCACCGTACCGAGTCATCCGTGGTCGGACCCTCCTCCGAACGCCGTCGCGACGAGTAGCCGAACCAGGTAGACCACGACGAAGGTGACCGCTCCGACGGCGGCGGCCGGGCCGATCGCGCTCGACGCGATGTAGCCGGCGGCGGCGCCTGCGAAACCGAGGAAGAGTGCGGTCGAGATGCCCCAGGCGTCCACGGACTCTCGACGCAGTCGCCGCAGCGCGCCGTCATGACCGGCATCGACGGCGGGCTCCGTCACGGGCACGTGTTCCACCCTGGTCGGCCGGGCCTGGGTCGGCACCGTCGGCTGGGCCGGAGTCTGCGGCAGCATCGGGTGCGGCTGCGGTGCCGTCGGCGTGATCTGGGGGAGCGGGTGGTTCGGTGTCGGCGCACCCGCTGTCTCGTTGCCGACTTCGAGCAGATTCTCCCGACGTAGCGGCGTGGTGAGCGTGGCGTCCTGTCGGAGCAGCCGTACCAGTACACCTTCGGCACCCGGGCGATCCGCCGGATCCTTGGCCAGGCACTCCCGGATCAGCTCGTCCAGTGCGGCAGGCAACGCGGGCAGCTCGGGCGGATCGTGCAGCACCCGGTGCATCACGGCGAAGAGCGAGTCATTGCCGAAAGGCGGCTGACCGCCGGCAGCGAAGGCGATCGTGGCCGCCCAGGCGAAGACGTCGCAGGGCGGACCGACCGCGTCGTTGCGGAACCGCTCCGGCGCCATGTAGGCGGTGGTCCCCATGACCCGGCTGGACGCCGTCTCGGTGACTCCCAACGCGCGTGCGATGCCGAAGTCGATCACCCGAGGGCCGTCCTTGCCGAGTACGACATTGTCCGGCTTCAGATCGCAGTGCACCACGCCGGCGCCATGGATCGCGGCGAGCGCGGTGACAGTGCCGACCGCGAGCCGGTGGAGGGCGTTGCCGGTCACCGGGCCGTGCTCGCGGACCTGTCGGTGCAGGGTCGGACCCTCGATGAACTCGCTGACCACATAGGGCTGCTCGCCGTCCACCTCGGCGAAGAGCACCTGCGCGGTGCAGAACGGAGCGACCCGGCGGGCGGCGGCGATCTCCTTCACAAACTGCGAGCGGGCCCGTGGATCACTCAGATCGGCGTTGATCATCTTGACCGCGACCCGGTCGCCGTCGTGGTCCTCACCGAGAAAGACGACCCCCTGCCCACCCGCGCCCAGCCGGCCGACCAGCCGGTACCCGCCGGCGGTGACCGGATCGTGCGTCCACAGTTTCGTCAATCCTGGCACCGGCGTGCCGGTCAGTTCTGACATCCCGACTCCATCAGCGTCATGCCCGGCCACCGGCGGCGCAGGACACGGCCATCGTGCCATGTCCGCCGCTGGTGACCGAGAACTCCGAGTACGGGCTGAGGCCGCCGCCAACAAATGACTGTGATCGACTTCGATGCGCGTTCTAGAGTGAAGTAGCTCGATATTTTGCCACCGTTCTCGCTGCTCCGGGCAATGCCGCATGGGCGGGGACGACTACGAGACAGGGAGTGGCAGATGAAACTCACCACCGTCGCACGCCTGACCGCGTGCGCCGTGGCCCTCGGCCTGCCGGTCGTGGCCGCCGGCCCGGCGATCGCGCAAACCGCCCCGCAGACCTCGACCGAATCGACCACGGCGATGGCGCCACGTTGTGGTTGGCTGCCCGGCGCCAACGAACCGTACAGCGTCGGCTTCTCGGGTGCCGGTATCCGCCTGCGGACCGGTCCGTCGACGACCTGCACCGTGCTGGGCCTGGGCTACGCGGGCCAGAGCGCGACCCTGCGCTGCGGCGCGGTGGGCGACGACGGGTGGGGCTGGTACTACGTCAGGAACAACAGCACCGGCGTCACCGGCTTCGTCCGCGGTGACGGCCTGACGGGCGTTCCGATCTCCACCCTGGCCTGCTGACCCCCGGCGTCGACCGGCAGTGGTCGACATCGATCTCCGGGCCGCGTCGGGCACCTGTCCGGCGCGGCCCGCGCCGCCTGCCCGATCCGACGGCTCCGGGCGTGGGCTCGCCCGATCTCCGGGTGATCCTGCCCTCGTTCACCAGCGGATTGATGGGTTTTGCTGCAACGATGCAAGACGTGGGAACTGTGAAGACTACGACGCCTGCCATCTCGCCCCTCGCCGGCGAGCCGATCGAGCGTGCCGATGCCGAACGGCTCGCGGGGGTGCTGAAGGCGTTCGCCGACCCGGCCCGGCTGCGACTGCTCAGCCTGATCCAGTCGGCTCCGGAGGGAGAGGCGTCGGTCAGTGACCTCACCGAGCCTCTCGGGCTCTCCCAGCCGACCGTCAGCCACCACCTGCGGATCCTCACCGAGGCCGGCCTGCTCGAACGGGACAAGCGCGGCGTCTGGGCGTACTACCGCCTGGTGCCGTCCGCCATCGCTGCGGTCGCCGACCTGTTGACCCCACCCCGCAAACGCGCAACGAAGAAGACCCGCTGACCGACACCGTGGAACACCGCTGCCGGCGGCGGGTGACAGGGCCCGTGAGCCGACCTCCGGTGGCAGCCGATCACCAGGCGCAGGGTGCGTAGTCCTTGAGGAAGCAGCCGTACAGGTCTTCGCCCTGTTCGCCGCGGACGATCGGGTCGTAGACCCGGGCCGCGCCGTCGACCAGGTCCAGCGGGGCGTGGAAGCCGTCCTCCGCCAGCCGCATCTTCGTCGGGTGCGGCCGCTCGTCGGTGATCCAGCCGGTGTCGACGCTGGTCATGAGGATGCCGTCGGTCAGCATCTCCTGGGCGCTGGTGCGGGTCAGCATGTTCAGCGCAGCCTTGGCCATGTTGGTGTGCGGGTGCCCCGGCCCCTTGTAGCCACGGCCGAACTGGCCCTCCATCGCCGACACGTTCACCACGTACTTGCGGCGGGCGGCCGCTGCGGCCATCGCCGGTCGCAGACGGCTGACCAGCACGAACGGTGCGGTCACGTTGCACAGCTGCACTTCGAGCAACTCGACCGGGTTCACCTCGTGCACCCGCTGCACCCAACTGTTGACCGGGTCGAGGTCCGGCACCAGACCGCCGGCGTCGATGGCGCTGGCTGTCGCGATCCGGTCCGGCGAGGCGGAACCGCTGGTCAGCGCCAGCGCGGTGAGCGCGTGCGGGGTGATGGTGGGCGAGTGCGGTGCGGCGACCAGGCTGCCCGCCGGGTCGCCTCGGCCGGCCGGCTTGGCGAACGTGATCATTTCCGGTAGCGGGCCGTCCGGCAGGGCCGCCGCCTCTGCGGCGACCAGGTGCGCGTACGCGGCAGGCGTGCGGCGGACGGTCTGCGCCGCATTGTTGATCAGAATGTCGAGTGGTCCCTGATCGCTGACCGAGTCGGCGAGGGCGATCACCTGGGCGGGGTCGCGCAGATCGATCCCGACGATCCGCAGGCGGTGAAGCCACTCCGCGCTGTCGGGCATCACGGCGAATCGGCGGACCGCGTCGTGGGGAAACCGTGTGGTCACCGTGGTGTGCGCGCCGTCGCGCAGCAGCCGCAGCGCAATGTACATGCCGATCTTCGCCCGGCCGCCGGTGAGCAGCGCACGCCGGCCGGTCAGGTCGGCGCGGGCGTCCCGGCGCTCCCGGTTCAGGGTGGCGCAGGGCGGGCAGAGCTGATGGTAGAAGGCGTCCACGTCGCGGTAGCGCTGCTTGCAGATGTAGCAGCCGCGCGGCTTGTGCAGGACGCCGGCCGTGGCGCCCACGGTGGGGGAGGCGAGCAGGTTGCCCTGGGTCTCGTCGTCGATCCGGCCCGGGGCACCGGTGGCGGTGGCCGCCGTCACCGCGCGGTCGGCCGCCGCGATGGCATCCCGCCGTTCCTCGCGTCGCCGCTGCTTGATCGTTTTGTAGAGCTTCGCGGTGGCCCGCTGCACCCGCACCACGTCGGGGTGGTCGGGAGGCAGGTCCTCCAACGCCTCGAAGACGCTGAGACAGGTCTCCAGCCGGGTCGGGTCAATGCGGTAATGACCGTTCTCCGTATTTTTGTCCGCTGTCATGCTCTCGCTGTCTCGTCCCGTTCCCTGCGCCGGAGCTATCCGGCCCACCCCCACGTCCGACCAGGAACTGTACGCACCGCACGGCCTCCGACGCATCCCGCGCCCGTGCGCCGACCCGATGACGCGCACGGGCGGACAGCTCTTCTGGTGCTGGGCTGGCGGGTGGGAAGTCACCCGCCAGCGCCGCTGGTGTGGAGAACCGGTGGTGCGGGCTACGGTGCCAGGGCGTGCGGCGGTGTCAGGCTCGCCCCCGGCTCTGCAGCCGGTCGAGTGCCACGGCTGCGATGAGGACCGTGCCGGTCACCACGCCCTGCCAGAACGAGGAGACTCCCATGAGACCGAGTCCGTTCTGCAGGACCGCGATCAGCAGCACCCCGACCACCGTGCCGCTGATACCGCCGATACCGCCGAAGAAGCTCGTTCCGCCGAGCAGGACGGCCGCGCCGGCGGTCAGGGCGATGGTGGAACCCGCGGTAGGTGAGGCAGCCGAGAGGCGGCTCGCCATCACCAGGCCGGCCAGCGCCGCGGTCAGTGACGCGATGGTGTAGACGGAGATCAGCACCGCCGTGACGTTGATGCCGGCGAGTCTGGCGGCCTCGCGGTTACCGCCGACGGCGTAGACGGCCCGGCCGAACGGGGTGAAGCGCAGCACGGCGCCGGCCAGCAGCACCGCGCCCAGGGCGATCCAGATCGGCGCCGGTACGCCGAGGACACTTCCGTTGCCGATGGCGTAGAAGATGCCGGGGGAGTCGATCGAGTACGTACTGCCGTTGGTGGAGACCTGGACGAGCCCGCTGATCAACGTCATCGTGCCGAGGGTCACCACGAAGAAGTTGAGGCGGAAACCCCCGATGAGCAGGCCGTTGAGCCCGGCGCCGAGCAGCGCCCCGGTCGCGAGCCCGGCGACGAGCGCCACCGGCGCCGGTGCCCCGGCATCCAACACGAAGTAGACCGTGACCCCGGTCGCGGCCATCACCGAGCCGACCGACAGATCGAAGCCCGCGCTGAGGATGACGAAGGTGAGCCCGACCGCCACCAGCATCAAGGGACTGTTGGTCGCCAGGACGTTGAGGATGTTCGCCTTCGTCAGGAAGAACGGTTGGGTGCTGATCAGATAGACGAGCAGGATCAGCAGGCCACCGAGGGCGCCCCCGTACCCCTTGACGCTCTGGTAGACGTGGCCCACGACGGCCCGGCCGGCCGGTTGTGCCGCGATCGCAGTGTCACTGCTCATGTCCACCGGCCGCATAGTGGGCCACCTCCACCTCTTCCAGTCCGTCGCACTCGCGCTCGGCCACGACGCGCCCGTCGAAAAGCACCAGCACCCGGTCGCAGACACCGATCAGTTCGGAGTTCTCAGAACTGCTGAGCACCACCGCCACCCCGGCGGCGGCCAATTCGTCGATCAGGCCGTAGATTTCCGACTTGGCACCCACGTCGATGCCCCGCGTGGGCTCGTCCAGCAGCAGAAGCCGGGGGCCCAGCGCGATCCACTTGGCGAACACCACCTTCTGCTGGTTGCCGCCGGAGAGCTCGCCGGCCAACCGGTCGGGGTCCGGTGGCCGGATCCGCATCCGCTCGATCAGCTTCGTGACCGTGGCGGCCTCGCCGCGCCCGGAGATCGGCCGCAGCGAGAGCCGCCCCCGGGCGAGGGTGATGTTCTGCGCCACGCTGCGGCTCAACACCAGGCCCTCGCCCTTGCGGTCGCCGGTGACGAAGGCGACGCCGGAACGGATCGCCGCTCTGGGCGAACCGGCGCGCAGTTGCCGGCCGTTGACCTGGATCCGGCCCTCGGTGGGCCGGTCGGCACCGAACACCGCGCGCAACACCTCCGTACGCCCGGAACCCACCAGCCCGGCCAGCCCGAGCACCTCGCCGGCCCGGACGGTGAAGGACACGATCTCGGCCCGGCCACCCGCCGCGAGCCCGGAGACCTCCAGGACCGGTTCCCCCGGACTGCGCCGACGGGAACGGTGGAAGTAGTCGTCCAGGGAACGCCCGACGATCAGTCGGGTGATCCGGTCCTCGGTCGCCTCCGCCACGGGCAGCGTGCCGACCACCTGTCCGTCGCGCAGCGCGGTGATCCGGTCCGCGACCTGACTCAGGTCGGGGAGCCGCTGCGAGATGAAGATCAGCCCCAGGCCCTGGTCCCGCAGGCGTCGCACGATGTCGAACAGGGCCTGGGCCCGGTCCTCGGTCAGCGAGCTGGTCGGTTCGTCCAGCACGATCACCCTGGCCTGGGTGGCCAACGCGCGGGCGATGGCCACCACCTGACGGTCGTTGGGGGCCAGCGCCGACACCGGTGTCTCGGGATCGAGGGTCGACTGGAGCTGGTCGAGGACCTGTGCGGCCTGTTCCCGCATCCGTCGCCGGCTGACGACCGTGCCGGCCCGGGGCCACCGTCCGAGGACGATGTTCTCGCCGACGCTGAGGCTGTCGACCAGCGGAACCTCCTGCGCGACCGCCACGACGCCGTGCCGGGCGGCGTCCTGCGGGGTACGCAGGGTGACCGTCTCACCGTCGACGCGGATCTCCCCGGCGGAGGGTTGCAGCTCACCGTAGGCGATCTTCATCAGGGTCGACTTGCCCGAGCCGTTCTCCCCGACCAGCCCGTGCACCTCACCCGGGCGCACCTCGAAATCCACCCCGGAGAGCGCGGCCACCGGGCCGAACCTCTTGTGGATTCCGGTCAGTTGCAGCAGCGGAGCGCTCATTCCCGTACCCCCGCTCCGGGCCGGGCCGCCGTGCTAGCCAGCCCGACCGGATGCCGACCGGCCCACGGGCGGGCGTCCTCCAGCTGCGCGGCGAGCTGGAGCAGCAGGTCCTCGCGGCCGTAGTCGGCGACGAGTTGCACGCCGAGTGGCAGGCCGTCGCGTTCGAACAGCGGCACCGCCACGGCGGGCTGGCCGGTGCTGTTGAACTGGGGAACGAACCGGAGGAACTCGATGGACCGCCGGACCCCGGCCGGCCCGTCGAACCAGCCCAGCGGCGGTGGCGGCCACGGCGACACCGGCGTGACCAGCACGTCGTGTTCCCGCCACCAGGCCAGCATCCGCTCGCGGTACCGGTCCATCCAGGCCATCACCCGCCGGTGACTGGTGGCGTCGAGGGCCCGCCCCCGCTCGATCCAGAAACGCGAGATCAGGCCGTGCTCGCTCTCGTCGACCGGGCGACCGACCATCGTCGGGATCAGCTCGGCGAGGAGGCTGACCGCAGGGCTCAACGCGTCCACGAACCGTTCGTGGTAGTCCGGGTCGAACAGCGCCTCGGGGTGTGAGGTCCGCACGGTGTGCCCGAGCTGGCCGAGCAACTCGCCGCACTCCCGTACGGCGTCGCGGTTGGCGGGCTCGACGAACTCCGGCGGCAGCCGGTCGGCGTCGAGGAGCCCGATGGTGAGCCCGGCGGCGGGACGGGTGATCGCCTCGGTGTAGCTGCTCGACGGTGCAGGCGCGACCGCCGGATCGCCCGGCTCGTAGCCCTGGAGCAGGTCGAGCAGCGCGGCCGTGTCGCGCACCGACCGGGTGAGCACCCCGAACGTCGCGTGACCGACCAGGGCGTCCGGGGTGTCCGGGCCGGAACTGACCCGGCCCCGGCTGGGCTTGAGCCCGACCAGCCCGCAGTAGGCCGCCGGGTTGCGGATCGACCCGCCGCCGTCGCTGCCCTGGGCGAGGGGGACCATGCCCGCCGCCACCGCCGCGGCGGCGCCACCGGAGGAGCCCCCGGCGACCCGGTCGAGGGCCCACGGGTTGCGGGTCGCGCCGTGCGCGGCACTCTCCGTGCTGCCCGCCAGGCCGAACTCGGGGACGGCGGTCCGGCCGAGTACGACGAAACCGGCGGCCCGCAACCGGCGGGTGGCGTGGGCGTCCCGGGCGGCCCGGTGGTCGGCGTCGCGCAGGACCACCGAACCCTGCTGGTCCGGCTCGCCGGCCATCGCGCAGCCGAGGTCCTTGAGCAGCATGGGCACTCCGGGGAAGGGCAGGTCCGAGCGCCCGGCCAGGGCGTCGGCCTCGGCGACCGCGGCGGCGAAGCGGCGGTGGATCACGGCGTTGACCGTCGGATCCATCCGTTCGATCCGCGCGACCGCCGCCCGCACCAGGTCACCGGGCGTGAGCCGGCCCGCGTGGACCAGGGCCGCCTGGCTGTGGGCGTCCAGCCAGGTCAACTCCTCGGTAGTAGTCATCGCTCTCCCTGCTCGGTGCCGGCCGGTCAGCGCAGGTGGTCCGGGCATCCCCCGTTGGCGCAGGTCAGCTCGCCACTTTCGATCTGCCTGATCGCCTCGTCCCAGTCCAGGCGCTCGCCGATGGTCTCCTGGGTGTAGAGCTCCGGCTGCAGGTAGGTGACCGGCTTGACCGTCTCGCCCGCGAGGAGCCGCCGCATGATCTCGACCCCGACGAGGCCCTGACGCCAGGGAACGAGGTCGACGATCGCGTCGATCTGCCCCTGCTGCACCGCGCGGGCACCTTCCGGGTCGCCGTTCTGCCCGACGATCACGACACCGTTGATGCCGGCCCGCTTGAGCGCCACCGCGGCGCCGATCGCGCTCGCCGTGTTGTAGGCCATCACCGCGTCGATCTCGCCCCGGAACCGGGCGATCGCCTCGGTGGCGGCCCGCTCCCCGCCGGCCTGGTCGTCGGTGGCATTGTCGACGGTGCCGAGCCACTCGATGCCCGGCCGGTCCTCGGTCACGTACTTCTCGTAGTTCTCGACCATGAACTTGATCGAGGGAACGGGAGCGCCGATGCCGATACCGAGCACGCGGCCCTTGCCGTCGAGCCGCTCGGCCACATGATCGGCGAGCAGCCGGGCGCCGCCGACGTCGGAGTTCTGGTTGAAGGCGGCGTCGTAGGGCGCGACCGGTTCGGTCGGCTCGTTCTCGGAGATGATCGCGGAGGCGCCCAGCACCTTGATCCCGGCGGTGCGGGCACGTTCGAGGGCGGGGTCGACCGCGTTCGGGGCGAGCGGGAAGACGATCACGCCGTCCATCTGCTGGGCGACGAACTGGTCGATGTCGGAGACCTGCTTGTTGGCGTCGAGGGCGGCGTCGAGCACGGTCACGTCGATGCCGGCGTGCTTGCCCGCCGCGATCGTGGCCTGCCCCCAGGCGCGGTCGAGCGGTTGTGACGACACCGGGTCCGACAGGCCCACCCGGTAGGAGCCGTTCGCGGCGGCGGAGTCATCGCTCCCGCAGGCCGCCACGGAAGGTAGGAGAAGAACTGCCACCGTCGCCGTCACGGCAGAGGTTTTCCACTTCATCTGGCACTCCCAAATGGTCGAGACACCGCGGGACGGATCGGTGATACGGGGTTCGGCAACTACGGGGAACTTCGGCGGCCTGCATCACTGAGGACATCACGCTCCGTGCGGGCCACACGCTTGCCGTACTATGTACCGTTCGATGTCACCCGGTCAAGGGGTGGATACGTGATCGTGACTTCCAGGGTCTCCCACCAGCTCGATCGAGAGGTCGGGTCGTCCTCTCGTTGGCCTTTCGCCGGGCGTGCACCCTTTTCTGAAGATGAAGGTGCTCACGCGAAGTAACTGCGGGCGGCAATCCCTGGTTGTTCCGGACAGCCTACCGTACGTTGTACGAGTCGACACCGGTTCGGTGACGGCCTTCGGCGAGACACGGAGGTGGTGGGATGAGTCTGGGATTCGGCACGGCGGCGCGGATCGGACATCTCTATCCGTCCGGTGGCCTCTGCGACTACGAGTTGCAGTTGATGGCCCCCGACGGGGTGCAACTGGTGACCACGCGGATGCCGTTCCGTCGTTCGAGCCTGGCCGACGATCATGCGCTCCTGGCCGACCTGGAGGCGCACAGCCGGCTGCTGGCCGACGCCGAGGTCGACCTCATCGCGATGAACTGCACCGCGGCCACGCTGCTCGCCGGCCCGGAGTCGGTGAACGCCCGCATCCACGCGAGCACCGGTCTGCCCTCGACCACGACCATCGAGGCGGTGCTGGACGCGCTCGAACGCGCCGGGATCGGCCGGATCGCGTTGCTCACCCCGTACGTCGAGGAGGTGACCTCGGCCGAGGTCGAGCTGCTCACCGCCCGCGGTCTCGAGGTCGTCTCCGTCGCGAGCCTGCCCTGTGCGACCCCGGTGGAGCAGGCCACGCACGACCCGCAGGTCTGGCGGGACCTCGCCGCCGGTCTGGGCGGCAGTGCCGCGGACGGGCTGTTGATCAGCTGCGCCGGAATCCGGCTGGCGCCGGTGCTGGCCGCGATCGAGGAGGACTTCGGCCGACCGGTGGTCGCCAGCAACCAGGCACTGCTCTGGCACTGCCTACGGATCTGCGGCGTGGCCGAGCGGCCACAGGGATACGGCGCGCTGTTGGCGGGTGAGTTCGATTGAGCGCCCGCCGTCGGTATGTCGACACCGCTCTCGGGCAGGTGCACCTGGTCGAGTGTGGCGCGGGCCCGCCGGTCCTCTTCCTGCACCAGACCCCGCGATCCTGGCACGAGTACGCCGGGGTGCTGCCCCTGGTGGGTCAACGCACCCGCGCGATGGCGATGGACACCATCGGGTTCGGCCAGTCGGCGCGGGTGACCGACCCGTGGTCGATCGGGCTCTTCGCCGACGGGGTCGAGGCCCTCCTCGACGCACTCGACCTGCCGTCCGTGGCCCTCGTCGGCAACCACACCGGCGCGGTGGTGGCGGTCGAGGTCGCCGCGCGGGCCGCCGAGCGGGTTTCCGCGCTGGTGCTCTGCGGCATGCCCTACGTCGACGAGGCACGTCGCCGCCGGGTCCAGGCCCAGCCGCCGATCGACCACGTCGAGCCGCGTGCCGACGGCACCCACCTGACCGAGCTGTGGTCCCGCCGCCGGGGCTTCTACTCACCCGGCGAGGAGCGCTTCCTGACCCGGTTCGTGGCCGACGCGTTGGAGGTCGCCGACCGGGTCGAGGAGGGGCACGTGCGGGTGAACGAGTACCGGATGGAGGACCGGCTGCCGCTCGTCCGCGCGCGCACGCTCGTGCTCTGCGGTGCGGACGACCACTACTCGCTGCCGGACGTGCCGATCCTGTCCCGGCTGCTCGCCTGCCGCAGCGTGGTGCTGGCCGATGGCGGGGTCGCCCTGCCCGAGCAGCGTCCCGAGGCTTTCGCCCGAGAGGTGCTCGCGTTCCTCGACGGTGCCGAACGGTGAACCCTTGACCCGTCGTACTATGTACGGTACAAAGCTTTGACATGGTCGACACAGGCCAACGCCCCCCGATCGGCAGGAGCATGACGTGACCGAGCAGCAGCTCACGGAGGCCGCTGAGCGCCTGCACGAGGCGGTGCGCACCGGCCGGCCGTGCGCGCCCGTGCGGGATCTGTTCGCCCCGGGTGACGTCGACGGCGCCTACGCGGTGCAGCGGCTCAACGTCGCACGTGCCCAGGCCGCCGGCGCGCGACGGGTCGGCCGAAAGATCGGCCTGACCTCGGTCGCGGTGCAGCGGCAGCTCGGCGTCGACCAGCCCGACGTCGGCACGTTGTTCGACAGCATGGCGGTGGGTCAGGACGAGCCGATCGCGGCGACGCGGCTGCTCCAGCCGAAGATCGAGGCCGAGGTGGCGTTCGTCCTCGCGGTGGACCTGCCGGACCGTCCCGTCACCGCGCTGGACGTGCTGCGGGCCACGGAATTCGTACTCCCGGCCCTGGAGGTGGTGGACAGCCGGGTGGCGGCCTGGGACATCACCATCGTGGACACCGTCGCCGACAACGCCTCCAGCGGCCTGTTCGTGCTCGGCACCAGGCCGGTGTCGCCGGGCGCGATCGACCTGCCGGCGGCGCCGATGCGGCTCGACCGCGACGGCGTGGAGGTCTCCGCCGGCGCCGGCGCGGCCTGTCTGGGCGATCCGGTCAACGCGGTGGTCTGGCTCGCCAACACCGCCCAGCGCCTGGGTGATCCGCTGCGCGGCGGCGAGCTGGTGCTCAGCGGGGCGCTCGGCCCGATGGTCCCGGTGACCCCGGGGGCGCGGTACGCGGCCACGATCGGCGGCCTCGGCACGGTGCGCGCGACGTTCGGCGAGGAGGGCCAGTGAGCAGCACGACGAAGGTGGCCGTGATCGGCTCCGGAAACATCGGCACCGACCTGATGATCAAGGTGCTCCGGCTCTCCGAGACGCTGGAGATGGGCGCCATGGTCGGCATCGACCCCGCCTCCGACGGGTTGGCCCGCGCCGGGCGGCTCGGCGTGCCGACCACCGCGCAGGGCGTCGAGGGGCTCGTCGCGATGCCGGGCTTCGCCGACATCGAGATCGTCTTCGACGCGACCTCGGCGGGCGCGCACGCCCACCACGACGCGGTACTTCGCCGCCACGGCAAGCAGGTCGTCGACCTGACGCCGGCGGCGATCGGGCCCTACGTGGTGCCGACGGTCAACCTCGACGAGCATCTGCAGTCGCCGAACGTGAACATGGTGACCTGCGGTGGCCAGGCGACCATTCCCATCGTCGCCGCGATCTCCGCGGTGACACCGGTCCGCTACGCCGAGATCGTGGCCTCGATCGCCTCCCGGTCGGCGGGGCCGGGCACCCGGGCCAACATCGACGAGTTCACCGAGACGACCGCCCGGGGCCTGGAGGTGGTCGGTGGGGCCACCCGGGGCAAGGCGATCATCGTCCTGAACCCGGCCGAGCCGCCGCTGATCATGCGCGACACCGTGCTGTGCCTGGTCGACGACTGCGACCAGGCCGAGGTGGCCGCCTCGATCGCCGAGATGGTCGCCCGGGTCCAGGAGTACGTGCCGGGATACCGGCTCAAACAGCAGGTCCAGTTCCGGCGGGTGGCGCAGGGGGAACCGGTCGACGCGCTCACCGACGCCCCCGGCGGGCACGACTGCTGGGTGGTGCAGGTCTTCCTCGAGGTGGAGGGGGCCGCCCACTATCTGCCCGCGTACGCCGGGAACCTGGACATCATGACGTCCGCCGCGCTGCGCGTCGCCGAGCGGATGGCGCGACGGGAGGCACAGGCATGAGCGGGCCCCGGGTCTACGTCCAGGACGTGACGCTGCGCGACGGCATGCACGCCGTTCGGCACCGTTACTCGATCGCCCAGGTGACCTCGATCGCGGCCGCCCTCGACGCGGCCGGCGTCGCCGCCATCGAGGTCACCCACGGCGACGGGCTGGCGGGCAGCAGCCTCACCTACGGACTCGGCGCCCACACCGACTGGGAGTGGATCAGCCAGGCCGCCACGGTGGTGCGCGACGCGAAGCTCACCGCGTTGCTGCTGCCGGGCATCGGCACGCTGCACGATCTGCGCCGCGCCCACGACCTCGGCGTGACCTCCGTGCGAGTCGCCACCCACTGCACCGAGGCCGACATCTCCGCACAGCACATCACGCACGCCCGTGAACTGGGGATGGACGTCTCCGGCTTCCTGATGATGTCGCATCTGGCCGAGCCGGCGGAACTGGCCCGACAGGCCACGCTGATGGAGTCGTACGGAGCGCACTGCGTCTACGTGACCGACTCCGGCGGCCGGCTGACCATGGACGGCGTCCGCGACCGGGTCCGGGCCTACCGCGACGCGCTGCGCCCCGAGACGGAGATCGGCATCCACGCGCACCACAACCTCGGGCTGGGGGTGGCGAACTCGGTCGTCGCGGTGGAGAACGGCGCGTCGCGGGTGGACGCCTCGTTGGCCGGCCAGGGCGCCGGCGCCGGCAACTGCCCGCTGGAGGCGTTCATCGCCGTCGCCGATCTGCTCGGCTGGCAGCACGACTGTCAGCTCTTCCCGCTGATGGACGCGGCGGACGACCTGGTCCGGCCCACGCAGGAGCGACCGGTGCGGGTGGACCGCGAGACCCTGACGCTCGGCTACGCCGGGGTGTACTCCAGCTTCCTGCGGCACGCGGAGGCGGCGGCCGAGCGCTACGGGCTGGACACCCGGTCCATCCTCGTCGAGGTCGGCCGACGAGGGCTGGTCGGCGGGCAGGAAGACATGATCGTGGACGTCGCGCTGGACCTGGCAGCGGCGTCGACCGCCGCCTCCGGCACCGGCGATGCGGAGGGAGAGCAGCCATGACGGTGTCGGAACCGGAGTGGGAGCTGTTGGTCCGGACCATGCGGTGGGAGTCCGACTGCGTGATCTCGGTGGTCCTCGAGGACTCCGACGGCGGCGAGCTGCCGGCCTGGGCGCCGGGCGCCCACATCGACCTGCTGCTGCCCGCCGCGACGCGGCAGTACTCCCTCTGTGGCGACCCGGCGGACCGGCGCCGCTACCGGGTGGCCGTGCTGAACGAGCCGGCCAGTCGGGGCGGCTCGCGGTATGTCCACGAGTCGCTGCGCCCCGGCGACCTGGTCCGGGTGCGTGGCCCCCGCAACCGGTTCGCGCTGGAACCGGCGCAGCGGTACCTCTTCATCGCGGGCGGCATCGGCGTGACGCCGCTGCTGCCGATGGTGGCGCAGGCGCAGGCCGACGGCGCCGACTGGCGGCTCGTCTACGGCGGCCGGTCGCGACGCACCCTGGCCTTCCTCGACGAACTGGACCACCACGGCGACCGCGTCCATGTGGTGCCCGAGGACGAGGCGGGCCTGTTGAACCTCGCCGAGCTGCTCGGCGACCTCCGGCCGGGCACCGTCGTCTACTGCTGCGGGCCCGAGAGGTTGCTCGACGCCGTCGAGGAGCGTTGCGCCGGATGGCCCGGCGGGACGCTGCACCTGGAGCGGTTCCGGGCCCGGGAGGTCGTCGTCGAGGGGGAGGACCGCCCCTTCGAGCTGGTCTGCGCGGCCTCCGGCGTCACCGTGACGGTGGGGGCCGACGAGAGCGCGGTGGATGCGCTGGACGCGGTGCAGGTCTCCATTCCCAGCGCGTGCCGGGAGGGCATCTGCGGCACCTGCGAGGTGAAGGTCCTCGACGGCGTCCCGGACCACCGCGACTCTCTGCTCACCGACGAGGAGCGGGTGGCGGGCCGCACCATCATGCTCTGCGTCTCCCGGGCTTCCGGTGAACGTCTGGTCGTGGACGCGTGACCTGGGGATCTCTTGACTCCCGTGCACTAGACCGTACTATGTACCGGACATGCGTAGTCCGGCGAAACGCCAGCCGAGAGGACGGGTCATGACTGTTCAGCCCAAGGACGAGAGCGCGCCGTCCCGCCCCACCGCCGGTCGCGCGAACCGACCCCAGCCCGGCCAGGACTGGTCGCAGTGGCCCACCTACGACGCGGCCACGCTGGGCTTCCGCAACTACTGGTACCCCGTGGTGTGGGAGCGCGAGATCGGCGACAAGCCGCACGCGGTGACGCTGCTGGGCGAGAAGATCGTGCTGGTCCGCAAGGGCGACGTCGTGCACGCCCTGCACGACCGGTGCCCGCACCGCGGCGTGCCGCTCTCCCTCGGCCGGCGTCAGTTCCCCGGCACGGTCAGCTGCCCCTACCACGGCTGGACCTTCGACGTCACCAACGGCAAGCTCGCCGCCGTCCTCACCGACGGCCCGGAGTCGCCGATCTGCGGCCGGGTGTCGGTCAAGACCTACCCGACGGCACAACGCCTCGGACTGGTCTGGGTCTTCGTCGGCGACGACGAGCCGCACCCGATCGAGCAGGACATCCCGGCGGAGCTGCTCGACAACGACCACGTGCTGGGCGGCAAGTACGACATCCGCGAGGGCAACTGGCGCTTCGCCGCCGAGAATGGCTTCGACGAGGGGCACGCGAAGTACCTGCACAACACCGCGCTCTGGCGGCTGTTCAAGGTGATGCCGGCCTGGAACAAGACCCGGGTGGAGGAGCACGGCCCCTGGCTGATCCGGGTGCAGGACGAGGTGCACTGGGACGCGCACTTCCCGGGCCTGGGCACCTTCACCAACAAGCGCTGGTGGAAGCGGATGCCGCTGCCCGACGCCCCGGGCAAGGGCAAGAACGTCAACCCCGTGATCGCCGGCCTGAACCTCCCCGGCTTCGTCTCGATCCGGCTGCCCGGGCTGCTGCGGGTGGCGTACCCGGACTTCATCCACTACGAGTGGTACGTGCCGGTGGACGCCGACCGGGTCCGCTACGTGCAGATCATGGTGCGGTTCGAGGACGGACCCAAGGGCCTGCTCTTCAAGGCGAAGTACCTGGCCGCGATCCGATGGCTGTTCCACGGGCAGTTCACCGCGCAGGACGCGTGGATGGTCGACGTCATGGACGCCCCGCCGGAGAAGCTCTACCGGCCCGACCTGTCCATCACCGGCTGGCGGCGAATGATCGAGAAGGCGGCGCCCACGCCGCAGCCGCACAAGGCACCGCCGAATGGCTGCTGAGGCACTGCGGGTCGACGCCGCCGGAGTGGCGTTGCACTACCGCGAACTGGGCACCGGCCGACCCACCGTGGTGCTGCACGGCGGCGGTCCCGGATGCTCGGCGTGGAACGACTTCGGCCCGGTCGCGGATCGGCTCGCCGCCGGGCGCCGACTGATCATGCTCGACCTGCCGCAGTTCGGGGCCTCTGACGTGCCCGTGGTGACCGATCCGGTCTTCAGTTGGCACGCCCGGCATCTGCTCGCGGCCCTCGACGCGCTCGAACTGCCCACCGTGGATCTGGTCTGCCAGTCCTTCGGCGGCTCGGTCGCGTTGCGGCTGGCCGCCCTGGCACCCGAGCGGGTGGGGCGGATCGTACTCACCGGCAGCGTGCCGATCCCGAACCCGACCGGCACCGGTGTCTCCGGACCGGCGATCCGGGACACCTACTTCGGCGGCGACGGACCGTCGTTGGCGAAGATGGCGGACCTGATCGGCAGGTACGAGTGGTTCGACCGCGCGGGAGCGCCGGCGCAGACCGTGCGCGACCGGTACGCGGCGAGCATCCGGCCGGAGTGCCGGGCCATCGCCACCGACGCCAGCCGACGCGGCGCCCCCGAGGACCTCACCCGACACCTCCCACAGGTGGCGGCGCCGGTGCTGCTGCTCTGGGGCTCGCACGACCCCTTCGCCGACCCGGCGTACGCGCTGCGCCTCGCGTCGGCGCTGCCCCGCGCCGATGTCCACGTGCTCGGTCGCAGCCGACACCACCCGCAGCAGGAGCGGCCGGCGGCCTACACGGCCGTGGCCCGCGCCTTCCTGGACGCCGACTGACCCGCCTCGCCGACTGACCCGCGTCGCCGACCGGCGAACCAGCGGACATCCCGCAGTACACCCAGTGGAGGAGGACCCATGCGCAAAGTGTTGCTGTCCGTTCCGGTGCTGGCCGTCGCGGCCCTGACCATCCCGCCGGTACGCCGGTGGCTGGACACCGTGCTGATCCGCACCACGGGCACGACCGTCCGGACGAACCGGAGGGTGTGAGGTGTCCGCGACCGCGAGGAGCACCGACGTGAGCACGACCCCCCAGGAGCGGGAGTGGATCACCGCCGCCCGGGACCAGATCGACCGGGCCGAGCTGCGCGACCTGATCGCCGGGATGACGAGCATCCCGAGCCCCACCGGGCAGGAGGCACCGCTGGCACGGTGGCTCGCCCAGGAGTTGACCACCCGCGGTCTGGACGGCCGATACCAGCCGATCGACGAGGAGCAGGGCAACGCCGTAGGCCGCCTGCGCGGCGACGGGACCGGCGCCGACCTGCTGCTGTACGCCCCGATCGACACCCTCACCGTCGGCACCGAGCAGGAGGACCTTCCCTGGATCGGCGACGAGCTGCGGCGCGACATGCGGGCCGAGGCGTCGATCGAGGGCGACTACGTGCTCGGCCTGGGCGCGAGCAACCCCAAGGGACACGGCGCGTGCCTGATCGCCGCGGTCGACGCCGTCCGCAGGGCCGGGGTGCCGCTGCGCGGTGACGCGATCGTCGGCCTCGGCGCGGGCGGCATGCCCACCAACCGTCGCCCCGGGGCGACGCGCTACAACGCCGGTCAGGGCAACGGCTGCTCGTTCCTGCTGGAGCAGGGCGTCTGGGCGGACTACGCCCTGATCGCCAAGCCCGGCTGGGCCGTGCACTGGGAGGAGGTCGGGCTCTGCTGGTTCGAGGTCACGGTGCGCGGCACGTACGGCTATGTCGGTAGCCGGCACCGGGTGCCGTACCGCAACGCCATCGTCGACGCCGGCATCGTGGCCCAGGGCCTGGAGCGCTTCTTCGTGGCGTACGCCGAGTCGCACACCCGGGGTCTGGTCGCGCCGCAGGGCCACATCGGCTCCATCGAGGGCGGCTGGCCACGCACCGCCGCCATCTCGCCCGCCCAGTGTCGACTCCGGGTCGACCTGCGGCTCGGCCCGGACCAGGACCCGATGTCCGTCAAGCGGGAGTTCGAGGCGGCGCTCGCCGGGATCGTCGCGGCCAACCCCGGACTCGACGCCAGCTCGGAGATGACGTTGTCGATCCCGGCCACGGCGACCCCCGAGGAGAACTGGATCGTCCGGGCGGCAAAGGCCGCTTGGGCGGAGAGCGAGGGCCGGCCGCACGAGCCGATCCTGGCCAGCAGCGGCGCGACCGACGCGAACATCCTGCGCGCCCGGGGGCTACCGACCGCGCGGATCGGCATGAACCGGGCCGGCGCGGGCGCCCCGCTGCCGGTCGACTTCCCGATGGGCATGAACGTCGTGGACGTACGGGAGATGGAGCGACTCACCCGCACCCTGATCCACGCGATCGTGACCACCTGCACCCGCGACCGCGCAGAGCTGGAGAAGCTGCCATGAGCTCGATCGTCCTCGGTGTCGGCGCCTCGCACAGCACCCTGATGAACACCCACTGGGACGAGGTCGCGGACGAACCCGGCGCGATCGACTTCCGGGCGGGCCTCGCGGCAGCCCGCGACGAACTCGCACAGGCCCGCCCGGACACCGTGGTCATCATCGGCTCGAACCACTTCCGGGGCATGTTCCTGGACCTGATGCCGGCGATCACGGTCGGGGTGGGGGAGGTGCTCGGCGCCGGAGAGGCGAAGACCCCCGAGGGGCGGCTGCCCGCCGACCCCGAGCTGGCCCGGCACCTGGTCGACACCCTGAGCGAGGACTTCGATCCCGCCTTCTCGCTGCGCATGCAGGTCGACCACGGGATCACCCACAGCTACCAGCACCTGGTGCCGTCGTTGGACGTACCCATCGTGCCGGTGGTGGTGAACATGTTCGCCCCGCCGCTGCCGTCGTTGCGCCGCTGCCATGCGCTCGGCGCGGCGATCGGGCGGGCGATCCGCGCGGACGGGCGGGACAAACGGGTGGCGGTCATCGCCTCGGGTGGCCTGTCCCACCGGCTGCCCTGGCCCAAGTGGTACGAGACGCTCTCCGACGACGACCGCTTCCTGGTCGAGGCGTGGCTGGAGGGCCGCAACTCCTGGCAGGAGTACGAGGTCCGCCGGCGCCAGATCATCCGGGCCGCCGAGGCGGACATCAACCCCGAATTCGACAGGCGGTTCCTGGCGGCGTTGGAAACCGGCGACCTCAGCGAGTTCGTCGGGCTCTCCGCCGAGCAGGTCGACGAGGAGGCCGGCAACGGCGCCCAGGAGATCCGTTCGTGGGTGGCCATGGCCGCCGCGGTCGGCCCGGCCCAGAGCACCACCCACGCGTACGCGCCGATCGCGCAGTGGCTGACCGGCATGGCCGTCGCCTCGCTGCGTCCCGCCTCCTGACCGTAGACAGACTCCCGAATCGAGGTATCCATGAGCATCTGGACCGACCTGACCGAGCTGGAGTTCCAGCTCCGCTTCGTCGACGCGAACGGGGTCCGCACCCGGACGCTACAGGCGGGTTCGGGCGACCCCGTGATCTTCCTGCACGGCACCAGCGGGCACCTTGAAGCGTTCGTCCGCAACCTGCCGGCGCACGCCGCACGCTTCGCCTGCCACGCGATCGACATGCTGGGCCACGGCTACACCGACACCGTGGCGGAGCCCTACCGCATCGAGCGGTACGTCCGGCACGTGCTGGACTACGCGGATGCCGAGGGTCTGGACCGCTTCCACATCGTCGGCGAGTCGCTGGGCGGCTGGGTCGGCGGACGGCTCGCGGCCGACCACCCCGACCGGGTTCGTCACCTGACGCTGGTCGCCCCCGGCGGCACCGTCGCCAACCCGACCGTGATGGAGCGGATCAAGACCAGCACCCGCGCCGCGGTCACCAGCGACGACATCGACCTGACCAGGAAGCGCCTGCACCTGCTGATGCACGAGCCCGCCAAGGACGTCAGCGAGGAACTGGTGGAGATCCGCCACGCGATCTACCACCGTCCCGAGTTCGTCGCGGCGATCGACAACCTGCTGGCGTTGCAGGAGATCGAGAACCGCCAGCCGGACCTGCTCACCGAGGAGCAGATGGGCCGGATCCAGGCGCCCACCCTGATCGTCTGGGGCGCGGAGAACCCGTTCGGTGAGATCCCCGAGGCCAACCGCATGCACAGGAGCATCCCCGGCTCCACACTGGAGATCTTCCCGAAGTGCGGCCACTGGCCGCAGCACGAGCACAGCGAACGCTTCGACGAGCTGAACATCGCGCACCTTTCGAGAGCGGCGTGAGCGTCCGGATCGGCATCCGGCTGCCGGCCTGCCGCCCGGTCGACCAACTCGCCCGGGCGGCACAGCGCGCCGAGGAACTCGGCTTCGACGAGGTCTGGGTGCCGGACTCCCAACTGCTCTGGCGAGACGTCTTCGCCACCCTGACCGCGATGGCGCTGCGCACCGAGCGGCTGCGCCTCGGCACGGCGGTGACCAACGTGGAGACCCGGCATCCGTCGGTGGTCGCCTCAGGGGCACGGACCGTGGCCGAGGCGGCGCCGGGCCGCTTCGTGCTCGGCGTCGGAGTGGGCAACAGCGCGGTGGAGCCGGTCGGGCTGCGCTCCACCACCCAGGCCAACCTGCGGGAGCGGCTGGGGCAGGTCCGCGACCTGCTCGGCGGCGCGGAGGTCGACTTCGGCCCGGTGCGCTCGCGGCTGCGCGACCCGGACGCCGAGCTGCCGGTCTTCGTCGCGGCGAGCGGACCGAAGAACCTGCGGCTGGCCGGTGAGATCGCCGACGGGGTGATCCTGCTCTCCGGGGTCTCCCCGGCGACCCTCACCGCAGGTCTCGGCCGGGTCCGGGAGGGCGCAGAGGCCAGCGGCAGGTCCCTGGCGGACCTGGAGATCGTGGTGTCGGCGTACTGCCACGTCACCGACGACGTCGAGGCCGACGCCCGGATGCTCAAGCCGATCTGCGCGGGGATCGCGCAGAAGGGCGGCGCCGCCGCGCTGGCCCTGGCCGGGATCGACGTGCAGGTGCCGCCGGTCGTGCCGGGGCTCTACCCGGACACCGTGCACGCCGAGGACTGGGCCGAGGCGGTCCGGGTCTGCGGTCAGTGGATCACCGACGAGATGGCGGTGCGTTTCGCCCGGGCGTTCTGCCTCTTCGGCACCACCGCACAGATCGCCGCCCGGATCGACGAGGTCGCGGCGGCGGGAGCGACGAACGTCTTCCTCCAGCACGTCGGCTCCTACGACCTGCCGTACGAGCTGATGGAGTCCTTCGCGGACAACCTGTCCGCCAGAGAACGGTCGGCATGAGCGGCTCGCTCGTCCCCGCACTCGTCGCCCGCGCCGACGCGGTGGTCGACGCCGTCGACCCGAGCGTGCGCACGCGCGTCGGCCTGCACCTGCTGGACGCGCTGGGCTGTCTGGTCGCGGGCGTGACGCATCCCAGCGTCGCCCCGCTGCGCCGCTTCGCCGACCTCGTCGACGAGGCGGGGCCGGTGCCCGTGCTGGGCGACGCCTCGCCCCGTTCGCTGCGGACGGCGGTCCTGCTGGAGTCGACCTACCTGCACCTGGACGAGTTCGACGCGATCCACTCCGCCGGTGCCGTGGTGCCACCGGCGGTCGTCGTACCGGCGGCGCTGGCCGTCGCCGCCCGGGTCGGCAGCTCCGGCCGGGACCTCGCCGATGCGCTGCTCGGCGGCTACGAGGTGGTCGTCGAGGCGGGGCTGCGGCTCGGCGGCCCGGGACTGTACGCGTACCGCTGGTGGCCCACCGCCGCGCTCGGCGCGCTCGGGGCGGCCTGGGCCACCGCCCGGTTGCTGGGTCTGGACGAGGCGGGCCGGCGGCAGGCGGTGGCACTGGCCGCACACGCCAGCGGTGGCCCGATCGGCGGCGGGGCGCTGGGGGAGGGGCACTACCTGGCGGGCGGTCGGGCGGCGGCCTGCGGCGTGGAGGCCGGCTACCAGGCGGCGGCCGGTCTGCGCGGGGACGTCGCGTTGCTGGACGGGGGGCTGCCGGGAGCGGCGGTGCCACCGACGCCGCCGACCGGGAGCAGCATGCCGCACCTGCTCGGCTGTGCCGTCAAGCGCTACCCCTTCGCCCGGCCGTTGCATGCCGCGCTCGCCGCGCTGGACCGACTGTCGGCCGAAGGCACGCCGGTGGCGAGGGCGCGGCGGGTGGAGGTGCACCTGCCGGCCCCGTTGTGCCGCTTCGTCACCGACACCCGGTCGCCGCAGGGACCGGCCGAGGCGGCAGCGAGCGCCACGGTCGCGGTCGCGGCCCATGTGGCCGGCCGCACCCGCGACGTCACCTTCATCCGCGCGGCGCTGTCTCCGGCGGCGCCCCCGGTCGAGCTGGTGCCCGCCGAGGACCTGACGGCGGATCTGCCGGCGCGCTGGAGCGCTCGGGTGGAGGTGTGTCTGCCCGACGCGGCGCCCGTCCGGGCGTACGTGGGCGATGCGCCCAGCCTGGACGACGAGCGGGAGATCGTCGAGAAGTACCACCGGAACGTGGGAGCGGCGATGCCGGGCCCCGCGACGGAGTTGATCGGGCTGTGTGCCGGCCTGGACGAGCTGCCGTCGGCGGCCCGGCTGCGTGCGGTGCTTCTTGCGACGGTGACGCCGACGACGATCGGATGAGGCGCCCTCAGCCTCGCGGCCGATCGCAGGAACGCTGTACGGTATGGTGCACCAACGAGGATCGGTGGTGAGTGCTTCACGGCCACTTGGAGGATCGACGATGCCGGCTTCCCGCACGAGCAGAACGTCGCTGCCCCGCAGCACGGTCACCCGCGAGCACATCATCGAGGCGGCGACGCGGATCGCGGACGAGGAGAGCATCGAGGCCCTCACCATCCGCCGGCTCGCCGCCGACGTCGGCAGCGGTGCGATGACGCTCTACAGCTACTTCCGCAACAAGGAAGAGATCCTCGACGCCATCGCCGACCACGTGCTCGGTGGCTTCACCCTGCCGCCGGCGGAGGAGACGGAACCGCGGGCGGTGGTGCAGAGCCTGGCCTCGGCGTTCCTCCGGATGATGCGGGAGCATCCCAGCATCGTGCGGCTCTTCACCACCCGCGTGACCACCAGCCCGGATTCGCTGCGTGGGGCGATGGAGGCGGTGGTGGGCAGGCTGCGCGAGGTCGGGTTCGAGGGCCGTGAGGCGGTCCAGGCGTACGGTCTGATCGTCCACTACACCCTCGGCTTCGCCAGCTACCAGGCACCCCGACCGTGGGGCAAGCCCGACCTGCCCGACGTCGAGGAGTTGTGCCGCCAGCGGACCCATTTCTACTCCGCGTTGCCCCTGGCGGAGTTCCCGAATCTGGTGTCGCTCGCCGGCGACGTGACGACGCTGCCGAGCGACGAGCAGTTCCAGTTCGGATTGGACTGCCTGCTCGACGGGCTCCTGCGTCGGATTCAGGCGAACTGACCAGCGGAAACACCTTCCGCCCCGCGCCTCGGTCCGCCGCCAACCGTTCTTGATTACCCGTATCGTACGACGTACGATACGGGTAATGTCAGGCTCGGAGTTCCGATCACCAGGAGAGGTGGCCCCGACGATGCTCGGGAGAGCCACCGCGTCGGCGCGCAGACGACCGGCGCGGACGTGAACGCAGCGAAGGTCGTCGCCCTGGTCGGCACCGGTGGCACGATCACGGGCTGGTCGCCGAGCAGTCTGGACCTGACCGGTTACGCGGAAACGGAGTCGCAGCGGCTGTCGCTGGCCGAGGTGGTGGCCGCGGTGCCGGAGGTCGCCGACATCGCCGAGATACGGCAGATCAGCCTCCCCGCAGCCCCGAGCCACGCCCTCGACCTGCCGGACATGCTCGGCATCGCCCGACACGTGCGCACCGCCCTGGCCGACGACGAGGTGACAGGGGTCGTGATCACCCACGGCACCAACACTCTTGAGGAACTGGCATTCCTGCTGGAGTTGGTGCTCGCACCCGGCAAGCCGGTGGTCCTCACCGCCGCGATGCGCCCGCTCTCGGCGCTGAGCGGGGACGGCCCGCTCAACCTCGTCGACGCGGTACGGGTGGCAGCCAGCCCGCAGGCGGCGGGGCGGGGACCGGTGGTGGCGATGAACGGGGCGATCTGGGCACCCCGTCGGGTGACCAAGGCCAACACCGCCGGATCCGACGCCTTCCGCAGCGCTGAACTGGGACCGCTCGGCTTCGTCGACCCCGATGGCACCGTGATCTTCCATCACCGGGAGCAGCACACCCCGCCGGTGCTGGACGTCATGGGCGCCGCCGTGCCACGGGTGGATCTGGTCGTCTCCTATCCCGGCGCCGACGGGGTGCTGATCGACGCGGCGGTCGCCGCCGGCGCGGCCGGTCTGGTCAGCGCCGGCACCGGTGCCGGATTCCCCACTCCCGCCGAACACGCCGCCCTGGTCCGCGCGGTAGCGGCTGGGGTGGTGGTGTGCCAGTCGTACCGCAGCGCTGCGGGCCGGGTGCGACCCAGCCCCCGACTGCGCCGAGCCGGCATCGTCGCCGGTCAGGGCCTCAACCCCGGCAAGTGCCGGATCCTGCTCGCGCTCGCCCTCGCAACGGGCGCCGAGGCCGGACGGATCCAGGAACTACTCGACCGCGTCGACGGCCGCGAACGGGGCGACGGACCGCGGTGACTCAACGCGCGCGACGGTAGTGCACGGCCACCACACCGTTGCGGAACGGCTCCGCCGAGACCAGTTCGAGCCGGCGCGTGCCGGGCAGCCCGCCCTGGTGCAGCGTCGGACCGTGGCCGGCGATCCTGGGGTGGATGAGCAACTCGTACTCGTCGATCAGGTCCAGCCGGTCGAGCTCGGTCGCCAGCGTGCCGCTTCCGAGCAGGACCCCGGCCGGTGTCTCGTCCTTGAGCTTTTGCACACCCTCACGCAGGTCACCGTCGATGTGGTGGCTGTTGGCCCACGGGAAGTGGTGGCGCGTCGACGACACCACGTACTTGGGTTTGGCCTCCAGCTTGACCGCCCACTCACGCAGGGCCGGCGGCGCCTGTTCGTCGCCGCGAGCGACGGCCGGCCAGGCGCTCTCCATCATCTCGTAGGTGACGCGGCCCCACAGCATGGCCCCGGCCTCGTCCATGAGACGAGTGAAGAAGGCGTGCGTCTCGTCGTCGGCGATCCCCTCCTGGTGATCGACGCAGCCGTCCACGGTGAGGTTGAGGCCGAAGGTGAGCAGTCCCATGACCGGCGAGTCTAACTCCGGACATCGCCCCACCCGGGGAACTCCGGTCCGGCGACGCACATGAGGCGAGTCGCGCGCAGGACCGACCGATTGACCGGCCGATCCGGCGCGACCCGCCGCCTCCGACACTCGTGACGTGGGCCTACCCGAGCGACGGTCCGCCGGTACGACCGACCACACGGAAGGACCCCATGACCGCGACGGCGATCGAGAAGCCCGACTTCACCGGGCTGCGTGCGATGTACATCAACTGCACCCTCAACCGGTCTCCCGGCCGTAGCCACACCCAGGGGGTGGTCGACCGCAGTGTGGCGATCATGGAGGCGAGCGGGGTCAGCGCGGACCAGATCCGCGCGGTCGACCACGACATCGCCACCGGCGTACGACCCGACATGACCGAGCACGGGTGGGACGGCGACGAGTGGCCGGCGTTGCTGGGGCGGGTGTTGGCGGCCGACATCCTGGTCATCGCGGGTCCGATCTGGCTGGGTGACAACAGTTCGGTGACGCGTCGGGTGATCGAGCGGCTGTACGGCTATTCGGGTGTCCTCAACGAGCAGGGCCAGTACGCGTATTACGGGCGGGTCGGTGGCTGTCTGCTCACCGGCAACGAGGACGGCCTGAAGCACTGTGCGATGAGCATCCTGTACAGCTTGCAGCACATCGGTTTCACGGTGCCGCCGCAGGCCGATGCGGGGTGGCTCGGCGAGGTCGGCCCCGGGCCGTCCTACCTCGACGAGGGTTCTGGTGGGCCGGAGAACGACTTCACGAACCGCAACACGGCGTTCATGACGTACAACCTGCTGCACCTGGCGTCGATGATCCGCCAGGCCGGTGGGTTTCCGGCATACGGCAACCAGCGCACCGCCTGGGACGCGGGAGTGCATCCGGACGCCGCCAATCCCGAATACCGCTGACGCCACGGCCGAACCCCGGACAGGACCGGGCTCTCGCCACCGCCACACCACGAACAGGATGAGGACCGACGAGCACCACCTTCGGGGCCGTGGAACTGGCGCTCCCGGGCCAGGTCGTCGAGATCGACGCGGTCGTCCTGCTCGACCTGCCACGCTGACCCGTCGTGCCCCCTGGTCGACCGTGCATCCGCAAGCAGGCCGCAGCGTTCGCCACGTGGAACCCACCGGACGCGCCTACGCTCGGAAGGCGCTCGACGGGTGCGGCCGGCCGAACCCGAGGACCCGACCCCGACGACCGTCACCTGATGGTGACAGCGCCAAGGATGTGAGTAATCATGACAGATCCGGTATCGATGAGTTGGCCGAGCCTGCGCGTGTCGGACTGGACCGACACCCGCGACACCCTGCACATGTGGACCCAGATCGTGGGCAAGATCCGTATGGCGCACGCCCCGATGGTCAATCACTGGTGGCAGGTGACGTTGTACGTGAGCCCACGCGGGTTGACGACGTCCGCCATCCCGTACGGGACGGGAGCTTTCGAGATCGAGTTCGACTTCATCGGCCACCGGCTCGACGTGCGTAGCAGCGACGGTGGGGTGCGGAGCCTTCCGCTGCGGCCGATGGCGGTCGCCGAGTTCTACTCGCGGGTGATGGCGATGCTCGACGAACTCGGGATCGCCGCACCGATCCGACCGCGCCCCAACGAGGTCGACCCGGCGATCCCGTTCGCCGAGGATCATGAGCACGCCTCCTACGACGGTGCGGCGGCGGCGCTGTTCTGGCGGCAGTTGGTGCAGGCGAACCGGGTGGTGGGTGAGTTCCGGTCGCATTTCGTGGGCAAGGTCAGTCCGGTGCATTTCTTCTGGGGCGGGATGGATCTGGCCTGCACCCGCTTCTCCGGCCGGTCGGCTCCGCCGCATCCGGGTGGGATGCCCAACTGTGGGGACTGGGTCATGGTCGAGGGCTACTCCCGCGAGCTGTCGAGTTGCGGGTTCTGGCCCGGCGGTGGTGCCGAAGGCGCCTTCTACTCGTATGCCTATCCCACACCGGACGGCTTCGCCGAGCAGCCGGTCGGCCCCGATGGCGCGTTCTTCAGCACCGAGTTCCAGCAGTTCCTGCTGCCGTATGAGGTGGCGCGTGCCGCACCGGATCCTGACCGTGCGGTCGCCGAGTTCCTGCGCACCAGCTACGAGGCTGCCGCGAACCTCGGCCACTGGGACCGCGCCGCGTTGGAGGACGACCCACTGCGCTGGCAGCGCACCGACGCACCCTGACGGCCGCCACCGGTGTCGGCACCCACCGGCGGCTCGAACGGTCCACGGCACCGCCCGCACGGCGGTCTAGCTGAGCCGCAGGTCCCCGTCGAAGTCGATCCTGGCCAGTTCGGCACGCGAGGTGATGCCCAACTTGGGATAGACGTTGGCCAGGTGGTGGCCGACCGTACGGGGACTGATCAACAGCTGCGCCGCGATCTCCCGGTTGGTCAGACGGTCCGCAGCCAACTGCGCCACCCGCAACTCCTGCACGGTCAACCCCGCAGCGGTCGAAGGATCGGCCCCGCGCCGGTCGGTCAGCGCCAGCTCGCGTAGCGCCCGCCCCCGCAGGGGGCCCGCGTCCAAGCGGTCGAAGGTCTCGGCTGCGGCGACCAGCTGAGTACGGGCGTCGGCCCGGCGACGTGCGCGCCGCAGCCACTCGCCGTACAGCAGCCGAGTGCGGGCGTACTCGAACGGCTGCGCCCCCGCTCCCGCGACGTCCAGGGCGGCTCGGAACGAGACCTCGGCCGCCGAGCCGCCCTGGACGAGGGCCCGGAGACGATGACCGGCCGCGCGTGCCCAGGTCGCCCCCGACCGCTGCGCCCACCCCTGCACCATGGCGACCTGAGACTCGGCGACGTCGCCGTCACCGACCTGCACCGCCGCTTCGACCGTGTCCACGGCGGCGAGCAACGCGAAGGTGGCATGGGACGCCTCGTGGCCCGACTCGACGAGGCACAGCAGGTCGCTCAGCGCCTCCTGCGGACGACCGTCGAACAGCGCCGCCCGGCCGCGAAGCCAGTACGCCGACGCGGTGAGCGCCCGCACCCCACGCGGCACCGAGACCCGCAGGATCCCCCTGGTGTGCTCGTCGACGGCGCGATGGTCGCCCCGGGCCGCAGCCAGTATGCCCAGGCAACTGCGGCTCTGCGTGGCGAGGTGCGCCGCCCCGACCTCCTCGGCCAACCGCAGGCCCTCGGCCGCCGCCACCTCGGCAGCACCCCACCGGCCCGCCGCCGTGTCGAGGACCGCGATCTGCGCCAACACCAGCGCCAACGCGGTGAGCTCGTGTCGACGTCGCAGCTGTGCGGCCTGCACCCGCAGCACGTCGAGGAGTCGCGCCTCGACGCCCCAGACCTGGGCCAACGGCACGGGCGGAAGCAACTCCCACGCGACCGTACCGAGCCGACCGACGGCATCGCTGGCCAGGTCCGGGGACGGCGGGGGAAACTCGCCGCTCAGGTCGTAGCAGGACCACCAGTTCCGCAGCGCGGGCATCAGCCCCGACACCGTCGCGTCACCGTCGGTGTCCACGGCCCGCAGCCGGTGCAGCGACTCCTGCTGCAGGTCGGAGCGACCAGCAGTCCAGGCGGCGCGGACCGCAACCGTACCCAGCTCCACCGCGCGTCGGGCCTCGGTGACCACGGCCATGTCGCCCGCCAGGTAGTGGTGGGCACGCTCAGGCATGCCGTACGCGAACTCCAGGATCCCGCGCAACCCCCCGCTCAGCCGGACGACGGGCTGCACACCGCCCAGGCGTTCGGCCTCTTCGAGCACCTGCCGCGCCGTGTCGGCCTGGCCGGCATGCCACGCGGCGCGGGCGGCCGCCGCCAGCCGGCGTGCGGCGTCCCCCGGCTCCGGCGACAGCTCGGCGGCCCGACACAGAGTCCGCGCCGCCATCGAACCCGCACTGCGTCGCAGACATTCCTCGGCCGCGTGTTGCAGCAGCGTGGCGACGTCCTCGTCCGGCCCGTCCGCAGCGGCCGCCAGGTGCCAGGCCCGCTCCATGGTGGCGTCCCGCGGCAGAGCCTCGGCCAGCGCCCGATGCGCCGCCTGCCGTTCCGAGAAGGGGGAACCGTCGTAGACGGCTGCCGGGATCAGCGGATGCCGGAACTCCAGGCGGGCGCCCGAGGCACGGAGCAGACCCGAGCGCAGGGCCGCGTCCCAGGTGGCGGTGTCGATGCCCCAACCGGCTCCCGCCCGGTGCACCACGTGCCGGTCGCCCCGACCCTGGGCGGCAGCCAGCAGCAGCAACGCCCGGGTCGACGGCTTCAGGGCCTCGAACCGTGCGCGGAATGCCCGCCGCAACCGTGGCCCCACCGACACCGCGTTCCCGGACGGCGACAGCGTCGCCTCGCCGTCGGTCTCGTGATCGAGGGCGGGCAGCTCGTGCAGCGCCAACGGGTTGCCTCCCGCCGCCTGCACGATCCGATCGACGAGCGTCGCGTCGGCCCCCGGCACGACGGCGCTCACGAGCCGGCGGGCGTCCTCGTCGGCCAGACCGCTGATCTCCAACGTCGGCAGCCCCTCCCACGGCCCCGAGGCAGGGTCCTCGTGTCCGGTCAGCAGCACCGCGACCGGCTCCGTCGCCACTCGACGAGCGACGAACCCCAGGCAGTGCGCGCTCGCCTCGTCGACCCACTGCGCGTCGTCCACCACGACCAGCACCGGTCGCTCCCGTGCAAGACCGGACAGCAACGACAGCACGGCGGCGCCGATGAGGAAACGGTTGGCCGGGTCCCGGCTCATGCCCAACGCACCCCGCAACGCCGCAGCCTGCGGGACCGCGAGCGTCTCCAGCCGATCCAACACCGGCCACAGCAGTTCGTGCAGCGCCGCGAACGCGAGCCCTGCCTCCATCCGGGTGCCCCGACACCGCAACACCGTCGCGTCGGACGCCGCCTCGACGGCGTACTCCAGCAGAGCGGTCTTGCCGATGCCCGGCTCACCCCACAGCACGAGCCCGGAACCCGCGCGATCCGCCGCCCGATCCAGCAGCCGGTCCAGCACCGCGGTCTCGGCGCGCCGTCCGAACAGCTCCATGTCCCACCCCAGAATGTCGCGCCTGGTCGTGATGGCACCGCCGTTTTCAAGGCTATAGCCCGGTCTGCCCCATCGCGGACGACCGATCGACCGACCGATCCGCGTCGGCCACACTGCGGCACACTCGATCCGTGACCCTTTTCAGGCCGGACCGCTGCTTCTCCCGGCGGATCGGTCCGCTCGCGCTCGACCGCGTCGGGCGCGTCACCCATGACAGCGCGGACACGTCCGAGGCGTCAGTGACGCGGTGTCACGAACGCTGGTGACGTGGTGTCACTGTTCGTAGCCGGCCCGCACCGAGTACTGGAGGACGTATGGCAGTGAACGTGAAGGATGTCCCCGAAGCTAACCGGTACGAGGCTCGGGTGGAGGGTGAGTCCGCTGTTGCGGGTTTCGCGCAGTACATCCGTACCGCGGAGTTGGTCGCGTTCGTGCACACGGAGGTGTCGCGTCAGTACGAGGGCAGGGGGGTGGGGGCGGCCCTGGCACGTGCCGGCCTGGACGAGGCCCGCGCCGCTGGTCTGTTGGTGTTGCCGACCTGCCCGTTCATCGCGGGGTGGATCGCCCGGCACCCCGAGTACCAGGACCTGGTGTACCAGTCCCGCAGCAGAGTCACCGACTGACCGGCAGGGCGCGGCAGCGATACCGGTCAGCGATACACCACGTGCCCTCTGAGTGCATCGAGGCGGCCGCCTGACCTGCGTGCTAGCATTGCTCTCATTGTCTCAGGTGAGGACATGGTGATGGCAGCGCTCAGCATCAGAGATCTCGACGACGCGGTGCGGGAGAAGTTGCGCCGTCGCGCTGCGCAGCATGGCCGATCGATGGAGGCCGAGATCCGCGACATCCTCACCAGGGCAGTCGCCGAGGATGCGCCGGTGAATGACCTATTCGGCGCACTCACTGATCGATTCGCCAGACTCGGGGGCGTCGAACTGGAGCTGCCGTCTCGGTCGACATCACCCCGCGCAGCGAGCCTGCCCGAATGATGATCGTTCTGGACACCAACGTCGTTTCCGAACTCATGCGGGCCGAGCCCGCACCGGTGGTTCTCGCGTGGATCCAGCGGAACTCGCGTGCCGGCCTGTACACCACGGCGATCACTGTCGCTGAGATCCGCTACGGCATTGCGCGGCTGCCGGCAGGGCAGCGCCGGGAGTCACTGCACCAGGCCACCAACGAGATCTTTGCCGCCTTTCCCCGCCAAGTGCTGCCCTTCGACCTCGGCGCAGCCAGCGCCTATGCCGACGTCGTCGCCGGGCGGGACAGGCTCGGCCACCCGATCGACGGGTTCGACGCCCAGATCGCCGCCATCTGCCGCGCCCAAGCTGCCACCCTCGCCACCCGTAACACCAAGGACTTCACCGGCACGGGGATCGGCGTCGTCGATCCCTGGCAGGAGCCGTCCGCCTGAAGCCACTGTTCGGTCTGCCACATCAGCGGCACGTGTGAAACGGTCCCCAACCTTGGCAGGTCGAGCAGCCCAAGACCGTGAGCTGTCACGAGGAGAACTGTGGGTCAACGACCGGCGGGTCAAGTTCGGGGATGAGAAGTACCCCGATGCGCAGGTCCTGTACGCGTTCGACGCGACGACGGTGTGGCTGACTCTGCCGGATGGCAGACAGGCGATGGCCACCTTTCCGTACCCGGCCTTCTATCCATTCGGTGCGGAGCCGGTGGTGGTGCAGGGCTGGCCGCGGGAACCGGGCCCAGGGGCAGCGACGGCCCGGCGCGTCACCGTGACGCACGGCGGTCATCTGTCTGTGGACGGGCGCACGATTGCGCTGGGAGAGACAATCGATGGGACGTCGACCGAGGGCCTGGTCGGCTTGCGATTCGATGCGACGACGGTGTGGGTGCGGTGGCGTGATGGTCGGAGGGCCATGGTCACGTTCCCGCACCCGGTGCTCGATCCCGCTGCTGCGGGCCCGGTGCTGGTGGATGGTTGGCGTGATCCCAACTATCTGATGGACTCGGACCTCTCGCCCGAAGAGGACGATGGTCCGGCGACATCGCTGCCCGTTCTGATGGATCTGGACGAGCCGCTGAACGCGACCGTCCGGCCGGCGGTAAATTGGGTGAGCTGGCCGCCTCCGGAGGAGACAGCGTCCACCGGCGATCTCCGCAACGGAAAATTGACCATCCAGGGTCGCGTCGTGCAGTTGGGGCCGAGGCACGGCAGCGGCACCGTCGAGTACTGGACTGACGACAAGACGGTATGGGTACGGCTGCCGGATGGCGACGAGGCCATGGTCGTTTACCCGACCGCGACTTTCGGCACGGGTGGTGCCGTGCCGACCCTGGGTGCAGGGCTGGCCGCAGCAGCCGGGTGACCTGGCGGCGGCAACTCGGTCCGGCAGGCCGGACAGCGATGGCCAGCTGCGTCTCGACGGCCGCCACGTGTCGCTGGGCGCACACTTCGCGGCCGGGGGTGAGGTCGAGTACCGGTACGACGCGACGACGGTGTGGGCGCGTTCACCTGGTGGTGGCACAGAGGTCACTGTTTCCTATTCGTTCCCGCTCTTCGATCCGGCTGCTGCCGGTCCAGTGGTGGAGGACGGCTGGTCACGCCAACCGGATCCGTCGGCGCGGTTCGTCCGCGCCGCCCTGAAGCAGAAGACTCTGAAGGCGAACAACCGGTTCGTGCGTATCGGGGAGCGCTATCCCGATGCCACGGTCGACTACACGGTGGACGCGACGACGGTGTGGGTGCGGTGGCCCGATGGTCGAAAGGCCACGGTCACGTTCCCGTACCCGGTCTTCGATCCGACGGAACGGAAGCCGGTGGTCGTGGAGGGCTGGCCGCAGGAGCCGAGTGAGCAGGCGACGACGGCCCGGCTCGGCACGATCAGTGCCGCAGGTCAGATGTCAGTCGACAAGCTCATAGTGTATTTCGGGCAGCGGATCGGTGGAAAGTCGCCACGGGCTGTGGTGGCCTACCGGTTCGACGCGACGACGGTGTGGGTGCGGTGGCGTGATGGTCGAAAGGCCATGGTCGCGTACCCCTATCCGGCTCTTACCCCGGCTGCCGTAGGCCCCGTGGTGGTGGATGGGTGGCGTGATCCCAACTACCTGATGGTCTCCGACGACTGGCCTGAGCACGATGGCGGCCGAGTAGATCCTCGTGAGGAGCCAGTCTCGCTCGGCCCGCCCGTGAGCGCTCAGTCGGCGGCAGCCATTCACGAGAGTGCCGCTGTCGCCGTGCCGTCGGTCGTCTACGGCCGCCGTGGGGTAGCCGACGACCGGGGTGTGGTGGTGGTGGGTGAGATGGCTCGGTGGCGGGAGTGGTCGCAGGCTTCGGCGGTGGTGGCGGCGGCGCGGTCGACGGTTCGTCCGGTGGTGGTGGTCGATGCGGGCGAGGGCCTGGGGCCACGCAGTGCGGTGCTGTCTGCCCTCGGCATGGTGTTGTTGCAGTTCGGCCGCCGTCGACAGCAGCCGCTGGTGGTGGCGACGGGGCTGGTCTCCGAGGTGACGACGGTGGCCGGTCGTTACGGGTTGCCGGTGATCGGTCCGGATGGTGCGGGTCCCGATGCGAGGTGGCAGGTTGTCGGTCCGGATGGTGTGGTGCACTGGTCGGCCCGGGCGTTCAGCATGGCCTCGTTCGCAGTCGCCGGTGAGGTGTCGCCGAATGCGGTGCAGCGTGCCGATTCCGAGGTGCTGACGCAGTGGTTGGCGCAGCCCGACTGGCCGGCGGCGGAGAGTTTCCTCCGGGAGAACACCGGCGATCTGCTGCATCCGCGGGTCCGGCAGGAGTTGGTGCAGTTGAGTGAACAGGATCCGGCCAACCGGTTGCTGCCGGTCTTCACGACCATTCTTGACCTGGTGGGGGAGAACGGTCGCGCGGTCGATCCGGCTGACTCCCGGTATCGCGCTCCAGGACCGTCCGTGGTGGAGCCGTTCGACGGGGTGCGGGGGCCGTTGTCGGTGACCTTCGCCCTTGATTATCTGGAGCCGAAGCCCGATCCGGCGCACCGCAAGCCCTGGGATGACCGGTTGCTGCGGCTGATGTATCTGGACCCGCGAGCTCGTGATCGGGCAGGGCTTCTCGCTGCGGGGGTGCTCGGTGAGCAGCGGGGGCGAGTCGATGACGGCAGGTGGAACGCGACCGTGTTCGGTGGGGTGACCACGGCGCTGGGAATGACCGTGGAACAGGCCGTGGAGCAGGCCGCCAAGCCGAGGCCCGTGGGTGCCTGGGGGAAGGCGTTGGAGGATGTGGCCTGCTGCGAGGCGAACCCGGAACACCGGATGTACTGGATTCCCCGGATGGACGAGTTGCGTGACCTGGTCTCGGTGATCGGTATTCCTGGGTGGATCGACGGTCCGGCGCCGGCACATGGGCAACTGTTGGAGGTGCTGACCGAGACGCTCGCGAGTTGTTGAGGCGCCGGCGCCGTACCGTCTGCCCGTTCCTGAGCGACCGAGCCCGCCTGGCGGGACGAGGTCGGCGCAGCGAATCGATCAGAGGTAGACCACCCGACTGCGGCGGTCGGCGGTGACCGCGTCGAGTCCGGGCGCGTCGAGGTCCACGTAGAGCTGGAGCAGTTGCACCACCGGGTCGAGGTTGACCCCGGCCGGGAGCGGAAGGTTGATGGTGTCGTTGTTCGGCCGGTTCGGTGAGCTGGCGGCGTCCCACACCGCGCGGACCACGTTGCCGTCCGGGCCGGTCGCCTCGACCTGGGCCCGCAGCGTCTTCGGGGTGCCGGTGGCCTCGATGACCGCGGTGAACGATCCGGTCGCGGGATCCTTGGTCACCGAGAGCTTGACGCCACCGACGACCTGCACCACGGCCCCGATCGTCAGGCCGCGCACCGCGAAACTCAGCGTGCGGGCCAGCCCACCGGTGAACCCGGTGGAGGCCGGGTTGGGGGCCACGAAGACCTGGCCGTCGGTGAATGCGTGCAGGTCGGACTCGCACTTGTACGCGCCACCCTTGGGCAGCGGCTGGTACACGCTGGTGTTCGTCGCCGGCTCCGACTGGGTCAACGTGTAGGAGAGTCCCACGTCGTCACCGGAGACGTTGTGCGCGTACAGGTTCGGTTCACCATCGATGTTGATCACCTCGAACTGCACGCCCCCGGTCTGGTACGGGTCGGAGGTCTGCCCCCGCTGCGCCAGCACGAGCATCGGCAGGACGTTCGCCGCCACGCTCGCCACCTGCACCAGGGAGCCCAGCCAGTCGTCGAGCCCGGCCAGGCTGGCCCGTGCCGGCTGCACCGCTGCGGGGCCGGGAGCCGCCGTCGCGCTGCCCGGTGCGGCCAACCCGACCGTTGCGGCGGCACCGCCGAGCACGGCCGCGCCCCGCATCACGTCCCGGCGACTCACCGACCGACGACGGTGCTGTTCGTCCTGCATCTCCGACCTCCGCATCCGGCTGTGGTGTGCCGCGAGGCCGGTGTCGCACCCGTGGCCACACCGTGGGTGAAGGTGATGTTACTTGCGGTAAATATCGAAGTCTATCGTTCAATGGGGTGGGTTCGTGTTCCACCACTCGACAATGAACCACGGCACCGCGGTCGACCAGGATGCCGGTCACTCGCCGGCGCGGAGGACCTCGCTCAGCCGGTCGCGTCGCCGCAGCGCCGCCTCGACAGGTACGACTGCGGCGGCCGTCGCCACCAACGTCGCACCGAACAGGCCGAGCAGCCACCACGGCAGAACCGTCGCCGGATCGGCGGCCTGACCGGTGAGCAGCCGCAGTTCGAGCGGGCCGAGCGTCAGGTGCGCGAGCAGGGCCCCGAGCAGCGGGCCGCACACCGCGGCGACCACGACCGGCGGCAGCAGCTCTCCGGCGGCGACCCAGCGGGCGTCGCGGGGCCGCAGGCCGAGGGTCCGCAGCCGACTCAGGGTCTGCCACCGTTCCGAGGCACCCGCGGCGGCGGCGAGGGTGAGGCCGAGCAGTCCCAGCGCCAACACCACGATCGCGGCCGTCCACGCCAGTCGGAGTGTCCCTGCGGTCAGCGGAGCCGCTCGTTGCACCCGCTGCACGTCCGTGCGCAGGACGACATCGGCGGCGACGCCGGTTGCCGACACGGCCTGCGCCGCACCGGAGCCGGTCACCCAGACGGTGTTCGGAACGGCGGGCAGCCCCGCCTCGGCGAGGGCCGTGGCGTCCACGATGACGACGTCGCCGGCGCCGCCGACGGAGGGAGCGGTACCGACCGAGATGAGACGGATCGCCGGGCCGCCGTCCCGTGACAGCTGCAGCCGGGTGCCCGTCGGCACGTCGCCGGCGCCCGATCGGA
Source organism: Micromonospora sp. NPDC003816 (assembly GCF_042874705.1). Classification (NCBI taxonomy): domain Bacteria; kingdom Bacillati; phylum Actinomycetota; class Actinomycetes; order Micromonosporales; family Micromonosporaceae; genus Micromonospora; species Micromonospora sp. NPDC003816. Next base: position 150,526 of record NZ_JBIANP010000001.1, read on the forward strand.
CCAGCGCGGGGACGTCCGCGGAGCCGGGGCCGGGCGTCGCGAGCCGCGCCAGCGCGGGCGCGTCGGGCAGCGGGGTGGTGGCCAACAGGCGCGCGAACGCGGCGGCGTCCACGACGACCAGGCGTGGGGTGAGCGGCGTCGACTCGGTGAAGACGCGCGCCGAGTCGGTCACCTGCGCGACGACGACCTGCTCGACCCCGGGTGCGGCAGCGATGCGCTCGGCGAGCGCGGGCGTCGCGCTCGCGGCGTCGGCACCGACGTCGAGACGGGCGTCGGCACCGACGGTGCTCCACGCGCCATCGGTCAGACCCCGGGTGATGGTGGCGCCGACGACGAGCGCGAACGACGCGAGCGCCGTGGCACTGATCAGCACCAGCAGCGGCAGCGCCCGTGCGGCCGTGGTGGCTGCCCGCGCGGCGCCGAACACGGCCAGCGGACGGCGCGAGCGCAGGGACTGGCGCAGCGCGAACCGCGCTCCGACGGGCAGCAGCCGCAGCACGACGAGCGCGCCGGCGAGCGCGCCCAGCGCGACGGCACTGATCGGGAGGACCAGGTCGCCGGTCAGCTCGCCGGCATCGTCGTCGGAGGCGACGGGCAGGAGCCCGCGCTGGTGCAGCGTCACGACGGCGGCGAGCGCCGCGATCAGCAGAGTCGCCTCCACCGCGGCACGACGCAGCCGGCCGGTGGCCAGGATCCACCGCCGCGCGGCCGGATTGGCCGGTTGGCGCCGGTCGCGGCTGGCGCGGGCCGCAGCGAGGATCCCGAACGTCGGCCCGGCCACGGCACCGGCCAGGACCACGGGGACGGCCCAGGTCCAGGAGACGCCCGGTGCGGCCGCGCGGGCGAGTACGAGCCCGACCGCGGCGGCCGACAGCGCCACCATCGTGGACTCGACGAGCAGTTCCGCACCGAGGTCGGGGAGCGCCGCACCGCGCTGCCGGGCAGCGGCCAGTGCCGGAGTACGGCGACGGACCAGCAGGTCGGCGGCGAGCAGCAGGACCAGTACCGTGGCGGTCAGCACTCCGGCGAGCAGGACGGCGGCCTGCACGGACGCGGCGCTGATCTGGGTACGGGAGTCGCGTAGGACGCTGTCGAGCGACGATTCCCACTTCAGGGAGTCGTCGCGGACCGCCGACGAGCCGGAGGCTGCCTTGAGCTTGACCACCTGGCCGGCGAGCGTCGCGGTGGCACCCCAGGTCAACGCGCCGGGTTCAGGGGCGAAGTGGACGGTGCGCCGCAGTTGGTCCTGGTCGAAGGCGAGCCGGGCGTCCGGCAGCGACTCGCGTGACAGCAGACCGGCGAACCGGGTGGTGCCCACCCCGTCGGCACCGGGCACGGGACGCAGCAGCGCCGGGGCGAGTCGCCAGGCAGGGTCGGCGCTGTCGGCGGGACGATAGATCCCGCTGATCCGGACGTCCTTGCCGTTGCCCTGGCCGTCCTGGACCGCGAGGCGATCGCCGGGGCCCAGGCGGAGGGCGGCGGCGTCGGCCTCGGAGAGGCCGACCTGCACCGGCCAGGGCGGTCCGTTATAGGGGACCTCGACGGACCGCTCGGGGACCGTGGGGCCGGGTGCGCTGCCGGCGATCCAGGTCACGTCCGGGCCGCCGAGGTCATCGGCCAGGTAGGTGAGCTGGAAGGTACGCGGCAGGTTGCCGCCGGTGATGGTGAGGACCGGGGTGTTGACCACGGCGGTCGGCGGCAACAACGCGGCGTCCAGGTCGGGTCCGAGCGCGAAGGCCGCCCGTTCGCGGAAGTCCTCGACGTCCTCGGCGAGGCGGGACATCCGGAACCGGCCGCCGGTCGGCCCGTCGTCGCGTTCCCAGTCGGCGTGCACGAGAACGTTCGCGTCGGTGCCCGCGCGGCGGACCGTGTCCTGGACGGCGTCGTCGGCGGCGGCACGGAGCAGCGCCGGTACGGCCCCGGCGAGCAGCGCGACGGCCGTGATGACGGCGGCGGTGAGCAGCAACGCCCCGGCGTCGGCCCGGCCCCGGCCGCGGACGCTGGGCCAGTGCGGCGCCGGCCGCCGCAGGGCCGGCCGCCGCGTCACGGAGCCACCCGCAGATGCGCGGCGTCGGCCCGGCGGACCTGGACGGTGACCACCGCGGCGACTGCGAGCAGGCAGGCGGCCAGCAGGACGGCGAGCAGCGCGGCCTCGGCCGGCCACGGCCAGTGCGGCTGGACGGCCGGGATGGGCGCGGCGCCGGTGTCGGAGCGGACCAGCAGGGGAGCGACGAGGCCGGTGGCGAGCGCGCCGACGGCCGCGCCCGCCGCGAGCAGGGGCAGCAGGATGACGGTGTGCTGACCGAGGAGCACGGCCCGGATACCGCGCCGGGTCATCCCCAGGCCGCGCAGCCGCGCCACCTCCACGGCGCGGGCCTGCAGATCGCAGGTCACGTGCAGGACGACGCCGGCGAGCAGCAGCAGGGCCGAGGCCGCGACGAGAAGCCGCTGTACGGCGGGCAGCGCGGCGTGCAACGGGCCGCCGGTGAGACGGGCGGTCTCCGCCTCGAGGGTCGTGACGGTGCCCAGGTGCAGAGCGGTGGCCCGCTCGGCGACGTCGGGCCCGGTGGGGTGGCCGACCCACCAGGCGTCGACCGGGAACGTCAGGTCGCCGGTGACGGCGCGGGCGCGCGACAGCATGTCCAGGTCGGCCAGGACGGCGACGGCACCGGGGGCCGACGGTACGGTCGGCACGACCTCGGTGACGACGATCGGGACGGGCGTGGTGCCGACCGTGACGCTGAGCGTGGTGCCGATGCCGCCGACCGCGTCGGCGAAGCGGGCGGAGACGGCGACGGGCACCGGGCCGGGGTCGGGGAAGGCGGTGGCGACGAGGGTGCGGGCGCCGTCCGCGCCACCCAGGTCGACGGTTGCCGCCATCCGCAGCGCGGTCTGCGTCGGCGTGGCGGCGAGTACGACGGTGGGGTCGCGCAGCCTGGTCGGGATCGGCGGCGCGGACGTGGCGGTCCACCCCGCTGCGGCAGCCGATCCGCTGGGCGGCACGGTGAGGGTGACGGCGACGGCGACGCGGCTGCCGACGGCGGCATCGGGATCGGCCGTGATCGGCAGGGACACCGCGACCAGGTGCAGTCCGTCGGCGGTCGCGCACGCGGGCAGCCGGTGCTCCCGGCCGTCGAGCGGCACGGGGGGACCGGTGCAGGGCAGGCGTAGACCGGCGGCGTCCTGCAGCAGCAGCTGGGGGGTCACGGCGAGTGGAGTGTCGCCGGTCGCGGTGCCGCTGAGCAGCAGAGGCGCACCGGCGGCGAGCGGGAGGCCGGTGGCGCGGGTCGGTGGGGCGAGTCGCGCACCGACATCGGTCCAGGTGCGGTCGTGGTCGAGTCGTCCGCGGAGCAGCGTGTCGGCGCGGGTGGTGTCGACGGCGACCAGGCGCGGCGCGTCGCCGGCGGTGCCGAGCCACTGACCGACGGCGGTACCCCGGCGGAGAACGGGACTCACCGCCCCCGAGGTCGCCGCGGCGACGTCTACGCCGTCTCCGGACGACGGCGTCGCGCTGAGGGACAACGCCAGGTCGGTGCCGACGGAGAGCGCCGCCTGGTCGCGCTGCGACTGGTGCCACGTGGTGTCGAAGGCGAGGCCGAAGGTCGCCGCCGCGCAGGCCAGCCCGACGAGGAGACCGGCGGCGACCGCCTGGGGCCGGCGGGCGGCTTCGGCGACCGCCAGCACCACGGCCAGCCCACGCGCGCGGTACGCCAGCCGGTCGGCGCCACGCAGGGCGGGCAGTACCACCCGCAGCGCCAGGGCGGCACCGGTGGCGAGCAGCAGCGCCGGTGCGAGCACCCGGACCGTGTCGGCGCGCGGGCTGGCGATGGTGGGCTGCGCGTACAGCTGCCACCACGCGGTCGTGGCGAGAGCCGCGAGCATCAGGTCGGCGCCGGAGCGGGCCAGCAGTTCGCGGCGGGTGCGTCGGTCGCCGGGTGCCGGGCCCGGCCGGATCGCCAGGACGGTCAGGACAGCGGCGAGCGCCAGCGCACCGCCGGCGACGGCGAGGACCTGCGCACCGGTGATGCCCGGCCGGGCGCCCAGGCCGGCGTCGGCCAGGGGAGACAGGTGGGTCAGGCCGGCGTGCAGGGCCGACGACGCCGGGATCGCGAGCGCGGCGGCGACGGCGGCGACGAACCCGGCGTCGAGTGTCGCGGTGGCGGCGAGTTGACGGCGGCTGGTGCCGAGGGCGGTCCGCAGGGCGGTCTCGTCGGCGCGTATGCCGGCGGTCAGCCGGCCGGCGAGGACGAGTGCCGTCGCGGTCAGGACACCGCCGAGGACGGCGATGGCGAGCACGAGGGTGGCGGTGGCGTGCCGTTGCTCGTCGGCGGTACGCAGGGTCAGCGGCAGGTCGGAGGCGACCCGAGCGAGCCGGACGCGCTCGCCGAGGGTCCCGGCCAACAGACTGTCGGCGTTACGGACGGCCCCGGCCACCGTCTCCAGGTCGCGGCGGGTGACCTGGGACAGGTCCGGATGGGCCGTGACCTCCATCCGGTCGACGGTGGCGCCGGTGGTGAGCAGGTCGGTGAGGTCGACGAGGAACGGTCCGTAGGCGTTGACCGGCTGCCGGAAACGGCCGTCCTGGTGGCCGGTGGCGACGCCTGCCGCGGCCAACGGGTCGCGGTCCCAGCCGCGACCCGGCATCGGGCGCACCACACCGACGACGGTCACGTCGACGGCCGGGACGGGATCGTGGGCCAGCTCGGCGCCGAGGCGTACCCGGTCGCCGGGGGTGAGGCCGAGCAACCGGGCGGTGGACTCCAGCACCACCGCGTCACCACGCCCGCGCGGCCAGCCCCCGGCGATCAGCTCGGCTCGGGTCGGCAGGTCGTCGAGCCCCGACAGGTACGCCTGGGCCGGCACGGTGGTGCCCGCAGCGAGCCCGGGCGGCAGCGCCCGCAGCACGGTCGAGGCCCGCGCGGTGGTGGTCACCGGGAACGGGGCGAGCGCGGCGGCCAGCACGGTGCGGGTGTCGGCGGCGACGGACCGCGCGTCCGGACCCTCGACGCTGCCGGTGTAGACGGTCACGTCGACGTCGGCGGGAGCGGCGCGACCCATGGCGACCTCCAGCGCCCGCTCGGCGGTGCGGGTGTTCAGCAGGGTGCAGGTGCCCAGCAGGGTCGCGCCGACCGTGACCACCCCGATCAGAGCCGCCAGCAACGGCCACTGCGCGCGGGCACGCCGGCTGACCAGCCTCAGCATCGGCACGTCACTCCGCGCCTGGCACGGGCTCGTCCGTCCGTCCGGCCGCCTCGTCGTGAAGCTGCCCGTCGTGGATCCGGAGCACCCGGTCGGCCAACGCCATCATCACCGGATCGTGGGTGGACACCAGGGCGGTGACGCCCTCGGACTCGACCACCCCACGCAGCAGGGCCATCACCGACAGGCCGGTCTCCGCGTCCAGTTGCCCGGTGGGTTCGTCGGCGACCAGGAGCCGGGGCGAGGCGGCCAGCGCACGGGCGATCGCCACCCGCTGCTGCTGGCCGCCGGACAGCTCGGCCGGTCGCTGCCGGGCGTGGTCGGCCAGACCGACCAGATCCAGCAGCAACGCGACCCGCCGCTCGCGCTCGGTCGGGGCCATGCGGGCCAGCCGCAGCGGGGCGGCGACGTTCTCCGCGGCCGAGAGCACCGGGATCAATCCGAAACTCTGGAAGATGTACGACACCTTCTCGCGCCGCAGCCGGGACAGACCGTCCTCGTCGAGCGCGGTGACGTCGGTGCCGTCGACGTGCACGGTGCCGGAGTCCGGGCGATCCAGGCCGCCGATGGTGTTGAGCAGGGTGGTCTTGCCCGACCCGGACCGGCCGACGAGTGCCACCATGGCACCGGGAGCCACGTCGAACGACACACCACGCAGGGCGTGCACGACGCTCGGCCCGGTGCGGAAGCGTCGGTGCACGTCGCGCACGCGCAACAGCGGCTCACTGTTCATTCGCCGTCTCCCGAGGGCCGGATCGTGATGTGGTCGGGTTCCAGGGCCAGCCGGACCCGTCGGGTCAGCGCCAGCGCCTGGCGGAAGTCGCGGGGCACCTGCACCCGCCCGGCGCGGTCCATCACGGCGTACTCCTCGGCGACCATGTGCGTGTCGCCCACCGCGTCGGTGGTGGTGCGGCGCAGCACCTCGCTGCTGGTGCGCCCGTCCCGGATCGCGACGGTCCGTTCGACCTGACCGCTGACCTGCGGGTCGTGTGTCACCACGACAACGGTGACGCCGTAGCGCCGGTTGACGTCCCGCAGTACGCCGAAGACCTCCGCCGACGTGGCGGCGTCCAGTTCGCCGGTCGGCTCGTCGGCGAGCAGCACCCGTGGTCGGTTGGCCAGCGCCACCGCGATCGCGACCCGCATCTGCTGCCCGCCGGAGAGTTGACCGGGGCGCCGATCGGCGCAGTCGGCGACACCGAGGCTGTCCAGCAGCTCGGCCGCGCGGTCCCGGCGCTCGGCCTTCGCGGTGCGGGCCGCCGTCATCGGCAGGTCCACCATCTCCCGTGCGGTCAGGTACGGGATCAGGTTGCTGGCGGTCTGCTGCCGGACGAACCCGACGGTGTGCCGCCGGTAGTGCACCCGGTCGGTGCGGGACATCCCCAGCAGGTTCCACCGGTCGACCCGGACCCGTCCGGCGGTCGGGGCGTCGATGCCGGCCAGAATGGACAGCAGCGTCGACTTGCCCGACCCGGAGGCACCGACGACGGCGACCAGTTCCCCGCTGTCCACGGTCAGGTCCAGTCCCTGCAGTGCCTGCACCTCGATCGCACCGGTCTGGTAGATCCGCACCAGGTTCTCGCAGACGATGAGCGCGTCCCGACCGAACTCGGGTGCCCGCGCGGGTGGCTGCGGCAGGGACAGCGGTGTGCGGGACATTGCTTCCTCCGTCCGGGTGGTGCCGACGCCGAGCCAGCCTATGTCTGCGCCACCGGCGGTCAGTCGGGGCGCTGCTCGCGGCCCGTGTCGTTCAGGCCGTCGACGAGGATCTCCGCCTCGTCTGTCGAGATGGCCATCGTGGTGCTGAGCAGCTCGATCGCCTGTTCGCGCTGCCCGGCCTCCACCAGTGCCGCGATCCGGAGCCAGGCGAACGTGTCGGCCATCGCGTCGTTCTTCCCGCCGGGCGCCGACGGCCACCCGGCCGGCGGAGCAGTGGCGTCCTGAGCTGATCGGTCTTGCGCCGTGGCATCCGGGTAACTGACGCCGGGTGCCGCCGCATCCGCGTCGGACACGTCGGACGTCGACGCGTCAGAAGGGGCTTCAGCGGGGACGGGATCACGGGAGGCCGCCTCGCGCATGCGGGCGTCGGCGATCCGGGTGGTCGCGTCCCGCAGGCGGGTGTCCGCGTCCGGGGACGCCGCCGCCCGCGTCTGCATCTCGCGTACCTGGGTGCCCAGCAGGTCCTGGCGGCCACTGCGGCGGCGCAGGACGATCGTGATCACCGTGATGAGCGTGATCGCGACGAGGAAACCCGCCACCAGCTCCAGCAGGCTCACGTCGGTGCCACCGGGGCTCATCAGGCCAGCCCGTCTCGACCGGGACACGGCCGGCCGGCCCCGCCACTGCCGCGATCCCACCACATGCGGGGCATCGTAGTGCTGCTAGTAGCTCATGCGTGCCAGGGTGTGCTTGTCCGGCTTACCGCTCGGCCCCACCGGCACCCGCTCGATCGACTGGATCGTCTGCGGCGCCGACGCCCCTCCGAGGGTCTCCGCCACCAGGGCACGCAGTCGTGCCGCGTCGGGTGTGTGGCCGTCGGCCGGCACCACGTAGGCGTGCACCGCCTCCCCGGTGAGGTCGTCGGGTCGGCCGACGACGTAGGCCTCGGCCACGGTGGGGTCGGCGACGAGGACCCGCTCGATCGGCCCGGCGTACACGAGGGTGGCGTGCACGATGATGACGTCCCGGATCCGGCCGAGCAGGTGCAGGTAGCCGTCGCTGTCCAGGCGGGCGAGGTCACGGGTGCGGACCCAACCGTCGACGAAGACCTCGGCGGTCTCGACGGGGTCGCCCTGGTAGGCGGTGGCCTGCGCCGGTGTCCGCACGAAGAGTTCACCCTCGGTGGCGGGGCGGCCGTCGGCGTCACGGATGGACAGCTCGGTCACCGAGGGTGCTCGGCCGACCGAGGCGAGCACCCTCGGGGAGACCAGCATCTCGGCCGGCGTCACCATGGTGATCATGCCGGTCTCGGTCTGGCCGTAACCGTGGAAGATCACGGGGCCGAGGACGTCGAGTGCTTCGGCGAGCCGAGCCGGCGCGAGGGGGGAGCCGGAGACCAGCAGTGCCTGCAGGCTGCTCAGGTCGGTGGGTGCGGTGCGGTGGTCCTGGACGAGTTGGTGCAGTTTACCGACGGTGATCACGCTGGCGGTCGCCCGGTTCCGGCTGATCATCCCCGGGAAGCCGGGGGACCGGTCGGCGATCAGGGTGCCACCTGCGGTCAGGGCGAGGACGGCGTACTCCAGCATCACCTGGCTGCTCAGCGAGCCGAAGACGAGGTAGCGCTGGAGGCGGGGGGCGAGGTCGGCGACCGCCGGGGGCCAGCGGTCCGGGTACGGGGCCCAGGCCGCACTCATCGCCGCGTAGGTCTGGGCGCAGCCCTTCGGGGTGCCGGTGCTGCCGCTGGTCCAGGTGATCCGGGCGATGTCGCCCAGGCGTCCGGCCGCGACCAGCGTGGTCCCGGGGTCGGGGGTGGCCGCCAGGTCGGTGACGTGCGCGTCGGTGACGTGCAGGGGGTTGTCGTCGAGTTGGTGGGTGAGCTGCGCCGAGGGCAGGTCGGGACGGATGCCGGAGACCCGGGCGCCGACGGCGAAGGCCGCGATGATCGTCGCGAACGCCTCGGCGGTGACCCCGAGTTGCAGGGCCACTCCGACACCGGGCCCGGCTCCGGCGGCGCGTAGTCCGGCGGCGATCCGGCGGACCAGTCCGGACATCTGCGCGGCGGTGACCGTCCGGTCGCCGTCGCGGAAGACCGGTCGGTCGCCGCCGGTGGCGAGCAGGTCCAGCACGGGCTGTGGCCAGATCTCAGTCGGCATCGGACAGCACGCCTTTGAGGAAGAGCACGAGTGGCTGGTGGTGCACGGCGGGAAGGTCCCAGTGGTTCTCAAGGTTCTCGGCGAGGTGGTGCTCGGCGACGAGCCGCCCGCCGCGGTGCACCCGGATGACCGGATGCAGGTAGCTGGCGTCGTGGGCGTGTTCGGCGTCGTTCTCGGAGATCCGGGGGATCGTGATGTCGAAGGGGTCGACCTGGTCGTGGTCCGGTCCGTACTCCAACGTGGCCACGACGGCGAGCGGTGCGGGTCCCAGGCCGCCGTCGTGCAGGTAGTCGACCGGTACCTCCTCGTGGTAGCGCGCGGTGTCACCGGAGACGGTGACGACGTCGCCGAGGACGGCGAACTGCTGCCACAGTGCCGAGGTGCGGTTGAGGCGGGCGATGAGGGCGTCGGCGATCGCCTCCGGAGTGTTCTCCAGTGGTGTGGACGGCCAGGGTGAGTCGTGGTGGCGGGCGGTCAGGATGCGGTGCAGGGCGCGCACGCCGTACCGGAAGCCGTGGATGAATCCGCTGGTGGAGCGTTTGAAGTCGCGTTGTTGGGTGAGGGTGCCGGCGAAGTGCAGGCCCGGGACGTTCACCGACTCGTAGGCAGAGTTCTGCTCGGGGAAGCGATCGTTGTGTACGAGTCGCGGTCGGGCGGAGGGGTCGAAGATGCTCGCGTCGAATCGGAACCCGGTGCAGAGGATGATCCGGTCGTAGTCGAGGTGCCGGGTCGACTCGACGGTGCGCGCGTAGCGGAAGTCGATGCGGTAGCCGCCGTCGTCGCGTCGGGTGATCCGTTCGACGGTGCCGTCGAGGACGGCGTTCTGTGACTTGAGCTGGTAGGTGTCGAGGAAGTTGTTGTTCACCGCGCGCAGGTGCCCGACGTAGTGGGACTGCCACGCCAGTGTGATCGAGTGCGGGCCGGCGACGTGGATGACCGCGGCGGTCTCGACGAGCGCGTCGGCGGTCTCGAAGGCCGAGTTGCCCTTGCCGATGATGAGCACCCGCTGGTTGGTGAAGTCGTCCGGGTCGACGCTGACGGTGTCGTACCGCTCGGCGAGTGCGACGCCCTCTATCGGCGGGACGTAGAGCTGGGAGACCCCGGTGGCGACCACGACACGGTGGGCGGTCAGGGTGTCCTCGCCGGTGCAGACGGTGAACACGTCGCCGTCCCGTGCGACCCGGGTGACCCGGGTGTCGTATCTGACCTGTAGGCCGTGGGCGAAGTCGGCGAGGTACCGCAGCAGGTCGTCCGCGTGGGGGAAGTAGCGCCGGCTGTAGTTCTTGAACAGCAGCGCCGGATCGTCGGTGAGCAGCGAGTTCCAGTCCGCCCGCAGGTTGAACTCCGGATCCTCGGAACCGGTCCAGATCTTGTTGATCGAGATGAGTTGCCGGTGCCGGGGATAGGTGGTGAAGAAGGTGCCCGGTGTGGGACCGGCTTCCAGCACCAGATAGTCACGACCGTCGCGCTGCAACAGTGCGGCGAGCTGGAGTCCAGCCGGTCCGGCTCCGATGATCAGGTAATCGAGCGGCATGCAGCGCAACGTAACGAGCTGATCTCAGAGCGTTCTGAGATTCCGCCTCTAGGGTCCGGTCGCATGACGAGAAAGGTAGATCTCGCGGCCCCGCTGCGGATCGCCGACCTGAGCGCCGCTCGCGACCCGGTGACGGTCGTGGTCGGGCCGCAGGTCCGGCACCGGGTCGCGACCGCCCGCGCGTTCCTGTCCGACGTGCTCGACGACGACCGCGCGGTGTACGGCGCCACCACCGGCTTCGGTGCCCTGGTGGGGTACGCGGGCCGGGCCGAGCTGCGCGACCAGGCCGACAACACACTCGCGCACCTCGGTGCGGGGCAGGGCCCGGACCTCGGACCGGAGGTCGTCCGCGCGACCCTGCTGATCCGGGCCCGGTCACTGGCCCGAGGCGCATCGGGAGTCTCCCCGCACGTCATCGAGGCCCTCACCGCGATGCTCGCGACCACCTTCGTCCCTGCGGTGCCCCGACTGGGATCGGTCGGCGCCAGCGGCGACCTGATCCCACTCGGCGCGGCCGCCCAGGCCCTGCGAGGACGCGGGTACGCCTACCTCGACGGCGTACGACTGCCCGCCGCCGAGGCGCTGGAGAAGGCGGGTCTGACACCCCTGCCACTGGACGGCCGCGACGCCCTGGCCCTGGTCAACGGCACGTCGCTGACCACCGCGGCGGCGGCCCTCGCCCTGGACTCGGTGCGCGCCTCGCACCGGGCGGTCCAGATGCTCACCTGCCTGCTCGCCGACCTGCTCGGTAGCGACCCGCAGTTCCTCGACGCCCGGCTCCTGCGCGCCTACGGCCACCCGGGTGCCACCGACGTGGGCGCGTACATGCGCCGGGTCGCCGCCGGGCTCGTGCCGTCCGGCACACGCCCACTGCAGGAGCCCTACAGCATCCGCTGCACACCACAACTGCTCGGCGCGGCGCAGGACGCCCTGCGCTACGTCGACTCCGTCGTCACCGCCGACCTCGACGGCGTCAGCGACAACCCGTTGTTCTTTCCCGACGAGGACCTCGTCGTGCACGGCGGCAACTTCTTCGGCCAACCGGCCGCGTTCGCCGCCGACCTGCTGTCGATGGTCGTGGCGCAGGTCGGCAACCTCGCCGAACGTCAACTCGACCTGCTCGTCGACCCGCACCGTAACGGCGGTCTGCCACCGATGCTGGCCGCTGGACCGGGACAGCAGCACGGCCTACAGGGCGTGCAACTGGCCGCGACCGCGCTGGTCGCCGAGATCCGCCGCGACGCCGTACCGGCGAGCATGCAGAGCCTGCCGACCAACCTGCACAACCAGGACGTCATCCCGCTGGGCACCCAGGCCGCGCTGCGGGCGCTGGACCAGGCCCGGCTGCTGCACCTGATCGTCGGGTCGCTCGCGGTGGGGCTGCGCCAGGCCGCGTACGTCGGTGCGCGCACACCCACCGCGCCCGGCTGCGCCGAGGTGCTGGCCGCGCTGGTCGCGGTCGTACCGCCGATCGACCCGGACCGGCCGTTGGACGGTGACGTACGGCGCGCCGCCGACGTCATCGCGACTGTCGACGATTCTCCGAACTCTCTGACCTGAGGTGGCTGCTGTGACGCTCGACTATCTGATCATCGGGGCCGGGCCGGCCGGCCTGCAGCTCGCCGCTCTGCTGGAGGCCGACGGTAAGCACGACTATCTGGTGCTGGAGGGCGCGGACATCCCGGGGGCGTTCTTCGCCCGCTATCCCCGCCACCGGCAACTGATCTCCATCAACAAGCCGCACACCGGCTCCGACGATCCCGAGGCGAATCTGCGGCTGGACTGGAACTCGCTGCTCAGCGACGATCCCGCACTGCGGTTCACCGGCTACACCGAGCGGTACTTCCCGCACGCCGACGTGATGCTGCGCTACCTGGCGGACTTCGCCGCGAAGACGGGCGCGAAGGTCCGCTACGACTCCCGGGTGACGTCGGTCGGCAAGGTCGACGGGATCTTCGAGGTCCAGGCCGGACAGACCTACCGGGCGCGGCGCCTCATCGTCGCCACCGGTGTCTCCCGGCCGTACCTCCCGCAGATCCCGGGCCTGGAACTCGCCGAACAGTACGCGGACATGTCCGTCGACCCGCGCGACTACCTCGACCAGAAGGTCCTGATCATCGGTAAGGGAAACTCCGCCTTCGAGACCGCGGACAACCTGATGGAGACCACCACCCTGATCCATCTCGCCGGGCCGAGTTCGGTCCGGATGGCCTGGCGGACCCACTACGTGGGGCACCTGCGCGCGGTCAACAACAACTTCCTCGACACCTACCAGCTGAAGTCCGCGAACGCGATCCTGGACGGCGACGTCCGACGCATCGAGCGCGACGGCACCGGCTTCCGGGTCACGTTCGCGTTCTCCCGCGCCGACGAGGTGACCAAGGAACTCTGGTACGACCGGGTGCTCGCCTGCACCGGATTCGCCTTCGACCCGTCGATCTTCGACGACACCTGCCGCCCGGAACTGACGATCAAGGACCGCTTCCCGGCCCAGACCCCCGCCTGGGAGTCGGTGAACGTCCCCGACCTCTACTTCGCCGGCACCCTCAGCCAGCAACGCGACTTCAAACGCTCCACCAGCGGCTTCATCCACGGCTTCCGGTACGCCGTGCGGGCCCTGCACAAGATCCTCGAACGACGGTACGACGACACGCCCTGGCCGTCGGCGGCGCTGGACGCCACCGCGGAGTCGATCACCGATGCCATCATCGCCCGCGTCAACCGCACCTCCGCCCTGTGGCAGCAGTTCGGCTTCCTCGCCGACGTGGTCACCGTCGCCGGACCACACGCGCGCTACCACGACGAGGTACCCGTCGACTACTTCACCGAGACCGGCCTGCGCACCGCCGACCACGACCACCGGCACGCCTTCGTCGTGACCCTGGAGTACGGCCCCGAGCACGACCAGGTGGATCCGTTCGACATCACGGTCGGCCGGGTCGCCCAGAACGTCGTCGGCCAGGCCCACGCCGCCGCCTACCTGCACCCCGTCGTCCGCTACCACCGGGACGGGCAGGTCGTGGACACCCACCACCTGGCGGAGAACCTGGAGAACCAGTGGGACCGACCCGATGTCCACGTCGCGCCGCTGACCGCGTTCCTCGACCGCTGCCTGAGCAGCGCACAGGGCTGACATGCTCACCCTGGACGGAACGCAGCTCAACCTGGCCGACGTGGCCGACGGTGCACGGCGTCGCCTGGACCCCGTGCACTGGGACTTCTTCGCCGGCGGGGCCGGCGACGAACGCACGCTGCGCGCCAACGAGGACGCCTTCACCCGACGCTGGATCCTGCCCCGGATCCTGCGCGGCACGCGCGACCGCGACCTGCGGATCTCACTTCTGGGCAGTCGAGTCTCGATGCCGGTGCTGATCGCACCGACCGCCTTCCACCGGCTGGCCCACCCCGAGGGAGAGGTGGCCACCGCGCGCGCCGCCGCCGACGTCGACACGATCATGGTGGTCAGCATGGCCGCGACCCGGCCGGTCGAGGAGATCGCCGCCGTCGGCGGGCCGCTGTGGTTCCAGCTCTATCCACAGTCGGATCTCGCGTTCACCGCCGCCCTGGTCCGGCGCGCCGAGGCCGCCGGTTGCCGCGCCCTGGTCGTCACGGTCGACTCGCCCGTGTTCGGCCGACGCGAACGCGACCTGCGGCACCGCTTCGTCGACCTGCCACCCGGCCTGGTCTGCGAGAACATGCGCGACCCGAGCGGCCGGATCCGCGACATCGAGATGGACGCCGGGCTCGACTGGGGACGCGTCGGCCGGCTGCGGGAACTGACGACGCTGCCGATCCTGCTCAAGGGGATCCTGCACCCCGCCGACGCCCGGCTGGCCGTCGCACACGGCATCGACGGTGTGCTGGTCTCCAACCACGGCGGCCGACAACTCGACGCAGCGGTCGCCACCCTCGACGCGTTGCCCGGCATCGTCGCCGCCGTCGAGGGTCGACTACCGGTGCTGCTCGACGGCGGCATCCGCCGGGGAACCGACATCCTGGTGGCGCTCGCACTCGGCGCGACCGCAGTGCTGATCGGACGCCCGGTGCTCTGGGGCCTCGCCGTGGGCGGCACCGACGGCGTGCGGCACGTCCTCGACCTGCTGCACGCCGACCTCGACCGGGCGATGGCGCTGGCCGGCGCCGCCGTACCCGGCGACCTGACCGGCGACCTGGTCACCACGGCGGCACCCGGATGAGCACCACGACCGTCCTGACCGTCCTGATTCTGTGCGGCGCCGCCTGGACCGTCCCGTACTGGCTGCCACCGGCCGTCGTCCGGCTCCGGGAATGGGTCTTCGCCAGAGTTAACGGCAGTGAGGGCATTCCGGTCCCGGGCCCCACCGTCGGCATGGACCACTTCGAGCGGGTGTACGCGGACCCGGCCGCCGACGGCCGCAGCCGGGGAGCCGGACTGTCGGACCTGTTCTGGTACTGGCTGGCACCCGGGCCGCAGATGCACCAGGAACACCTGGAGCCGGGCGAGCGCTACCGGACGGTCGCCGCCACCACCAGACGGGTCCTGGCCATCCGCCGGGAACGCGCCGACGCCCTCGCCACCGCCGCCACCCGCCGGGTGCTCGACGAACTACCCGCTGACCGAACCAGCCACGTGCGGCTGCGTGACCTGATGATGCCGGTCTGGGCCGAGGTCTACCACGAGTTGGTCTTCGACGAGGTGGCCACACCCGCCGCCCGGGCCCTCATCGTCGCCAACGCCGACGACGTCGTCACCGCGCTCAAGTGCCTCGGGCCGCGCCACATGCACCGACGCGACCGGTTGACCCGACACCTGCGCGACCGGATCGAGGCAGGCACGTGTCCGGTGACACTGCCACCCCCGTTCTCCACCCAGGACACCGCCTGGTACCTACAGGGCGCCTTCTTCAACACCGCGATCGTGCAGATGTCCGAGGCGATGGCGCACGTGCTGCTGGCGCTGGCCACACATCCCGAGCTCCAACACGATGCCGACGACGACGCGCTCGACCGGGTCATCGACGAGACACTGCGGGTGTACCCGCTCTTCGGCGTCGCCCACCGGATCACCTCGGCACCGATCACGCTGCCCACGGGGCTGTCCCTGCCCACCGGGTCGGTGCTGCTGTTCAACTACCCGGCCTTCCACCGAGGGGGAGCCGCCGCCGATGGCCGGTTCGCCCCGGACCGCTGGCGCACGCTCGCGCGCGGCGACGCACACTTCATCCCGTTCGGCGTACCCGCCAACCGGGCCTGCCCGGCCCGCGGCACCGCGCCGATCATGCTGCGCGCGGCGACCCGCGAGGTCCTGCGCCGGTACGCCCTGACCTCCTCGGCCTCCCACACCCGGTCGCTGCCGAGCCGAGGCCCCGCCTACCTGACCCCGCCCGGGCACCCCGGCCCGGGACGGCTGCGGCTGGCCGCCATGCGGCTGCGGGACCGGTGGGCCGATGTGGGCCGCAGCGTCCGACAACTGGTCTTCGGCACCTTCATGGTCGTCGACGCCCGCCGGAAACGGTTGTGCACCACCTACTTCGAGAAGGCGGTCCGATGACCCCCACAGAGCTGGCACCACGGTTCTTCATCGCCGTCACGGTGATCCTGATCTTCTGCAAAGGAGTCGCCTGGCTCCTCGGCAAAGCCGGCCAGCCCGCCGTGGTCAGCGAGATGCTCGCCGGCGTACTGCTCGGTCCGTCGCTGCTCGGACTCTTCCTGCCCGACGTGCAGAACGCCTTGTTCCCCGCACCCCTGCTGCCGATCCTCTACGTCGTGGGCCAGGTCGGTCTGGTGCTGTTCATGTTCCAGGCCGGGTACGCGTTCAGCGCCCACCGGGTCGCCGGCCTCGCCGGCACCGCCGGAGTGGTCTCCCTGGCCGGGGTCCTCGCGCCGCTCCTGCTGGGAGTGCTGCTGGTCCTGGTGACCGCCGACGCCGTCCCGGTCAGAGCCGACGGCACCTCACTCGGGGTCTCCGCCGCGTTCGTCGGCGTCGCCCTGGCCATCACCGCGTTCCCGATGCTGGCCCGCATCATCACCGAACGCGGCCACGCCGGCACCCGGCACGGCACACTCTCCCTGGCCAGCGGCGCGATCGACGACCTGGCCGCCTGGATCATGCTCGCCGCCGTCCTCGCTGTCGCCTCCGGCCGCGCCGGTCCCGCGATCGTCACCGCCGGCGGCACGCTCCTGTTCGGACTTCTGCTCTGGTTCGGCGGACGTCCGATCACCACCGCGCTGATGACCCACCGCGCTCTCAACGACCGCGCCCGGCTGCTCGGCACCGTCGCGCTGCTCTTCCTGGTCGCCTGGTACACCGACGAGATCGGGCTGTACGCGGTCTTCGGCGCGTTCGCCGTCGGCGTGGTGATGCCGCGCACCGACAACACCGACCGGGTGGTGGACACCCTCACGCCCGTCGCGGCGACGCTCTTCCTGCCGTTGTTCTTCACCTACTCGGGTCTGCGCACGGAATTCGGACTGCTCGGCTCACCGCCGGTGCTGCTCTTCGCCCTGGCCTGCGTGACCGCGGCGATCGTCGGCAAGTTCGGCGCCTGCTGGGCTGCGGCCAGGCTTCGAGGGGAGCCGTCGGGTGTCGCGTTGCGCGTCGGCGCACTGATGAACGCCCGCGGCCTCATGCAGCTCATCGCGCTCAACGTCGGGTTGGAGGCGGGCATCGTGAACCCCGCCCTGTTCACCGTGCTGGTCCTGGTCGCGCTGGTCACCACCCTGATGACCACGCCGATGCTGAGCTGGATCGCGCGTCGGGAAGCCCGACACTCCGACACCACACACCCACCCGCGATGGCGGTTTCACATAGTTGAAGAGACAACTATTGGTTATTGCATCGGCATGGATCTATGGGATCGTGGACACATGCGGGGGGAAAGATCGAACCGGCTACTGCTGGTCGAGGACGACGACGACCTGACCGAGTTACTCACCGAGACGCTCAGCCACGACGGCTACCTCGTCGACCGCGCCTCCGACGGCCAACGCGGACTGCATCTCGGGCTCACCCGACCCTACGACGTCATGGTCATCGACCGAAAGCTGCCCGCCCTCGACGGCCTCGACCTCGTCACCCGGCTACGCGCCCGCGCGATCCCCGCCCGGACCCTCATGCTCACCGCGCTGGGCACCGTCGGCGACCGGATCGCCGGACTCGACGCAGGCGCCGACGACTACCTGATCAAACCCTTCGACCTCGACGAACTCAGCGCCCGCGTCCGGGCCCTGTGCCGACGCACCACCGAGCCGACCCACGTACTCCGTATCGGCGCCGGACTCCTCGACCTCGCACCCCGCGACGCGGTCCTCCCCGACGGCACCCGAATAGCGCTGTCCACCCGCGAATTCGAACTCCTGCGGGTCCTGGCAGCCCAACCCACCACCGTCCACCCACGAACCACCCTGCGCCGCAGGGTCTTCGAGGAGGCCGCCGCCGCATCCATCGTCGACACCTACGTCTACTACCTCCGCCGCAAACTCGGCCGCACGGTCATACGCACCGTGCACGGCCTCGGCTACCGGCTCGGCACCCTCTGATGCAGGCGACCGACCACGCGATCCTCCGACGGACCCGACTCCGCATCGGCCTGTTCGTCGGCCTGACCATCGGCGCCCTACTACTCCTGGCCGGCGGCATCTCCTACGCGATCCTGGTCCACAGCCAGGAAGCGCAGATCCAACGCGAGTTGGCGTGGGGCACCGCACACGGCTCGATCGCCGGCCCACCCGCCTGCAGCTGGATCTTCCACTACGACGGCACCACCGTGCACACCGGCCTCAACCCACCGCCACCGGGCTTCCCGCTGACCGGCGCACTGGACGCCGTGGCGACCACCCGGACCACCGAGACCACCACGCTCACGCGCAACGGCACCACCTACCACATCCGCACCGAAGCCCGCGGCGACCGCGTGATCCAAGCGGTGTTCGACGCCCGCTTCCAACTGTCCGACCGCCGGCACCTTCTGCTCGCCCTCAGCCTCGCCGCAGCGGTCGGCGTACTCGCCGCCATGCTGACCGGTGTCATCGTCGGCCGCCGCGCCGTCGCACCACTCGCCGAAGCCCTGACCCGACAACGCCGTTTCGTCGCC
This sequence comes from Micromonospora sp. NPDC003816, assembly GCF_042874705.1. Lineage (NCBI taxonomy): Bacteria > Bacillati > Actinomycetota > Actinomycetes > Micromonosporales > Micromonosporaceae > Micromonospora > Micromonospora sp. NPDC003816. Next base: position 169,144 of record NZ_JBIANP010000001.1, read on the forward strand.
GACGCCAGCCACGAACTGCGCACCCCGATCGCCCAGGTGCACACCCGAGCCCAACTGATGGCCCGACGAGCCCGCAACGACGGCACCCCCACGAACCTCGACGACCTGGAGCGGCTGATCGGCACCACCCGCCGACTCGGCGAAGTCGTCGACGACCTGCTGCTCTCCGCGCGCCTCGCCGCCGCCCCCGCCGACCGGCCACCAGACCCGCCGGTCGACCTCACCGCACTGATCGCGACGACGGTCGCCGCCGAGACCGAACGCGCCGCCGAACGTCAGATCACCCTCGCCCTGGACATCCCCGCCGACCCGCTGCCGGTGCCCGGTGTCGAGTCGGCCCTGCGCCGCGTCGTCGGCGAACTTCTGGCGAACGCGCTGACCCACACCCCCGCAGGAGGCCGGATCACCGTCACGCTGCGGACCGTCGACAACTGCGCCGAACTCGTCATCGCCGACACCGGAAAAGGGTTCGACCAGGCGGACGCCAGACGGATCTTCGACCGATTCCACCGCGGCCCAGGCTCCGGAGACCGCCGATTCGGCCTCGGACTGGCGCTGCTCCAGGAAGTCGTCACGAGCCACCACGGCACCATCGAGGCCGAGGGCCATCCGGCCCGAGGCGCCCGCTTCACGGTGCGCCTCCCCACGAGGTCACCGATCCGCACGCGGAGAGCGGCACGGATCAGAAAGCTCCGGACACGGCAGCTACGAGTCGGTACGTGAACAACTGCCCAGGTGGGCCGCTCGGTCGGCGACCGCCCACCTGGTAGCTTCCTACCGCAGAGCCGCCGCCACCGTGGGAGATCGATGATCGCCGAACACGTCCGCGATGCGGCAGCCACCGCTGTCGTCTTCGGATTCTTCGCCATGAGTTGGTTCGGCTGGGCACAGGAAGCACCTCCACCGCGCTGGCGCAAGCCACTCGTCGCCGCCTCGATCGCGGCCGTGCTCGTGCTGGTACTCGGAGCACTCGTGGCCTGGCGGCACTGGTCGGATGGCACGTCGTTCACCGCGGAGACCAGCCGCACCTTCGGCATCGTGGTCGGCATCGAATTCGGGCTCGCCGCGCTCGGTGCCGGCATCCTTGCCGCCGTACGCCGCCGCGACATCATCCCGGCCTGGATCGCGTTCGTCGTCGGCGTGCACCTGTTCCCTGTCGCCGCCCTGATCGGCTACCCGCTGATCCACGTGGTGGCGGCGTTGATCACGCTGGTCTCGCTCGCAGCCGTGCCGGTGGCCCGCAACCGTGCCCTGCCGGTCAGCGCGGTCACCGGGCTCGGCACCGGCGGTGTGCTCCTCACGGCCGCCGTCTCCTCCCTGATCATCGCCCTGCTCGGCTACTGAGGCACATGCACGTACCGTCGCCATGGCTGGACAGCATCGCCAGGACTTCCACCACGAGTGCGCGTTCATGCGGTTCTGGGCAGCCCTGGAGCACCTGCGGCGGTGGAACCAGTCGTGGCGGCCGACAGGTCGACATGGGCGCCCAGGAGTCAGATCCGGGCGCCCTTTCTCAGTGGTGAACTAGGGTGGGCCGGATGGGGAACAGACAGGAGGTCGGCGCGTTGCCGCCCGAGGCCGACCTGGCTCGGGCCGATTCGCTGGCGCGGGAGATCTTCTCGGACATCGCCAACAAGTGGTCTCTCACGTGCATCGTCAGCTTGACCACGTCAGCGAACGTAGCCCCGACGCCGGCCAGCGCCGTGCCCACATTGAGGTAGCTCTCTTCGACCTGCGTGGCCAGATCGCCGCCTCCCCACGCGACCTGACCGGCGACGTGGACAAGTTTCGAACCCGTCGCCACCGACACCTGCTTGTAGATCGGGATCTCGGGCAACCCGGGTGGATCGATCAAGTGAACAGCCATGAACCGACCGTATGGGCAAGGAGCCAGGCCCGGAAGAGAGCACTTTGCCGAGCCCAGGGCACCTTTTGGTAACCGCGTCGTTCGCCGCTGTGGTTCCGGTCGGATCGACCCCGATGCCATCGTGGCCAGACGTTGAGGCCGGAGGACCCTACCGCCGGGCCACGGCGGCCCGCTGACGTGCCGATTCGTACAGCACGACAGTCGCGGCGGTCGCCGCGTTCAGGGAGCTGGCGGATCCGACCATGGGGATCCGGACGAGTTGGTCGCATGCCTCGCGCCAGCCGGAACTGAGGCCGGTGGTCTCGTTGCCGATCAACGCCAGGGTGGGTTGCGTGAAGTCGTACTCGGCGGCGTCCAGACTGCCGCGCTCATCGGTGCCGACGATGCTCATGCCGATGCCTTGGGCGCGGAGGTCCGCTACCCAGGAGAGAACGGCCTGGTGGGAGGGCACCCGGACCACGGGCACGGCGAACAGCGAGCCGGTGCTCGCCCGGACCGCCTTCGGGTCGTACACGTCGGCGGCGTGGCCGGTGACGATGACACCACCGGCGCCGAAGGCATCCGCCGACCGCACGAGGGTCCCGATGTTGCCGGGGCTGGTGGGCCGGTCGAACACGACGGTGAGCATGGTCGGACCGACCGGGACACGACGCAGGGCGTCCTCCGGCAACGCGACCACGGCCAGCAGCTCGGGAACCGTGTCTGCCTTGCCTCCCAGCTCGTGCATCAGGTCCGGGGAGACGGCGAACGTCTCGGCCCGGACCGCGTCCAGGGTCTCGCGGGCCCAGCCGGACAGCTGAGCACTGCTGTCGTAGAGCAGCTCCCGGATCTGCCAGCCGTGTTCGACGGCCATGGTGATCGGGCGTACGCCCTGCACGAGGAACTCGCCACGCCGCTGCCGCTTGGTCCGATTACCGAGGAGAGCTTCCCACTGCTGGAACCGCGCGTTGCGGCCACTCACTCGCAGAACCACTGCCAACCCCGTCTCCGTACTCGCCCATGCCCTGCCTGCCACCCGTCGCCGGCCCCCGGCTTCCCGGGGTTGCCGACAAGACCTTCGGCCAGACGCTCAGGAACGCACGGAGCGAGTCGCCACGGCGCTGCGGTCGGTGCCGTCCCCGTTCGGACCGAGGGCATCCTGTCCGAGACCCCGACGGATCGCGATCTCTACGGGTGAGTATGCGCCATCGGCCCGCTCCAGCTCGTACGGCGCGGCTGGCATCAGCGGCGGTTGCGCCATGAAGCGGGGCCGTGTTCCGTGGTGCGGCTGCGCCGCGTGCACCAGGAACGGGTGGCACAGGAAGACATCGCCTGGAGATCCGGTCGCGAGGGCGAGTGGCCGGTGCTCGGACGCCGCCACCAGGTCAGGCGCAAGAGCCAGTCCGCTCGCTCCGTCCTCCCCGTACTTCTCCAGCACCTTCGGCACGTCGAGGTGGGAGCCGACCCGGATCCGGGTCGGGGCGTCCGCCTCACCGACCTCACTGAACAGGAACAGCATCAGCAGTGCCCGCCCTTGGGAGCGCAGATTGGTGAAGTACCAGCTCTCGCCCTCCGGCAGATAACTGCCCTCGATGTGCCAGCCCGCGTCGTCCGGCTCCTCCTCGTGCGGGAAGCGCAGCGGGAACGCGCCCAGCGAGTAACGCGGCTCCCAGCGTCCCGCACCGACGAGCAGGTCGTACGCGTGATGGAGGAACGGGGAGTTCGGAGCGGCGGCGAACGGCCCCTGCGCCAAGCCGGGCACCCAGTGCACGGGCTGCGTCCACGTCGCTGAATCGTCCGGGTCGCAACCCGTCTCCCGCCAGAGCAGCCGCGCGCAATCCGCCGCGACGCGCGGCGCGACGGCGCCCTCCAGCTTGACGAAGCCGTCCCGAAGAAAACGGGATACCAGGGTCGTGTCATCCATACCCCCATCGTGCGACGGCGCCGGCCCCGATCACCCGACACTTTCCGTACCTCTTGTGTCGGGTGCCCACCGGTGCGCCGAGGTCACCAGGATGGCTCCACCCCGACAGCCGTGGCGCGATGTGGAATGCCAGCTCAGTGGACGTGCCGCTCGGGCGTTGCGCAGTGCGCTGTCCGATCCGGCGCGCCGATTGCCTCCGGAATGCAACGAAGATGCCGTCGAGTTCCGTTCTACCTCCGTACCGGTAGATCTTCGAAGGGTGTCAGATGCGTGTGAAACGACTCCTGGTCGCCGTGGTGGCGGTGGCCGCCGTGCTGGTGTCGGCCGCCCCGGCCGCCGCCATCAGCGGCGGTGAACGGGCCGCGCCCGGTGAGTTCCCGTGGATGGTCCGGCTCCTGCCGGTGGGTTGCGGCGGAACCCTCATCCACCCGCAACTGGTGCTCACCGCCCAGCACTGCGTCGATGAACAGCCCGGCGACAGTTTCACCGTCGTCTCGGGCGCCGTTGACCTCAAGCACCCGCGCCGGACGGTGACCCGATCCACCGCCCACATCGGCGGAACCGAGTGGTGGAATGGACCGGACTGGGCGGTGGTCAAGCTGGAGCGGCCACTGGACCTGCCCGTCCTGCGGCTGGCCACCGAGCCCCGACAGGTGCGGACGCTGACCGTGGCAGGCTGGGGCACGAAGAAGTCAGGCGACCCTCAGGAACGTTTTCTCCACAAGGTGAAGCTGCCGTTCCTGCCGGACGAGCAGTGCTTCGACGATCCCTGGTGGGATGAGCACCCCGAGTACCCGAGGTCGACGATCTGCGCGAAGTCGGTGAAACAGAAGAGTCACTGCGCCGGTGACTCCGGTGGGCCCGCCCTGCACCGTCTCCCCAACGGCACCTGGGAGCAGGTCGGCATCGTGAGCGCCGGTTCGGACTGTGACTGGGACAACGGAGAAGAGCCGACCCCCAACTACACCGACGTCGCCTACTTCAGCCAGAGCATCCAACGCGCCGCCGACCGATTGCTCTCACGCTCCCACTGATCACCACCCGGCAGAGGCAGCCCCACCGGACACGGCGCCGACACTCGCGTCGGCGCCGTGTCCGGATCACATCTGAGACCGAGTACGCGCGGGCGCCAGCCAGGGCACGCCACGCCTACCCGTATCGTCCGACGAGCGCGTTGCCGATCGAGGCCAGGTGGCCTCGTACGCCCGGAGGGCCGGTCACCTCGATCCATTCGACCAGCCCGGCCAACTCGCCAGCGAGGGTGTGTTCGTCGTTGCCGCGGATCACGACCTCGATGCGGCCGTCGGGCCTGGAACCTCCCACCTCGAGCCGACTGCCGAATCCGATCCGGAGCACGCCTATCCCTTGCGGCGTACACACTGCCTGCACTTCGAGAGGTGTCCGCCTGCGATCGACCTCGTCGGCGATCGCGCGCCAACTCTCGGCGAGGTCGAAGTCGTCGGGCCGGTGCACCGGGTCGCTGGTCGCAACGGCGGTGGACACACGGTCGATGCGGAAGGTCCGCCGACCGGCGTCGGTGTTGGCGACGAGATACCAGGAGGGGCCTTTGGCCACGATGCCCAGCGGGTGCACGGTGCGCTCGGTTGCAGTGCCGTCGCGGTCGACGTAGCCGAGCCGGACCTGGACGCCACGGATCACCGCGTCCTGGAGCGCGTCGAGGAAGCGAGGCGGTCGGGGCTCGACCCGGCTCCACCCCCATCGCTGCGGGTCCGTGACGAGCGACGACGCTGCCGCCTCGGCCTGCACCCGGAAGGGTTCCGGCAGAGCTCGGACGAGTTTGCGCAGCGCCGCCTTCACGGCCGGCGTCGCGGACGAAGCCGGGCCGGCGACCAGGAAGAGGGCGCGGGCCTCACCCGCGGTCAACCCGGACAGGTCGGTGCGGGCACCGCCCACGAGGCGCCAGCCGCCGCCCCGGCCCTGCACGGAGTACACCGGAACCCCGGCCACACCCAGGGCGTCGAGGTCGCGGCGGGCAGTGCGCTCGGATACCTCCAACTCCCGGGCTACCTCCGCTGCTGTCACCTGCTCGCGCCGTTGCAGCAGCAGGAGGATGGCCATCAACCGGTCGGCTCGCACCCCGCCGACACTTTCACGAAAACCGGTCAGGAGGTGACCGGTATCGGTCGGCAGGATGCCGGCATGACAAACGGTTTTCCCGAGCCCACCCGCATCGCCGTCAACGGGGTGGAACTCGAAGTCTTCGAAGTCGGCCGGCAGCACGCGGGGAACCCCGTCGTGCTCTGTCACGGCTGGCCGGAGCACGCCTTCTCCTGGCGCCATCAGATGCCCGCCCTGGCGGCAGCGGGCTACCACGTCATCGTCCCGAACCAACGAGGCTACGGAAACTCGTCCCGCCCGACCGACGTCACCGACTACGACATCACCCACCTGTCGGGTGACCTCGTCGCACTGCTCGATCACTACGGATACGCCGACGCCACCTTCGTCGGCCACGACTGGGGTGCCGCCGTCGTCTGGGGCCTGACCCTGTTGCATCCGAAGCGGGTCAACACGGTGATCAACCTGAGCCTGCCGTACCTCGAGCGAGGGGACAGGCCCTGGATCGAGGCCATGGAGGAGATGCTCGGAGGCGACTTCTACTTCGTCCACTTCAACCGGCAGCCGGGCGTCGCGGACGCCGTCTTCGAGGAGAACACGTTCCAGTTCCTGCGGAACCTGTACCGCAGGGACGTGCCCCTCACGGCGCCGCAGCCGGGCAACGCGATGATCAACCTCGCCAGGAGGAAAACTCCACCCGGCGAGCCCATCATGAGCGACAGCGAACTGGCCGTCTTCGTCTCCGCCTTCGAAGCAACCGGATTCACCGGCAGCGTCAACTGGTATCGAAACCTGGACCGCAACTGGCATCTGCTGGCGGACGTGGACCCGATCATCCGACAACCCACCCTCATGGTCTACGGCGACCGCGACACGGTCGCGAGGTCGCAGAGACTGACAGATTTCGTGCCGAACGCCGACGTGGTCAGCCTCGATTGCGGTCACTGGATCCAACAGGAGAGGCCGGACGAGACAAACCAGGTGATCCTCGCGTGGCTGGACCAGCGGGATCCCGCCTAGGGCCTGTGTCGAAGTCCTCGGTCGAGCCGAGGCGGAGTCCAGGCTGCGGTCCGGCAAGGCGGGAATTGGTCCGGATACCGGTGTTGTATCCGGACCAATTCCCAACGCGGCCGGTCGTCGCCTGGGACCGCCGCAGGCCGGCCAGGGACTTCGACACAGGCCCTAGCGCTTTCGCAGCAGATCCGCTGCTTCAGGTCGCATGAAGGATGTGCGGACCGTCGTCGCTGATCATCCTGCGGGCTGCCCGGGTCGGCGACGACCTGATCGACCCGGCAGCCGGTCAGCGGCGACCGGTGGCCAAGGCGACGAGGTATTGCCCGCCGCCCGCGTCGACACTCGCGGTCACCGGCAACCCGGGCACCAGCCGGGAGAACCGGTCGACCAGCCAGTCCGCCGCCTCCTGGGCATCTTTCCGGCTCGGACAGCGGGCGACCAACTCGCGGCCCCCCTTGCGTTCGAGTCGCTCGGCGACGGCGATGAGCGGTGCGGGCTCCACCACGTGCAGACGGTCCGGCCAGGCGATGACCACCTTGACCGCGCCCTTGCGGGTGTTACAGGCACGATGCGCGAGCCGCTCGGTGACCTTGGCCTTCTTGTCGGCGGTACGGCTGTCGACGCTGGGACCGCGCGGGTCGTTCACCGACATGTGGGCGTCGACCACCTCGTCGCAGACCCAGCATCGCCAGTTGTCACGCCTCGCGACGTCATCGAGGAGACTCATCCGAGCAACCTAGCCTGCCAGCCCCCGGCTCGGCGTCGGGCGGTCAGAGCGAACGAAACGGTGCGGGCTGCTCCCGGAATGCAATGCCGTGATCCGAAGACCGACACGGTCCTGGACTTCGGCCTCCCCGAGTCATGGATGCATAAGGTGGCGACAGGCCCGGTGAATCGGCTCGGGTGCCGAGAACGCCGACCGGGGCAGAGGCGCGGTCGGCAGGGCGATTGGAGATCAGCTCATGTCATTTGTGCGGCGCTTCGACCACGTCGGCATCACCGTCGCGGATCTCGATGTGGCGTGCGCCTTCTTCGTGGCGCTCGGCCTGCAGGTCGAGGGTAGGACGTTCGTGGAGGGCGAATTCTTGGACACGGTCTGCGGCATTCCCGACTCCCGTACCGAGATCGTCATGCTGACGTCGCCCGACGGCGGCGCCCGCGTGGAGCTCTCAAGGTTCGTGCGGCCCGAGCCTGTAACGGGCTCGCCGACCGCCATGGCCAACGAGCTGGGACTGCGCAACGTGGCCTTCGAGGTCGATGACGTGCAGGCCGTTGTCGAGTGGGCGGCGAATGAGGGTTACGGACTGGTCGGCGGCATCGGTGAGTACGAGGAAGCGTGGCGGATGGCCTACGTCCGAGGGCCGGAAGGGATCATCGTTTCCCTGGCCGAGCGGCTCGGTCAGTCCTGACACCCTGGACCTGCCGTGACGGGAGCACGGCGGGGGATCCACCCCCACGATGGCCCTCGAACCCGCAGACTCCACTGTGATTACCTCCCGGCCGTGCCCGTTCCTGCCGTGGCAGGGCGCGATGTCAGCGAAAGCGGTCTGTCCACCGCCGGAGTCTCTCCGGCCAGCGTCGCTGTTGGTCAGTCTCCGGGACCGGTACTCCTCGGCCTCTCCAACGACCTGCCAGGCGGCTTCGGCGTCTCCAGAACCTCGACGTGGCCTGGGCGCTCTAGCCTGAAAGCATGTCCGGCTTACCAGACTCGATAGAGGACGCCGCGCGGGAGAACGGATTCGGTCGGGTGGAGCGGGCCTTCCGGCCGACCTACTCGCTCAGCGTCACCTCCACCTTGATCTTCCTCGGGTTCGCAGTGATCTTCGGCTTCGCCACGACCGCAGTCACCGCCACGGTCGGGATCGTGGTCATGGGTGGTCTGACCGGTGCGGCCGTGCTGCTCGCCGGGTGGGGCGCGGTGGACACCCGGCGGCTGATCAGGCGCCGGTTCTACCTGTGCGACGGCGGCCTGCTGGCCGCCGAGGACCACACCCGACTCACCCACGTGATCGCCTGGACCGACATCGCCGAGGTCTGGCGTTACCACCTTCGCATGTACAGCGAGAGCGGCGCGACGACGATGCACCGCTGTCGGTTGCGGCTCGCCGACGGCACCAGGATCAACCTGGAGAAGCCGCCGCTGGTCGACGGTGAGGACCTTGGCGAGCAGGTGGAGCGGCGTTCGGCCTCGGCCCGCCTCCCGCAGGTGCTCGCCGAACTGGAGTCGGCTGGACGTGTGGCGTTCGGGCCGCTCACGGTGACCCCGGACGGGATCGCCTCGGCCGGCGGGTATGCGTCCTTCTCCGACATCGCCGTGGTACGACTGCGTCGGGTTCGGCTCAAGATCTGGATCCGCGGCGCCGAGAAGCCAGTTTCGGTCCAGGTCCGCCGGGTGCCGAACCTGTGGGTGCTGTTGTTGCTCCTCGAACGCAACGGTCTACCGGCCGAGATTGATCGGTAACGGACAGCCGAGCACACGCGTCGGGGAAGCAGTGCGACAGGCATCCGGAACCCGCCCGAGCACGGGCGACCCTCACTGACGCGCTGCCGCGACAACGACGATCCTCTGCGGTCGCATTCGATCAGTCCAGCGCGACCTCTGGGCCGTCGCCCGGGGGGCAACAAGACCAACAAGTCCCTTCTCAATCGATCTGCATGGATGACAGGAAGGGCGTTGCCCGGGACGGAAACGGTCAGCAACCTGTGCATGACCGAACCCCGAGCAGAAGGAGCGTGACCGTGACCTCCACCCACTCGCCGACCGGTACGGAGTGACGATGCGACGCAAGCTGCTGAGTGTGTTCACCGCGCTGGCGCTCGCCGGTGGCGTGGTAGCGGTACCGGCGAAACCAGCCAGCGCTGCCGTCGACTTGGCGACCATCATCAAGGTCTACGGGTACGTGCAGAAGGCGTACGGGTACTGGAAGTCCCTGCAAGGATTCCTCAACAGCGGCGGCAGCAGTGGCCTGTCGCTGGAGCAGGCGACCCAGGCGATCATCAGCGAGATCCAGACGTCCCGCAACGAGATCGTCTCCCACATGACCTCTATCGCGACGGCAGACGTGCGGGCCTGCGCCGTCCATCACGTCATCGAGTTCGCCGACATCGAGAGGTTCAACGACCAGATCCTGCAGCAGTGGGCGCAGGACGCCACCTCATGCGTCACCCGCATCTCCACCCTCTACACCTCCCTGCCGGCCAACAGCTACGCCGCATGGAACGACCTCGGTGCCGCGTTGGGTGTGGTCGGACCGATCGCCCTCATCGCCCGGACGCGGGCAGGCTTCGGCACCGCCGGCCTGACCGACCTCCTCGTGCAGGCGTTCCAACGGGTGGCCGCCACCTTCCCCGTGAGCTGCGGGATCGTGCCAGAAGGCTTCAACTACAGCGACGAACAGTGGCCGACCTACCCGATCTACATCTCGACCGTTTATACATGCACTTCCGCCGGCTTTTTCCAGATCCCCTACGCCGGTGTCAGCTGGTGGGGATACGCCTGGTGGCAGATCCACGTCTACCTCGACCAGAACTGCCGATGCGCCTCCTCGCATCCGGACTACAGCAACATCGACGGTCAGAACCTGATCGCGGCGACCGAGGCGAAGACGGCCCGGGGAATCGCCCTGGACGCGCTGGCGAAACTACGCAGTCCGTGACACCGCTGGCCCGGCCCCCTGGGTGATGCCGTCGCGGCGGCCCACCGGGTGAGCGAGGACGGGTGACCGGCGCCAAGCCGGTCACCCCACCACGGTGGCGCACCAGAACAACCCTCAATGGCTGCTCGACCTGACGTGTAGCGACCGTGACGAAGCGCTGCCGGCAGTGTCGGTGCCCCTCGTCCTGTACAACACGGTCGCGGCGGCGGACTGCTCCGGCGGTCCCGGCAGTGGCACTGCGCCACGACATGCCGTAACCGGGTCACCGCCTGCGAAACAGCCCCTGGCTCCGCATGCCGGTCAGGCTGCGGGTCGGCGCGTCCCGATAGCCCAGCCGGACCGTGCGTTGACTGGCGGCGATGAATCGACAGCCTGCCTGACGCCGCCCGGAGACGGCAATGGCGCAACCACGATGACCGCGGTGTGCACCGGGATTCTGGCAGCAGCAGCAGCCGCACGCTGGCGAGTCCTGTAGGCAATGGCGATGCCGAGATCGGGCATGGCGCGCAGTCTGGCCGATGGGTGTGGCGGCAGCGGCTCGGCTGGACGTTGATCTGCTGCCGGTACGGATTGGTGCCAGGTTGATCTGCATGAGGAGGAAGGGGCGTCAGGCGGGGGCGACCTCGCCTTGGGTCAGCTTGAGGTTCGGGAACTCGTATCGTTCCCGCATGGCGGCGGCCAGGTCCGCGGTCGGTTGGTCGACCATGACCATGACGCCGGATCCGTCGGCGCGGGGTGCCACGGACGCGACGGCCACTCCTTCGGTTTGCCAGTACGGGATGTCCTTCTTGATGCTGTCCGACACCTCGTTGAGCACGGTGCGTGGATGCTGCGCGTCGGCGAAGGCCAACTGGATTTCCGGGTGTCGAAGGCGCAGACCGGTGTCGAGTTCGTCCACTCGTGGCACTGGCACGCGGTGGATCACCAGCGCCGCTCCATCGGCGCTCATTCCTGAGTACGAGTTGGTGAGATAGGTGCGTTCGGCGTCCCGGCTCAGCAGATCTCGCGGTGTGTCACCAGAAGCCGTGGAGGGCGTCGTCAGGAGTTCCCGGGTTTGGGCCGGGTTTGGCCCCGCCGGCTGTCCAAGATCGTTGGCTTCGGATCCGGCGCACCCGGCTGTCGCCGCCAGGAAGCTGGCTGCTGCGACCAAGCCGATTCGTTGCAGACGCATGGCAAGAATCAGCATAGCTGCGGACCTGCCGTCCGTGCGGCCGACGGTGAGGTCATCGGGTCAGCTGGTGGCGATGGGGTGTGGTGGCGGTCGACATCGTCATCCCGTGATTGTCCGACGGTGACGCTCGACCGGCGGGCGTGGCGACGCACAGCTCGATCCAGCTCCAGTGGACGGTATGGTCACCCTAGCTGGATACTCATCTAGCTTGTATATTGAGCGTCATGCGATCTACTTCGCGTCCCGCGCTCCGAGAACCGTCGTATTTCGTCCTTGCTGCCCTGCTCGGTGGCCCGCTCCACGGTTATGCCGTGATCAAGCGGGTGACCGAGCTGTCCGACGAGCGGGTGACACTCGCTGCCGGCTCGCTGTATTCGGTGATCGACCGGCTGCTCGGCGAGGGACTCATCACCGCCGATGGTGAAGAGATCGTCAACGGGCGTGCCCGTCGCTACTACCGGCTCACCGACGAGGGTTACCACGTACTCGCCGAGGAAGCCGACCGGCTCGCCCGCGCCGCCCAGGTGGTCATGGACCGCCTGCCGCAAGGGGGTTCCCCCCAGGGGAGCGCCCGACCTTCTATCGGGAGGATCAGACCAGCATGAGTTCTGATGTTCTGGAGAAGCGCTACCGCGTGCTGCTGCGGGCGTACCCGGCCAGCTACCGCCGCGAACGTGCCGACGAGCTGATCGACACGTTGATCGGTGACGAACCGACCACCCGCCGCTGGCCCAGCGTCCGGGAGGCGGCCTCGCTGATCCGGGGCGCCCTCCGGGTACACGGCGGCAGCACCGCGGCGCGACCCACCGCCGTCCTGCTCTGGCAGGGCATCCATCTGGCCGCGATGGCGCTGCTGGCGCTGGGTGTGCTCATCGGCCTGGACGACATCGTCGAGGCGTTCCAGTTCGGCGGACTCTCGGACCCTCTGGCCGTCCTGCGGAATCAGGGCATCCACACGATCATGGTGGGCGCGGCCCTGGTGGCGCTCGTCGCGGGACGTACCCGCACCGCTGCCGTCCTGGTGGTGGCTGCGGCGGTGGTGCCGACCGCGATCTCCCAGTACCTGTTCCTCAACTCCCTGCCACAGTGGTGGGCGCCGGTTCTCGCCACGCCTCTGATCGTGGTGGGCCTGCGGCGTCCGGCGGACGTGCCGCCAGCACCCCGGGTCAACGCCGTTCTGGTCACCGCCGGGATCCTCGCCCTGCACCTGATCTCCGCCGGAGGCTTGCGCAGGGTCGACACGAGCGCACAGATCGTTGCCGCCGGCATGGTGATAGCCGGTGCGGCCGCCTTCCTGTGGGTGGCGACGGCCGACCAGCGCCTGTTGATCGCCGCCGCTCCCACCCTCCTGCTGGGCACGCTCCACCAACTGGGCAACGCCGGGCCGTCGGGGGAACTCCTGTACCGGCCGGACGCCCTGCCGTCCCTGGTCGTCGCGGTCCTCATGGCGATCGGCGCGGTCGTGTCGACCAGGTTGCGGCAGCGCACCCGCGCCTGACCGATCCCCGGGCGGTCCGGCCTCGGCCGGACCGCCCGGGCTGGTAGGCAATACCCTGACCATGAGCACAGTGTTCTCCGGCGCGTCACCGCGCGGGCTCGACCGGTCCGCGCTCGCTGTTCGACTTGAGAGGCACGTCTATGCCCGAAACACCGGAACCCGTCACATATCTCATCGTGGACGGGGAGAACATCGATGCCACGCTCGGCAACAGTGTTCTGGAACGCCGGCCGGCCCCCGCCGAGCGACCCCGGTGGGAGCGTCTGCGGGAGTTCGCGCGGGACACGTGGCAGCGGCCGGTGAAGGGACTGTTCTTCCTCAACGCCTCGGGTGGCGGTCTGCCGATGCCCTTCGTCCGGGCTCTCCTGAGCATGGAGTACCGGCCCATCCCGCTCGCGGGGTCGCCGGATCAGAAGGTGGTGGATATCGGCATCCAGCGGACGTTGGAGGCCATCGCCCGGCGCTCGGGCAATGTCATGCTGGCAAGCCATGACGGCGACTTCCTACCGCAGGTCGGCGAACTCCTGCAACGTGATCATCAGGTCGCGATCGTCGGATTCAAGGAGTTCCTCAACGCCGGCTTCGCCGACCTGCCGGGCCTGCAGATATTCGACATCGAAGAGGACGCGGGCTGCTTCACGAACGTGCTTCCGCGGGTGCGCATCATCGACCTCGAAAGCTTCGATCCCGAGCGCTTCCTGTAGGCCGGACCGCATCCACGGACCGGCCGCAGGGGCGGCCGGCGCCGTACCCCTGGCTCGGTAGGTGCTGTCGATCTTCACCGGTAGGGTGCCGCTGTCGACGAGCCTGTCCAGATCACGCAGGTCCTGTCCGCTGGGACGCATGGACAGGAACCGGTAGGTGAAGTCTCCGGCGCGTGCGCGCCGCCGGGGCCCGAGTGTGGCGAGCCACAGGGCCGTCTCGAGGGCTGCGGCACGCCAGGCGGGCATCGGGTAGTCGTACCGGATCGATCCGGGCGTCGGGATCGGGGTGATCGTCACGAACCGGCCGCCAGGGGACACCAACTCCAGCAATGCGGTCACCTGAGGACCGCCGACGAGGTCGAAGATCCTGCTGAACCGCGCATGGGCGGCGCCGACGCGTCGGGATCGGTAGTCGATGACCTCGGCGGCGCCGAGGTTACGCAGGAGCGGCTCGGACGCGGCGGAGGCGGTGGTCACCACGTGGGCGCCGGTCCGGGCGGCGAGGGTGGTCGCGAACATGCCCACCATGGTGGAGCCACCGGTGATGAGCAGCCTGTCGTCGGCCTGGACCACGAGGGCGTCGCGGATGGCCTGGAGGGCGGTGGTGCCGGCCAGCGGGACGGCCGCAGCGGCGGTGAAGTCGAGTGTGCGCGGCATCGGTGCGACCAGGTCTGCTTCGATGGCGACCTTCTCTGCCAGTGCACCGAGGCGTGCCTTGTTGGTGCGGCCGAAGACGGCGTCGCCGACGGCGAGGCTCGTCGCTCGGGAGCCGATGGCCGAAATGAAGGTCTCCAGATCGGGTCGATGTCTGTCTGGTCGGGGCAGACGACGTGCCGTCCAGGCGGGGTCGGGCGGGCACCGGATCGGCGGCGTGCCGGGCGGCTCCACGATCTGACCATCTGCTGACGGCGGACGTGACGACGCTGCTGACCTCGGACAGACCGCCCGGCGATCCGTTGTGCAGCCGCTGCGTGCGTCCACTGTCCTCACCCTTCGATGCCGGCCATGTCGGCCGCGGCGTGTCGATCGCCGGAGGCCGGGGTCAGGTTGTTCAGGCGGGCGATCTGGCCGGCGGTGAGGCGGATGCCGTCGGCGGCGCAGTTCTCCTCAAGTCGGTCGACGCGCCTGGTGCCCGGAATGGGCGCGATGCCCTCACCCTGCGCGAGTAGCCAGGCCAGCGCGATCTGCGCGGGCGTGGCACCCACCTCGCCGGCGACGTCGCGGACCTCCTCGACGATACGCAGGTTGCGGGTGAGGTTGTCGCCGGTGAACCGGGGGTTGGTGCGCCGCCAGTCGGTGGCGTCCAGGCCGTCGAGGGAGCGGATGTCGCCGGTCAGGAAGCCGTGTCCGAGCGGCGAGTAGGGCACGAGGCCGATGCCGAGTTCCCGCAGCGTGCTCAGTACGGCGCCGTCGGGGTCGCGGGTCCACAGCGAGTACTCCGTCTGGACGGCGGCCACCGGATGCACCGTGTGGGCCCGGCGGATCGTCGTCGCCGACACCTCGGACAGGCCGATGTGGCGCACCTTGCCCGCGACCACCAGTTCGCGCAACGCTCCTACCGTGTCTTCGATGGGGGTGCCGCGGTCGACCCGGTGCTGGTAATAGAGGTCGATGTGATCGGTGCCGAGTCGTCGTAGGGAGCCCTCCACGGCCATGCGGATGTTGGCGGGAGTGCTGTCCGTTCCCGGTCTGCCGGTGTGCGAGACGAGGCCGAACTTGGTGGCCAGGACGACCTCGTCGCGGCGGCCCCTGATCGCGCGACCCACCAGTTCCTCGTTGGTGTACGGCCCGTACACCTCGGCGGTGTCCAGGTGGGTGGCGCCGAGGTCCAGAGCACGCCGGATCGTACGGATCGACTCGGCTTCGTCGCGGCCGGCTCCGGTGTAGTAGGCCGACATTCCCATGGCCCCGAGGCCGATGCGCGAGACGTCGAGTCCGCCCAGTGAGGTGGTGTGCATTCCGTGGTCCTTCCCGGTCGATCCACCGGCGCCACCCGGCTGACTTGACGCTTCAAGTTCTACCTGCCTGAACTTGAAGCGTCAACAACTGACGCGTAGGGTGCCCTCATGACCAGGGAAGGGGCAGCGGCGAGGTCCACCGGAACCCGGTGGCTGAGTGACGACGAGCGGGCGGCATGGCTGGCCAACTCGGCGATCATGATCAGCCTGCCGGCTGCCCTGGACGCGCGGATGCAACGCGAGTCTGAGCTGACGTTCTTCGAGTACATCGTGCTCTCGGTGCTGTCCGAGGAGCCGGAGCGCACGATGCGGATGAGTCGTCTGGCAGCGCGGGCAGCGGCATCGCTGTCCCGCCTGTCGCACGTCGTCGGTCGGCTGGAGAAACGCGGACTGATAACGCGCTCACGGATCCCCGGCGCGGGCAGAGCCACCAACGCGACCCTCACCGAGGCCGGCCACCAGGTTGTCGTGGCCGCGGCGCCGGGACATGTCACGGCGGTCCGCGAGTACCTGATCGACCAGCTCGAACCCTGCGACCTGGCGGCCTTGAGCCGCATCGGGACTGCGGTCGAGGCCGCCATCAACCGCGCCACTGCCCCGTCCGGGACATCCGCGCCATAGCCGCGAGGGGCCGGATGCGCTGACCGGCGTAGAGAGGTCCGCGCCGGTCAGCGCCGACCGGTCAGGTGGCGGTGGGGAAGTGGAAGTCCGGGCGGGCCGTCGGGGTGGTGCCCGGCCACCTGGAGGTGACGACCTTGCCACGGGTGTAGAACGCCACGCCCTCCTGGCCGTGGATGTGGGTGTCGCCGAAGAGTGACGCCTTCCAGCCGCCGAAGGAGTGGTAGGCCATCGGCACCGGCAGCGGCACGTTCACCCCGACCATGCCGACCGAGACGGTACGCACGAAACGGCGGGCCGCCGCTCCGGCGGAGGTGAACAGGGCGGTGCCGTTGCCGTACGGGTTGGCGTTGATGATCCTGATCGCCTCGTCCAGGCTCTCGGCCCGCAACACCACCAGCACCGGTCCGAAGATCTCCTGCTGGTACGCCTCCATGTCGGGGGTCACCCGGTCCAGCAGGCACGGGCCGACGAAGTATCCGTTGTCGTGGCCGTCCACCCGCAGGGCCCGGCCGTCGACGACCACTGTGGCCCCGGCCTTCTGCGCACCGTCGACGGAGGTGATGACGCGGTCGCGCGCCTCGTCGGTGACCACCGGACCCATCTGGGACGACACCTGGTCGCCGGGGCCCACCACGATGTCCGTGGCCTCCCGCCTGAGCAGGTCGACCAGTTCGTCACCGGCGGCGCCGACCGCGACCACGGCCGAGATCGCCATGCACCGTTGCCCGGCCGACCCGTACGCCGCCGAGGTGATCTGCCGTGCCGCCTCGGCCAGGTCGGCGTCGGGCAGCACCACGGCGTGGTTCTTCGCTCCGCCCAGCGCCTGCACCCGTTTGCCGGAGGCGGCGGCGCGTTGGTGCACGTGCCGGGCGACCGGGGTGGAGCCGACGAACGACACCGCCGCGACGTCCGGGTGGTCGAGCAGCGCGTCGACCGCCTCCTTGCCGCCGTGCACCACGTTGAACACGCCGTCGGGCAGGCCCGCGTCGGCGTAGAGCTGCGCGACGAGGTTCGACGCGGACGGGTCGCGTTCGCTGGGCTTGAGGACGAAGGTGTTGCCGCAGGCGATGGCGATGGGATGCATCCACATCGGCACCATCACCGGGAAGTTGAACGGGGTGATGCCGGCGCAGACCCCGAGCGGCGCGCGCAGGGAGTACGAGTCGACACCGGTGGAGACCTGGTCGGAGTAGGCGCCCTTGAGCAGCTGCGGGATGCCGCAGGCGAACTCGACGACCTCCCGGCCCCGGATCACCTCGCCGCGGGCGTCCTCGACGGTCTTGCCGTGTTCGGCGGTGACCAGCCTCGCCAACTCGTCCTCGTGCCGTTCGACCAGGTCACGGAAGCGGAAGAGGACCTTCGCGCGCTGGGACAGGGACACGTCGCCCCACGACTCGAAGGCCCGGGTGGCCGCCGCGACGGCCTGGTCGATCTCGGGCTGGGCGCCGATCGCGACCTGTGCCTGGGGCTCGCCGGTCGCGGGCTGGTACACGGTCGCGTACCCGCTGCCGGCGACGGACGCCCCAGCGATCCAATGTTCGATGCTGCGCACCCTCGTCTCCTTCGTCGATCCACGGTTGCGTCGATGTGCGGTGGGTCCGGCTAGAGCCACCTGGTGCCGATTCCCCGCAGGTCGGGGGTGCTGAAGGAGTACACGAGCTCCATGCCGTCGGCACTGCCGGTCTCGATGGCGTGGGCGACGCCGGCGGGGATGTACATCGCGGTGCCCGGTCCCGCCTCGAACTCCTCGTCGGCCAGCGTGAACCGGGCCGTCCCGGAGAGCACGTAGTAGAACTCGGCGGAGTCGGCGTGCAGGTGCAGCGGGTGGGCCATCCCGGGTTCCATGCGGTAGACGCCGGTGAGGAACTCGCACTCCGGATCGCCGGTGGTGTCCCGGTCGACGAGACGGTGCACCAATCCCTCGTCGTCCGGGTTGTGGTTGAGGGCGGAGATCAGTTCGTACTCCAGCTCGTCGCGGCGCACGACGAACGGCGGGCGCGGCGTCCCCGGTGCGCTGCGGCGGTGGCCCTCGTGGGGTAACCGGGTCACCGTTCGGCGTCCACGCTGGTGGCGCCGAGAGGGATCTGCGGGCTGGTGAGTGGTCCGTGGTGCTTGGAGAGGCAGATGGCCTCCCAGCCGGTGACCACGCCGTGGATGACGCCCGGCGCCCAGCACAGGTACTCACCGGCGTGGTACACGTGCTCCGGGTCGGTGGCGCACCAGCCGCCGAGGAAGAAGATCTCCTCGGTGCTGTGGTGGAACTCCAGGGCGGTCTTGGCGAACCTCCGGGGCAGGACGAACAGGATGGTGTCCTTGCCGCTCTCCTCGACCTTGCGCAGCCGGATGCACTGGGTGGGGACCTCGAGGTCGCCGTGGCTGCTGGTGTCGGTGACCCCCGCGAACGCCTCCCGCACCGGCTGCCAGTTGGCCTGGTCGAAGATGTCGACGGTCTCGCCCAGCGGTGTCGACGGTGCCGGTGGTGCGTCCGTGCGGACCTCGAAGGGGGAGTCGGTCCAGAAGATCAACGTGGCGCCGTGCTCCGACGAGATCGGGCCGAGTTCGGTGCCCGAGGGCAGGAAGAGGTAGTGCCCGGGGCGGCACTGGCGCCCGGCGATGGTCAGGTCGCCGTCGCGGACCAGCAGTTCGAGGTCGGCGCCGTTCCAGTGCGCCGGCATGTGCCAGCCGGGCGGGACGTCGACGACCAGCGTCTGCGCTCCGGTCTCCGGGTCGGCGTTGATCTCGCGGGTGAGAAGTCCGAAGGGCAGACCCGCTGCCCGCCACACGCGGTGCGGCACCTGATCGATGATGACCCGTCGCTTACCGGCATGAGTCACGGTGACCTCCTTCACGTTGAGGCGAATTGTATGTAATCCGTGGGAGGGCGTCTAGGTCCGCGAGTGGCACTCGCGCTGGCTTCGCAGCTAGTAGCTCTGGGCTCAGTGCGGCGCTAGGGTGTCGCAAAGTCCATGTATGCAAAGCCTGGCAGGGGTGCACGTGCTCCGGTGCGTGCGGGCGTCTGCCGTGCTGACCGTCGGGTGCCCGCTCCTGACTGATCGGGGTGGCCCCGATCTGGCTGAACGAGGCCTTGACAGCCGGCAACCTGTATACAAACATCGCATCCTGTGATCCGCTTCACCAAGTCAAGTACGCCTGATAAAGCAACCTTGCACACAATGTGGAGGTGTCGGCATGGGAACGACTTCCGTTCGGATGCGCGCCGTGGCGGCGCTCGCCGTGACGAGCCTGGTAGTCGCGGGCTGTAGTGGAAACGACGGCGACGACACGGACGCCGGCAGCAGCCAGGCGTTGACCGTCGCCGCGCCCGGCGTGGTCTCCAGCCTCGACTCCGAGCGCTACCAGGGCTTCATCTCGATCGACCTGCTACCCAACATCTCCGGAACGCTCGTGCGCTTCACCAAGCCCGAGGCCGGCGCGACGACCCTCCAGACTCCGGACCAGATCGAGCCCGAGCTCGCCGAATCCTGGGAGCTCAGCGACGACCGCAAGCAGATGACCTTCACCCTCCGCGACGCCAAGAGCCAGTTCGGCAACGCCCTCACCGCCGAGGACGTGAAGTGGTCCGTGGACCGCATGGTCAACAGCGAGGGCGTACCGATCGCCAAGATCCTCATGGGCATCGGCGGATGGGACATCGAGAACCCGGTCACCGTCACCGACGACCGGACCGTCACGATCAACGTCGCCCAGCCGAACGCGGTCAGCGTCTCCATCCTGAGCACCTTCTTCATGACGATCTACGACTCGGTCGAGGCCAAGAAGCACGCCACCGGCGACGACCCGTACGCCTACAAGTGGCTGGGCGAGAACACCGCCACCTTCGGCCCGTACGAGGTGCGCTCGTTCGACCCGGGCAAGGAAGTCCGGCTCACCGCCAACAAGAACTACTTCCGGGGTACGCCCACGGTGACCGACGTGGTGGTGCGTGCCGTCGCCGACACCTCCAACCGGCTCCAGCTGGCTCAGAGCGGGCAGGTCGACGTCGCCAGCGCGCTCACCTTCGACCAGCTCTCCTCGCTGGAGAACAGCGACGGCGTCCGGCTCGAACGGGTGCTCTACCCCAACATCGACGTGCTGGTGCCGAACCTCAAGGCCGAGCCCTTCGACGACAAGCGGGTCCGCGAGGCCATCTCCTACGCCGTCGACCGCACGGCGATCGTCGACTCCGCGTACCAGGGGTACTCCACGGCGTCGAGCGACTTCATCCACGACGACTTCGGCGCCCCGGCGGCGGCGCAGCCCTTCACCCACAACATCGACCGGGCCAAGCAACTGCTGGCCGAGGCCGGCCTGCCCAACGGCTTCCCGATGGAGCTGGCCTACAACGCGGCCAACGTCGGCGCACACAGCGAACAGGTGGCCGTCCTGCTGCGGTCGCAACTGGCCAAGGTCGGCATCGAGGTCAAACTGAACAACGTCGCCTCCGGCGCCGACTTCGACGCCGCCAAGCGCGAGGGCAAGCTGCAGAGCTGGTTGGCCACGAGCACCCCGCTGGTGCCCGACCCCGCCTACTACCTGCAGGTCTTCTACTCCACCGGCGGCCTGACCAACCTGCAGAATTACAGCTCCACGACCGTCGACGGGCTGTCCCGGCAGATCCTCGAGACCCAGCCCGGCCCCGAGCGGGAGGCGTTGGTCAAGCAGGTCAACGACTTCATGGTGGGGGACATGCCGGCCATCCCGCTGGTCGACTCCCAGAAGTTCTACGCCTTCCGCGACGGTGTGACGGGCTTCGTCAGCTACTCCCAGGGCCACGTCAACTACTACGACATCTCCGTCTCCTGACCCGGCCGGCGTCCCCGGTGCACACGCCGGGGACGCCGACCGGCGGGGCCCACACCCGGTCCCCGTCGGGCCGACGACGACGTTCCGAGACAGCTGACGTTCCCGAGAAAGCAGGTCGTTGATGTACCGACTTGGAGTCGACGTCGGTGGCACGTTCACGGACGTCCTTCTGATCGAAGAGGCGACCGGCAGGACCCGCCGCACGAAGGTGCCCTCCACGCCGCAGGACCAGTCCGTCGGCGTCGTCGAGGGCGTGACCCGGGTCCTCGCCGACGCCACCGCCCGCGCGGCCGACATCCGTCAGTTCCTGCACGGCACGACCGTGGCCACCAACGCCGTCCTGGAACGCCGGGGCGCCCGGGTCGGCCTGATCGTGACCGTCGGCTACCGGCAGGTCCTGCACATCGCCCGGTCGTTCGTGCCCGGCGGACTCGGCGGCTGGATCGTCTGGGACCGACCCGCCGAACTGGTCGCACTGGAGGACGTCCGCGAGGTCCGGGGCCGCCTGGACGCCCGGGGCACCGAGATCGACCCGCTGGACGAGTCGGCCGTGCGGGCCGCCGTCCGCGACCTTGTCGACCGGGGTGTGGACGCCCTGGCCATCGGCTTCGTCAACTCCTACGCCAACCCCGCCCACGAACAGCGGGCCGCCGAGATCGCCGCCTCCGAGGCACCCGACGTACCCGTCTCCACCTCCGCCGGCGTCCTGCCCGAGCTGGGCGAGTACGAGCGGACCCTGACCACCGTCGCCAACGCCTACGTGCGGCCCGGCGTCGGCGCCTACCTGCGCAACCTCAGCAGCAAACTGGTCGCCGAAGGACTGGTCGGCGACCGCCGGGTGCTGCGCTCCGACGGCGGACTGATGACCTTCGAACGGGCCGAGGACATCCCGGTCAGCCTGTTGATGAGCGGACCGGCCGGCGGCGTCGCCGCAGCGGTGGCCCTCGGACCGGCCGCCGGTTTCCGGGACCTGCTCACCCTCGACATGGGCGGCACCTCCACCGACGTCGCCCTGATCGAGGACGGCACCCCGGTCATCCGCCGCGAGACGACCGTGGCGGACCTCGCCGTCCGATCACCCTCGATCGACGTGCAGACCGTCGGCGCCGGCGGCGGCTCCATCGCCCACGTGCCGGAACTGACCGGCGCGCTCCGGGTCGGCCCGGCCAGCGCCGGCGCCCTGCCCGGACCGGCCACCTACGGTCGCGGCGGCGTCCTGCCCACGGTCACCGACGCCAACGTCGTGCTGGGCTACCTGCCGCACGCGCTGCTCGGCGGCGCGATGCCCCTCGACGTGGAGAAGGCCCGCACCGCCGTCGGCACCGTGGCGACCAGGCTCGGCGTGACGGTGGAGGCCGCCGCCGCCGCGATCATCGACATCGTCAACGAGAACATGCTCGGCGCCCTGCGACTGGTCTCGGTGCAGCGCGGCTACGACCCGAGACGCTTCGCCCTGTTCGGCTTCGGCGGTGCGGGCCCCCTGCACGCCAATGCCCTGGCCAAACTCCTCGGCTCGTGGCCGGTGGTGATCCCGCAGTCCCCAGGGGTGCTCTGCGCCTACGGAGACGCCTCCACCGGTGTGCGCGCCGAGGCGAACAAGTCACTGGTCCGCCCCCTCGACGACCTCGACGAGCCGCACCTGCGGCGCGAGTTCACCGACCTGGCCGCCCAGATCGACACCGAGTTCGACCGGGCCGAGGTGCCCGCCGAGGCCCGGACGGTCCGCTTCGAGGCCGACGTGCGCTACCACGGGCAGGGCTTCGAGGTCCCCGTCGGCGTCCCGGCGTCCGGCCAGGAGCCGCTGATCCCCACGCTGCGCGACGGTTTCGACGAGGCCCACCGACGCCTGTTCGGCTTCGCCCTCGACGAGCAGCACGAGATCGTCAACATCCGCGCGGTGGGGGTATCCGACGCCGAACGGATCAGACCCGTCGAGATCGAGTCGGGCGACCACGACGCCTCCCGCGCGGTCATCGGCCGCCAACGCGTGTACGTCGACGGCGGCTGGCAGGACGCGGCCCTCTACGACCGCACCGCCCTGCGTGCCGGCGACGAACTGCGCGGGCCCGCGATCGTGGTCGAGATGGATTCCACCAGCCTGGTCCTGCCGGGCTGCGTCGCGCGCGTCGACAGGCTGGGCAACCTGCTCATCCTGCCCGCCGAGGAGAAAGGGCTCCGATGAGTGCCGTCATCGTCGAGACGACCCGGCCCCAGCGTCCGGTCGAGGTCGAGACCGCCGTGCTCGACATCGTCGAGAACGCCCTGCGTAACGCCCGTTTCGAGATGGACGCGGTCGTCCTGCGCACCGCGATGTCCCCGGGCATCCGCGAACAGAACGACGCCTTCCCGCTGATCGCCGACCGCAAGGGTCGGATGGTCGCCGGACAGTTCGGCTCCTTCATCGACGGCTTCCTCTCCGGCTACGACGGCACGGTGGAGGAGGGCGACGTCTTCTTCACCTCCGACCCGTACGCCTGTGACGGCGCGATCAGCCACGCCAACGACTGGCTGGTGCTGCTGCCGATCTATGCCGACGGGACGTTGGTCGGCTGGGCGGCGATGTTCGGCCACATGAGCGACGTCGGCGGCAAGGTGCCGGGAAGCCTCCCGACCGACGCGGTGTCGATCTTCGAAGAGGGCGTCATCGTCCCGCCGGTGAAACTGGTCCGGGGCGGAACGCTCGACCAGCAGCTGCTGGACACCGTCCTGAACCAGGTGCGCCTGCCGAACTGGAACCGGGCCGACCTCAACGCGGTGCTGGCGTCCTGCCGGACCGCCGAGACCCGGGTCCGGGAACTGTGCGAGCGCTTCGGCCTGGACACCTACCTCTCGACGCTGGACCTGTTGCTGGAACGCAACCGGCAGGCCATGGCGAAGCTGTTCCGGCAGGTCGTGCCCGAGCAGCCGGTCACCTTCGAGGACTACATCGACGACGACGGGCGCGGCAGCGGGCCGTTCCGCATCCGGTGCACCCTCTGGCGCGACGGCGACCGGGTGGTACTCGACTTCACCGGCACCAGCGACCAGGCCGAGGGCTCGATCAACTTCCTGTTGAACGAGAACGTGCTGCGGATGTTCTTCGGCGTGTACACCATCATGGCCGTCGACCCGTTGATCATGTTCAACGACGGGTTCTATCCACTGGTCG
This sequence comes from Micromonospora sp. NPDC003816, assembly GCF_042874705.1. Taxonomy (NCBI): domain Bacteria; kingdom Bacillati; phylum Actinomycetota; class Actinomycetes; order Micromonosporales; family Micromonosporaceae; genus Micromonospora; species Micromonospora sp. NPDC003816. Next base: position 193,566 of record NZ_JBIANP010000001.1, read on the forward strand.
ACGTCCGCATCCCCGAGGGCAGCCTGCTCAAGCCCCGACGACCGGCGGCACTGTCCTGCCGGACGCACGCCCTGGGCCGCCTCTTCGACGTCCTGGCCGGGCTGCTCGGCCAGTGCCAGCCGGACTTCCTCTGCGCGGCCGGCTTCTCGTCCAGCCCGCACCTGATGTACTCCGGCCTGGACCGCTCCGGCACCTGGTTCCAGCTCTACCAGATCGGCTTCGGCGGGGTACCCGCCCGACCGATCGGCGACGGCTTCGACGGCCACTCGATGTGGCCCTCGTTCACCAACGTGCCGAACGAGTACCTGGAGGCGTACTACCCGCTGCGCATCGAGTCCTACGAGTCGATCCCGGACTCCGGCGGCGCCGGCCGCCACCGCGGCGGCAACGGCATCCGGGTGGGCTACCGGTTCCTCGAACCGGGCGAGGTCTCCATCCACGACGACCGGTGGTTCACCAAACCCTGGGGTGTGCTGGGCGGTGAGCCGGGCCAGCGCGGCACGAAGATCCTGGAACGGGCCGACGGATCGCAGCAGACCGTGCCGGCCAAGTGCGACCACGTCGGCGTACGCCCCGGCGACCTGCTGCACTTCGTCACGTGGGGTGGCGGCGGCTGGGGCGACCCGCTGGAACGCGACCCGGACCAGGTGCGCCACGACGTCGAACGGGGACTGGTCACCGTCGAGGGCGCCCGCCGCTACGGGGTGGTCCTGGTCGGCGACCGCGTCGACGAGGAGCAGACCCGCAGACTCCGCGCCGAGATCGCCGCGAACCGTGCGGAGCTGCCCCGCTTCCACCGCGGCGGCACGGTCGAGGAACTGCGGGCCCGCTGCCGGACCGAGACCGGCCTGGAACCGCCCCGCGAACCGGCACCCAGCCGCGCATCCGCGCAGCCCACCGGCGGCACCGGGCCCGGCGGCACGCCGTCGGCGGCACCGGGCGGCGCACGGTCCACCGGAACGCGTCCGCAGACGACCCCCCGCACCCCGCTGGAGGTGCTCGTGCACCGCATCGCCCGGCAGGTGACCGGGCGATGAACGAGCACCCCCGCCACACCCGCAAGGCCCTGAACAGCGGCGGACACCCGTCCGCCGACGAACTACCGGAGGAGAACTGTCATGGCTGACCTGCAGATGTCCGCGCTCGGAATGATCGAGACCCGCGGCCTGGTCGCGGCGATCGAGGCTGCCGACGCGATGGTCAAGGCCGCCACCGTCGTGCTGGTGGGCACCGAGTACGTCGGCGGTGGCCTGGTCACCGTGGTCGTGCGCGGTGACGTCGGCGCGGTCAAGGCCGCCACGGACGCCGGGGCGGCCAGCGCCTCCCGGCTCGGTGAGGTCGTCTCCGTGCACGTCATCCCGCGCCCGCACGGCGAGGTCGAGGCGATCCTGCCGACCGGGGCCACCCGGGGCGGAACCAAGGCCTGAACAGGGCGTCGCGTGCTCGTCGAAGGAGTTGATACATGAGTCGGGTATGGACTGCGGTCGATATCGAAGACGTCGCCCGGTCGACCGGGCCGCGCGAAATCCTTCTGGGCGCGCGTGACCTGATCTCGCCGCACGCGGAGGACCTCGCCCGCAACCTGGGCATCGACGTCCGCAGAGCAGGACAGGACGCGCCACCGCCGACGCCCGCGCCACCGGCACCGACCGGTTCCGGCGGCACGGGCGCCGGGTGCGGCGACGCCGACGACTGCTCGTGCGGCTGCACCAGCGCCGAGGAAGAGGCGGAACGGACCATCCGTACCGTCGCCGCCGCCGTGCTGTCGGCGAACCCGGACGCCGACGCCTCGACGGTGGCCAACGAGACGCTCAAGGCGCTGGGTGCGTTCGGCGGACCGGGAGTGGGCCGCCCCGACCAGGCACAACCGCTGCCCGGGCAGTCGCTGCCCAAGAAGGCGAAGGGCGCCCGCCCGCAGTTCTTCGCCGAACCGGGCATGGAGGCCCTCGTCTCGACCGTGGTCACCCTCTCCTCCGAGGTGTGGGTGCTGCGGGAACGGTTGACGACCCTGGAACAGATCCTCGCCGACCGGCGGGTGGTCGAGCGCGGCGCCGTGGACGCCTACCCGGTCTCCGACGCCGACGCGCAGGCCCGCGACACCGAGGCGGCGGCGTTCGTCGCCCGGGTGCTGCGGGTCTTCTACGAGTGGCGCGAGGAGATCGTGCGGGAGGAGACCCCGGAGTCCTACCGGGAGGTCATCCGGCAGGCCTTCGCACAGGTGGGGGAGGGGAAATGACGCAGCAGGAGCACGGTGTCCTGCCCCGCGAGAACCACGACGAACTCGCACGCGAGAACTTCGTCCGGGCACTGAAGTCGCACATCTCCACCGAGGTGACCCCCGGGGTCCGGGAGCTGTACGCCCACCGCGTCGCCCCCCGCTACCAACAGGAGATGGGCGTCGCACCCCGGGACCGGGAGGCGGTCCGCCGCGCCATGGAACCGGAGCCGTACTACCAGCTCTGGAGTTCCGTGCGCCGGGCGAGCCAGGACCTGCTCTGGAACGTGGTGGCCGACAGCATCGCCCGGCAGTGGGACGACCTGGCCGCCCGCGCGCAGCGGGCGGAACGGGGGCTCGGCTCCCTCGACCTGGATCCCGCCTTCGAACTGCCCTGGTACTTCTGGGGCATCGACATCCACGCCATGCCCGGCGGCTACCGGGGTGAGTACGTGGCGGACGACCTCACCGCCGGGGCCCTCTACGACCGGGGCGTCTACGTCTACGCCATGGGCCAGATGGGTGCCCTCAACGACGACTACGGCCAGTCCGTGGTCAACAACTACCTCAAGCAGTCCCACCGGGACTTCCGCCCGAAGCGGATCCTGGAGATCGGCTGCGGGGTGGGCAACTCGACGTTGCCCTACGTCGACGCCTACCCGAACGCCGAGGTGCACGGCATCGACGTCGGCGCGGCCCTGCTGCGCTACGGCCACGCCCGCGCCGAGTCACTCGGCCGCAAGGTGCACTTCTCGCAGCAGAACGCCGAGGCGACCTCGTTCCCGGACGGGCACTTCGACCTGATCGTCTCGCACATCGTGCTGCACGAGGTGCCGCCGGACGCGGTACGCGCCATCCTGCGCGAGTGCCACCGGCTACTCGCCCCCGGCGGCATGATGATCCACGCGGACTTCCCCGGCTACGCCGGACTCGACCCGCTGGTGCAGTTCCTCATCGACTGGGACACCTGGAACAACAACGAGCCGTTCTGGGGCCCGATGCGGGACATGGACCTCCTCCAGGCCGCCCGGGACGCCGGATTCACCGGCGACTGCTCGGAGCTGTCCTGCAAACGCGAGTGCGTCGAGGAGGTCAGCACGCCGACCGGTCGCGTCCTGCAGAGCGGCGAACGTCGGCGCAGCGGCACCCTCTCGCTGCTCGTGGGTCGGCGCTGACATGGCCGGCAGCGAGGTCGAGCTGCGCACGTACGCCTTCGTCGACCGACTCCAGCCACAGATGGCCGCACTGCTCGGCAGCGTGATGTCCGGTGACCCGGTCGTCGAGGGGATGTCCCAGCTCTTCCTGGAGATCTCGCCCGGCAGCGACGTCTACGCCCTGGTCGACGCGGCCGTCAAGGGCGCCGGGGTCCGGCCCGGCTCCCAGGTCGTCGAGCGCCAGTACGGCATGACGGAACTGCACTCGATGTCGCAGGACGCCGTACGCCAGGCCGGTCGCACCATCCTCGACCTGCTCGGGATGACCGAGGCCGACGCACAGCCCGCGGAACTGGTCTCGGCGAAGGTCGTCTCCAACATCGACGCCTATCAGGCGCAGTTGGTCAACCGGTCGAAGAAGGGCTCCCTGCTGGTGGCCGGCGAGTCGATGCTGGTGGTGGAGTGCCAGCCGGCCGCCTACATCTCCGCCGTCGGCAACGAGGTGGAGAAGTCCGCCGACGTCAAGATCGTGGACGTGCGCGGCGTCGGCCAGTTCGGTCGGTTGTGGGTCTCCGGGCTGCACGCGGAGATCGAGTCGGCCCGGCAGGCCGTCCGGCAGGCCTTCGAGAAGACGCCCTGGTCCCGGCGATAGAGGAACGAGGTGATCCGGTATGCGTATCGCCCGGGTGATCGGGTCGGTGGTCAGCACCATCAAGGCCGACACGCTGACCGGCGCCAAGCTGCTCGTCGTCACGCCCCTGGGTGAGGGACACGCCGTGGAGCCGTACGTCGCCGTCGACACCGTCGGCGCGGGCCGGGGCGAGGTCGTCCTGGTCGCCTGCGGCAGTGCCGCACGACTGGCGGAACGGCAATCCAGCCAGGCGCCCGTGGACTCCACCATCGTCGCGATCGTCGACCGGTTGGAGACCGAGGCGTGGGTCAACTATGTGAAGGACTGACGTGGACCTGTGGAATGCGGGTGCGCTCGGCATGGTCGAGACGCGCGGACTGGCTGCCTCGATCGTCGCCGTCGACGTGATGACCAAGGCAGCCGAGGTGACGGTGATCGGCGTCAGCCGCATCGGCGACGGTCTCGTCACGGTCTCCTTCATCGGCGACATGGCCTCGGTGACGGCGGCGGTGGACAGCGCCCGACGGGCGGTCGCGGCGACCGGCGGCACGATCGCCGCGACCGTCGTGGGTCGTCCCGCCGTGCCGGCCCACCTCGTCCGGGACACCCCACCGACCGGCCGGCACCCCCGCGCGGCCGAAGGACCCGACGACGCCGGACCGGAACCCGAGGCCACCCGGGTGGAGGACCGGCCGGACCCGGTCGGGGAGAGCACCGTCGAGGGCGACCGCCCCGCGTCGCCCGCACCCGGCGGGAGCCCGAAACGACGCTCCGCGCGGTCGACGGCCCCGAAGCGGCGGCCCCCGCCGCCCACCCCACCGATCGAGCGAGGGGAGTGACATGCGCGGATACGTGGGCCCGCAGGGGGCCCAGATCCACTACCGCAGCAGCGGCACCCGGGGACCGGCCCTCGTGCTGTTGCACGAGTCGCCGCAGGCCTCCAACGTCTTCGCGCCGGCCATGCCCGCGCTCGGCCGATCACTGCGCGCGTACGCCTTCGACACCCCCGGGTACGGGCAGTCCGACCCGCCGCCCGAGCCCCCGGACATCCCCGGCTACGCGCGCCTTCTGCTCGACGCCGTCGACGCGCTGGGCATCGACGAGTTCGCCGTCGCCGGACAGCACACCGGCGCCTCCCTGGCGCTGGCGGTCACCGACCTGGCCACGCCCGGCCGGGTCACCCACGCGATCCTGTCCGGCCTCGTGCTCGACCGGGCCGAACGCGAACAGTTGGGTGCCACCTGGGCGCCGGACAAGCCGATCGACCCGTCCGGCCAGCATCTTCGCGACCTCTGGGCGCGCTACCTGGACATCTGGGAACAGCCACCGGAGCTGGTCAACCTCGCGGTGGCCAACATCGCCTCGGTGTTCGACCGGTACAACTGGGCCTACCGCGCCGCCTTCCGCTACGACCCGACCGAGCCGCTGCGCACCGCACCCTGCCCGGTCCTGCTGCTCACCGCGGCACGCGACATGCTCGCCCACTGCGACGACATCGCCCGGCTGATCCGTCCGGACGCGACGTCGATCCAACTGACCGACACCACCGGGCAACTGCCGTGGCGGGTGCCGGAGGAGTTCGCCGCCGCAGTGGTCTCCTTCGTCACCGGATCCGGGCGGACACCGTGACCGGCCACGCCGACGTTTTGGTGATCGGTGCCGGCACCGCAGGTCTGCCCTGCGCGATCGAGGCGGCCCGGGCCGGGCTCCGGGTCGACCTGGTCGACACCGGCACCGACATCGGCGGCACCCTGCGGGTCTCCGCCGGGCACATGAGCGCCGCCGGCACCCGTCGGCAACGCGCCGCCGGCATCGACGACGACCCGGACCGGCACTTCGCCGACGTGCAGCGCATCGGGCACGGCCACGGCGACCCCGCCCTGATCCGCCTGGCCGTCGACGAGGCACCCGGCGTCGTCGACTGGCTCGACGAGAACGGCTTCCCGTTCGCACCCGGTATGCCGGTGCTCTACCACGGGCACTCGCCGTACTCCCGGCCCCGCACCTACTGGGGCGTCGACCGGGGCCGCTCGATCCGCGAGACGCTACGACCACTGCTCGCCGCGCAGGTGGACGCCGGCCGGGTCACCCTGCGGCTGCGCTCGCGCGCCCTGCGACTGACCACCGAGGGCGGTGCCGTCACCGGCGCCGTCGTACGCACCCCCGAGGGTGACCGCGAGCTGCGCGCCGGCGTCACGGTGCTGGCGTCGGGCGGGTACGGGGCCAACCCGCAGATGTTCTCCGCGGTGACCCCGGGCGCACCCCGCCTGGTGACCAACGCCGAGCCCACCTCCACCGGCGACGCGGTCGAGATGGCGACGCCGCTGGGTGCCACCGTCCGCTTCGCCGACCTGCACACCCCGCGCCTCGGCCTGCTCGAACGTCGCTCGACGCCGGGCCGGGTGGACTTCTGGTCCGAGGTGGCGCATCTGGCGCCCGCCGAACGCGCACCCCGGGAGATCTGGGTCAACGCCGACGGCGACCGGTTCGTGGCCGAGGATCTCGGCGACGTCACGCGTCACGAGCGGGCCGTGCAGAGCCAGCCGGGCGCCGCGTTCTGGATCGTCTGCGACGACGCGGCCGTCGACGCCGGGTCACCCCTGGTGCCCGCGTGGGGGCCGGACGGGCTCCGCGCCCAGGCGCGGCAGGGGGACGTCGCCTGGGTCGCCGACGACCTCACCGACCTGGCCGTGCGGGCGGGAATCGATCCGGACGGCCTGCGGCGCACCGTGCGGGCGTACCACCTGGCGGTCGACCGGGGCGTCGACCCGCTGGGCCGACGCGCCCTGGACCACCGGGTGGCCCGGCCGCCCTTCTACGCGGTGCGGTCGGCCGCCGCGCTGCTCTGCAGCTTCGGCGGCCTGGACGTCGACCCCACCTTCCGGGTACGGCGCGACGACGGCGGGGTCGTCGCCGGTCTCTACGCCGTCGGTGAGGCCATCGGCATGGGAGCCACCAGCGGCGCCGCGTTCTGCGGGGGAATGGCGGTGACCCCGGCGTTGGCGTTCGGGCGACTGCTCGGCCGCCGGCTCGGCGGGTGACCCGCATGGCACCGCACTGACCGTCCTGTATGCACGGAGGTTCATCACGGGAATCAGCTTTGGCTCTGGCCGGTAAAAGCCGCTGTTGACAGCGGGTGACGCAGAACTATTGTATACAAACACCCAGTCGGGTGGCTGCTATGAGAGGTGTCCATGTCTAGCGATACGCACCACGAAGGACCGCTCCACGGCGTGCGCGTGATCGAGTTCGGGTCCCTGCTCGCGGGCCCCTTCTGCAGCCAACTGCTGGCCGACTTCGGCGCCGACGTCATCAAGTGCGAGCCGCCGCGCCAGGGCGACCCGATGCGCGAGTGGGGCCAGGAGAAGCCACACGGCAAGTCACTGTGGTGGCCGATCGTCGCCCGCAACAAGAAGTCGATCACCGTCGACCTGCGCACACCCGAGGGGCAGGCGGTCGCCCGACAGCTGATCGCGCAGAGCGACGTGGTGGTCGAGAACTTCCGACCCGGGACGATGGAACGCTGGGGCCTCGGCTACGAGGACCTGTCCGCCGACAACCCCGGCCTGGTCATGGTGCGCGTCTCCGGCTTCGGCCAGACCGGACCGTACTCCAGCCGACCCGGCTACGGCTCGGTCGGCGAGGCGATGGGCGGCCTGCGCTACGTCGTCGGCGACCCGCAGACCCCGCCCAGCCGGGTGGGCGTCAGCCTCGGCGACTCCCTCGCCGGCACCTTCGCCGCCCTGGGCGCGGTGATGGCCCTGCGGGTACGCGACCAGAGCGGTCGCGGCCAGATCGTCGACTCGGCGATCTACGAGGCGGTCCTGGCGATGATGGAGTCGCTGCTGCCCGAGTACACGCTCGGCGGCCACGTCCGCGAACGCACCGGCGCGATCCTGCCGAACATCGCACCCTCCAACGTCTATCCCACCCGCGACGACGGCCTGCTGCTCATCGCCGCCAACCAGGACACCGTCTTCCGGCGCCTGGCCGCGGCCATGGACATGCCCGAACTGAGCACCGACCCCCGCTTCGCCACCCACGCCGCCCGAGGCCACCACCAGGGCGAACTCGACGCGATCATCGCCGAGTGGTCGGGCCGGCACGACACCGAACACCTGATGGCCGTCATGATCAAACACGACGTCCCGGTCGGCCGCGTCTACCGCGCCCCGGAGATGCTCGACGACGAGCACTTCGCCGCCCGCGAAGCCATCGTCCGAGTCGACCACCCCGAATTCGGCGAGTTCCCGATGCAGAACGTCGTGCCGCGACTGTCGAGGACACCCGGCCGGGTCAAATGGACCGGCCCCCGCCTCGGCGAACACACCGACCAGGTGCTGACCGACATCGTCGGCCTGGCCAAGGCCGAGATCAACGAACTGCGTGCCAGCGGCGTCATCTAGAGGCGGACACGGTGAATGACCTCCACGCGGACTACCGCGACGCCGGCTTCGGCGGCGACCTGGGCCACGGCACCCGCCGCGCGCTCCTCATCGTCGACCTGGTGCGCGCCTACCTCGACCCGGCCTCCCCCCTCTATGCCGGCGACGAGAACCCGCCGGCCCTGCGGGCCTGCACGGTCCTGCTCGACGCCGCCCGACGCCACGGCGTCCCGGTGATCCACACCCGGGTCGAGCTCGCCCCCGGCGGGATCGACGGCGGCCTGTTCGCCCGCAAGGTGCCCGCCCTGCGGGTCTTCGAACGCGGCAGCGAACTCGCCGCCGCGCCGCCGGCCCTGGCACCCGCCGCCGGCGAGGCGGTCGTGACCAAGCAGTACGCCAGCGCCTTCTTCGGCACCAGCCTCGCCAGCACCCTGCGCGTCATGGGAGTGGACGCCCTGCTCATCGCGGGCGCCTCGACCAGCGGCTGCGTCCGGGCGAGCGCCGTGGACGCGCTGCAACACGGCTACGTGCCACTCGTCGTCGCCGACGCCTGCCTCGACCGGGACCCACGCCCGCACGAGGCCGCCCTGTTCGACCTCGGCGCCAAGTACGCACAGGTCCTGACCCTGGACGAGGCGACCACCCTGCTCGAACCGGGAGGTGCGTGATGCGGGTCCTCAGATACGCCCGCCGACGGATCCTCTTCCTCCCGGTCGGCCTGCTCTCCGTCATCGTGCTGGCATTCCTGCTGGTCAACGCGCTGCCCGGCAACCCGGCCGGCGTCATCGCCGGGCCGGCCGCCTCCCCGACGGAACTGGCCGAGATCGAACGCCGACTCGGCCTGGACCAGCCCCTGTGGGAACGCTTCGTCACCTACCTCGGCAACCTGGTCCAAGGCGACCTCGGCTCGTCCTACTACACCGACCGGCCCATCCTCGACGAGATCCTGCGGTTCGCCCCGGCGACCCTGGAACTGGTGTTCCTCTCGCTGACCCTCGCCGCACTCCTCGGCATCGGCCTCGGCACACTGGGCGCCTACCGCAAGGGCACGGTCGCCGACCGCACCTCCCGCTTCATCGTCACCACCTTCCAGTCCATCCCCGACTTCTTCCTGGCGCTGCTCCTGATCTACCTGCTCTTCTATCTCGCCGGGTGGGCGCCGGCACCGGTCGGACGACTCGGTCTGATGGACGAACCACCGCCGACCGTGACCGGGGCGCTGCTGCTGGACTCCCTGCTCGCCGGTGACATGGGCACCTTCCGATCGGCGGTGGCGCACTCCGTGCTGCCCGTCCTCACGCTCGGCATCTACTACTCCGCGTACTTCGCCCGCAGCACGTACGCCTCCCTGGTGCCGGCCCTGGAGTCCAAACAGGTCGAATTCGCCCGCGCCAGCGGCCTGCGCGAGCGCACCGTCCTCGCGTACGCCTTCCGCCAGGCCCGGACCCCGATCCTGACCTACGGCGGCATCCTCCTCGCCGCGCTGCTCGGCGGCGCGGCCATCATCGAGACCATCTTCTCCTGGGGTGGCTTCGGCGAGTGGGCGATCGACTCGATCCTCCAGCTCGACATCCCGGCCGTGCAGGGCTTCATCCTGGCCGCCGGACTCGGGACCCTGTTGGCCTTCACCGCGCTGGACATCCTGGTCGCGGCGCTCGACCCGAGGGTGCGCTATGACTGAGACCCTGGCCGCCGACCCCACCACGGTCACCGCCCCGACGACCAAGAAACGACCCCGGGGCCACCGACGGTGGCGACTGTGGGTGCCCGGCACCATCCTGACCAGCATGCTCGCCGCGGCCTATCTCGCTCCACTGCCGCACGACCCGGCGGAACCCTCCACCAACACCCTCACCGCCCCCGACGGCGAGCACTGGATGGGCACCGACAAGTTCGGCCTCGACGTGTTCAGCCGCCTGGTGGCCTCCGCCGGGGTGGACATCCCGTTGGCCCTCGCCGGCATGCTGATCTCACTCGTGATCGGCGTGCTGCTCGGGCTCGCCGCCCTGCACCGCGGACCGTGGGGCGAACGGGTCGTCCGGGCCCTCGACGTCTTCCAGGCGTTCCCGCTGCTGATCCTGGCCATCGCCCTGGTCGCGCTGATGGGCAACAACATCGAGAACGTCGTCGTCGCCATCGCCATCATCAACGTCCCCCGCTTCGTCCGACTGGTCCGCAGCGAGGGACTGACCATCCGGGAGAGCCGCTACATCGAGGCGGCCCACGCCATCGGCGCGACCGGGCCGCGCGTGATGTTCCGGCACGTCCTGCCGAACATGACCGGCATCATCCTGGCCCAGGCGTCACTGGCGGTCGCGCACTCGATCGTCGTGATCGCCTCCCTCTCCTTCCTCGGCATCGGCATCAACGCCGCCGACGCGAGCTGGGGCGCGATGATCCAGACAGGAGCGCAGAACATGACGACCGGCCAGTGGTGGGTCTCGGTCTTCCCCGGACTCGCCATCTTCCTCACCGTGCTCTGCTTCAACGCCATCAGCGACGAACTGCAGGACACCTTCGGCCGGGCGAGGCAACGATGAGCCTGCTCAACGCGCGACGACGACCCGACAGTCGACCCACCCCGCCGCCGTCCGACGGCTCCGCCGGACGCCTGCTGGAGGTCAACGGCCTGACCACCCGGTTCGACACACCCGACGGCCTGGTCCACGCGGTCAACGGCGTCGACTTCCACGTCGACCGGGCCGAGATCGTCGGCGTCGTCGGCGAGAGCGGATGCGGCAAGTCGGTGACCATCCGGTCCATCCTCGGCCTGGTCCGGCCCCCCGGTCGGGTGGTCGAGGGCACCGCCCGCTTCGACGGGGTCGACCTGCTCGGCCTGCGCCGCACCGAGCTGCGCCGACTACGCGGCAAGGAGATCGGCTTCATCGCCCAGAACCCGTTCAGCGCCCTGAACCCGGTGATGCGCATCCACCGGCAGTTCGCCACCATCATGGCCGCGCACGGGGTCAAGGCCGACGGCGAGGTCCGGGACCGGGCCCGCACCGCCCTCACCGACGTCGGCATCGCCGGACCGGACCGGGTCCTCGACGGCTACGCCCACCAGTTGAGCGGCGGCATGGCCCAACGCGTGGTGATCGCCATGGCCATGCTGCTCAACCCGACCTTCGTGATCGCCGACGAACCGACCACCGGCCTGGACCTGACCGTGCAACGGCAGATCCTGGACCTCATCCGCCGCCTGGTCCGCGAACACGACCGCTCGATGCTCCTGGTCACCCACGATCTCGGTGTCGTCGCGCAGTACTGCGACCGGGTCGTCGTCATGTACGCCGGCAAGGTCATCGAACACGGCACCGTCCGGGAGGTCCTCAAGGACCCCCGCCACCCGTACACCCAGGCGCTCATCCGCGCCATTCCCCGGCCCGGTCAGCCGCTGGTGCACCTCACCGGTCGACTGCCCGACCTGATCGACTACCCGTCCGGATGCCCCTTCCGGGACCGCTGCCCGCACGCCTTCGAACCGTGCGCCCAGGTGGTCCCGGCCGCGGTGACCCAGACCTCCGGCCGGACGTACTGGTGTCACCTGCCCCAGGAGAAGGAGGCAGCGCAGTGAGTCTGCTGGAGCTGACCAACGTCAGCAAGGAGTTCCACGTCGGCGGCAGCACGCGGGTCTACGCGCTGGACGACGTGTCGCTCTCGGTGGACGCCGGAGAGACCGTGGCGGTCATCGGCGAGAGCGGATCCGGCAAGTCGACGCTGGGGCGGCTGGCACTGCGCCTGATCGAACCGACCCGGGGCTCGGTACGCTTCGACGGCACCGACATGCTCGCGCTGCCCGCCGCCGAGATGCGCAAGCTCCGCGCGAAGATACAGATCATCTTCCAGGAGCCGTTCGAGTCGCTGAACCCCCGGATGCGGGTGGCCGACATCATCGGCGAACCACTGGCCATCCACCGGCCTGCGATGACCACACCACAGCGCCGTGACCGGGTCGCGCAGATGATCGAACAGGTCGGACTCGCCCCCGACATGGCACGACGGTATCCCGGCGAACTCAGCGGCGGGCAGCAGCAGCGAGTCGGCATCGCCCGAGCCGTGGTGACCGAGCCGTCCCTGGTCGTGCTGGACGAACCCACGTCCTCCCTCGACCTGTCGGTCCGCGCCCAGATCCTGCGCCTGCTCGCCGACCTGCAGGCCGAACTCGGCATGGGCTACCTGTTCATCTCCCACGACATCCACACGGTCCGGTACGTCAGCGACCGCATCGCCGTCATGTACCGGGGGCGGGTCGTCGAGACCGGCCCGTCCGAGCTGGTGTTCTCCGATCCACAGCACCCGTACACCCGCGCCCTGCTGGCGGCGGCCCTGCCCGTCGATCCCGACCAGGAACTGGCCCCGGCCCGGCTGGTCGGTGACCCGCTGAGTCCGACCCAGCTCGTACCGGGATGTGTCCTGCACGGACGCTGCCCGGTCGGTGAGGACCGATGTGTACAGACCGAGGTGCGGCTGACGCCGATCGGCGCCGACCGGGAGGTGGCCTGCATCAAACCCGGAGCGCCCGGGAGCTGACGCCCACGACGGCGGGAGGCGGGTGCGGGCCCGGCGGACCGGTCACAGGTCGGGGCGGTCCACCATGCCGTCCAACAGCACCGTCCGGGCGGCCAGCACGTGGGCCCGCATCGTGCTCGACGCCCACTCTGCGTCCCTGGCCCGCAGCGCCGCCACCAGGTCCCGGTGGTGCGCCATGCTGCGGGCCAGGGCGTCCGGCGTGTAGAGGCGGAACGCCCGCACGACCAGCGGCACCTCCACGACCGCGGACAGCAGCGAGGTGAGCCGAGGGCTGGCGGCGGCCTTCAGGACCGAGTTGTGCAACTCGGCGTTGAGGGTGGCGATCCGGTCCAGGTCCTGCGGACCCATCCGCCGGGCCAACTCCTCCATCTGGTCGCAGAGCGCGTCCAGCCGGTCCAGGACCTCGGCGTCGATGCGCTTGGCGGCCAGGGCCGCGCCGTAGCTCTCCAGCCGGGCGCGGATCTCGTAGATGTCCTGCAGATCGCCGAGCGACCATTCGGCGACCCGCGCCCCACGGTTGGGCTGGAAGACGACGAGGCCCTCCGCGGTGAGCCTGCGCAGTGCCTCCCGGATCGGCGTCCGGCTGACGCCGAACTGCCGGGACAACTCCATCTCGCCCAGGCGGGCGCGCGGGCCGATCGAGCCGTTCAGGATCGCGCTCCGCAGCGCCTCGTACGCGTCCTCCGCGGCATTCGTCACCCGTGCCTCCGTCGTGTGAGCCGCATGTCGTCGGCACCCTTGCCGCCGCTCTGACAGTCTGAGATTGTATACATATGGTGGTTCAGGTGGTGGAGGTGTCTCCACGGGACGGTCTGCAGAACGAGCCCGAGATCCTGTCGACAGCAAGCAAGATCGAGTTGATCCGGCGCTGTGTCGAGGCAGGAGCCCGACGGGTCGAGGCGGTCTCCTTTGTCCGCGCCGACCGGGTGCCGCAGATGGCCGACGCCGAAGCGGTGATGGCCGCAGTGCCACGACGCAGCGACGTATCGTACATCGGCCTGGTGCTCAACCGACGCGGGCTGGACCGTGCGCTGGCGGCAGGAGTGGACGAGGTGAACTGCGTCGTGGTCGCCACCGAAACCTTCAGCCAGCGCAACCAGGGCGCCTCCGTCGACGCCATGCTCGGCGCCTGGACCGACATCGCCGAGGCCGCCCACGCCGCCGGAGTCCGGGCCAGCGTGACCGTGGCCGCCGCGTTCGGCTGCCCCTTCGAAGGCGACGTCTCCGCCGCGACCGTGGGTGAACTGGCGCGCCGCCTGGTCGAGGGCGAACCCGACGAGATCGCCCTCGCCGACACCATCGGTGTGGGCGTACCCGCCCAGGTGCGGGCCCTGGTCTCCGCCGTGACGGCGGCGGCGCCGGGCGTGCCGCTGCGCGCCCACTTCCACGACACCCGCAACACCGCCATCGCCAACGCCTTGGCGGCGGTCGAGGCCGGCGTGACCGTGCTCGACGCGAGCGTCGGTGGGATCGGCGGATGCCCCTTCGCCCCGGCCGCCACCGGCAACGTGGCCACCGAGGACCTCACGTACGCGCTGCACCGCTCCGGCCACCCCACCGGCCTCGACCCGACGAAGGTCATCGAGACGGCGGCGTGGATCGGCGACCAGCTCGGCAAGGACCGGCTACCCGGCGCCCTCGGTCGGGCCGGCTGGTTCCCGACCGACCCGCAGTAGCCGGACCGAACGCTCCGAACAGCGGCTTCTTGCAGAGCGGCGACGTGGCCCGCGACCGTGCCCTGCCGGTCGGCGTCGGCTGCCTCCTCGCAAGCACATCGGCAACATCTTCGGCAAACTCGACCTGCCAGCCACGACGGACGGCCACCGGCGGTACTCGCGGTGCTGGCCTACCTGCGGCGTGAAGCCGCACCGGCACCGACCGCGGCGTGGCTGCCCAGGTGCCAGATCGCAGAATCCGCCGTCGGCCTGGTATGCGTGCGCCGGTCACCGCAGCAGCAGGTCGATCGTGCCCGTCAGGTCCTCTTCGCCGCTGCCCTCGGCGAGGCGGCGACGCATCAGCGCGAAGTAGGGGCTGAGCAGTTCCGGGCTGACGCCCTGCTGCTCAGCGGTGCGCAGGAAGGTCGGCATGCCGGCCACCTGCATGGCGAGGGTCGAGACGACACCCGTGGTGTAGTCGCCGCTGCGCAGCTGATCGGCGGTCTGGTGAACCGCCGGGGCCATCGCCACGAGCCAGTCGGCGAGCAACGGGGCCAGCGACGTGGGATCGATGTCCTCCCTGCGGATCAGCGCGAAGGCGTGCGCGGCTCCCGCGAACATCCCGTACATCGCGCTGAGCAGGGCCACGTCGTGCAGGGCCGCGAAGCCTGCGTCCTCGCCGACATAGGTGGTGCCCGCCGGAACGCTCAGGGTCTCCTGATGCCGCTCGAACAGCTGCCGTGAGCCGCTGTAGAAGGCGTACCCGCCGGCCTCCGGAACGCCGATCATCGGAGGGACGGCCATGATGCCGCCGTCCAGGTAGCGAGCACCGCGCTCGCGGGTCCACTCGGCGCGGGCACGGGCCTGCACCGGGGTGCTGGTGGTGAGGTTGACCAGGTCCTTGCCGGTAAGGTCGGTGCCGGCCAGCACCTCCTCGACAGCGGCGTCGTCCAGCAGGCAGACGACGACCAGGGTGTTCGCGGCGACCGCCTTGGCCGCGCTGTCCGTGACCCGTACGCCCTCGGCATCCAACGCCGCGGCACGGGCTGGGGTGCGGTTCCAGACGGTCAGGGGGTGGCCGGCGGCCATCCAGGCACGGGCCAGAGCGGTGCCCATCGCGCCGAGGCCCAGCATCGTGACGGAGGTTCCAGCAGTGTGCGGTGCCATACGGGTGAGCCTGGCCAGGGACCCGATGATGAACAAGTACGCACTTCGGAGTGGGTGGTTACCCCGGGGTGCGCGAGCAGGTCAGAAGGTGGGGGCATGACGACGCTGAACCGGCCGGGCGCACCGGACGGACATGTGTGCGGGATCGATGCCGCGATGGAGGTGATCGGCGGCAAGTGGAAGGTGCTGATCCTCTGGGCTCTTGACGAGCACCCCTGCCGGCGGTTCGGCGAACTGCGTCGACTGCTTCCGGGGATCACCGAGAAGGTCCTGGCCTCACACCTGAGGGAGATGGAGGCGGACGGTGTCGTACGTCGTGTCTCCTTCGACGAGGTGCCGCCTCGCGTCGAGTACTCGCTGACCGAGAGCGGCGCGCGCCTCAACGACGCACTCGAGCCGCTGGCAGCGTGGGGACGCGAGCGTTCGGCTGGGTGATCGGTCCCAGGAGAGGGCTGGCCAGTAGGGGAGACGGCGGTCCCCGGGAAGGGGCGGCGCGCGAACAGGGGCCCGGCAGCGTGCGCTGCCAGGCCCCTGGTGCGTGATCGGTCAGGCGCAGGTGTTGCCGTTGAGGGTGAACGGTGCCGGCGTGTTCGGCGTGCCGGTGGCGTTGAAGCCGAAGGTGACGGCCCCGCCGTTCGGGATGCTGGCGTTGTAGGCCAGGTTCGACGCCGTGACCGCGGTGCCGTTGTGGGTGACTGCGGCGTTCCACGGGGTGGTGACGGTGCTGCCGGCCGGCAGGTTCCAGGTCAGCTGCCAGCCGTTGACGGCGGCGGCCGAGTTGTAGACGGTCACGTTCGCGGTGTACCCGCCCGACCAGGTGGTGACCTGGTAGGACACCTGGCAGGTGGCCGGACCGGCGGTGGCGGTCACCGGGACGATGTCGCCGAAGTCGTCGCGGACGGTGGCGAAGTCCTGGAAACCGATGCCGGTGCCGGCGCCGCTGGTGTGGGTGCCGGCGGCCAACACGGAGCCGTTCGGGTTCACCTGGTAGAGCGGGCCGCCGCTGTCGCCGCCGTAACCGGTCTCCCCGCCGTCCAACTGGGTGGCCTCGACCAGGTCCTGCTCGTCGGTGTAGTGGAACTGCACCTCGAGGTTGCAGATCGGGGCGCCGTGGATCTCGGCGGTGGTCTGCCCGGACTGGCAGAGGATCTGGCCGGGGAAGACCTGGGTCCAGCCCGCCACCGGCACCGTCGTCGACTCGTGCAGGCCGCCGACGTACACGTCACTGCCGGCCGACGCCGCGCTGAGCAGGGCGATGTCGTGCGGCTCGTGGCGCTCGACGATGAACCCGATCGGGTCGCCGACGCCGTCGAACCACTCACCGCCGAGCGGCCCGCAGTGCGCGGCGGTCAGCACGTACGGGGTGTCGTCGGCGAGATCGCGCACCCCGAAGCCGGACGTGCAGAGGGCGCCGCCGCCGTTCCAGATGCGCGCGCCACCCTTCCACGGGGCCGCGTCGTCGAAGCGGGTGGCGTGCTGCTCCAGCTTCTCCGCCGCGACGGTGCTGGTCTTGACGCCGGTGGCGGGCAGCGCCGGGACCTTCGCACCGCCGGTGGTGTCGACGGCGACCTCCAGCCCGCTGCCGTCGGTCTTGATCCGCACGGCGTGCGCGGCATCCGCACGATCCTTCGCCACGACCGGGCGCAGCTTCGCCGCCGCGGCCTGTAACTCTCTGCCGCTGTACCGGGCCGGCTCCACCCGTACCTCGGCGAGCTTCTCGACGCTTCTGACGGCGGTGGCGATGTCGGCCGGTACGGCTCCCTTCCACCAGAGCGTGACGTGGCCGTCGACCAGGCCGAGGCCGGCGTAACCACGCGGGGCACCCGCCTCCACGGCGGATCGGATGACGCTGGCGGCGTCGACGAGCGCCACCTGCCCGGCCATCCGCTCCTGTACGGCGGGTGACAGTCTCTCGAACAGATTCGCGGCGGGTACGCCGGATGGCGCGGCCGGCGGGGCGGCGGCGACACCGCCCGTGGTCAGGCCGACAGTGGACAGCGCGAGCGTGGTGGCAGCGGCCACTCGCAGGGCGGTTCGGAAGGTCTGCATGGCCCAGAGTCAACCGAGAGTGACGACGCAGAACCATGCAGAAAGACCGGCAACTTCACCGTGAGCATGTGTCCAGTAACACAACGCCAGCGCTGCTCCTACCGGAGCGTAATCACTAGCGTCGCTGGGGACGGCCGAACACACACCGGGGACGGGGCTGTGAGTGACGACGGACGACTCGCCGGCGGTTCCGCGCTGAGGGCGCTGCGTACCGCCGCCGGACTGACCATCGACGACCTGGCCGCACGATCGGGCGTCAGCCTGCGCACCATCGGCGGCATCGAGCGGGGACGCATCCGTCGCCCGCACGAGGGCACCCTCACGGCGCTGGCCGAGGCCCTGCGCCTCGGGCCGGACGACGGCGATCGGCTGCGCGCCGCGGTTCGAATCGAGCCGGCGGTGATCGGCCTACCCAGGCTGACACCCTGCTTCACCGGGCGCGACGACGACCTCGACCGGCTGACCGGCGCCGTGTCCCGACACCGGGTGATCGAACTGGCCGGGCTACCGGGCATTGGCAAGAGCGCCCTGGCGGCACAGGCCGCCACCAGACTGAGCGGCGACTTCCCCGACGGGGTGCGCTTCGTTGCGCTGCGCGGCTCGTCCGCCCCGCACCCCGCCGCGCTGGCCCGGGACCTGGCCCGCTCGCTCGGCGCTGACCTGCCCGACGACGACGCTGGTGCGGTCGTGGCGTGGCGGCGGCTGCTCGACGAGCGGCGCGTGCTCCTGATCCTCGACGATGCGACCGACGCGGTCCGGCTGGCACCGCTGCTGCCGCACCGGGGGGAGTCGGTGGCGGTCGTGACCACGTCCGGGCCGCTGAGCCTGCCACCGAGGCGCGCCCGGCGGGTCCTCACACCGTTGCCCGTGCCGGACGCCGAACTGGCGCTGCACCGGATGATCGGACCGGCGGTCCCGGACGCCGGCATAGCCGAGCTGGCGCGGCACTGCCACGGCCTTCCGCTGGCGCTGCGCATCGTGGCGAACCGGGTCCGTACCCGGCACGGATGGTCGATCGCGCGCCTCACCGCGCAACTCGCCCGGCCGGGACGGCACCTGGAGGCCCTCACCGCCGGAGACCTGTCGGTGGGCGCGGCCCTCGACCGCGGTTACCGGCAGATGCCGGAGTCGCTGCGCGCGGCGGTCCGCGCGCTGGCCGCGCCGACGCCACCGGCGGCAGCGCTCGCCGACCTGGCCGGCTGCGGATGGATCGCTCCCCACCACGAGGTCAATCCGATCCTGCACGCGTTCGCGGTCGCCCGCACCCGGGACGTTCGTCCGGCGGTGCCGTCCACCGCAGCCTGACCCGGCTGCGGCCCACCGGTCCGCACGCACCCTGCGGCTCTGCACACCTGCGCCACACCGGGCCGCCGTAGCTCAACCCCTTTCCGCACCGGCCTTCAGTTCGGCCTGCGCCGCACCGGCGTTCAGTTCGGCCTGCGCCGCACGGGCGCGAGCGACGCTCTCGGCATCACCGAGGACCCCGGCCAGCTCGATCGCCACCGCCAGGTGCTCACCCGCCTCCGCGCTGCGGCCGGTCCGGCGCAGCGCCTCGGCCAGCTCGATCAGCGCCCCCAGCTCCTGGGTCCGTAGCCCGCAGGCGCGCGCGCCCGCCACCGCCTCGCCGAGGATGCCGACCGCCTCACCCCAGCGCCCCAGATCCGCCAGGTTCAACCCGATCCACCGGCAGGTGATCGCGTCCGAGTAGGCGCGCGGCACCGCAGCGATCGGAAAACTCGCGTCGCGCAGGAGCCGTAGCGTCCGCCGGTGCACCCGCAGCGCGTCCGGCGTGCGGCCGAGCGCCCGCAGTGCGATGCCGAGCATCGACATGGCCTGCGCCGTGCCCTCGTGGTCCCCGGCCGCGCGCAGCACGCCGCCTCCCCGCCGTAGCAGCCGCTGGGCCGCGTCGAAGTCGCGCAGCCGTAGTTGCGCCGAGGCGGCGTACAGCAGCGCCCAGCCCTGCTGGGCACGGTCACCGGCGCGCCTTGCCGACCGCAGCGCCGCCTGGGCGGTGGCCAGGCCGGCGGAGGCGTCGTTCAGACAGAGCGTCTGCGCCCAGGAGAGATAGTTCAGGTGCGTGGCCTGCCGGGCCAGGTCGCCGGTGCGGGTCGCCGCCTCGGCGGCCAGCCGGAAGACCTCCGGCCAGATGT
Source organism: Micromonospora sp. NPDC003816 (assembly GCF_042874705.1). Lineage (NCBI taxonomy): Bacteria > Bacillati > Actinomycetota > Actinomycetes > Micromonosporales > Micromonosporaceae > Micromonospora > Micromonospora sp. NPDC003816. Next base: position 213,502 of record NZ_JBIANP010000001.1, read on the forward strand.
CCAGATAGATCCGCTGGTCGGAGAACCAGTGCAACGCGTCGGAGACCGCCACGACGAGATCGTCCTGCCCGCTCTCGGCCGCGATCCGCAGCGCCGGGAGCCAGTTCGCCCGCTCGGCGTCGAGCCAGTCACGGGCCCGGTCCGCGTCCGAGTCGTCATCCGCCGCCGGCCCACCGGGCTCGAAGTGCCGCCCGGCTCGCACGGTCGCCTCCAACAGCCAGGTCACCAGTCTCTCCCGCAGCGCCGGCACGCCCGACGGTTCGTCCCGCTCCAGACAGGTCGCGGCGAAGTCACGGACCAGGTCGTGCAGGCCGTAACGGTCCGGTGGTCGGAGCCCGAGCAGCCCGGACTCGACCAGCCCGTCGAGCCGATCCTCGGCCTCGGCCAACTCGACCCCACACACGGCGGCGGCGGCGTCCGCCGTGAAGTCCGGACCCGGGATCAGCGCCAGTCGCCGCAGCGTCGCGCGCCCGGTCACCGGGAGCCAGCGGTACGACAACGCGAGCGCCGCAGACAGGCCGGAGTCGTCACCCTCGATGACGGCGACGCGGTCCCGGGCCTGTGCGAGCCGAGCGTTCAGGTCGGAGACGGTGAGCGTCGGGTCGTCGCGTAGCCGCTGCCCGGCGATCCGCATCGCGAGCGGCAGGTGCCCACAGTGCCCGGCCAGTGCGGTGATCCGCTCCGGCGCGACGCCCTCGACCCGGCCGATGGTCCGCAGCAGCACCGTCGACTCGGCCGGAGACAGCGGCTCCTGCGGCAGCCAGTGCACCGCCTCCAACCCGCTGAGCCACCGCCGACAGGTGAGCAGCACCAGGGCCGGGCCGTCGCCGGGCAACAACGGCCGTACCTGCTCCTCGGAGGCCGCATTGTCCAGCACCAGCAGCGCTCGCCGGTGTCGCAGCAGCCCACGGTAGATCCGGGCCCGGTCGTCGACGTCGGTCGGTATCCGCGACTCGCTCAAGCCGAGCGCCAGCAGCAGCCGTTGCAACACCTCACCGGCGGTCGCCGGGTGCTGATGGGTGCCGCGCAGGTCGACGAAGAACCGCCCGTCCGGGTACCGGTCGGCGAGGTCGTGGGCCGCGCGCAGCGCCAGCGCCGTCTTGCCCACGCCGGGCTGGCCGGTCAGCACCGCGACGACGGCCGAGGGCTGTGCCGACTCGGCGAGGTCACCGAGCCTGCCGAGTGCCTCCGCCCGACCGGTGAAGTCTGCGGGCGGTGCCGGCATCGGGCACGGTCCGGGCGACAGGCGGCCGGCGTCGGCGGTCTGCTCGATCAGGGCGCGGTCGGCGGAGGGCGGCGCCAACACGTCGAGGACTGCGGTCAGGGTCCGGCGCTGCGGCCGGCGGACCAGGTCACGCTCCAGGTTGCTCAGCGCCCGGGTGCTCACGCCCGATCGGTCGGCGAGTTCCTCGATCGTCAGCCCGGCCGCCACCCGATGGTGCCGCAACAGCCGCCCCAGACTGGTGTCCTCGCCCACCCGCACCCCGACCCCCGTGTCCGTACTACGTGGACGGTGCCATCGTATCGACGGGTCTCATTATCTTGTGTTATCCCGTTCCTGTCGGCGGGTCAGCGCGGCCTGTCGAGCTTTCCCGATCAGACCGAGATGGGTGTGTTCGAAGCCCTCTGCCGTCTTGAGTCCGTAGCCGACGGCGCGGTCGACGGCGATGTGGAACGCCCACGCCACGGCCAGGATGCCGATCCAGTCGATCCGGTCACCGAACCCGGCCGCGACCACGGCCACCACGCCCAGCGCGGCGGGCACCAGATAGGAGTGCGCCAGGTTGTAGCAGGCGGCGCCGAGACGCGGGCCGCGCAGGTAGCCGAGCATGGACAGGTCGAAGACGAGGAAGAGCGCGAGCAGTGACCACCACGGGTACCCCACGGCGACGGTCACCACGACGGCGAGGGCCGCCACGGCAGCGGCCTCGACACGCTGCACGACGACCGGGCTCAGGTACGCCATCTCACACCTCGATGTCGATGTCGGTCGGAAGGTCGGGTGGACGTTACCGTCGTCGGAGGCGACCAGGTGCCCGTACACCCCTGACCGCACCTCGGGAAGTTGTGTACTCAGAGCGTTGAATCGCTCACCCAGCGTAGATCATCGATTACAATCTATTTCTGTGGTGGGTGGGGAAGCCGACGGCGTGTCCAACGCGTCACACGGTCGGACGACGATCGGGAGGCAACCAGGTCGAGCGAGCGACCCCCTGGTCGGCCGGGACGGCGAACTCCACCGCCTGGACCAGGCGATCGGGCGCCTCACCGACGGGGCCCAACTGATAGAGATCAGCGGCGACCCCGGCATCGGCAAGTCCCACCTGCTCGCGGAGCTGACGCACCGGTGCCAGCGTCGCAGCCTTCCGGTGCTCACCGGCCGGGTCCCACCGGGCGGAGCGGTCTTCCCGTTCGGCGCCCTCATCGACGCCCTGGACGACCGGCTCCGTACGGTGCGGGCAGACGCCTGGGGCGCCCTGCCGACCCACGACGCCCGGGTACTGGCCGACATCTTCCCGAGTTTCCCGTATCGCACCGAGAACGGACCCGCGCCGCCGACGGTGCCGCACTTCCGACGTCTGCGCGCCATCCGGTCCATGCTGGAGGTCCTGGCATCGACGGGACCTCTGGTGGTGATCCTCGACGACCTGCACCGCGCCGACGACGACACCATCGACGCACTCTGCTACCTGGTGCAGTCCCCGCCGCAGGCGGCGACGCTGCTGGCGTTCGGCTACCGCACCCGTCAGGCACCACCGAGACTGCGCGGCGCGGCGGCCAGAACGGGCACCTCGCTGGTGCGGCTACCGCTCACACCCCTGTCGCCGACCGCCGTACGCACCCTGCTCGCCGACTGTGTCTCGGACGCCGAGAGTGACGAACTGTACCGATGCAGCGGCGGCAATCCCCGCTACCTGTGGGCACTGCTCGACGGCGCGCGCGCCTCGACGCACGACCTGACGCCCGCGCGGGGGACCGCTTTCCCCGTCACGGGGACGGCACCGGAACCCGCCACCGCGCAGCCCGGCCGGACCTACTCGGCAGCGGAGACCGCGATCGCCGCCGAGCTGGACGAACTCTCCAGCCAGAGTCGGCTCGCCGCAGCGGGAGCAGCGGTGGTCGGTGAGGTCTTCGACCTGCCGGCCGTCGGGGTGGTCGCCGAACTCGTCGAGGAGACCGTCCGTCGCACGATCGACGAGTTGGCCGGCGCCGACATCGTCCGGCACGTGCCGGACACGACCCGGTTCAGGTTCCGCCATCCTCTCGTCCGCCACGTGGTGTACCACGGCAGCCAACCCGGATGGCGGCTCGGCGCCCATGCCCGGGCCGCCGCCGCGCTGGCCGGTACCCCGGACGAGGAGGTCGCCCGGGCGCCGCACCTGGCACTGGTGGCCACCCCCGACGACGCCACCGCACCCGGCACGCTCCGCCGCGCCGCCGCAGCCGTCGAGCGCGACTCCCCGGAGACGGCCGCCCGGTGGCGTCAGGCAGCGCTGCGGCTGACGTCGGTCGCCGGCAGCCCACCGGCCGACCGGCACCTCCTCCTGCGCCAGGTCGCCACGGCCTACGCCGCCGCCGGACGGCCCCGGCACGCCCGGGACATGCTGCTGGCCGCGTTACGGCAGCCGGTCGCGACACCGCCCGCCGAACGGGCCGATCTGGTCATCCGATGCGTACGGCTGTGCCTGTCGCTCGGCGAGCCCGCGCCCGCCCGCGACCTGCTCGCGGAAGAGGTCACCCCGCCGGATCCGTCCTGCCGGTCCAGCCGGGTGAACCTGCTGCTGGAGCAGGCGTTCCTGGAACTGGCCGACGGATCGGCCGTGGCGGCTCGGGCAGCCGCCATCACGGCACTGCGGCTGGCACAGGACGACCGGCCGAGGACGACGGAGCACATCCGCGTCAAGGCGGTGCTCGCCGCCGCCGACGGGCTGACCGGCGCCTTCGTGTCGGCGGCGGCGACGCTGACCGACGTGGTGCCCCTGCTGGACGCCACGGGCGACGCAGAACTGGCCGCCCACCCCGACGCGATCTACTGGATCGGCTGGAGCGAGTTCGCGCTGGAGCGCTACCCCGACGCGCTGCGGCACCTGGAGCGGGTCAGGGCGAGTCCGACCGACCGCCCGGCCCGGGCAGCCCGGCCGGCACCCGATGTGGTGACGCTCTGCGACGCGCTGCTGGCGCGTACCTGGATCCTCGCCATCACCGGCCGCCACACCGTGGCCGTCGGTACCGCGGCCATGGCCGCCGACGTCGCCTACCGCTCCGGCAGCCCGCATCTGCGGCAACGGGCGGCGATCCTGCGCCGCTGGGTGGCGGCGGAGCGGGCCGGCAACCGTCCCGGCCCACGCGGCCCCGGCCCGGCGGACTCGGCCCCCGGTCGCTCGACCCGATGGTGTGCCGGGGGCTGTGCGGCCGGCACGTCGGGCCGCCCCGGGGACGCGATCGGCGGCTGCACGGACCTCTCCTGCTCCCCGTCGGCCGCCGACTCCGGTGGCTGGTCGGCCATGCTGACCCGCCTGATGCTCGCCGAACTGCGACTCGCCGGGGGCGATCCCCGGGGCTGCCTGGACCTGCTGACGACCGTGCCCGCGCTGACCTCGCTGCGCGGAGTCGACCCGGGAACCCGGATGGTCCACCAGGAGCTGGTGGTGCGGGCGGCGGTCGCCGCCGGTGACGTCACCGCAGTCACCGCGGCGGCCGTCGACGAGGTCGCCCCGGCCACGGGAACCACCCGCCAGCACGTCCCCGCCGAGCCGTTGAGCGGCCCGACCACGGCGACGCGACCCCACGGGGCGGTCGGTCTCGCTCTCCTCGCCCGCGCACAGCTGCTCGTCACCGAGGAGCCGACCGCCGCTGCCGAGATGGCCGCTGCCGCCGCTGCCGAACTGGCCGCCGCCGGCCTGACCCCGGCGGCGAATCGGGCCCGCACCCTCGCCCGTCCCGCCGACCGGCAGGGCAGCCGGCGCGGCGGTGCGTCGGAGACCCGGCACCGGAACGGCCGTGCGGCACTGGCCGGTATGACGCGCCGGGAGCGGCAGGTCGCCGAACTGGTCCGCGAGGGCCTGACGAACCGGGAGATCGCCGCCGTGCTGGTGGTCACTGAGAAGACGGTCGAGATGCACCTGTCCCACGTGTTCGTCAAACTCGGTGTCCGCAACCGGGTGCGGCTCGCCCGACGCCTGGACGCGATGGCGTCGAGCGGCCTGCCCTCCGCCGATGCGCTACCGGACCCGCCACACCCCACGGGCGAGGACTGAGCCGCCCCGCTCACCAACCGGCGGCCACCGCCGCCACCATGTCGTCGGAGTGCGTGATCGAGACGGTCAGGCCGGAGACACCCGCCTGCGCCGCCATCCGGGCGGCGGCCCCGGCCAGGGTGACCTGGGGTGCGCCACCGGGCGCCCGGGCCACCACGATCTCGGACGGTGCCACTCCTTCGAACAGGCCCGTCCCGAGCACCTTGAACACCGCTTCCTTGGCCGCGAACCGACCCGCGAGGAACTCGCGCCGCCGCCCGGGAGCCAACGTCGTGGCGTACTCGATCTCGGTGGCGGCGAAGGCGTACCGGGTGAACCAGGCCCGCTCGCAGAGACGATCCAGCGCACCGAGCGGCAACAGGTCGATGCCGAGGCGCATCAGCGCACACCCTCCGGCCCGACGGCACCGGCGACGCTCCCCTTCAGCAGTCCCTGAAAGACCGACAACAGGTGTACGTTGCCGGCGCCCTCCATGAACTCGAAGGCACGCACATCCCGATAGACCTTCTCCAGCCAGGGATCGTCGAGCAACGACGCCGGTCCCAGCAGTTCGGCGGCGAGCACCGTGGCGTCCTCGGCGGCCCGGGCGGCCCCGGCCTTCGCCGCGGCGATCCGATGGGGATCGATCAGGCCACCGTCGATGTCGGCGGCGATCCGGTGGATGAGTCGACGGATCGCCGCGATCCGGTCCTCGACGGCCGCCAACCGGTCCCCACCGGCCCCACCGTCGCGTACCCCCTGCCCGCGTACGTGGTCGCAGACCGCCTGGGCGCAGCCCACCGCCATCGCGGCGATCCCGGGACGGGCGCGGTAGAACACCTGTCGGGCGCCGTGCAGGCCACGCTGGGTGGGCCGCCGATGCTGACCCAGCAGGTTGCGGTCGGGAATCCGGACGTCCTCGAAACGCATCCGACTGATCCGGGCACCACGCAGGCCGACCGACGGCAGAAGCTCGGCGCTGAAACCGGGGGACGAGGCCTCCACCAGCACCGCCTCGATGCCCCACGGACCGGGCGCGCGCCGGCAGAACACCAGCCCCACCTGACCCCGTGCGCCGTTGCCCACGTAGGTCTTCTCCCCGTTGAGCACCCAGCCGTCGCCGTCCGGCGCCGGCCGCAGCGTCGTCGTCAACTCCGTGGCGGCCGAACCCTTGGCCGGCTCGGTGACCGCGAAGAAGGTGTGGTCCGGCCGTGCGGCGAACCGACGGAACCAGCGGTCGGTCTGTTCCTCGTCGGCGAGCGCGTGGATGGCGTCGCTGGACAGCGCCGGTCCGGGACCGGCGAGCAGCACGTTCGGGTCGGCGTAGGAGAACCGTTCCCAGACGACGGCCTGCGCCAGCGACGTACCGCACACCGCCGCGACCTGCGGCGGCACGTCCAGTGCGGGCCAGTACCGGCGGGGAATGGAGAAGAACCGGTAGAGCAGGACACCGGGCAGATCGAGGTGGTCGTCGATGGCGTCCGGATCCTGGTCGAGCAGTTCGCCGAGCTTGCGGAACTCGCCCGACACCGACCAGCAGTGGCGGTCGAGCGCCCGCATCCGGTCGTCGAGCAGATCCGATCCGACCAGCGGGCCGCCGCGGTTCACCTCAGCCATCGCCCTGTCTCCTTCCCGGGTGCAGGTAGACGTTGCCGGCGACCTCGGCCAGATGCAGGTCCCCGGCCGGCCCGTCGACCAGGAAGCCACTGGCGCCGAGCAGCCGAAGCAGGTCACGACCGACGCCGACCAGACGGCGGTGGGTACGCCACCGGGCCGCCACGTTCTGGTCCCGACGCGCCTGCGGCGTCGCGTCCACCTCGGCGAGCCGGATCGCCACCTCGGCGAGTTGGGCCTGCACGAGTTGTCTGGCCAGCAGGGTGGTGCCGGCGGAGGTGCGGGCACCCAGATGACGCAGGGTGTGCCGGAGCACCTCGTGCAGCAGCCGTCGGTGCAGGTCGAGTAGGCCGGTGGCGAACGCCTCGGCGACCGCCTGCGGCACCGGGACGATCGTCGTCGACCGACCGTCGCCGACGGGGTCGGGGACCGTGGGGTGCGCCGACGGTGTGGCAGCACCGGAAGCGGCGCGGGACACCACGACACCGAACCGGGCCAGTGCACCGGGCGCAGCGGCGGGTAGCGCCGCCGGGGAGGCCACCACGTGCCCGGTGGGGGAGGGCACCGGGCCGGTCGGGGAGAGCCGGTGGTGCAACTCGTCCAGCGCGTCGGCGTACCACCGTGCGGGGGCAGGGGGCAGCGTGGTGTCCGGCACCATGGACCCGACATCGGCGGGTGCCCGGGGCGGTGTCATGGTGCCTGCTCTCGGGTCGATGCGGAAACGGGTGCGGCGGTCGCGTACTCCGGCGCGGTGCTCGCTCGTCGGCGCAGCAGACCGGCCTGGCTACGCCCGGTACGCGGGTCGGTGTCGCAGAGCACGAGCGTGCGGTACTCGTCGGCCCAGGCGCGATGCGACCGGGCCAACTCCCGCCAGACGCCGGTGCAGTAACTGCCGGCGTCGACCCGGTGGACCGGCAGCCCGAGGGCGGCCAGTGTGCCCGCGTCGACCCACGGGCCCGCCACCACCAGCGTCGAGTCCACGCCCGACCCGGTGGTCATCGCCCCGATCAGGCGTCCCAGCCCGGACGTGCTCGACACCGGCGCGGTACCCACGAACTCCCATCCGCCACCACCGCCGAAGACGAGCAGGGCACCGGAGTTGGTCAGCTCGTGGTCCGTCACGAAGGGATCGTGGTACGGCAGGCTGTTCTGCTCGCAGACGAAGAGCGCGAGGCTGGCGCACCGCCCCGACCGGGCGTACGCGTCCGCCACCTTCAACGCCGTGTACGGGGCACGTAACCCCTGCTCGGAGATGGCGAAGCTGTGGCTGCGATCGCCGAGCAGGTGGTTCACGTACGGGGTCACGTGCTTGAGCGACGACGGATCCGGGATGCCGTAGGCGAAGATCAACAGGTCGGGGCTGTCGATCGGCAGCTCCCGCAGCAGGTCCTCGGCCAACTCGGTGAACCCGACGTTGGCCGCCTGCGCCAACCGCCCCGGATCCGGCCGTACCCCGAACGGGCGCAGGATGTCCCGCTGGATGGCGTCACGGTCGTCGTCGGTGGCCGGCGGCAGCCGGTCGCGGCGCACCAACGCGGTGGCCGAGGTCAGGGACAGCGGCATGCTCACTCCCACTCAGGCGTGATCGTCCAGGTTCGCGACCACGTAGTCGGCCACCGTGCCGATGGTCTTGAAGTCGGCGATCTCCAGCCGCTCCGGGTCGACGTCGATGCCGACGCCGTCCTCCAACGCCATCAGCAGTTCGAGCACGGAGGTCGAGTCGACGTGCAGGTCCTCGAAGAGCCTCGTCTCCTCGGGCAGCCCGGAGATCGGGCGTTGCAGCACGTCACTGAGAGACTGCTCGATCTGCGAGACGATCTTGCTGCGGTCCATGACGGGTCCTTTCGGGTAGGCCGACCGGGGATGGCGGCAACGGGCGGATCAGGAGGCGGGGAAGGACACCAGACGCTGCGATCGCAGCAGATCGTCGACGGTGTCGCGGCTACGCACCAGGTGACCGACCCCGTCCACCACGAGCACCTCGGCCGGGTGCCCGTGACTGAGGAACAGCACCGGTGAGGCGCTGGGACCGTACGCGCCGGAGCGGCTGACCCCGAGCAGGTCACCGGGGCGTACCTCGGGCAGCCGGACCCGCTTGGCGATCACGTCGTTGGGGGTGCAGAGCGGCCCGGTGACGGTGTACACCTCGCTCGCGGAGGTGTTCTGCCGGGTCAACGACCGCACGGGGAAGTTCCGTTTGACGAAGCTGCCGATGCCGACCGCCGCCATGTGGTGGTTGGTGCCGCCGTCGGCGACCACGAACCACTCACCACGGGACTGCTTGACGTAGCGGGCCCGCAGCACGTACGTCCCGGACCAGCCGACCAGGTAACGCCCGAGTTCGGTGATGATCCGGGTGTCCGGGTACCGCGCCAGGAACTCGTCCACCGCCCGGTTCACCCCCTCGGCGGCGGCGGTCGCGTCGAGGTCGCTCTCGTTGTCGAAGTACGGAACGCCCCAGCCGCCGCCGATGTCCACCGTCTCCAGCGGTACGCCGAGTTCCCCGGCGAGGGACTCGGCCACGCCCAGGACGCCCCGGGTGTTGTGCACGACGGTCTCCACGTCCAGGATCCGGGTTCCCAGATAGGCGTGTACCCCGATGACGCGTACCCGGTTCAGTGCGGTCACGGCGGCCTTCGCACCCCGCAGGATCTCCTCGTCGATGCCGAACTGGCGGGGCTTGCCGCCCATCGCCAGCCGCGAGCCGTGCGTCTCGAACTCCGGGTTGACCCGCAGGATCACCCGCGTCCCGGCCGCCTCCGGCAGGGCATCCAACGCGGCCAGTTCGGCGAGGGACTCCACGACCACCGCGTGTGTCCCGCCCTCGGCGCAGCAGGCCCGCAACTCGTCGTCGGACTTGCCCGGTCCGAGGAAGATGAGGTCGTCCGCGCCGACCCCGGCCCGCCGGGCGGTGGTCAACTCGGCCAGGGAGGAGACCTCCAGCCCCGCGCCGAGCGACCGCAACAGGGCACACAGGCTGATGTTGGGGTTGGCCTTCATGGAGTAGAAGATGTCGATGCGCGGATCCAGGTCGGCACGCAGCCGCTCGTAGCGGCGCCGCAGGTGATCGCCGTCGTAGACGTAGAGTGGTGTGCCGTACCGCTGCGCCAACTCGGCGATCAGGGCGGGATCGGTGACGATCTCGCCGGTGGCGTCGGCCGGTTCTGCTCCGCTGCTCACGGGGAGACCTCCTGGCTGGGGCGGGTGGCGGTGAGTCGGGTGGCGAGTGCCCCGCGCAGGGCATCGTCCAGGGCCCTCAGACGATCGGCGTCCGTGGCGACGAGCAGGGCGTACATCCGGCCGTGGAACGGTGGCGGCCGGTCGGCGTCGGCGTTGACGGTGCCGAAGCAGGTGACGACGACCCGGTCGGGACCGGCCGGGTCGACCAGCGTGGCGAGCGTCCGGTCGACGTCGGCGAACGACACCGGCGCGGTGAGCGTCAGCGGGTACTGCCGGGCCAGCGCGACCTGCCCGGGTGCCTGGCACAGCTCGGCCAGGCTGCCCTGGTAGGTCGACATGTTGAGCCGGGCGTTGATCTCCAGCACCGGGTACACCACGCCGTCGAGGTCGACGATGGCGTCCACCCCGACCACTCCGGTGTAACCGTCGTCGCGGAGCCGGGCACCGACCAGCCGGGCGGCGCGGTCGATCTCGGCATGCTGGGCGTCGGTCAGCACGGCGGGCATGATGTGTCCCTGGTGGACGCCACCGTCGGTGAGCGCCTGCTTGACGAAGTCGAGCCGGATCCCGCCGTCCCGGGCCACGGTCACCTGGTAGTTGAGGTCGTACCGTTTCGGCAACCATTCCTCGACCACGACGTGCAGCCGGTCGTCTCCGCTGCGTTCGGCCCGCCGGCGCACCATCCGCAGGATCCGGTCCGCCTTGCGGGGCGAGTCCAGGACCAGCAGTCCCTTGCCGGACACCCCGTAGGAGTCCTTCACGACGATCCGCCGGCCCGCCGCGAGGGCGGGACGGTACCGCTCCAGGACCGTGGCCAACTCGTCGCAGGTCTCGCACTCGTCGCCCGGCACGACGCGCAGCCCGGCGGCGGCGGTCAGCCGGCGCCCGTAGATCTTGCCGTTGACCCGTTCGAAGGTCGCCGCGTCCGGCACCGCCAGCGGCACACCGCAGCTCTCGGCCAGCTTCTGTTCCAGGTCCGTGGTGGCCATCGGAAGCAGCCGCGCGCCGGCGGCACCGAGCGCAGCGAGCCGGGCCAGCAGCACCGGCGAGTCGAGAACGTCCTCAGTGGTGGAACGGTCGGCGGAGACGTTCTCCGGCACGACGATCTCGGGCACCGGCAGACCGGTCCGGTCGAGGTAGGCGCGATACTGCGGATCCAGCGGGTACTTGCAGACGAGCACGTCGTCGGCGCCGGCGAGCAGGACGCCCAGTTCCTCCATCCGCCGCACCACGTTCGTGCCGGTGGCGAATCCCGGGTTCGGCAGCCCGACGTGCTGGCGGGCCCAGCGGTGCTCGGCCTCGAAGTTGCAGATCAGGACCAGCCGGCCGGCGGGATCGCCGAGCAGGCGCTGTTTCAGCGAGCGAAGGTAGCCCGTGTCCACGTCGTCCTCTCAGTACTCGATGACCATGGCGGCGTAGCTGGAGCCGATCCCGACCGAGGTGAGCAGGTACGACTCGCCCTCGCGGAGCAGGCCGCGCTCGCGCATCGAGACCAGGTTCAGGAAGGGGTCGGAGCAGTTGCAGTGGCCGTAGCGGGGGATGTTGTCCAGGAACACCCGCCGCCGGTCCAGGCCCACCTGGGCGCAGAGTCGCAGCCAGAGCGAGGCGTTGACGTTGTGCGGGATCACCATGGCGATGTCCGACAGCTCCTTTCCGGCCTGCGCGAGCGCGTCCGACATCGCGGTCCAGAGGTGGGTGTTGTAGGTGTCACCGAAACGACGGAGTTGCTCGGCGGACATCCGGAACCCGTCGGCGAACTCGCCCTCGGTGCGGGCCGCGTAGGAGAGCACCCGGCTGCCCGCGCCGTCGGGTGACCGGCCGGGACCGGCGGCGAGCCCACCGGAGCGGTACCCGTCCGGCGTGTCCAGGCCGACCAGCAGGGCCGTCGACGCCTCGCCGGTGATCGATACGTGCAGGACGTACCGCAGCACACTGTTGAACGCCTTCTCGCCGGTGACCACGAGGGCCTTGGCCATCGGATCGCCGTCGGCACGCAGCAGCTCACCGGCGATGTCGACGGCGGCGAGTCCACTGGCACAGAACTGCTGGGTCACCGCGAACGCGTCGGTTCCGGACAGGCCGAGCCGTTTCCGGAGCTCGTCGGCGGCGAGGACGTGCGACGGAGCGGGATCGGGCAGGGTGTGCGCGTAGAGCAGGTAACGGACGACGGTGGGATCGGGCAGCCCGCGCAGCGCCGCGCCGGCTGCCGGTACGAGCAGGTCGAACAGGTCACCGTCGGGGTCCGCCCGGACCTCCGCCATGCCTCGGATCCGACGTAGCACCTTCGTCTGGTAGCGGTTGAGCCCGCAGGCCGCCCCGATCTCCTCGACCGTCCACGACCGGGCGGGCGTGAACGCCTCGACCCGGTGCAGGACGGTGGCCGCCCGCACGAGGTCGGACGGCGGTGCGATCGCGCCACGCCGGCCCTCGTCCCGCGCCCGATCGACGGTGTCGCCCCGCAGGACCGTCGCCTGCGGGGTCGGGGGCACCCCAGGTGCCCCGACGGCACGTGTCGTGACGGGACCCGACCGGACCAGGTCCGGCCGGTGCGTACGGGAGAAGGTGTCGGCCACTCGTTCCTCCGGATTCGCGGGGCGGCCCGCCCGGGCGGCGTCGACGAGGCGGTGCACCGTTGGCGCGCGATGTCGGCGCGGATGCCTGGACCGAGGCGACTCGCTGGAGGGTCCGGCCCGCCGGTCGGCAGCGCCGGCCGCCCGGCCACACGGCAGACGATAGGCAGATCCAGATGCTTCGGTGAATTGGGGAAACCCCTGTAATGATCTGATAAACGTCAATGCCGAAGGTGGGGATTTCCCGAAGTGACTCCAGGGTCCGGGCGGATCTAGCGTTGGCCGTTAGGTGCCATCCGGATATTGGCTTATGGCGGTGACCTGCCATTTCGTCGACCGGGCCGGGAATGGGGTGGCGGCCGGTCCAAAGGAGAGAAACGATGGGAATCCGACCTATCGACCTGGTGCCCCCACCCGAGGACGCGCCGCCTGCGGTGAGGCTGACGCACGTGGACCAGCTGCGCGTCCGGTTCACCGGTGAGCGGGACGGCGAAGGACCGATCACCCTCGGACAGGCGAACATGCTCAGCTGGATCGCCAAGGAGAAGCCGTACGGGCGGTTCGCCGCCGGCCCCCTGGAACTGCCACCCGGTGCCTCGATGGTCGACGTCACGGCCGCCGTCGAGGTGCTGATGGCCCGGCACGAGGCACTGCGCACCCTCTTCCCCGCCGACGGGCGGACCCAGCAGGTGCTGCGCTCCGGCGAACTGGCCGTCGACGTGTTCACCGCCGACGAGGAAGCCGACACGCAGGTGCTCGTGAACGAACTGATCCGCATCCTGCGCAGCGAGGAGTTCGACCTGTCCCAGGAGCTGCCGATCCGGGTCGCGGTGACCGCCGTGGACGGCGTACCCACCGCCGCGGCCGTGGTCTACTCGCATGTCGTGGTCGACCTGCCCAGCATGGTGATGCTGGCCCGACAGTTCACCGAACTCGCCGCCGAGCCCACCCGCCGACAGGTCGGCCCGCACGGGCACCAACCCCTCGACCAGGCCGCAGCCGAGCGCTCCGAGCGGGGACGACGCCGGTCCGAGGAGGCGCTCCGCTACTGGGAACGGATCTTCACCACCATCCCGCAGAACCTCTACGCGGTGCCACCGGCACCCGACGGGCCGGGCGGATCCTCATCCTCCTGGCTCTGGTCACGCGCCGCCGCCCTGGCCCTGCCGCACATCGCCGCCCGCACCGGCGCCAGCACGTCGATGGCGGTGCTGGCCGCCGTCTGCGCGGTCCTGAGCCACCGCACCGGCCACCGCCAGATCGCGATGCCGACCCTGTGCAGCAACCGTTACGAGCGCCGGCTGCACGACTACATCGGCCCGCTGGCCACCGACAGCCTGGTGTCGGTGGAGGTCACCTGCGCCGGCTTCGACGAACTCATCCACCGGGCCGGCACCGCCGTCCTGCGCGCCAACCGGTATCCGGCGGGCCAACCCCAGGAGATGGACCGGCTGGCCCGGATCACCGACGAGCGCGGCATCCACGTCGCCCGCCGCTGCACCTTCAACGACTCCAGCGCCGCCATGGGGTCCGGACCCCCGACACCGGCCGCGACCGACGCGACGGCGACGGACCCGACCGAGGCGCGCCGGGCACTGACCGAGTCGACCGTGGTGCCACGGTCGTGGGGGGAGATCCGCGCGCTGCTCGCCTTCCGCCTGCTGGACAAAGAGGGGCAGATGATCCTCGGCGTGCTGACCGCCGACCGCCACCGCATCACCGACGCCGAGAGCGCACTGCTGCTGACGGCCGTCGAACGGCTGCTCGTCGAAGCGGCGGCGGGTGACGTCGACCTGGACCGGCTCGGCGAGGTGACCGCAGTGGCACCCCTGACCCGGGATGCCGACTGGCGCTTCGTCGACTCCAACTGGATCCAACTCTCCCAGACCCAGCACCTGCTCGACGACGCGCTGCCCACCGCCGGCGCCCGGGTCTTCGCCGTACCCGACGACCACGGCCGTCCGGAACTGGTGGCGTACCTGGCCAACGGCGACGCGACCACGCCGGGCCGAGCCCACCGGGCCTGCCTCGAACGGCTACCCGGCCGGGACACCGCGATGGCCCCGCGACGGTACGTCGTCTGCGCCCGCGCGCCGCACGATCCGGCCGACCTGTCGCAGTGGCGACGCATGCCGGTGCGGCACACCGGAGACGGGCGGGAAGGTACGCCACAGTGACCACCTCCCACGACGGGGACGCGATCGTGCTGTCCGGGCTGCGCAAGTCCTACCACGGACGACCGGCGGTCGACGGGATCGACTTCACCGTCCGTCGAGGCGAGGTCTTCGCCCTGCTCGGACCGAACGGCGCCGGCAAGACCACCACCGTGGAGATCCTGGCCGGGCACCGCCGCCGCGACGGCGGTGAGGTCCGGGTACTCGGCGCCGACCCCGCCGACGGCAGACCGGAGTGGAAGGCCCGGATCGGCGTCGTCCTGCAACGCGCCGACGACCTCACCTACTCCAGCGTCCTCTCGGTACGCGACTGGGTCCGATCGGTCGCCGCCTACTACCCGACGCCCCGCCCCCCGGACGAGGTGATCGAGCTGGTCGGGCTCTCCCGCCAAGCGCGGGTACGCGCCTCCGCGCTCTCCGGCGGTCAACGTCGCCGGCTCGACGTGGCCCTCGGCATCGTCGGCCGACCCGAACTGCTCTTCCTGGACGAACCCACCACCGGATTCGACCCGGAGGCCCGGGTCCGCTTCTGGTCACTGCTGACCCAGCTCGCCCACGACGGCACCACGATCCTGCTCACCACCCACTACCTGGAGGAAGCCGAACGCCTCGCGGACCGGGTCGCGGTGGTGGCCGCAGGACGCATCGTCGCGATCGCCACGCCACAGACCCTCGGCGGACGGGCCAGTGCCACCGCCACGGTGCGGTGGACCGGACCCGACGGAACACAGAGCCGGCGTACCGGTGATCCGACCGCGGTCGTGCGGGAACTCGGCCAGCGCTTCGGCGGCGCCGTCCCCGATCTGGTCGTCCAGCGCCCCAGCCTCGAGGACGTGTACCTGGAGATGATCGGGCAGTCGCCGACGCGCGCGGACACCCGCCAACCGGTGACCGGAGGACCGGCATGACCACCGTCAGCGAGGGCGCCCGCCCGACACCCGAACACCCGGCCATGACCGCGCCGACCGGCGGACACCGTGCACCGGCCCCCCGCATGCCGAGACTGCTCCGGGTGGTGGCCGCCCGCACCCGCGTCGAGTTCCTCTCCCTCGTCCGCGAACGCTCGGCGATGGTCTTCACCTTTGCCTTCCCGCTCACCCTGCTGGTCATCTTCGGCTCGGCGCTGCACGGCCAACCGATCGCCGCCGGGGTCGTCTACGAGCAGTACTTCGTCGCCGGCATGATCGCCGCCGGACTGTTCGGATGCAGCTTCCAGAACCTCGCCATCGTCATCCCCCTGGAACGGGACATCGGCGGCCTGAAACGACTGGCCGGCACACCCATGCCGAAGTCCGCCTACTTCGCCGGCAAGATCGTGATAGTGGCGTTCACCGCGCTGGTGCAGAGCGTGCTGCTGATCGGGATCGGCGTGATCTTCTACGACCTGACCCTGCCCACCACCGTCGGCCCCTGGCTCACCTTCCTCTGGGTGGCCGCACTCGGCACGATCGCCTGCACCCTGCTCGGCATCGGCGTGGCCGGAATCGTGAAGAACGGCCGGACCGCTCCGGCGATCGTGTCGCCCCTGGCGACCGTCCTCCAGTTCGTCTCCGGGGTGTTCTTCGTCTTCGCCTCCCTCCCGACCTGGATGCAGAGCATCGGCACGATCTTCCCGCTCAAGTGGATGACACAAGGGATGAGATCGGTCTTCCTGCCCGACTCCTTCGCCGCGCACGAGGTGGCCGGCGACTGGGAACACGGGCGGATCGCGCTGGTGCTCGGCGCCTGGTGCCTGATCGGACTCGTGGTGGCGGTACGCACCTTCCGCTGGCGCAACCGCGCCGACGGCTGACCATGAACTGCACCCCTGAGGAGAAGAGATGACGGGTCAGCGGCGGGCGGTCGTGCTCGGCTACAGCGGGCTGCACGGATCGGCGGAACTCAAACAGTCCTGCTTCCCGGGCCTCGACGAGCGGGAGGCGCGCCTGTTCCAGGGACTGGACTCCGCCGCCGCCCTCGTCGTCGACGGCGAACTGGTCGCCGCGGTGCAGCAGGAGCGGTACTCCGGGATCAAGTTCGACCACGCGTTCCCGGCCGACGCGATGGCGAGCTGCCTGACGATCGCCGGTCTGGACGCCACCGACGTCGACGCGGTGGCCCACAACTTCGACCACTCCCACATGCGGGTCTTCGCCGAGGGCGAGGAGTACGCGCGACGCCGCTACCGCGAGATCCTCGACCCGGCCCGACAGACCGAGCTGCTGCACCGGTTCATGCCCGCCCTGGCCCGGCACCGGGTGACACCGGTGTCCCACCACCACGCGCACGCCCTCACCGCCGCCGTCCCCTCCGGCTACGACGACGCACTGGTCGTGGTCGTCGACGGCATGGGGGAGTTGTACGCCATCAGCGTCTACGCGTGGCGGCACGGGCAGCTGACCCGCCTGGCCGCACTGGACTACCGCGCCAGCCTCGGCCTCCTCTACGCGATCCTCACCATGCACCTGGGTTACTGGCCCAACAGCGACGAGTACAAGGTGATGGCACTCGCCGCGATGGGCGACCCGGCGCGGTACCGCGACGTGCTGGCCGACGCGGTGCACTGCCAACCGGACGGACGGCTGGACGTGCCGCTGCTGCGGCTCAACCGGGAGCCGTGGGCCCGGGAGACCTTCGCGACCTCGCGGGACTGGCTCACCGAGCGGGCCTGCCCGCAACGACGCGCCGGCGAGGAACTCACCCGGGAGCACATCGACCTCGCCAGCGCCGCCCAGGAACGCGTGGAACAGGCCCTGACCCACCTGCTGTCGTACTGGGTACGGCGGACCGGGCTGCGGCGGGTGGCGTTCGCCGGCGGCGTCGCGCTGAACTGCGTCGCGATCGGCAAACTGGCCGCCTCCGGCCTGGTCGACTCCGTGTACGTGCAACCGGCCGCCGGCGACGAGGGAACGGCGGTCGGCGCCGCACTCGCCCTGGCCGGTCCGGCCGTCTCCGGCGCCCACTACCCGTCGATGACCTACCTCGGCCCGGACGTCACCGAGGACGGACCGCCGGCCGACCAACCGTACTGGTCCGTGCCGGTGGGTGAGGGCGTCGCCGAGGCGGCGGTCGCACGGCTGCTGACGGAGGGCCGGATCGTCGGCTGGGCCCAGGGCCGGCTGGAGTTCGGCCCGAGAGCACTGGGCAACCGCAGCATCCTGGCCGACCCGAGGGACCGTGGCGCGCGGGAGCGGGTCAACGCCGCGGTGAAGTTCCGCGAGGAGTTCCGCCCGCTCGCCCCGGCGGTCAAGGCGGAGCGAGCCGACGACTGGTTCGTCATACCGCCGGGGACGAACATGCGGCACATGACGGTGGCCGTGCCGGTACGACCACCGATGGCGCAGCGGATCGCGGCGGTCGTGCACGACGACGGCACCGCTCGGGTGCAGGCCGTCCATCAGACGGACAACCCACGGTTCTGGCGGATCCTGGACGAGTTCGAGCGGCTGACCGGGACACCGGTGCTGATGAACACGTCGCTGAACGTGAAGGGCCAGCCCACCGCCCGGGCGGGCGCGGAGGCGTACCGCACCTTCGACTCGTCGAGACTGGACGTCCTCGTCCTCGGCGACCGGCTCTACGCCAAACCCGACGCGGTGGCGGCGGTCGAACGGGCGGTGACCCACGCCGCGCGACACACCGTGCTCAAGGTGCGATAGGCGAGCCGGAGCACACCCCGGCCGCTGCTTTCCCTGTTCGCCGGAGTCAGCGCCTCCGTTCAGCCTGGTGCGCGACGAACAACCGGTCACCGTCGTCGGCGCGGCGACAGAACCAACGAGCTCGGCCGGCGTGGTGAGCGTCGTCGGTGGGTACATCGGGCCCGTACGCGGCCGGACGAGATGTCCTGTCACGTACGGGTTTCAGCGGAAGGTGGGTCCACACAGGTGGGAGCCGCCCTTCCTCGAATCGAGCGGAAAGAAGGACCATGGCCGACAGCCGTGACATGTACGTCGTGCACAGCCTCTTCAGGCGCGAGTTCCCGGCCGCTGCGGCCCTGGTCCGGACAGTGGCTGCGGATGACGCGCCGACCACCGCCCGTGTCGCCGACCACGTGCTGCTGCTCACCGGCGCGTTGCACACGCATCACACCGGTGAGGACACGCATGTCTGGCCGAAGCTGCTGCAACGCGGTCCGGACGAGATCGCGCCGCTGGTCCAGACCATGGAGAGCCAGCACGAGAGCCTGCACGCGGCACTGGCCGACGTGGAGGAGCGGGCGACCGTGTGGCGCCGGACCGCGACTGAGGCTGACCGGGAAGCGCTGGCCGCAGCCCTCGACGCGTTGATCCCACCGATGTCGGCACACCTGGACGCCGAGGAGGCCCACGTGCTGACGCTGATCGACAAACACCTGACCGACGAGGAGTGGGCCGAAGCCGGGAAACACGGGCTGGCCTCGGCGCGGAAGAGCCAGCTGCCGATGATCTTCGGCATGCTGCTGCACGACGCCAGGCCCGAGCACACCGAGAGCCTCAGAGCGGTGATCCCGGGCCCGGTCTGGTTCGTGCTCTCCCGCCTGGGCCCGGTGGCCTACGGCAGGTACGCCCGGCGGCTGGGCCTCGACCGGGTGAGCGCCGCCTGACCGCGTGGGGCGGTCGGCCCGGGGTCGGCCGCCCCCTGGCCTGCCGTGTGAGAGGCGGCGGAGCCGGTCGTGGCGGATAATTGCCCGATGACAAATCCTGACCTCGATCCGGACGTCTATCCGCCCCTCGACCCTCGTGAGCCCGTGCCGGACGACGTCGGTGAGCTTCTTCCCGACACGCCCGGCGAGCTACCGGAGGCGCCGGTCGAGCCGTCGCCCGACGACGGTGAGCCGGGAGGCGTACCCGAGCCGGCATGACGGCGGTCGCGAGCGGTGCCGATCAGCAGTCCCGGTCCGCCGGGGACCAGCGCCATGAGGCGCCAGGTGGACCGCCGCGATCGCCCCGGCCGCTACACCGTCGTCGGCGAGTTCGCCGCCTGAGCGACAGGTGTCGCCCGGTCCGTCATCGCGGACCGGGCGACGCTGTCATCCGTGCGGTGTTCCTCGACGGTGTGCGAGGGGAGCGACGACGCCGGGTTTGCTAGTCCTGCCAGACGTTGAGGGCCCAGGCGAGGACGTACCAGACGCAGACGTACTCCCGCCCGGAGGCGATTCCGGCGATGTGGCAGGTGATCGGGTCGGGGAAGACACCCTGGAGCAACCAGGCGCCCGCCGCGGCCTGCGTGACCGGCGCGGCACTCACCGCCGCGGTGACAGCGGTGACGGGAGCGGCCTGGGCGGCCCCGGCCGTCGTTCCCAGGCCGGTGGCGACCAGGGTGACCACCAGGGTCGTCGTAGCCAGTCTCTGCCGCAATGACTGTTTGCGCATCGGGTTCTCCTCCCACGCGCCCCGGGCCGGATGTCCGGCCCAGGGCGTCCGTCGACGATCGATGCGTTACATGCTGCGCGGAGAACGGGCTCGGGTCGTCGGCCCACGACCTGACCCGTCGCGTACGCCAGGCGGGTGAGTCCGACCGTCCGCGTCCCCCGACAGGTGGACCCGCCACGCGAGCCGGCGCCATGCCCCGGGTGCCGATACCGAATCCCGGCGCATGGACGATGCTGCTCGGTCCGTCGGTGTTCAGGCGCGGCCACGTACGAGTGGCAGGAAGACCTCGTCGACGATGTCGAGGAGCACCTCGTCGGGGACCGAGGGGACGCCGCGCATCGCGTACTCGGCTCGTAGCAGCATCATGGGCGTTGTCGCGACGCGCGGATGGGCGGCCCTCGGCGGTGCCTCGCCGCGTGCCACGGCACGTTCGAGCATGCTCAGCCAGACGCGGTCCATGGTGTCCGCGCCCGAGCGTTCGCGCATGAGGTCGAGCAGCGCCGGGTCGTCCGCCGCCGCCGCCAGCAGGGCGCGGAGGACCGTTCCGTGCGGCGAGGACCACGTCTCGTTCGCCCGCCGCAGCATGTCGAGTGCGTCGCCCCGCAGGCTGCCGGTGTCGGGGTTCGGCATCACGGCGTCGGAGAGGTAGCGGTATGCCGCGATCCCCAGTGCTGCCCGATGTGGCCACCGGCGGTAGATGGCGTTCTTGTTGGTCCCGGCCCGGGCGGCGACGCGGTCCATGGTCAGCCCTGCGTAGCCGGACTCGCGCAGTTCCTCCGCCGCCGCGTGAAGGATGGCCTGTTCCAGCTCCGCGCCCCGGCGCCTGGTGCCCATGTCTTGCAGGGTACTGGAAGTACCTTATAGGGTACTCGGCGTACCTTAGATGTGAAGGGGTCCCCGATGCGCGTCTTCGGCATGAACTACGACACCGGCTTCGTCAGTGCCGGATCCACCACCCACGAACCGTTCGCCCCCGAGACCGTGCGGCGCGACCTCCGCGTCATCCGTCAGGAACTGCACTGCGACGCGGTTCGCATCACCGGCGGTGTCCAGGAGCGGCTGGACCTGACCGCGCACATCGCCGCCGAGGCGGGACTCGAGGTCTGGTACTGCCCGTTCACCAACGGTCTCGACCGCAAGGAGCTCATGGCGTTCGTGCTCGACGGCGCCGAGCGGGCCGAGCGGCTGAGGCGCAGCGGCGCCTCGGTGGTGTACCTTGCCGGCTCCGAGATCTCGTTGGTCACCAACGGCTTTCTACCCGGCCGTGACCTTGCCGAACGCATGGCGCTGTTGACCGAACCGATGAGGATGCGGGAAGCGATTCCTGCCGCGCGCGCCGCCGTGCGCGACTTCCTCGCCGAGGCGGTGCCCGCGGTGCGGGACCGGTTCGGCGGTGCCCTCGGCTACGCCTCGATCCCGTTCGAGGACGTCGACTGGGCCTGGTTCGACATCATTGCCAGCGACGCCGGTTACCGCGACGCGACCAATGCCGCAGCGTTCCCGCAGACCCTGGCGGCGGCGGTGGGCCAGGGCAAGCCGTACGCCGTGACCGAGTTCGGCTGCTGCACGTATCGCGGCGCGGCCGATGTCGCGGGAGGAACGGAACCCGTGACGTACGACGAGCACGGCCGTGCGGCGAAACTGACCGCGGAGTTGGAGCGTGACGAGGAGGGCCAGGCTCGCTACGTGCTGGATCTGCTGCGCGACTACGAAGCCGGCGGGGTGGAGGCGGCGTTCGTGTACACCTTCGCGAACCGGCACCTACCGACCACCGGTGACCCGGCGCACGACTACGACCTGGCCGCGCGAGGGATCGTGCGGGTGTTGCCGGACGGCTCGTGGACGCCGAAGGCCGCGTTCCACGCACTGGCCGAGTACGGCCGCACGCGCACTCGGACGAGGCCACGGTGATCCTGGTCGGCACCCTGCGCGTGTGCGCGACGCTGCGAGCCGACCCGACCGCCCGGGCGATCGGCAGGGGAGTCAGTCGACGAGCCCGGATCCTCAGGAGGTGGACGGCGCCGCCACCGTGCTCAGGCATTTGGTGAGGCGGAGCAGCACATGGCCGGGTTCCGCGTCGAGGAAGGCGGCGGTGTCGGCGAGGGCGCCGATCAGAGGCAGTCCACGACCACCGACGGTCAGCGGATCCGGCAACTCGGCGGTGAGCTTCGCGTCGTCGGGGGTGTCGCCGCGATTGCCGACCTCGATCAGGCAGTCGTGACCGTCGATGAGGATCGTCACGTCGACGATGCTGCCACTGTCGGCGTGCAGCACCGCGTTCGCGCAGGCCTCGGACATCATCACCGCGAGGTGATCCCGGGCTTCCTCACCGACGTCGGTGAGGCTGAGCAGAGTGGTCAGGACGTGGCGGGCGCGGGTCACCGAAGAGGGCTGTCGTGGCAGTGACAGTGTCATGGTCACGCGCATTCCCGCAGCTCCCTCTCGGCCGTATCGTGGCCGCGTCGGTGTCCCGGTGCCGTACCGACTGTGATCCACCGTACCCGGGCTTGATCCGCTGAAACGGCCACGCTGCCGCCGTGCGGTGTGCCCGTTCGCGGTGGTTTCGCCGCCGGGCGCATAGGCTGGTGTGCGGAACGCGTGAGGAGGCTGTTGTGGATCTGCAGGTGTCGGCCCGGCCCGGCCGGGGGTGCGCGGTGGTGGAGGTGCAGGGTGACCTCGACATGGCCACCTCCCCGCGGTTGCGGGACACCCTGCAGAAGCTCGTCGACGCCGGTGACCGACAGGTGGTGGTGGACCTGGCCGGGGTGGCGTTCATGGACTCCAGCGCACTGGGTGCGCTGGTGGTGATGTTCAAGTCGTCGCGCGAGGCCGGCGGACGGCTCAGCCTGGCCGGCGTGCAGCCCGCGGTGCGCCGCGTGCTGAACATCACCTCGGTGGATCGGGTGATCGACATCTACGACGACGTCCCGGGAGCCGAAGCAACATATCGCCCTTCGGCGGTGTGACCGGCAGGAGGCGGTCAGTCGGGCAGCGCCGCGCTGGCGCGTTCCGCATCGGCGCCGGCGTTGGCGAGCCGGCCGCGCTGGTGCCCTCCGTACCAGTCGAGGATCAGTAGCGTCGCGTCGTCGGCCAGGGTGGGTCCGGCCACCTCGAGCACGGCGTCGGCCAACGCCCGGACGGCCTCGCGCGGGTGCAGGTCACCGAGCGTCGGCAACACCGCCGGAAGGTCCAGGCCGGCGGCGTTGCGTTCCAACACGCCGTCGGTGACCACGACCAGGCGATCGCCGGGCTGCAGCGTGACCTCCTCGTGCTGGTACTCGGCTTCGGCGAACATGCCCAGCGGGAGGTTCCCCGGCAGCCGTACCGGCTGCGTCTTCCCGCCGCGCACCAGTAGCGGCGGCACGTGCCCGGCGTTGAGCAGCGCGCAGACCCCGCTGCGGAGGTCGAGGCGACCCAGGACCGCGGTGACGTAGCTGCCGCGCACGACGGCGTGTTCGGCCACCGCGGCGTTCGCGACGTCGGCCTGCTCGACCAGGCCGGCGGGGAGGCGGCGGGTGTTGCGCAGGCTCCCGACTCCCAGGGTGGCCGTCAGCGCGCTGGACACGCCGTGACCCATCGCGTCGGTGACGCTGAAGTGCAGGACGTCGCGGCCCAGGCTGTAGTCGAAGGTGTCGCCGCCGATGCTGGCAGCCGGCTCCAGCCAGCCGGAGAGCGTGAACGCGCTCGCCTCACAGGTGAACGACCCCGGCAGCAGGCGACGTTGGATCTCCGCGGACAGCGTGAACGGGGTGGTGCGTTGACCCCACTCGAACAGGTCGGTGTGTCTCCGGTTGGCGATCACCACGAAGGCCAACGCGTGCGCCGTGTGGGAGATCTCCCCCAGCGCCTGCGCGGTCGGCTCGGTGGGTAGCGTCATCTCCAGCAGACCGATCGCCTCACCACGGTCGGTGACCGGCGCCAACACCGTCCAGCCGTGGGCCTGCTTGGTCACCTGCACCGTCTGGGTCCGCAACGCCTGCTCTGCGGGACCCTGATCGAACGGCTGCACGGTGGCGACCTCGTCACCGTGGCGGCGGGTGCCACCCGCATCGTCGAACGGCACGTGCGCCAACCGCACCAATGCCCGACCACTAAGATCGACGATCAGGAACGAGACGTCCGACGCGCCGAGCGCGGCACCGACCTCACGGGTGACCGCCTCGACCGGTGAGGCGTCCTCCGCCGCGTCCAACAGGCCGGCCAGCACACGCCCTTGACTGCTTTCCACCCCCGGAGTCTACGGAGTCACCCCGCCGACCAGCACCACGCGCGAAGGCGGGCACCGGGCGACGCCTCACAGGGTGATGACCACCTTGCCGCGCGCGTGTTCGTCGGCGAGGTAGTGGAACGCCTCGGCGGTCCGTCCGAGTGGGGGCCGTCCCCGCGCCACCATTCCGCCCGACACGGAATGGCCGGCGGCGACGTCAGGCCGGCTGTGGATCGACGCCGGTGCGCCCCCGTCGGCTGGCGAGCATCTCGATCGCCGCGAACACGATCCCGAGGCCGGCCAGCAGCACCAGGTTCCACAGCACGGACAGCGGCGCGGTCAGGGGCGCGAGCACGGTGAGCAGCACCGCACCGCCGATCCTGGAGCCGCTGACCCGCCTCCACACCCGCCACCAGAACGCCTGGTTCGCCGCGATGTAGGCGACCGCACCGAGATAGAGCGCGTAGTGACCCAGAGCGTGCGTGTGGGCGCCCAGGGGGCTGCCGTGCAGGATCAGGGTCTCGCGCAGGCCGAACGCGAACAGGATCAACCCGGCGACCATCGGCAGATGCAGGTACGTGTAGGCGTCCCGGGCCAGGTGGACCCGCTCCTCGCCCCGGGCGGCCTGCAGGGCGTCGTGCGCGAGCCCGGCGTCGGTGTGGAAGTAGGACCACCAGATGGTGCAGATGGCGATCGAGGCGGCGACCAGGAGCAGGACCAGCAGCAGCGACGTCGCTTCCTGCGCGCCGGAGAACCCGAGGGCGATGATGGTCTCACCGAACGCGATCAGCATGATCAACGCGTAGCGGTCGGTCCAGTGCCGCACGGTGCGGATCCGCCACCTGCGCAGCCCGCTCCGGTAGCTCCCGAGGATCTCGGTCACCACCGCGACCAGCCACATCATCGTGATGATCAGGTCGATCCGTGGCGCGTCGCCGAAGGTCACCTCCACCACGATGCTGCCGGTCAGCAGCGCCAGCGCCACCGCACTGGGCCACGCCGACTGCCGGACCACGGCCGGCAGGTCCGGTTGGTCCCGCGCGGCATACCAGACCAACGCGGCCTGGACGATCCAACCGGCGAGGTACGCGGCCACCACGACGCTGGCACCGGGGAGTCCACCGGGAGTCGACTCGAAGGTGTGTGGCAGCGCGATGCCCAGAATCAGCGTCAACGCCATGACGCCGATCATCGCCAGACGCACCGGGACGGTCTCGTGCCGGATCGCGTTGGTCACCCAGGAGAAGCTCGCCCACGCCCACCACAGCAGTGCCAGCAGGATCAGCCCCTGCACCACCCCGAAGACCGAGTTCTCCCGCACCATGAGGACAGTGACCTGGATGAACGCGAACACGAAGACGAGGTCGACGAGGAGTTCCTTCGGTGTGGCTCCCGGGATCTTGGCGACTTCGGGATCGACCCGCGCGTGTAGTTGCCGGTGGCGTCGCCGGAACACGGTGCGGTCGGCGACGACCATCGCCGTGACCCCGAGCAGGAGCAACGCGAGCGCACCCAGAGGTGGGGTTCGGGCCGCCAGCGGCAACAGCGCCAGCAACGTTACGCTGCCCACCACCGGGCTGCGCCCGAGCATGTCGAGGGCGCGACGCTGAAAGGCGATCAGTCCGCCGAGATAGACGATGACGCCCCCGAACAACAGAACGGCGCTCGCGGCGTGCCAGGGATGGTCGGCGGTGCCGGTGGCGGAGGAGACGGCGTGCTTCAGGCCGAGCGCGAGCACGATGAGTCCGCAGATCATCGGCAGGTGCAGGCCGCTGTAGGCGTCCCGGGCGATCCGGGACTGCTCGGCGCGGGGGAGAGCCTGCATCGCGTGTTCCGCGACGACCTTCGCGACGTCGAAGTAGGTCCACCAGAGCACGGAGATCACGGCGATGCTGAGTGCGGCTCCGGCCAGAAGCTGCCAGGTGACGGGCTCGTCGCCGCCCAGACCCTGGCTGACCCCGACCGAGATGACCGTCTCGCCGAGTGCGACGAGGATGATCAGGCCATGCCGCTCGGCGAGGTGTCTGCTGGACACCACCTGCGCGTTGCCGCTGCTGACCACCCGCAGCGCACTGAAGTTGATCACGATGACCAGGGCGAACAACACGGTCCGCAGGTGCCGGTCGTCGATCGGCAGGTCGAGCCGGGGCGGCAGCCAGATCGCGCAGGCCAGGATCACCCCGGCCGGCAGGTAGGTCAGCCAGGACGCGATCACCGGACGTCGCCCGGCCGGGCCCTGCGACCAGTGCAGATAACTGAGCACCGCCAGCACGGCATAGATGATCAACAGGTAGCCGGACGCGACGAGCAGCGGTTCGAAGACGCCGCCGGACTCGGCGGTGAAGGTGCCCGGAATGGCGACGCCCATGATCAGCAGCGTCGTGGCGATGCCGAAGACGACCAGGGGCAACAGGCCCTTGTCCAGGTACACGACGTTGCCGAGCCAGGCGCAGGAGTTCCAGCAGTGCC
Source organism: Micromonospora sp. NPDC003816 (assembly GCF_042874705.1). Classification (NCBI taxonomy): domain Bacteria; kingdom Bacillati; phylum Actinomycetota; class Actinomycetes; order Micromonosporales; family Micromonosporaceae; genus Micromonospora; species Micromonospora sp. NPDC003816. The sequence continues at coordinate 240,283 of NZ_JBIANP010000001.1, forward strand.
ACAGCATAAGCACCACGATGGTGCCCTCGGCGACCCCCAACCATTCGAGGTGGCTGGCCATCAGGTTGGTGACCCGCAGGAACGCGAACACGAAGAACAGGTCGATGAAGAGTTCCATCCAGCTCACCTCGCCGGTGGACCCCTCGGTGCGAAGGACGAGGAACCGACGCCGGAGCGCGGCCGGTGTCGAGCCCCCGTCCCTCATGCCCCTACTGTGCCGATCGGGCCGGGGCGCGGCGGCCACAACGGGGAATTCACGCGCCGCCCACGGCACCGTCCGAGCGCTGGCCACCGCCGCTCGACCGGCGGTGCCGGAGCCGGGACGGCAGGTGGGCGGATCAGCCGGTCGGCTGGCACACCTTCCCGGTGAAGGCGGGGTCGGGTTGCTGGAAGCGGGACCAGGCGGGATTCGCAGCGATCGGCAGCGGAGGCGCCTGCCAGGCCGCACCGAGGCGCTGCAGCAGGGGGTACTCGTCGCGTTCGTGCCGGATCGGTTCGCCGGAGAGGAAGGCGAGCAGCCGGTCAGCGACCAGGCTTCGGTTGAGGAGGCCACCGTGCACGCCCGGCATCTCGAAGACGGGGATGCGGCTGTACTCGCCCGGTGGCGCCTCGGCGGCGGTGGTGGTGGGGATGAAGGCCACCATCCGGATCCCGGGCACGGGGCACATGAGTTGGTTGCGATAGAACGGCGCGTCGTCGACCAGGGACCGGATGAACGGTTCGTCGGGACCGGTGTGCGGGCCACCGACCAGACGCATCGCGCCGAACGCCAGCCGCAGTTGCCACCCGGTGGCCACGCCGAAGCCCCGGTTCTCGTGGGGCGGGGGGTAGTAGGCGCGTCCCGCGTTGATCAGGGGGCTGAACATGGCCAGGGTGTCGACGGCGGGATGCGCCCCCTGCTGCAGGTAGCTGCGGGCGACCATGGCGCCCTCGCTCTCGCCGATGAGGGCGATCGGTCGTCCGGTGCGCTGGTGCAGCCGTCGCACCTGCTCGTCGAGCAGTCGGACACTGTCGGCCACCGAGATCGCGGTGTCGCGCGATCCGTAGGGCAGGGGAGCGCCGTGCGAGCTCAGCCCCCGGTAGGAGAAGCGTTCGACCCGCTCGTCGGGAGGTTGCTCGCCCCCGTAGGACGAGCCGTAACCGGCCAGGACGATGACCGCCTGCGGCACGTCGGGTGGCAGCGGGTGGTCCAGGACCACCGCCTCGGCCCGCAGGTCCTTGCCCGGTACGGCGTCGACCAGCACCGGGATGAGCAACGGCACCGCGAGGGCCAGCACCACCGCGACGGGTGTCGCCGGCATCCACGCCCACCGCGTTGACGGATTGATCAGCGCGGTACGGATGATCCGGTTCCACAACAGCCCGTTGACCACCCCTGCCACGGTGGCCACCGGCACCGTCCACCATCCCGGCAGACTCCAACACAACGCGCCGGCCATGGTCAGCACCACGAAGTTCAGCAGTGACCAGCCCACCAGCGAGATCGACGGCAGCCCCCGCCACCACGGCGCCAGCACCGCAGCCCGTTGCAGGAACGGCGCCAGCAGGAACATCGGCACCACCGAGGCCAGCAACACCCAGGACAGCGCCACCACCGACGCGGCCACCGAGATCAGCGCCCACGGCGCGACGAAGACCGCCACCAGCGCGGCGAGCCCGAGATTGCGTCGCAGCAGCCACCGCACCGGCGGTCGTGGCACCTCGCCCGGCCACGCCAACACCACCAGCAGCGTGTGGAACAGGCCCCGAGCCACCACCAGCATGCCGAGCCAGAGCGCGAACGAGGGCCAGGAGTCGTGGTAGACGTACAGCCATCGCAGGTCGTGGTAGGTGTCGTACGGCCACACCGCCGCCGTCTGCGGCGCCAGACCCTGCGCCGCGACGAATCCCAGTGAGACCACGACGGCGGCCTCGATGGTCGGGGACACCGAGGTGAGCAGCAGCAGCGCAGCCAGTCTGCGGTCCGCCGCCAGCACCCCGCCTCCTCACCGTCGCCCCGTCCTGCACCGACGGGGTGGATCGCCGTCGCCGCCGGTGCCGAGGTCTTCATGATGCGCTGGCTGGTCGTCGCGAGCGGCGCAAACGGCGTAGCCGGGCCGTCTGTCCGTGGCCCACCAGATCGACGTGCTCACCGTGCTGCGCCGCTGTTCGTACCCGCCGACACGCGTGACCCGGCCGCCGGCTGACCTCCGCCACCCGCCTCTGCGTCGGACGCGCGGCCGGGCCGCGTCGCACGCTCAGTTCGCCGCGTCGCCGAGGGCGACGCAGACGTTCTCCTGCCGGCCGACGGCGAGTGCCAGTCCACGGGTGCCGGTCGCGTCGATCGAGATGACGTGCAGGCCGTCGAGGATGTAGTAGCCACGCGGGTGGAGATCGCCCGGCCGGAACCCGAACCCGGCCGGCCCGACGATGGTGTAACGCAGCCAGCCGCCGTCCGGCCGGTACTCCAGCAGCCCGGAGCCACCCGCGTCCCGGCGTACGGCCTGCCCGGTGTCGGTGTTGACGAAGTCCACGGTCAGCGGTCCCGCGAACTCCTCATGTTTGACGGTGCCGTCGGGATACCGGGCGAGCACCCGGACCCGGATGTCCTGCGAGACGACGCGGACGCCGAGCGGGAACGAGCAGTAACGGCCGGCCGGGCCGGTCCATTCCTGCTGGACGTAGGGGCGCCAGGGCTCGGGGTGGGGGCCGCGTCCGGCCTGACGATCCGATGCCGTCGGCGGTGTGCCGGTGCCCCGAGCGGCCACCGGGCCGGCGGGAGCGAGCAGCAGGGCCGTGGCCGTGAGGGCGGCGAGCACTGTCCTTGCCAGGTGCATGTCATCCACCTAACCAGTTCTCAAGTATTAACCGGTGTTGATGAGACTACTGGTTAGGTGGGCGGAGTCAAGGCACACTGTCGGGATGCACTGGGTGAACGTCGAGGGCTATCCGATGCCCATCCCGATCGGCGGGCATCCCGCCCTCGAACTCTGCAACACCTGGGCCGGCTGGGCCGCTCCACCCAGCCCGGAACGCGAATGGCTGCGCGACTTCGACCGCCTCGCGGTATGGACCGGGCACGTCAGGCTCCTCACCCCGACCAGCGTCGCCCGACTCCGCGAGCAGGGCCGCCGCGACCCCACCGCCGCCCACGAGGTGCTCGCGGCGACTCGCCAACTGCGTACCGCGCTGCACGACGTCCTGCTCGACCCGCACGACACCGACGCGTTCCGGCACGTCGCCGAAGAGGCACGACGCGCCGCCGCCGCCGCGACCCTGGAGACCGACCGCACCGGGCTCGCCCACTGGTCACTCCCCGACGACCTCGGCCTGCGACTCCCGCTCCTGGCCGGTGCCCGCGCCGCCGCCGACCTGCTCACCACCCCCGCCCGCACCGAGGTACGCGCCTGCCCCGCCGACGACTGCGGATGGCTCTTCCTCGACCCCCGGGGCCGACGCCGCTGGTGCAGCATGGCTACCTGCGGCAACCGCGCCAAAGTCCGGGCCTGGGCCGCCCGCCGACAACCACACTGACCCCGCCCTGACGAGCCCGACGGTGAAGAGGCCGGCACGTGTCCACGCCGTCGACAGCGTGAGCACGTGCCGCCGAATCACATCCCGACCCACCAACAGCCTCCGGACGGGCTGCACCGGTGTGACGGTCCTGCCGCGACCGTGGTCGGTCGATCAGGCTTGCCGCAGTCCGTTCCGAGGTGGGACGGATGGGTCTGACGGTAGCGGTGTGCCTCAGTCGCTCGGCATGCCCCGGTCGCGGGGCGGGATCCGATCGTCGTAGGCCCCGGGCGGGCCGGAGTGACGCCTGCCGTCGACGTACGGCAGGCCGTTGGCGGTGCAGCCGTGCAACCCCAGTGTCTGCTGCTGCATCACCGGAGCCGGTCGGCCGCGTCCCGGGCACAGTTCGTGGCCCATGCCGAGGCGGTGACCGACCTCGTGGTTGACCACGTACTGGCGGTAGCGGTCGATGTCCTTGCCGAAGCCGGGTGCTCCTTTGACCCACCGGGCGACGTTGAGGACGACCCGATCGCCGTTGCGGCAGGAGGTGTAGCCGTCCGGCGTGTCCTGGCACAGCACGTCCCGGGTGACCGGGGTGGCCAGGTAGACGGTGAAGTCGGGCCGGCGGCCGGGGCCGACCCGGCGCAGTTGCCACTGTCCGCCGGCGGTCCAGCCCTGCGGGTGGGCGAGGGCCTCGGTGACCTGGTCGGCGAACTCAACAAGCGGAATGCCCCGGATGCCGCGCTCCATCGCGACCTGGTAGCGCAGTAACTGCCCGGCGCCCCGCCGCCCCGAACCCGGCTCGCCGGGCGCGATGTCCCACGTGTTGTCGCCCGTCGCCGGATAGCCGACCGGCGGCGGAGGCGGTTGCGCGAGGGGATCGGCGGTCACCGTCGGTGCGGCGGTCACCGTCGGTCCGGGGGGTTCGGCGGCCCGCGCGTCCGCGTCGGCGGTCGGGGCACATCCGGCCAGCAGCACGGCGATCAGCGGTACGACCAACGGCGGAAACGCATTCCGGGCGGTCCGCATCCCGGTGTCGAACGAGCTCATGGTCCTCCGTCCATGGGGCCTGCCGCTGGTCGTGGCAGGTGGGAGAAGGACGGCCGACGATTCCGGAAAGTTGATCCGTTGGCGGCTCAACCTTTTCGCGGTGCTGCCCGTCAGAGACGTCGTGAGGCAGCATGGCCAGGGGTGACGCGGAGTTCGTCGAGTTCGTCCGGGCGGCATCGGGACGGCTGGCACACGCCGCGTACCTGATGACCGGCGACCATCACCAGGCCGAGGACGCCGCGCAGGCCGCTCTGGTCCGGACGTACGCCTCCTGGTCGAGCGTCAGACGCGACGACCCCTACGCCTACACCCGACGGGTGATGACCAACTACATCGTGGACGGTTGGCGGCGTCCGATCCGGGAGCATCCCACCGACGAGGTGCCGCACCGGCATCGGGATGACGTCGCGGACGAGGTCGCCGCCAGGCGGACGTTGCAGCACGCTCTCGGCACTCTCACTGCTCGTGAACGGGCGATCGTGGTGTTGCGCTACTTCTTCGACCTGCCGGAACTGCAGGTGGCCCGTGAGCTGGAGGTCTCGGTGGGCACGGTGAAGAGCACGAGTTCCCGTGCGCTGGAGAAGCTGCGTCAGACCCTTGTCGAGTTTCCGGACACGCGGGGAGGGGATCGATGACCGAGGCAGACCGCCTCCGTGCGGCGATGCAGGCGACGGAACACGCCGAGTGGGGCCGGTTCGACGTCGAGACCATCATGCGCGACGGCCGTCGGCTGCGCCGTCGCCGCTGGGCGGTCCAGGGTGGCACCATCGTGCTCGCGATCGTGCTGGTCGTCGGCGTCGTGGTCGCGTGGGACCGACCTCGCCCCCCGGAACCGGCCGCGCCACCGGACCCGGCACCCACCGCGACCGCCACCGCATCGACTGAGCAGACACCCACCGGCGTCGCGACACCCCCACCGGTGATCGGCGACGTCGTGCGGACCGGCATCTGGTATGGCGACGAGGAGCGGGTGTTCTACGTCGTCCCGGTCAGCGTGCCCCGCGCGCCCGGGGTGACGATCGGGTTGGCCGCCGGCCGGCGTACCCCCACCCAGCAATTGACCTTGGACTTCCTGGTCAACGACGTCGAGGGTGCCGACCGCCGGCCCGGTTTCCACCAGATCGGGTACGAGCCGTCGGGTGAGGTGCTGCCGGACGACCCAGTGCCCACCTTCGGATACTTCGTCGGGCCCGCCGCAGGGATCGTCGGCACGGTCGGCGGCCAGACGGTCACGGCGCGGTTGGCTCGTTGGAGTGCGGACACCGATGTGGTGATCTTCTGGTTCCCTCCGCAGGCACTCCGGCCGGGGCAGCGCTTGGACGGCATCCGCGCCTGGGATGCGCGGAACCGGGAGCTCTGAGCACGTTCACGCCGACGCCCTCATCTGTCCGCTTGCGTTGTAGTGTCGACCAAATGGTCCGTAGCGGAGTCGAGGGTGGGTGCGCCGGTGACTGAGGGGCGGCAGACGCGCAACGCGGAGCGCACTCGGCGTGCCGTGCTCGATGCGGCCACCCCGATGATCCTGGAGAGAGGCGACGGCATCACCCTGGCCCAGGTCGCCACCGCCGCCGGGGTGTCGAAGAGCGGCTTGATCCACCACTTCGGCAGCCGGGAGCAGCTCGTGATGGCCGTGGTGGAGGATGCGTACGAACGCTTCCAGGAGGCGGTCCTCAGCCATCTCGACCTGTCGGAGAACTACCCCGGCAAGATGCTCCGCGCCTACGTTCGCGCCCTCTGCGCGGGAAGCACCGACGTCGTGGCGGCGCGCGACGCCGCGTCGGTGCCGATCTGGAGCGGCCTGTACGCGGTCCCCGGGATTGCCGCTGTGGTGCGGGAGCGCAGTGAGTGGTGGAGCGAGCAGCTCGCCGCCGACGGGCTGAGTGCCGAGCGCGTCCAGCTCGTGCGTCGCGCCGCCGAGGGGGTCGCCATCGCGGTCCTGCACGGGGAGGAGGACGAGGCGAGCATCGCGACCGCGCGCCGGCTCCTGCTCGACCTCGCTACGGACGGCACCTTCCCCGCGCCCATCTGACCTCTCCCGCGGCCTTTGGGGCCTGCGGTGCCGAACGGCACAGCAGGCCCTTTTGCGTGCCGGGGTCCTGGTAGGGCCCGTCCGAAGGAGCGTGGCCGCACGCTCGTCCGCCACAACAAACCACCTGTGTTGTCTAACCGGCCATCTGGACGGTAGCTTGGCGACGTCACCGCCCCGCCGACTGCCGACAGGAGTCTCGATGAATGACGCCCCTCCCAAGGCCACCGCCAGAACCTGGATCGGTCTCGCCGTCCTCGTCCTGCCCCTGCTGCTGATCACGATCGACGGCACCGTCCTGATCCTGGGCCTACCGGCGATCTCCGCCGAGCTGAGCCCCACCGGCATCGAGCAGCTGTGGATGATCGACATCTACTCGCTCGTTCTCGCCGGCCTGCTCGTGGCGATGAGCACCGTGGGCGACCGCTTCGGTCGACGACGTAACCTGCTCATCGGCGCAGTCGTCTTCGCGATCGCCTCCGTGGCCGGCGCGCTGGCCACCTCGCCGTGGATGCTGATCGGCGCCCGGGCCCTCCTGGGCGTCGGCGGAGCGATCATGATGCCCTCGACGCTGTCCCTGGTGCGCAACATGTTCCTCGACCGGCAGCAGCGCCGCTACGCGATGGCCGTGTGGGGCGCGATGGCGTCGGTGGGCGCGGCGGTCGGGCCGATCCTCGGTGGCTGGGTCATCGAGGCATTCAGCTGGCAGGCCGCGTTCCTGATGAACATCCCCGTGATGCTGCTTCTCGTGATCGTCGGTCCGCTGCTGCTGCCCGAGAGCCGCAACCCCGAGCTGCACCGGATCGACCTGCTCAGTGTCGTGCTCTCCCTGGTGGGCATGATCGGTGTGGTCTACGCCCTCAAGACCCTGGCCGGTGGCAAGGACACCGGTCTCGCGGTGACGGCCCTCGTCGTCGGCCTGATCGCGGTCGCCCACTTCGTCCGCAGGCAACTCACCCTGCCGACGCCGCTCATGGAGGTCCGGCTGTTCACGGTGCGGCACTTCCGGGGCGCCGTGATCGGAGACCTGCTGTCGATTTTCGCGATGGTCGGCGCGCTGGTCGCCCTCATCCAGCACCTCCAACTCGTGCTCGGCCTCAACCCGCTCCAGGCCTCCGTCTGGCTCATACCTCAGGCGGTTCTCGCCGGCACCGCCGGATTCGTCGCGGCGACCCTGGTCAAGCGCGTCCTGCCCGCGTACGTCATCGCGGCCGGCCTCCTGGTCGCCGCCGCCGGCTTCGGGTTGACCACGTTCCTGGCGCCGACGTCGAGCCCGGCCCTGGTCGCGACCGCCCTCGCGCTGGTCTCGCTCGGCGCGGGCATCGGCCTGACCCTGAGCAACGACATCATCATGAGCTCCGTCAAGCCCGAACGAGCCGGTCAGGCCGCCGCGACCTCGGAGACCGCCTACGAGATCGGCACGACGCTGGGCACCGCCGTCCTGGGCGGGATGCTTGTCGCCTGGTACACCAGGGCCTTCACCGCCGGAACCGAGACGCTGCACCTGCCGGAGTCCCTGGCCGAACGGGCATCCTCGACGATGGCCGAGGCCCTGCTGGTCGCCGACGAGGTCGACAGCGGCACCGGAGCCTCGATCCTCGATGTCGCGACGACCGCGTTCACCGACGCGATCGCCGTCACCGGCACGATCGGCGCAGGGATCATGGTCCTCGCCGCGATCTGGTCCCTCGTCACCCTTCGAGGTGCGGCCGCGAATGCGGACCTCGCCGCGGAGCACGAGCACTGACCCGTGCCGCCCACCACCAACTCATCGATGTGCGTCGACACCCGGCGGGCTGGCTGCCACACTGGATGCGCCTCTGACCACGGTCGGCGTACCCACCACCTCACCTGGTCCCCGAACCGTCCGGCAGCCCCGCCGGACGTGCCCGCTCCCCGGCGGGCATCGCATCCTCCCCGTGAAGGAGCGCCATGAAACGGTCCCTCCGGGCCGCCCTGGCGGTGGTCGTCCTCGCCGCCCCGCTGGCCCTGACCGCCCCCGCGCAGGCGGCCACCACCCTCACCATGCGCGGCGCCGACGTCTCGTCCCTGCAACGCAGCCTCGACCTCGGGGCGCGCTACTACAACGCCTCCGGCGCCCAGGCCGACCCCTACGACATCCTCGCCGCCAAAGGCGTCAACTACCTGCGGCTACGCGTCTGGAACAACCCGGTCAGCGGCTACAACAACAAGGCGAAGGTGCTCCAGCAGGCCAGGACGATCAAGGCGAAGGGCTTCAAACTCCTGATCGACTTTCACTACTCGGACACCTGGGCCGACCCGGGCAAGCAGTATCCGCCCGCGGCCTGGGCCACCCACTCCCTGAGCCAGTTGCAGAACGACGTCTACACCTACACCCACGACGTGTGCAGCGCCCTGAAGGCACAGGGCACCACCCCGGACGCGGTGCAGATCGGCAACGAGATCAACGTGGGCATGCTGTGGCCGACCGGTCGGGTCGTCAACGACGACTTCGCCCCGCTGGCCAGCCTGCTCAAGCAGGGCCACCGCGCCACCAAGGCGTGCAACGGCGGCACCCAGGTGTGGATCCACACCGCCAACGCCGACAGCCTCGCCAACGCCCGCTGGTTCTACGACGGCATCCGGTCCCAGGGCGTCACCTGGGACGTCACCGCACTGTCCTACTACTGCATGTGGCACGGTTCGCTGGCGAACCTGTACAACGTGATCGCCGACGTGAAGTCCCGCTACGGCAAGCCGGTGGTGCTCGCCGAGACCGCGTACCAGTTCACCACGGCGAACGCCGACCACCAGGGGAACGCGATCCCCGGCACCGTGCTGTGCGACAACATCCCGGCCACCTGGGCCGGGCAGGCACAACAGTTCAGCTGGGTCCAGAACACCGTGCGCAACGCCGGCGGCGTCGGCGTCTTCTACTGGGAGCCGACCTGGTACGCGATCCGGGGCAACGGCTGGGACCCGGCGGACATCAACGGCAGCGGCAACGGCTGGGACAACATGGCCGTCTTCGACTGGAGCGGACGCGTCAACCCGCACGTGGTCTGGACCCCGTGACCCGCCACCCCTGGTCCGGCGGTTGAGTCGACCGCCTCGATCTGGCCGCCGGGGAGGTCGGCGACGCACAGCAGCGACTGCGGGGCGGTCACCGGTGGCCGGGACCGCTTCGCGGTCGTACCGCGTAGAGGCCGCGCCACGGTGCACCGCCGCTCCACAGAGCCGAGGCACCGACCAGCGTCAGGGCGTACACACTGCTGGTCGGTCCGGTCAGGAACCAGGCGATCCCCGCCAGTACGGCCAGCGCCACCACGACCCCGAGGTGCCGTGCCGCCGATTCGGGATGGCCGAAGGCACCCGGCATGACCGGGTCGAGCTGATAGTTGCCGGGCGGGCGACCCCGGGCGGTGCTCGCCGGCCAGAGCCGCCCCACTCCGGCGACGTCGACCAGGTACATGCGCCGTAGGCCGGGGCATCGGCGAAGGTGGACCGGCAACGGTCGGCGGGCCTGCGACACCGGGACATGGTCGGCTCCCCACTGGTAGCCGTCCAGCCAGCGCACCAGTCGACGGTCCCAGATGACGCGCTGATACCAGATCCGTCCCCCGCTGTGCAGTTCGAGCCAGAAGGCGGTCGGTTCGGTGCCCCAGAGCAGGTGTGCGGCATGGACGCGCGCGATGCCCGACGCAGGCCGTCGCACCGTGCCGAGGGCCCACCGGCCGAGTCGCCAGGCCCACGCACCGATCAGCAGGAAGCCCGGTGCCAGGGCCAGGCCGGCCATGACGTTCCGATCGCGGGACCCGAGTGCGAAGAGTTCGGGCTGCACCGGTGTCACCTGCTCCGGATGCGACGGGTCGTACCGCAGTGGGACCCGACTGCCCACCGGCAGCCGTCCAGCGTCCAGGGGAGTCAACCGCACCCGCCGGTCGGTGCCGTCGCCGTCGCGGTAGGCCACCTCGATCCGGTCGTCCGCGCCGAGACGGTCGGCGGTGACCGTGCCCACCGCGACTGCGCTCATGACCGCGTCCAGATCGCGGTTCCAGGCCGCCAGCTGCCACAGCACACCGCCGGTGGACAGTGCGAGCAGCAGCCAACTCGCCACCACCCGCCAGATCGCGACGTTGGCCCGCGTCCGCTCGGCGGCCACCGGCGGCGCCACCGCCGTACCGTCGGTAGGTGCCGGCAGGAGGTCCCACTCCCGGGCGAACTGTCGCAGCCGCGCCACCGTGTCGGGATCGGCTGACGACACCCCCTGGGGCGTGACAGCGGTCGTCCTCAGCTGCACCACGAGGACCCGACCGCCACCACCGAGGAGGAGGACCGCGACGAGTGCCCCCCAGATCCCGCCGGTCGTGTCCGGCTGATGGGCACGCCGTGCCGACGGGCCGGTGACCACAGCCGGCACCGCGTCTCCGTAGGCGGGTGGCTCCGCGAACAGCGAGGTGAGCGAGACCGCGTCGAGACGGATCGTGCCGTCGTCGGAGACGAACGGTCCCGAGCACCGCCATCCCCGGCCCCCGCCGTCCTCCTGCTCGTGGCAGTCCTCCACGACGACGACTCCCGGGACACCGACACGTTCCGCGCGGAAGGAATCGACCGCCAGCCCGGCCACGACGATCCCGGCGAGGACGGGCACGATCCCGTACCCGACCAGAAAGGCCCATTCACGCAGCGACAGTTCACGTATGCGATGCCACATGCCCGCTCCCGTACGCCGTCACGTGACTCCCGGAACGAGTCGGGCCGGCGTTACCACTGTAGACACATCCACGAGCGACCCGATGTGTGCGAAGATGCGCCGACCGATTTCCACCGATGACGGGGTGCAGGCGTGCGGGTCGTACTGGCGGAGGACCTTGCCCTGCTGCGGGACGGTCTCCACCGGTTGCTGACGGCCTCCGGCTTCGACGTTGTCGCCGCCGTGAACAACGGGCCCGATCTGAGAACGGCACTGATCGAGCAGCGGCCCGACGTCGCCGTCGTCGACGTCCGGATGCCACCGCACCACACCGACGACGGGTTGCGGGCGGCCATCGAGGCCCGTGCGGTGGTGCCTCGGCTGCCGGTGCTCGTCCTCTCGCAGTTCGTCGAGCCGCTCTACGCGCGTGAGCTGCTCGTCGACGGCGCGGGCGCGGTCGGCTATCTGCTCAAGGACCGGGTACTCGACGTCGCTCAGTTCATCGAGTCCGTCCGGCGGGTGGCCGCAGGTGGCACCGTGATGGATCCGGAGGTCATCGCCGAGCTACTCGCCGGCCGGGCACGGGGACGGTCCCTCGAGTCGTTGAGCCCACGGGAGCGGGACGTTCTCGCGCTGATGGCCGAAGGACGGTCCAACGGTGCCATCGCCGCCCGGATGTTCGTCTCCGAGAAGGCAGTGGTCAAGCACGTCAGCAGCATCTTCACCAAACTGGGGTTGTACCTATCGACCAGCGACAACCGACGGGTGCTCGCCGTGCTCGCCTACCTCGACAGCTGACGGAGCGGCACCCGGACCACCCGGAGCGCCGGCCCGGGGTGGTCGACGTGCGGGCCGGACCCGGAGTTACCGCTCCGCGCCGCCCACCGGGCTGCCGGGGCCCGGCGGCGTCGAGACCTCGGCATCGGCTCCGCCCGGTAGCGGATCCGCGACGACGGACGCGCCGGCGGTGGGCAGCGCGATCGTCAGCATGGTCCCACCGGTGGCCGGTCCGCCGATCTCCAGCGTGCCGTCGAACGCGGCCAGACGCTGCCGTACGCCCTCCAGACCGCCCCCCGGCACGAACACCGCGCCGCCCCGGCCGTCGTCACCGACCTCCAGGAGCAGCCGGTCGTGCTCCCGGCGGCCACGCACCCATGCCCGGCGTGCGCCGCTGTGCTTCACCGTGTTGGCCAGCGCCTCGGAGATCGTGAAGTAGGCCGCCGCCTCGACCGAGTCGCTGAGCCGGCCCGCATGGTCGATGTCGACGTCGATCTGCAGGGGCATCCGGATCGCCAAAGACTCCACGGCACCGACCAGGCCCCGGTCGCTGAGCACCGGCGGGCGGATGCCCTTGATCAGCGCGCGGAGCTCCGCGATCGCCTGCGCGTTGTGCGTCCGGGCCTCGGCCAGCAGCGGCCGTACGGTCGGATCGTCGCCGATCAGGTTCTCCACCATGCCGAGGCTCATGCCGAGTGCGACCAGGTGTGCCTGCGTGCCGTCGTGCAGGTCGCGTTCGATCCGCCGCAGTTCCTGCGCCTGGGCGTCGACGGTCTGGGTGCGGGTCGTGGTGAGCTGGTCGACGCGCTCGGCGAGCAGTGCCCGTGGGCCGGGGCGCAACATGACGGCTGTCAGTTCGCCGTACCACCGCATGATCACCGGGGTGATCAGCCAGCAGAACCACAGATAGAAGATCCCCCACGGGATGCCATTGGCGGCGGCACTGCGAGTGTCGTGGATCGTCGTGCCGAACGGAAAGTCGAGACTCGCACCGGCGGGCAGCGTGCTCCACACCAGCGGTAGGAGCAGACCGAGCACCCCGGCGAGGAAGGCCGCGACCGGCACCGTCAACAACGCCACCCCGGCGGTCGTGTCCACGAACAGCCAGCGGGTGTCGCGCCAGGTCGCTGGATCGCGTAACACCGTGCTGAATCGGGCCCACCACCCGGCGGAGGGCAGCGGACGGTACTGCCGCCCGACGGTGATTCCCAGCTCCCGATGCACGAGGAGGCGCCGGCTGTCGGCCATCGCCCGAGCGGCGAGGACCGCGCCGGTGAACAGCGGCAGAGTGACCCACAGTGCGGCGAGCGTCAGGGTGGTCAGCACCCAGGCCAGCACCAGCACCTCGGCGAACGCCAGTCCGATCAGGACGCACGCCCAGCCCAGCAGTCGCCGACGGGCAGCGAACGAATACACCGGATGAGTCGTCATGGGGTTGATTATTCGTCCGTCCCGGCGCGGGCGAAGTGGACTTGAGTCCACCGTCGAACGGGGCGTGCCCTACCCGCACGGTCGACGCCGCGTCCGGTGTCGACCGTGCCGGAGGGTGGGGTTGGTCAACGGAACGCGGCGGTGCCGGTGAGCGCCTGACCGATGACCAGTTGGTGCACCTCCGACGTGCCCTCGTAGGTGAGCACCGACTCCAGGTTGTTGGCGTGCCGCAGCACCGGATACTCCAGGCTGATCCCGTTCGCGCCGAGCACCGTCCGGGACTCGCGGGCGATCCGGATCGCCTCGCGGACGTTGTTGAGCTTGCCGGCGCTGATCTGGTGCGGTTGCAGCAACCCCTGCGTCTTGAGCGTGGCGAGGTGCAGCGCCAGCAGCATCGCCTTGCCCAGTTCCACGCCCATGTCGGCGAGCTTGAGCTGCGTGGCTTGGAAGGCCGCGAGCTTGCGGTCGAAGATCTCCCGCTCCCGGGCGTACGCGATCGCGGTGTCCAGACAGTCGCGGGCCGCGCCGACGGCACCGAAGACGATGCCGAACCGGGCCTCGTTGAGGCAGGAGAGCGGCGCGGACAGCCCCGCCGCGTCCGGCAGCATCGCGTCGGCGGGCAGCCGGACGTCGTCCAGGATCAGCTCGCTGGTGACCGAGGCGCGCAGCGAGAGCTTGCGGGTGATCTCCGGTGCGGTGAAGCCGGGTGTACCGACCGGCACGAGGAAGCCCCGGATGCCGTCGTCGGTGCGGGCCCAGACCACGGCTACGTCGGCCACCGAACCGTTGGTGATCCACATCTTTGTGCCGGCGAGGACCCAGTCACCGCCGTCGCGCCGGGCGTGGGTTCGCATGCCTGCGGGGTTGGAGCCGAAGTCGGGCTCGGTCAGCCCGAAGCAACCGATCGCCTCGCCGGTCGCCATCGCCGGGAGCCAGCGTTGCTTCTGCTCCTCGCCGCCGTAGCGATGGATCGCGTACATCGCCAGCGAGCCCTGCACCGAGACGAGGCTGCGGAGGCCGGAGTCGCCGGCCTCGAGTTCGAGGCAGGCCAGGCCGTATGCGGTGGCGGTCGCCCCCGCGCAGCCGTAGCCCTCCAGGTGCATCCCGAGCAGTCCGAGACCTCCGAGAGTCCGGGCGATCTCGCGGACCGGTAGCGCCCCGGCTTCGTACCAGTCGGCGAGGTGCGGGCGCAGCTCGCGGTCGACGAACCGGCGCGTGGTGTCGCGGATCGCGACGGCCTCGTCGTCCAGTCCCCGGTGTAGGTCGAGCAGATCCACTGCGGATTCGAGCAACGGCATGGGCCTTTCGTACGCCATGTTGCACAGGCGGGTCAAGAGTTTGTCGACAGCGCTGTGACCTGCTGTTTCATCGGAGAATCTTTAACGGTCAGTGTCTTGACTTGTACGAAAGCCGATGCCTATGGTGTCGCCCAACGGGACAGATGGCCGTTCAGCGGGACAGGAGCGATCATGGTTCGTGGTGACGAGACGCTCGACTCGGTGGACCGGGTCGCCGCAGTGCTACGGGCCTGCGCCGCCCATCAGGGCGGCAAGAGCGTCCGTGACCTGGCCGCCGATCTCACCCTCAGCAAGAGCGCGGTGCACCGGCTGCTGGTCTCCCTCGAACACGTCGGTTTCCTGCACTACGACTCGCCGTCCGGCCGCTACTCCATCGGCGAGGGGATCCTCGAACTCGCCGCCACCTATCCGCGACGCAGTGACCTGGTCGGCGAATCCCGTCCGATGCTCAGCGACCTCTGGTCCGAGGTCGGCGAGACGGTCTGCCTGCACATGGCAGTCGGCTGGCAACGCATGACGATCTTCCAGTACGAGTCGCCGCACGACCTCCGGTTCGCCACCTCGATCGGGGAGCTGTATCCGCTCTACGCCGGTGCGGCCGGACGCGCGCTGCTCTCCCTGTTCCCCGACGGCGAGATCGAGCAGTACCTGGACGACGTCGACCTCAAGCCCGTCACCGGGCGCACCATCGTCGGCAAGGACGAACTGCTCGACGGCATCGCCCGTACCCGCACCGACGGGTACGCGTTCAGCCACGGTGAGCGGGTGACCGGCGCGATCGGCATCGCGGCACCGATCGCGGTGCCCGGCCGCCCGCCCTTGTGCGTCTCGGTCTACGGCCCGGCCGAACGCATCCGCGCCGCGCAGACCTCCGCACTGGCCAAGGCCGTCGTCCGGACCGCGCAGGCCTGCGCCGCAGCGCTGGGCGGCGGCCGATGACGGCCCGCCCACTGGACGGGGTCCGCGTCCTCGACCTCACCATCTTCCTGTCCGGCCCACTGTCCACGATGTATCTCGCCGGGCTCGGCGCAGAGGTGGTGAAGATCGAGCGTCCCGGTGCCGGCGACCCGGCACGCGGCAATCCGCCGTACCTCGGCAGCGACGGGATCAGCTTCGGCCGCCCGGACGGCGACCAGATGTCACTGTCCATGCTCAAACGCGGCCGAGGCAAACGCAGCCTCGCGATCGACCTCAAGCAGGATCGCGGTCGGCAGACCTTCCTCGACCTCCTCGCGGTCTCCGACGTCGTGGTGGAGAACTTCCGTCCGGGCACGATGGCTGCCCTCGGGCTGGCGCCGGCAACCCTGTTGGCGGCCAACCCCCGCGCGGTGGTCTGCTCGATCTCCGGATTCGGTCAGACCGGCCCGAACGCGGCCCTGCCCGCGATGGACCTGGTCGCGCAGGCGCTGTCCGGGATGATGTCGCTGACCGGCAGAGCGGATGATCCGCCGTTACGCACCGGAATCGCCTCCGGCGACGTGATCGCCGGACTGACCGCCACCATCGCGATCCTCGCCGCGCTGCGGCACCGGGACCGCACCGGAGAGGGACAACTGCTCGACATCTCGATGCAGGACGCACTCCTGGCATCGGTGTTCGACGAAGCGCCCGACCTCTACACCCGACGCGGGATCCCGGTGCGCACCGGTAACCAACGCACCCGCCTCACCCCGTTCAACAGTTACCGGGCCGCCGACGGCTGGCTCGTCATCACCTGCGGCAACGACGGACACTGGCGGTCGCTGCTCACCGCGATGGGCCGCGCCGACCTGGTCACCTCCGGTTTCTTCGCCGCACAGGAACAACGGATGGCCGAGGCGGCGGAGGTCGACGCGTTCGTCGAGCAGTGGACATCCGCCCGCTCCCAACACACCGTGATCGAGACACTGCGGGAGCACGGCGTGCCGTGCGCACCGGTGCTCGAGGTCCTGCAGATCGTCGACGACGCCCATGTGCGTTTCCGTGGCGTGCTGCGGCCGGTCGAGCATCCGCTCGCCGGGCCCGTCGACGGGATCGCGGCGCCGGAGCTGCCGATGGCCTTCTCCGCCACCCCGGCCGGATTCGACCGGGCCGCACCGACGCTCGGACAGGACACCGACGTCGTCCTGTCCGGGCTGCTCGGCCTCGACACCGGCACCATCGCCGAACTCCGCGAGCAGGGGGTAGTGGGATGACATCCGAGGACGCGACCCTGGTGGTCTCCGCCGTCCGTACCCCGGTCGGCCGGTACGGCGGCAGCCTCCGCGACGTGCCGACGGTCGACCTCGGCGCGCTCGTGGTCGGGGCGGCCGCCGAACGGGCCGCAGTGGCCCCCGACGAGGTGGGCTCGGTGGTTCTCGGCACCTGCCTACCCGGCCCGCCGATGACCGCCGCCCGGGTCGCCGCCATGCTCGCCGGCCTTCCCGAATCGACACTGTCGCTGACCGTCGACCGGGCCTGCTGCTCGGCGATGACCGCCATCGGCGTCGCCGACGCCCAACTGCGGACCGGCCTCACCGACCTGATCGTGGCCGGCGGCATGGAGAACATGAGCGCGACGCCCCACCAGTTGCCCCGACGCTGGGGCAACCGCCCCGCCGACGTGGTGGCCGAGGATCCGTTGATCATCCGCAACCCGGTGCTCGGCGCCCCGGTGGCCCGTTACACCGGCGAGGTCGGCCTGGAGTTCGGATACGGCCGCGAAGCCCAGGACGAATGGGCGCTGACGAGCCAGCGACGGTGGGGCGCCGCCCACGAGGCCGGCCGCTTCGACGCGGAACTGCTGCCGGTGACCCGGCCGGACGGCAGCGTCGTCGACCGGGACGAGCCGCCGCGCCCCGCCGTGACCCCCGAGCAGCTGGCCAAGCTCAAGACGGTCTACGGCAGCCCGACCGTCACCGCGGGCAACGCGCCCGGCCTCAACGACGGCGCCGCGGCCGTGCTGCTCGCGACACCACGGACGGCCGCCGAACGGGAGCTGCGCCCGCTGGCGCGGATCCTCGGCTTCGCCTCGGTCTCCGGCAATCCGCGGTACGCCGCGGCACTGCCCGCCGATGCGATCGAGCTGGTGCTGAAGAACGCCGGAGCGACGCTCGCCGACGTCGACCTCCTGGAGGTCAACGAGGCGTTCGCGGCCACGGCGCTGGTCACCACCCACAAGTTGGGGGAGACCTACGGGATGGACGTGGCCGGGCTGCGTGCCCGGACCAACGTGGACGGGGGAGCGGTGGCGATCGGTCATCCGGTGGGCGCGTCCGGCGCCCGGATCGTGGTCCACCTCATTCATGAGATGCGGCGACGGGGCGGTGGCCTGGCCATCGCCTCGATCTGCGGCGGTGTCGGCCAGGCCGATGCGATCTACCTCGAGGTGTTCCCGCCGTCGAACAAGGAGAACGGCAATGGCTTTCCGCAATAGATTCCTCATTCCCCTCGTGATTCTCGGGCTCGTCGCGACCTCCGCGTGCGGCAACGACTCCTCCGCCGACGGCGGTGACAGCGGCCCGGTCCGGCTGGGCGCGCTGTTCCCGCTCACCGGCCCCAACGCGGTGCTGGGCACGGAGACCTTCCAGGGCGCCGAGATCGCCCGACAGATGTTCAACGAGCGCGGCGGTCTCGACGGCCGCCAGATCGAGTTCGCCCAGGCCGATGCGCCCGACGCGAACGCCGCCACCAGCGAGGCGACCCGCCTGATCAACCAACAGCGGGTGCCGATCATCATCGGCACCCAGTCGAGCGCGCTGAGCCTGCCCGCCACTCAGGTCGCCGAGCGCGCCGGGAAGATCTACTGGGAGACCGTCGCCACCTCCGACCAGATCACCAAACGCGGGTTCAAGAACGTCTTCCAGTACAACGCCACCGGCACCGCGATCGGCACCATGCAGGCCAGCGCGGTCGCCGAGTTCCTGGCACCGGCGCTGAACACCACACCCGGCGCGCTGCGGGTCGCGGTGGTCGCCGAGGACAGCGCGTACGGCGCGACGATCGGAGCGGCCGCGCTCGCCAAGGCAGAGGAACTCGGCCTGAACGTGGTGGCCAACGAGAGCTACAACGCGGCACAGACCCGGGACTTCTCGTCGCTGGTGCTCAAGCTCAACCAGCAGCGGGTCGACGTGATGATCGGCGCCCTGCTGGTCGACGACACGGTGCTGTTCTTCCGGCAGGCCGCACAGACCGGTTTCGCCCCCAAGGCCGTCCTGGTCACCGGTGGCGTCTCCAACCCCGCCTTCCTCAACACCTTCAAGGAGAAGACCAACGGGATCCTGGTCGGCGACACCCCCGCGTCGGCCTCGCTGCCGGACTCCGCACTGACCCCGGACGCGGTGGCCGTCCGCGACGAATACCGCAAGCGCTACATCGAGGCGTACGGCGAGGAGAAGCTCTCCACCAACTCCGACCTCGGCTTCTCCGGCACCTGGGTACTGCTCAACGAGGTCCTGCCGAAGGCTGCCTCACTCTCCACCGACGACATCCGGGCCGCCGCGCAGAGCCTCGACCTTCCGCTCGGCTCGACCCTGCTGGGCTACGGCATCAAGTACTCGACCGACGAGGCGAACGCCGGCCTGAACACCCGGGCGCTGACCACTGTCACGCAGTGGCAGGACGGCAAGCTCGTGACGGTCTACCCCAAGGAGTTCACCACCGCCCAGCCCATCGACCTGCCACTGCCTGCCTGGGGCAACTGACTTTAGGAGACGCGAACCCATGATCACGTTGCCGAACGGCACCGACGCATTCATCGTCGACGTGCACGCCCACGTGGGTGAGAGCCAGCTGGTCGCCAAGACCTCCGACGTCCGATCCGGGGTGTTCGGACCCGACCTGGCGATCGAGTTCATGGACGAAGCCGGCGTCGACATGGCCTGCTTCTTCCCGACGTCCAACCCGATCTCGGACTACTCCAAGGCCAGCATGGTGCTGGCCGAGGCGGGCCGGCAGCACCCGGACCGGATCATCGCCTTCGGCCGGATCAACCCGAACTACGGCGTGGAACACAACATAGCCCTGATCAACGACCTGGCCGACGCCGGTGTCAAAGGACTGAAGTTCCACCCGCTGCTCGACGGCGCCTACCCCATCAACGACGCCCGGCTGGTCAAGCCACTGATGGACACGATCGCCGAGCGGGAACTCGCGGTCATCGCGCACTGCGGCGAGGTCTGGACCGCCACCCCGGCGCTGATGGCCGACCTGGCGATGGACTTCCCGACCATCAACTTCATCGTCGGCCACATGGGCCTCTACGGGTTCCACCACGAGGCGTTCGCGTTCGGCAAGCGGCTGGACAACCTCTACCTGGACACCACCGAGTTCTACCCGGCGTGGTGGATCTCCGAAGCGGTCCGAATCGTCGGCGCGCACAAGGTCCTGTGGGGATCGGACATCCCGTACCTCCCCTACGGCCAGGAACTCGACAAGATCACCAAATGGTCCGGTGTCGCCGAGGAGGACATGCCCGCGATCCTCGGCGGCAACCTGGCCCGCATCCTCGGCATCACCATCCCGTCCGAGTCCACACCCTCGCGGACGGCGGGATAGCCATGCCCCTGGCCCAGCTGGTCGTCTCCGGCGTACTGATCGGCGCCCTCTACTCGCTGATCGCCGTCGGCCTCAACCTGGTCTTCGGAGTACTGCGGGTGGTGAACTTCGCGCACGGTGAGCTCGTCATGCTCTCGATGTTCGCCGCCTACTTCCTGCACCAGTGGTGGAACATCGACCCGTTCCTGTCGGTGCTGATCACCGCTCCGGCCGGATTCCTGCTCGGTGCCCTGGTGTACGTGGTCGTCCTTCGCCCGATCATGGGCAAGGGCTTCTTCGTCCAGGTCTTCGCCACGCTGGGCCTGTCACTCCTGCTGCTCAACGGCATGCTCTACCTGGTCAGCGGCACCTATCGCACAGTGACGACCAGCTACACCGACAACACCGTCCGCATCTTCGGTACGGTCGTGTCCACGACCCGGCTGGCGGCGTTCGGGGTGGCGGTCGTCGTCGCGCTGGCGCTCTGGGCCTACCTGCACCACACGACGTGGGGCCGGGCCATCCGGGCGACCGCCCAGGACCCGGCCGCCGCGTCCACGCTCGGCATCAGCGTCGACCGCATCTACCTGCTCACCGTCGCGGTCAGCGCCGCCATCGCCGCCGTCGCGGGCAGCCTTTTGGTACCGATCATTCCGATCTATCCGGGGGTCGGCGAGCAACTCGTGCTCGTCGGATTCGTCGTGGTGGTGCTGGGCGGGCTCGGCTCGTTCGGCGGCGCGCTCGCCGGCGGTCTGCTGATCGGTGTCATCGAGACCGTCAGCGGCTACTTCATCGGCGAAGCCGTCAAACAGGCGTGCTACTTCATCGCCCTGATCATCGTCCTGCTCCTGCGTCCGGCCGGCCTCTTCGGCACCCGTGGCGCCGAAGAGTTCCGGGTGGCCTGATGCGACGAGCGATCCCCTACCTCGCCGCGGCCCTGGTCGCGATAGCCCTCCCACTGGCGCTGACCAACGAGCCGTACTGGCTGGACATGCTGGCACTGCTCGGATTCTGGGCGGCACTGGCCGGTTCGTGGAACCTGCTCGCCGGATACACCGGCCAGGTCTCGCTCGGTCACGCCGCGTTCAGCGGGATCGGGGCGTACTCGACCGCGCTGGCCGCCACCAAACTGACCAGCAACGCGCTCGTCGGCCTGCTCCTCGGCGTGGTCCTGGCCGCGGCCATCGCGGCCATCGTCGGACTGCTGACGCTGCGCCTGCGCGGACCGTACTTCTCCATCGCCACCATCGCCTTCGCCCAGGTCGCCTCGATCACCGCACTGAACTGGAAAGACGTCACCGGTGGGGCAGAGGGGATCTTCCTGCCGTTCGAACCCGGGCCCACCAACCTCATGTTCGAATCACCCGCGACCTACGCCATCATCTTCCTGCTCTGCGCGGTCCTGATCGCCGCCGCGACCGCCTGGATGGCCCCCTCACGCACCGGCCTCTTCCTGCGCGCGATCCGCGACGACCCGGTCGCCGCCGCCTCGCTCGGCGTCCGGGTCACCGCGCTCAAACTCGCCGTCTTCGCGGTCTCGGCCGCCATCGCCGCCGCCATGGGCGCACTCAACGCCGCACGTATCGGCTACGTCGACCCGACCGGCACCATGACCCTGCAACTGTCCATCCAGGTCGCCCTCATCGCCGCGATCGGCGGCATGGGCAGCCCCGCCGGCCCGCTGATCGGCGCGATCGGCATCATCCCGCTGCAGTTCCTGCTGCGCGCCGAACTGGGCGGCCGGTTCGGCGCCCTCTACCTCGCCGTGTACGGCCTCCTGCTGGTCATCGTGCTGCGGTACGCCCCCGGCGGCGTGGTCGACCTGGCCACCCGCGCGTACCGACGGATCCGACCCGGTCCGACACCACCGGCCATGCCCCCACCACCGGCCCCGGCCACCACCGCGCCCGAGGAGGTGCGCTCGTGACCGCCCTGCTCGAACTCCGCCACGTGGACAAACGCTTCGGTGGCGTACACGCCACCCGCGACGTCAGCTTCACCGTCGACGAGGGCGAGATCCTCGGCGTGATCGGTCCGAACGGCGCCGGCAAGTCCACCCTGTTCGAACTCGTCTCCGGCTTCGTCAACCCGGACTCCGGCGAGATCCTGCACGCCGGCCGACCGATCCACCGCCTGTCCCCGTCCGCGGTGTCCCGCCGGGGCGTGGTCCGAACCTTCCAGAAGCTGCGGCCCTTCCCCGACCTGACCTGCCTCGAGAACGTGATGATCGGTGCGCTGGTCGGCGAGCGGCGAACGTCCAGGGCCCGACAGACGGCCGACGCGGCACTGCACCGGGTCGGCCTGGAACACCGCCGCGACGTGCACGCCCGTGGGCTCTCCACCGGACAGCGCAAGCGACTGGAGGTGGCGCGCGCCCTGGCCACCGGCGCCCGGCTGCTGCTGCTCGACGAGGTCACCGGCGGGGTTGACCCCGGCGCCCGCCAACAACTCGTCGACCTGGTCCGTGGACTCAACGCCGAGGGGGTGAGCATCGTGCTGATCGAGCACGACATGCGGGTGATGGAGTCACTGGCCCACCGGGTGCTGGCCCTGCACCTCGGACGCGTACTCACCCTCGGCCCACCCGCCGACGTGATCGCGGACGAGCGCGTCCGCCAGGCATATCTGGGAGGGCAGGCATGACCACGCCCCTGCTGGAAGCCCGCGACATCACCTCCGGTTTCGGTGACTACCAGGTGCTCTGGGGTGTCGACCTCACCCTCGAGGAACACGGCATCACCGCCATTCTCGGCCCGAACGGCTCCGGAAAATCCACCATGATGGCCGCGCTGTCCGGGGTGCACCGCTCCTGGGGCGGCGAGGTCCTGCTCGCCGGCGAACCGGTGCAACACCTGCCCGCACACCAGCGGGTTCCGCTCGGCATCTGCCACGTGCTCGAACGCCGACGGCTCTTCGGCTATCTCTCGGTACGCGAGAACCTGCTCCTCGGCGCCACCCTCAAGCAGGCGCGCAAACACCGCGTGGCGTCCGAGGAGCACGCGTACTCGCTCTTCCCGATCCTGGCCGAACGCGGCAAGCAACTGGCGCACCAGCTCTCCGGTGGCGAACAACAGATGCTGGCGATCGCCCGGGGTCTGATGGCCCGACCCCGGGTCCTGTTGCTCGACGAACCGCTGCTCGGACTCTCACCGGCCCAGGTCGAGGTGGTCGCGGACGTGATCCGGCGACTGCGCGCCGAGGGCGTGACCATCCTGCTGATCGAGCAGAACGTCCAGTTGGCCCTCGGCGTCGCGGACCGCTGCGTCCTGTTGCGCGGCGGTCAGGCCGTGCTCGACGCACCCAGCGCGGACCTCACCGAGGACATCGTCATGTCGGTCTACGTCGGTGGCGACCCGGGCGAGGCCCTGCGCCGCAGCCGGGAAGGAGACACCCATGCCGGACAGCCCTGACCTCATCGACCTCTACCGGCGGATGGTGCTCATCCGCGTCTTCGAGGAGCGCGCGGTGGAGCTGCGCCGCGAGGGCCGCATCCACGGGACGGTGCACCCGTACATCGGACAGGAGGCGGTCGCCACGGGAGTGTGCGCGGCACTCGGCACCGACGACCGGATCGCCTCCACCCACCGCGGACACGGCCACCTGCTGGCCAAGGGCGGCGACCCGGACCGCACCATGGCCGAACTGTTCGGCCGGGTGGGCGGCTACTGCCGAGGTCGCGGCGGATCCATGCACGTCGCCGACGTCGACCTCGGCATTCTCGGCGCGAACGGCATCGTCGCGGCCGGCGTCCCACTCATCCTCGGGTCCGCCTTCGCCGCCACCTACCTCGGCGAGCCACGGGTGTCGGTGGCGTTCTTCGGCGACGGCGCGACCGGGCAGGGCGCGTTGTGGGAGTCGCTGCACCTCTCGGCGACCTGGAAGCTCCCCACCGTCTGGGTGTGCGAGAACAACCAGTACGCCGTACACACCCCGGCCGCCGACGCGCTGCCCACCGAGCGGATCCATGAACTCGTCCCGCCCGCCACCATGCCGTCGGTGCGGGTCGACGGCAACGACGTGGAAGCCGTGCACGCCACGGCGGCCGAGGCGGTCGACCGGGCCCGGTCCGGCCACGGACCGACCTTCATCGAGGCGGTCACCTTCCGCACCACCTGGCACAGCTTCCGGTACGCCAACCAGCCCGACCGCCGCCCTCAGGAGCAGCGGGACGACTGGGCGACCCGAGACCCGATCGTCCTGCTCGGCAACCGGCTACGCGCCGACGGACACGACCTGACGGCCGTCGAGTCCGAGGTCCGGAACCGGATCGAAGCGGCGGTGTCCTTCGCCGACGCCAGCCCGTACCCCGACCCGTCCACCCTGACCGAGGACGTCTTCGCGGAGGTCACCCGATGAGTGCGGCCACCACCTACGACGAGGCCGTCGACCTCGCGGTCCGGCACGAGATGGAACGCGACCCTCGGATCTTCTTCCTCGCCACCGACCCACCGGACGGGCTGGCCGCGCACTTCGGCCCGCAGCGCGTGCGCCAGACACCGATCTCCGAGCCGTCGTTGACCGGCATGTGCGTCGGCGCCGCCATGTGCGGGCTCCGCCCGATCTTCCTGTGGCGCAACGTCACCTTCGGTTTCGGCGCGCTCGACCCGGTCTTCAACCAGGCGGCGAAGCTGCGCTTCATGCTCGGCGGGCAGGTGCGCATCCCCCTGGTGATCCGGGTCAGCTACGGCGCCGGCACCGGCCTGGCCGCACAGCACATGCAGTCGCCGTACGCCATGTTCGCCGCCATGCCGGGCCTCAAGGTGGTCGCGCCGTCCACCGGCGAGGACGCGTACGGCTTGATGCGCACCGCCCTGCTCGACGACAACCCGGTGGTGTTCTTCGAAGGCGTCCGGCTGTCCCCGCAGGCCGCCGACGTCCCCGACACGCTCGGCGAACCCATCCCGTTCGGCGTCGCCCGCACCGCCCGGGCCGGCGACGACGTGACCATCGTGGCCATCGGCCATCAGGTGCACGAGGCGCTGGCCGCCGCCGCCGACCTCGCCGCCGCGGGAATCGACGCCGAGGTGATCGACCCCCGTACCCTCGCGCCGCTGGACACCGCGACGGTCACCGCCTCGGTGCGGCGCACCGGTCGACTCGTCGTGGTGGACGAGGCACCCGCCGCGTGCTCGATCGCATCCGAGATCGTCACGTCGGTCTGCGAGAACCCGGCGGCACTGTCGGCGCTGCGGACACCGCCACGACGGGTCTGCGCGGCGCCGGTGCCGATCCCGTACACCAGACCGTTGGAGCAGGCAGCGGTCCCCTCCGCGCAGCGCATCGCCGACGCCGTCCGGGACCTGATGTGACGACCGTCGTCGTGGTGCACTCGGTGACCCGCCTCGAAGCGCCCGCCGCCGGGGTGATCGCGGTGACCGGCTCGCACGGCGGACTGTTCGCCGCCGTCACCGCAGCCCGGCACCGGGTGGCCGCAGCCGTGTTCAACGACGCCGGGCTCGGCCGGGACCGCGCCGGCGTGTCCGGCCTGGCCTGGCTGGACCGGTACGCCGTACCCGGGATCGCCGTCTCGCACCTGAGCGCGCCGATCGGGGACGGACAGGCGGTCCTGGACACCGGCGTGGTCTCCGTGGTCAACGAGACGGCCGCCGCCCACGGATGCCGGCCCGGACAGCCCGCCCGCGTCGCCGTGTCCATGGAGTTCGCCGCCCCGTCCGACCTGGACTTCGCCGACGACGTCGAGGAGGCCCGGCACACCCTCGCCCCCGGCGTGGTGGGTCTCGACTCCGTCTCCCTGGTCACCCCCGCCGACCGCGACCTGGTGGTGGTGACCGGGTCACACGGTGCACTGCTCGGCGGCGTACCGGCCTCCGCCGTGAAGGTGGACGTCCGCGCCGCCGTCTTCAACGACGCGGGCGGCGGACCGGACGGGCGTGGCACCACCCGGTTACCGGCGCTCGCCGCCCGCGGCATCCCGGCCGTCACGGTCGGCGCCGACACCGCCCGCATCGGTGACGCCCGCTCGACCTACGCCGACGGCATCGTCACCGTCGTCAACGAACCCGCCGCAGCCGCCGGGATACGGCCCGGCATGACCGTTCCACAGGTCGTCTCCCGCGTTCGCCGCCACACCCCGAAAGAGGCGTCATGACCAGCACGATGTCCGGGGGCGAAGCGCTCGCCCGGTCCTTCGCCGCGCACGAGTCCGGCGACATGTTCGGCATGGGCGGCTTCCAACTGCTGCCGTTCTATGCCGCCGTCCGCACGCTCGGCATGCGCCACCACCTGATCAACGACGAACGCACGGGCGCGTTCGCTGCCGACGCCTACGCCCGGATGACCGGCCGTCCGGGCGTGTGTGACGCCACCCTCGGCCCGGGCGCGACCAACCTCGTCACCGCACTGGCGGAGTCGACCAACGCGGGAGTACCGCTGATCGCCGTCACCGGGGACACCCACCGCGGATACAGCGGCCGGCACATGACTCAGGAGACCCAGCAGGTCGAGATCCTGCGCCCGGCGGCCAAGGCACTGCTGCGGGTGGAACAGCCCGAACGGATCCCGGAACTGGTCAGACGGGCCTACACGATCGCCACCTCCGGTCGACCCGGCGCGGTGGTCCTGGACGTGCCCGAGGACGTCTGCCACGCCCAGGTGACGATGCCCGACGACGCCTTCTGGACCGACTCCGAGACGCACCGCGTACCGGCCCGACGCACCCGGCCCGACCAGCACACGCTGGACCGCGCGGTGGCGCTGCTGGCCACCGCCGAACGTCCCGTCCTGCTGGCCGGTGGCGGCATCCATCTCTCCGGTGCACATGAGGCGCTGGCTGCGTTCGTCCGCGCCTGGGGAGTCCCGGTGGCGCACACGATGAGCGGTAAGGGCTCGGTGTCCTGTCTCGACCCGCTGTCGATCGGTCTGTTCGGGCGCTACTCGCGCTACGCCAACGACCTGATCAAAACCGCCGACCTCGTCGTGGTGGCGGGGTGCAAGCTGGGCGAGATAGCCACCGAGCGGTACGACCTGCTGCCGCCGGCCACCCCGATGATCCACATCGACGTCCTCAGCGAGGACTTCGGACGAACCGCCCGACCCACCGTCGCGCTGTGGGGCGACGCGGCCAGCACCCTGACCGATCTCGCCGCTGCCTCCTCCACCACCACCCGGACCGGCTACCTTGAGGAGATCGACGGGCGGCGCCGGACCTGGCAGGAGCGGACCCGGCCCAGACTGACCACTGACGAGCGTCCGATCAACGTCGCCCGCCTGGTGCACGAACTCAACGGCATGCTGCCCGCCGACGCCGTGCTGATCGCCGACGGCGGGTTCGCCGCCCACTGGACCGGGCTGCTCTACGACACCAAACAGGCCGGGCGCGGGTACGTGGCGGACCGCGGCCTCGCCTCGATCGGCTACGGCGTACCCGGTGCGCTCGGCGCGGCGCTGGCCGTGCCCGACCGCCCGGTGGTGGCGCTCTCCGGCGACGGCGGTCTCAACATGTCCCTCGGTGACCTCGAGACGCTGCGTCGAGCGGACGTCAACGCCACCATCGTGGTGGTGAACAACGCGGCCTCCGGATACGTGAAGGCCCTGCAGCACGTGCTCTTCGACGGCGGCTACCAGTCCTCCGACCTGTCCGAGATCGACTACGGCGCCGTGGCGTCGGCACTCGGCTGCCACGGCGTCCGGATCGAGGATCCGGACGCGTTGGCGCCGGCTCTCACCGAGGCGGTGACCACGCCCGGCCCGAGCGTCGTCGACGTGGTGGTGACCCGGGACCCGGCGAAGATGCTGCCGGGAGTCGACAAGCGGGCCGCCTCGAAGCGCGCCGACGACCGCATCGCCTGACGTCTCGTCGGTGTCCGCGCTGTCGCCTGGACCGTGGAGGCCGGGCTCCTCAGGAAGGCAGCGGGACCCGCACACCGGTCACTGTCGCCGTCGCCCCTGTCGGACACCGACCACCAGCAACCCGATCATCCCCAGCAGGACCACCACCACGACGGCGAGGCCCGGACCCCGGTCGACGGTGAACGTGCCGGTCCGCCCGCCTGTGGTCTCCGCCTGCGCGGCGGCACCGACGGTGGCGGCGGGGTCGATGACACCCCAGCCGTACCGGGGATCCGGCGCCCGTTCCTGACCCAGTTCGGCGCCGTCGACGACGCGGGCGACCACGGCGGCGGCGTCCAGGTCCGGGTGGGCGGAGCGGACCAGCGCGACCAGGCCGGCCACGAACGGCACGGCGAAATCGGTGCCGCTGGCCTCGACCTCCCCGGTGCCGCCCAGCCCGACACTGGCCACCGCGACGCCGGGCGCGAGCACGTCCACGGCCCGTTTCGGGTACGGGTACGCCGGTTCGTCGTCCGTGCCGACCGCCCCGACGCGCAGCAGACCGTCGTACGGGCCGTCGCCGAGCGCGGAGCCGGCCGGCGGGGCGGCGACC
The DNA here is from genome assembly GCF_042874705.1 of Micromonospora sp. NPDC003816. Classification (NCBI taxonomy): domain Bacteria; kingdom Bacillati; phylum Actinomycetota; class Actinomycetes; order Micromonosporales; family Micromonosporaceae; genus Micromonospora; species Micromonospora sp. NPDC003816. The sequence goes on from NZ_JBIANP010000001.1 coordinate 268,905, forward strand.
ACGAGCACCACGTCGGCGTCGGCCGCGAAGCCGAGCAGGGCGGCGCGGTGCGCCTCGGTCAGAGTCACCTCGGCCGGCACCATCACCACGTCGGCACCTGCGTCGACCGCCAGCCCGACGGCGTCTACCACGTCGTCGCCGGCAGCCTTCCCGTCACGCAACGGGATCCGGACCGGGAGGATCACGGCCCCGGGCGCCATCCCGGTGAAGTGACTTCCCGGGCGTGCCTGTGCCGCGACGATGCCGGCCAGGGCCGTGCCCCGCCCGAGGCAGTCGGTGTCGCCCCGGCCGTCGACGACGTTCACGTCGGCACCGGGGCGGACCCGCCCGGCGAGCGCCGGCACGGTGGCGTCGACGCCGGAGTCGACCACGGCCACGGTCACCCCGTTGCCGGTGCTCCGCTGCCAGGCGACGCTCGGCGCGAGCCGCAGCTGCGCCCACGGCACCGCCATGTCGCTGGTGGTGGCCGCCGAACCGCAACCGTCGCCGGAGGAGCGGCCGTCCGCTCTCGGCGGCGGTGGCGTGGGCGGGGTCGGTACGCGGGTCGGCAGGAGTCCGTGCAGGACCCCGTCGCCGTACGCGTCCCAGGGCAGGACGAGCAACCAGCCGACCCGGAGCGCCGTCGGGTCGGTGAGCACGCCACCGTCCGGCTGGATCCGTCCCTCGTTCAGCGCGACGATCGACAGGTAGCGGTCGCCACTGCCCAGCAGCCGGGTCGAGATGTCCCACAGCGACTCCGGCGCGCCGCTGCCGGTGCCCCGCACGACGTAGTACTTGACGTGGGAACCGGCCGGATTCGGCACCGGTTCGGCCCGGGCCGGGACCGGGGCGCCGAGACACAGCAGGGCGGCGACCAACGGTGCGACGAACCGTCGTGGTGCTCCCAACGATCACACCTCCAGGTCACCCCAGCCGGCCCCGTCACGACTGCCCCGCCGTCTTGCAAGATACCCGGGTCCGTCGCGGCCGTTGACCGATCACCGCGCTCCCACCACCGTGTGAACCAGACGGTGGCGGCGCGCGTAGTGGGTGCGGCAACCCGGGCGCAGCGGGCCGGTGGTCCGGAGTGGATTCCAGTCGGGAAGGGACGGTCGACGATGGGGCTTCGCGTCAGTCGACGCCGTACCGGTGGCCTGGCTGCCGTGGTGCTGGTGTCCGCCCTGGTGGCGCTCGCGACTGCCGGCCCGGCCCGCGCCGCCGCACCTGCGGACACGCCGACACCGGCGACCACGGGGTCCGCCACGACCCGCTACTACGTCGTCGGCGCGACCGATCAGGGCGCACCGGAGTTCCTGTACCAGATCGCGGCACGCACCCTCGGCGACGGCAACCGGTTCCGGGAGATCTTCGACCTCAATCGGGACCGCCTGCAGCCGGACGGTGCGCGGCTCACCGATCCGCTGGTGCTGCGCGAGGGCTGGCTGCTGGAGCTGCCGGCCGACGCCGACGGCCCCGGGGTGACGGTGGGACCACTGCCGGAGGTGACGGAGCCGGCCGGGTCCGTCGGCGAGGCGCCGGCCGCCGGACCGCCGCCGAACGCCCCCGACCCGGACGGCCTCGGCGGCTTCCTGTTCCGGTTGGCGGCGTTCGGCGTCATGGTGATGCTGCTCGCGATCGTGCTGTGGATGCTGCGACGCGGGCGGCCGGGAACGAGCCAGGCCGACACCGCTCCGATCGGGGAACCACCCGCACCACGGGTCCGACCGGAGCGCAGCCCGGTGCCCCGACCGCAGGCCACCGGGGCATCCGGTCCGCCGACGGCCGCCGTCGTCGTTCCGGCTGACACCGCAGCGCCGGTCACCGTCTCGGCATCCGCCCCCGACAGGAGAACCGCCGTCCCGCCACCGGTGCCCGCCTCCGTCGGCCTGACCACCGAAGTCGGGCCGAGCCCCGGGCGCACCATTCTCGGACCGGACTCGACGAGCGCCCCGGACCTCACCGACGGCCCGGACACCACCGACGCGCCGGGCCGTCCGAGCGGCCCGGCTGTCACGTCGGGCGGCCCGGCCTCCACGGCACCCGGTCCGATCGTCGCGTCGAGCTCACGCGACGGGGGCGACCAGCGGCTCGCCTCGGGCCCGCCGGAATCCGCCGTGCGCCCCCGGCCCGAGAGCGGGACCAGTGGATACACCAAACTGCGCACCGACCTCGACGACGCCTCCACCGCACTGCGGGTCCAGCTCGTCGGTGCGGCCGGCCCCTCCGCCCCGCCCGCGTACGCCTGGTTGGCCGACGACGAGCAACTCACCGGTGCCCGGGTTCCGGTCCGGCTGGGCCACCGCGACGGGTGGGGCCTCTGGGTCGACCTGGCCCGGACCCCGGACGTTCTGACCGTGACGGGTGACCCGGTCGCCTGCCGGCAACGGGCCGCGTCACTGGCCCGGCAACTGCTGGCGGCGGACGTGGACGTGATGGTCGTCGGCGACGCGCTCGGTGCCGACCCGCCGCCCGGCGCCCGATGGTTGGACGAGTTCCCCCTGGACATGCCCGACCCTGGCAGCACAGCGGCCGTCGTGTTCAGCGGCGGGCTGCGCGGCGCACGGTTGCGGGCTGCGCGGCGGATGGCGGCGGACAGCGGTGGCGCAGTGGTGCCGGTGCTCACTGGGGAGGTACTCCGCGCCCGATGGTCGATCGTGGTCGAGGTGCCGACCCCGACCGAACCGGTCGCCCCGACTCAGGCGGACGGCGGCACGGCCGACAGCATCGCCGCCAACGACACGGCGCCCGACGACCCGGGGACGACCATCCAGCCCTGAGCCGTCGGCCGGAACCTGCGGGTCACCGTCACCCGGGGGTAGGCCCGGGTCGGCAGCACCAGAGCGATCCCGGCGGCCCGCAGGCGCGGGGCCCGCGAGCGCACCAGCGGCAGGCTGTCCAGCCGATCCGCGGTGGCCGCGACGTCGATCGCCCGCCGCGCGGGCACCCGCAGCTCGACGAGCCAGTGGCCGTCCCGGACACCGGGCTGCTCGCGGTGCAGGGGCAGCCAACCGCCGGGTAGCGCCCGAGCCGTGACGGGCACCAGCGCGTAGCAGCGGCCGAAGCGGGCCCGCGGCCAGCGGTCCGCGTCGTTGGGCAGGCCGACCACCCCGTGCCGGGCCCCGGCACACCGCAACCGGACCGGAACCGGCTCGTCGAACTCCCGCTCCAGCGTGGACACCGAGGCCCGGTCCAGGGAGTACGCGGCGAGCATCCGGACCCGGTCGAGCCGACCGGCCGGCAGCAGGTACGCGTCGGCCTGCGCCAGCAGGTGCTGCAGGTCGGCGGGCACGTGCAGGTCGAGAGAGGTGACCCGGACCGCCCCGCCGGGTGCCACCCGGGCCCGGAACAGGTACCCGCCCCGGCGGCCGGCGGCGGCCTGCGCCAGATCGGGACGACCGATCAGGAACAGCTCCGCAGCCGGTACGCCGTCGGCCAGCACCTCGGCAGGCGACACCGGTGTCGTCACGTACAACTCGACCGGGGCGGTGTTCACCGGCAGCCCGTCCGTCAACCAGCTCACGCCGTACCCGGCGGGGCGTTGCGGATCGGCGGCCAGCACCGGCCGACGACCCGGTCCTGCGTCGGTCGGCACGTCGGCCGGCGTCACGCTGGTGCGAGGGGCCGCCGCCAGACCGGCCATGATGACCTCGGTGGTGGGCAGCAGTCGACCGTCGGCGGTGCTCAGGTAGCGCGGCGGCCCGCCGGACCCGTCGTCCGGCTGATGGTCGTGCCAACGCCCCGGTGCGCCGCCGGCGTCCAGCGCCCGCAGGTCACCGGACTCGGCAAGGATCTCGGCGGTGCCACCGACCGGCGGCGTCCACACCGTCGCACCACTGGCCTCGGCGAGCGCGGCGACTTCGGCGGCCAACCGCACCCGTTCGGCGGGATCAGCCGGCCAGGTCAGCCACAGCCGCAGGTCCCCGCCGTACAACGGCAGGCTGGACAGGGCCGCCGCCAGCGCCGGGCCGGTCAGGATCTCCTGGGTGCCCCGGTAGTCGCCGACCAGGAACCCGGCGGACCGGACCGTGACGGCCACGGTGACCAGATCGGGGTCACCCGGGGCGAGCCGGGCCACCGCCGCCCGCCGGGCGGTGAAATCGGCCCGGGTCGCCAGCGCCAGCCCCCCGGGCAGCGCCAGCACGACGGTCCCCGTCCGGGCCTGCACGGTCCCGTCGACCAGATCGAACCAGCCCGGCAGCGACGACTCCAGGCCGGGCGGCTGAAGCACCGTCCAGTCGACGGGGTCGCCGCTGGCCCGCCCCACGGCGACCGCGTCCCGGGGCGCCTCCGGCTCGTCGGGCAGCCACCGATGGTGGACGTCGGCACCCGCCGGAGTGATCAGCACGTCCTGACCGAGCATGGCGGCGACCTCGCGGAACAGGCTCGCCCGCCGCTCCCCGTCGGCGGTCAGCATCCGCACGTCGTCACCGGCAGCCCCCGACCGGCGTACCAGGTCGGCGATGTCCTTCGCGGTCAGCGCCGGACCGTCCGCCCCCACGGCCGCCAACGCGCCGTCCGGTCGCGGCTCCAACCAGACGTCGAACAGGCCCTCCACTCGGCGGTGCCGGGTCGCGTCGAGGCGACGGATCTGAGGGGGACCGCCGGACGCCGCGCGCGCGATGGGCCGCATATCGTCCATCTATAGCACCGTCGAACGAACCCTGTGGATCACCGACCACACGTGTGGTGAACCGGCCCGGCCCGGCGTGCGTAGTGCAGGCGTCGACGTGAGGTGGACGCACCCGAGTGGAGGAGGCGGTCGGTGACGGCACAGCGGCGTTCGTGGACTCGATGGTGGTGCCGGCTGCTCGTGCTGGCTGTCGTCGCGTCGCTGGTCGCACCGCATCGGGCGGTCGCCGCCCCGGTGGAGACCTATGCCAAGTACTACGTCGTGACCTCGTCCTACCAGGGCGAACCGGAACGACTGTCGGTGATCACACAGCGGTTCCTGGGCACCACCGCACGGACCACCGACGTCCTGCACCTCAACGCCGGCCGGGTACAACCCGACGGCGGTCGGCTCACCGACCCGGACAAGCTGCGGGCGGGCTGGATCATCGTGCTGCCGTGGGACGCCTACGGCGAGGGAGTCCGCTACGGCATGCTCTCCTCGGTCGGCGCCCCCACCACACCGACCCCGGGCAGCCGACCGGCGACCACCCCGAGCCCGGCACGCTCCCCGGCGCCCGGCACCGGCCGCTGCGCGGTCACCGCCGGCCCCCAGACCGGCTCGGACTGGGCACAGCAGGAGTTGGCGGCCGAGCAGGCGTGGAAACTCACCGAGGGCGGCGGTGTCCTGGTCGCGGTGATCGACTCCGGGGTGGACGGCAGCCGTGCCCCGCTCGGCGGGCGGGTCACCACCGGGGTCGACATCGTCGCCGGTGACGAGCGTGGCGACGTCGACTGTCTCGGATCGGGCACCGCGATGGCCGGCATCATCGCGGCCCGCGACGACGCAGACGGCTCCGGCGGCGGCGTCGCCCCGGCCTCGGCCGTGCTGCCGGTGCGGGTGGTGACGACGACCCCGCAGGCACGGGCCGCCGACGTCGCCACCGGCATCGAGGTCGCCGTCTCCGCCGGCAGCACCGTGATCGCCCTCGGCGGCTACGTCGACCCGGCCGCCCCGGAGGTGGCCGAGGCGATCCGTACCGCGCTCGCGCACGACGTGGTGGTCGTGGCCGGCGCGTCGACCGACACCGGCGCCGCGACCGTCCCCGACGACGCGGACGGGCTGCTGCGGGTGGCCGGCGTCGGGGCCGACGGCCAGTTGGCCGCCGACTACCGCAGCGGTGGGGTCGACCTGGTCGCCCCCGGTATCGACATCGCCACCCTGGTCGCCGGTAGGGACGGGACGCGGGCCAGCAGCGGCACCCAGTACGCGGTCGCGTTCGTGGCCGGGGCCGCGGCGCTGGTCCGGGCGGCACTGCCCAACCTCGACGCGGCGGCGGTGACCCACCGGCTGCGGGTCACCGCGAACCCGGCCGCCTCGCGCGTCCCGGACCCGCTGACCGGCTTCGGCATGGTCGACGCCGGCGCCGCCGTGACCGCGACCCTTCCCGAGGAGGAACGGCACGAAGGGCTCGCCACCCTCGCCGACGACGCGACCCCCGGCCCGGCAGCGGTCGCCGCGCTGGTGGTGCTCCTGCTGGCCGCAGCAGCCGGAGGTCTGGCCTGGTGGTCACGGCGGGCCCGCAACCGGTCTGCCGACCCGCCCCCGGGTGCCGGGCCCGGCCACGATGACCCGCACCGGCACGACGACGACCCGAGGGCCCGACCGCCGAGGTCGCCGGCCGACCGGACCGGCTGAGAGGAGACGGCGGTGCCCGTCGGACGAACGGTCTCCCGAGCTGCGCTCGGCACGTGTGTCGTGGTCACGGCGCTGGCCGTACCGGCGGCTCCCGCCCAGTCCCGCCAGAACGAGCCGCCGGCCCTGCCGACGGTGACCGACGGCTGCGTCGGTGCGTCGCCGGTCACCGCCACCGGGATGCCGTGGGCGGTGGCCCGACTGGGTCCGTCGGCGGCCTGGCCGCTGACCCGCGGCGCCGGGGCGACCGTGGCCGTGGTCGACAGCGGGGTCAGCGCCACCGCGCCGGCCCTGCGGGGAGCGGTGACGGCCGGCCGGGACGTGACCGACGCCGGTCGGGCCGACCGGGACTGCCTCGGCCGGGGCACCACGTTGGCCGGCATCGTCGCCGCCCGCCCGGTCAGCGGCACCGCAGTGGTCGGGATCGCCCCGGCGGCGACGGTGCTGCCGATCCGGATCACCGGTCGCGACGGGCGGGTGCCGCCGACCGGGCTCGCCGACGGGATCCGGGCCGCGACCACCCTCGGCGCCGACGTGATCCTGGTCGGCACCGGCCGGCCCGGCACCGACGACCGGCTCGCCTCGGCGGTCGCCGAGGCCGTCGCCCGCGACATCGTGGTGGTCGCCGCCGTCGACGACCGGAGCGCGCCGCCGTCGGCCACCGCCGCACCGCCCTGGTATCCGGCCGCGTTCCCGCAGGTCCTGGCCGTCGGCGGGATCGACCCGGACGGCGTACCGACCGAGGACAGCCCGCCGTCCGCCAGCGTCGACCTGGTGGCACCCGCCACCGGCGCGGTCAGCGTCGCACCCGCCGGCCCCGGCCACTACCGGGTGGGCGGACCCGCCGTCGCCGCCGCGTACGTCGCCGGGGCCGCCGCGCTGGTGCGGTCGTACCGGCCGGAGCTGACCCAGGCGCAGGTCCGCGACCGGCTGCGACTGACCGCCGAACCACCGTCGGCACCGGGCGACCCCCGGCTGGGCGCCGGCACCGTCGACCCGTACGCGGCGGTCACCACGATCGACCCGACACTGGCCGACACCCCGACCCGCGAACCGGTACCACCCGCCGTCCTGGCCTCGGTCCCGGCGCCCGATCCGGCGGTCCGTCGCGCCGCCGTGGCGACAGTCGCCCTGCTCCTGTCGACCGCCGTGGCACTGGCCTCGGTCGCGGTCCTGCGGCGCGGCCGACGCCGCCGGTGGGACCCGCGCTGACCACGGATCATCCGGCGGCAGCGGCCACCGCCCCGGCCGGCGGCGACAGCTCCGGCGGCGGCGTCCACGCGGTCTGGATCAGTCGATGCCCCCGGCGGGTGCAGAGCAGCGCCCGCCCCGGCGGCAGGATGCGCGGCTTGGTGTTGCCGAGCAGCGGCCCCTCCGACGGCGGACAGGACAGCGCCAGGTCAGGGCTGTTCGTCTCCTGCAGACGGCGGATCAGCGGATCCATCGACATCCGCATCACCCCGGCCGCACCTCGGGTCAGGACCAGGTGGAAGCCGATGTCGGTGCCCTGCGGCAGGAACGGGATCAGTGGTGCGAGCGGGCTGTCGTGCCCGGCGAGCAGGTCGTAGTCGTCGACCAGGACGAACAGTCGAGGCCCGGTCCACCAGTCCCGGCGACGCAGTTGCTCCGGCGTGACGTCGGTGCCCGGCATTCGGCTGCGCAGCCCCTCGACCGCACTGGCCACCGTCTCCTTCGTGGCTCCCGGCGACACCGAGTACCCGAGCCGGTAGGGGGCGGGCACGGAGTCGAACAGCCGACGACGGTAGTCCACCACCATGATCCGGGCCTCCTTCGGGGTGAACCGCCGGGTCACCCCGTCGACCAGCAGGCGCAGCAGACTGGTCTTGCCGCTCTCCGTGTCGCCCAGGGCGGTCAGGTGCGGCACCTCCTCGAAGTTGTGCCAGACCGGCTGCATCCGCTCCTCGTCGATGCCGAGGGCCACCCGCAGGTCGCCGTCCGGCGGCGGCAGCTCGGTGGCCGGCAGCAGGGCCGGCAGCGTACGCACCGGCGGCGCGGGCGGCCCGGCCCAGAAGTCCCGCACCGACGCGGTCAGATCGCGGGCCCCCTCGGCCACGCTGTCCGCGTCACCGCAACCGTCGATGCGCGGGAGCCCGCCGAGGAAGTGCATCTTCTGCGCGGTCAGCCCCCGACCGGGCAGGTGCGGCACCGTGGCCGCCAACCGCAGGTCGATGGCGGAGTCGACGGCATCACCGAGACGCAGCTCCAACCGGGTGCCGAGCTGGTCCCGCATGCCGTGGTGCACCTCGGACCAGCGGGCGGCGGTGAGCAGCACGTGCACCCCGAAGTTGAGCCCCCGCGCGACGATCTGCCGGATCGCGGTGTCCGCGGCCTCGAACTCCTGCCGCAACGTGAACCAGCCGTCGACCACCAGGAACACGTCACCGTACGGGTCGTCGGTGATCGTGCCCTCGGCCCGCGCCCGCCGGTAGGTCGCCATCGAGTCGACGCCGAGACTGCCGAAACGCCGCTCCCGCTCGGTGACCAGGGCGCCGATCTCCGCGACGATCCGGCTCACCCGGTCGATCTCCAACCGGCCGGCGACACTGCCCACGTGCGGCAGGTCGGCGATCGTCGACAGCGTGCCCCCACCGAAGTCCAGACAGTAGAACTGCACCTGCGCCGGACTGTGGGTCAACGCCAACGCGCAGATCACCGTACGCAGCAACGTGCTCTTGCCGCTCTGCGGACCACCGGCGATGCCCACGTGCCCACCGATGCCGGCCAGGTCCACCACCATCAGCTCACGGACCTGCTCGAACGGTTTGTCCACGAACCCCACCGGCACCGCCAGACGCCCGGCACCGGGCCAGTCCGCGGCCCGCAACCCGGCCTGCGGATCCGGGGCCAGCGCCGGCAGCAACTGATCCAGGGTCGGGGCGGCGGCGAGCGGTGGCAGCCACACCTGATGTGCCGGCGGCCCCTGATCGGTGAGCTGGGAGACCACGACCGACAACACGCTCGGCGCCGCCACGTCCGCCACGTCCGGCGTGACCTCCGCCGCCGAGGGCACCTCCACCGGAGTGCGGTACGGCACGTGCTCCAACAGATACGGCACCAACTGCCGCTGCACCACGTCCTGCCGGGACCGCACGGCCCTGGGCCGGTGCGCGCCGGAGACGTACGCGGCCTTGAACCGGATCAGCGTCGACACGTCGGTCCGCAGGTAACCGTTGCCGGGCTGACTGGGCAACTCGTGCGCGTCCGGCACACCGATCACCGACCGCGACTCCATCGACGAGAACGTCCGCAGTCCGATCCGGTACGACAGGTGCGACTCCAACTGCGCGATCCGACCGTCGTCGAGGCGCTGACTGGCCAACAGCAGATGCACCGCGAGTGACCGCCCCAACCGGCCGATCATGACGAACAGGTCGATGAAGTCACGGTGTGCGGCGAGCAGTTCGCTGAACTCGTCGACCACGACGAACAACGTGGGCAACGGATCCAGCGGAGCTCCCTGGGCGCGGGCACGTTCGTAGTCCAGCGCCGAACTGTAGCCACCGGCCTGCCGCAGCAGCTCCTGCCGGCGGACCAGCTCCCCGTGCAGGGCGTCACGCATCCGGCTCACCAGCGCCGCCTCGTCGGCCAGGTTGGTGATCACCGCCGAGGTGTGCGGCAACCGGTCCAGCCCCAGGAACGTGGCACCGCCCTTGAAGTCCACCAGGATCAGGTTCAACGTCTCACTGGAGTGCGTCGCCGCGAGTGCCAGCACGAGAGTACGCAGCAGCTCGCTCTTGCCCGAGCCGGTCGCCCCGATCAACATGCCGTGCGGGCCCATCCCGCCCAGCGCCGACTCCTTGAGGTCCAACTCCACCGGCGCGCCGTCGGAGTCGACGCCGATCGGCACCCGCAGCCGGTCCGCCGCCGACCGGGGTGCCCAGGCGGCGTCCAGGTCCAGCCGGCTCAGGTCGGCGACCCCGAGCAGCGCCCCCAGGTCGAAGTCGGAGTCGAGCGCCTCGGCGGCGGGCTCGGCGGCGACACCGAGCCGGTACGGCGACAGGATCCGCGCCACCGCCCGGGCCCGGGCGACACTGAGCCGGTCGGCGCGGGCCAACGGCGACCGCTTCTCCCGACCGACCGCGTCGTGCCGCACCATCTCCAGCCGGTCCTCGACCAGGTCGAGCCAGAGCAGATGCCGGGGCGTACTGGCCGGCGCGGTGCCGATGTCGACCAGCACCGCGTTGCGGTACCCGCCGGAGGCCATCCGGGCCCCGGTCGGGATCCGCCCACCGTCACACACGACCAGCACGTACGGCTCGTCGCGACTCGGCGTGGCACCCTGCTCGTAGCGCGGCCGGGCGAGGAAACCCTCACCGAGCAGCCGCTCCACCCCCTCGATGCTCTCCGCGACCAGCCGCGTGGGCCCGGCCGCGTCCTGCTCGACCGGATGCTGGACGTGCGGCAGCCACTTCGCCCACTCCCAGTCGGCGGCACCCTCACCACCCAGACACAACGCGAGCACCACCTCCTCGGGCGCGTGCAGTGTCACCAACTGAGTGATCATCGCGCGCAGCACCGCACGGACACCGTCGGCGTCACCGGTGAACCGGATCAGCGCGAAACCACGCAGGAACACCGCGACCGGCTGGCCCTCAAGCGTGCTGTACGCCTTGATGAAGCGGCGCAGCGACTTCGCCGACAACGGCTCCAGATCCTCGATCGGCTTGGTCTGCAACGGCACGATCGGGGTGGCCAACCGCGCTCGGCCGGTGCCCAACCGCACCTCCAGGAAGTCCGGATGGCTGGCCCGCCGCTCCCACCGCCGCGACGTCATCGCCACCGACCACAGCGCACCCGGGTCGGGATGCCGCCAGGCACCCGCGTCGCGCTGCTGCGCCACGGTGCGTCGCACCCGGCGGCGGTTCTGGGCCAGGTACCGCAGATAGTCGCGGCGGTCGCCGCCGAGCCGACGTTTGCGCTCACCGCCGGAACTCATCATCAGGCCGATCAGCATCCCGCCCATCGCGACCACCATCAGACCGATCATCACCCAGGTCATCGCGCCCCGGCCGCCACCGACGAACATCAGCATCATGACGCCGGACATCACCATCATCGGCATGATCGTCATGACCTGACGCAGCCCACCGGACTGCGTCTCGGGCAGTTCGGGCGGCTCCTGGAGACTGATCTCGCCCGCCGGCATCTCCGGGCCGTTACGCCGCGCCGGTCGCCGGAACACCACTGTGGTCACGGTCCGCCCTCCCGTCCCTGCTGCGGACCGCCCGACCGACCGTCCGCGCGCTCCTACTACGCACCGATCCGGGCGACGGGTCAGAAAAAAATTCCGCACCCGCGTTGAACCGCCTCGAAGACGGCCCGTAGAGAGGGCATGACCATCGCCGTTGGTGAGCAGATGTGCCGACTGGTCGTCTGCGGACCGGACCGGCAGATCGAGCTGGCCGTACCCGCCCAGGTGCTGGTCGCCGACCTGCTGCCGGCGCTGCTGCACCACCTCGGCGAGGACCTGGCAAACACCGGTCTGCTGCACGGCGGCTGGGTGCTGCAGCGCCTCGGCGCACCACCGTTCGACGAGGACGGCACCGTCGCCTCCCTCGGCCTCCGCGACGGCGATACAGTGCACCTGCGCCCGCGCGCCGAACAGATCCCGCCGGTCGACTTCGACGACCTGATCGACGGCGTGGCCACCGGCGCCCGCGCCCGGTCCGGCCTGTGGCAACCGCAGATGGTGCGCTGGGCGGCGCTCGGCGTACTCGGGGTGCTGCTCGGCACCGGCGTCGCCGTGCTGGCGGCACCCGGCCCACCCGTATCCCGCCTGCTCTGCGCGGCCGGGCTCGCCCTGGGCTGCCTGGCTGCCGCGTTCGCGCTCACCCGCGCCGTCGGTGACCGGGCCGCCGGCACGGTGTTCCTGGTCGCCGCCGTCGCACACGCCGGCCTCGCCGGACTGCTGGTGCCGGAGGTCGGCCGCCCCGACGCCACCCTGACGGTGGACGGCCCCCGGCTCGTCGTCGCGGCGACCGCCGTGTTCACCACCGCCGCCCTCGGCCGGATCCTGCTCGGCCGGGCCGGTCCACTCTTCGCCGCTGTCCTCACCGCAGCCCTGTTCACCGCCGCCGGCGCCGCACTCGCCGCGTTCGTCCCGATGAACACCGTCCGGGCCGCCGCCGTCGTCGCGGTCGCCGCCACCATCGCCGGTACGGCCGTCCCGCTTCTCGCGTTCCGTCTGGCCGGACTGCACCTCGAACCGCTGCCCGTGCAGCCCGAGCACCTGCAGGACGGCATCGACCCGGAGCCGAGCGAACCGTTGCTGGCCCGCACCGTCACCGCCGACCGCTACATGACCGCGCTGCACACCGGCCTGGCCGCCGTCACGCTCGGCGCCCTGACGCTGGTCGGCGCCGCCGACGGCTGGGCGGCACCGACCCTGGTCGTCCTCGTCGCCGCCGTACGGCTGCTCGCCGCCCGCCCGATGACCAGCGCGTGGCACCGGCTCGCACTGTGCGGACCAGCCGTGGTGGGACTGGCCACGGTCCTGCTGCACGTGAGCACCACCGGCACCGGCTGGCCGCGCCTGCTGGTGCCGGCCGTCCTGGTGCCGATCGGCGCGGCACTGCTGGTCACCACCGCCCGAACCCTGCCCGGTCGACGGCTCATGCCGTACTGGGGACGCATCGGCGACCTGACCCACACCCTGGCGATGGTCGCGGTCTTCCCGGTCCTGCTCGCCGTCCTGGACGTCTACGCCTTCGCCCGGGCGTTGGGCGGCTGAGGGCCGTGCAGTCACGTCGGGACCAGGTGCAGGCCCAGTCGTACGTGCTGGGTCGACTCACCGGTGCGCTGGTGGCGGGGGAGCCGGAGACACCGGAGAACCCGCACCGTCGCATCCTGGTCGGCAGCCTCGCCGGACTGCTGGTCGCCGCCCTGGTCGTCGCCGGCTTCGCGGTCTACGGATTCCTGCGCCCCGGTGGCGCCGACAGTTGGCGACAACCACGACAACTCGTCGTCGAGAAGGAGACCGGCAGCCGGTACGTCCTCGTCGACGGCACGCTGCGCCCGGTGCTCAACTACACCTCAGCCCGGCTGATCTTCGGTGCCGCTCCCAAGGTCGTCTCGGTCTCCGGCCGCTCACTGGCCGACGTGCCACGAGGCCGCCCGCTCGGCATCGTCGGCGCCCCCGACGCCCTGCCCGCACCCGGAGCGCTCAAGGGCACCGCCTGGCACGTCTGTGCACCGGCCACCCGGGACGGCGCGGGCACCCAGGCCACCACGACCACCCTGGCGGTCGACCGGTCGACGAGCGACACCCTGCTCCCCGCGGACCAGGCGATGGTCGCCCGCGTCGCGGCCGGTCCGACGTTCCTGGTCTGGCAGGGGCGCCGCTTCGCGTTGACCCGCGACTGGCTGAGCCGGGCCTTCGGCTACGACGGCGTACCCGTCCTGGTCGAGCCCGGCTGGCTGGAGCAACTGCCGGTCGGCCCGGACCTCGCGCCGGTGCCCGTACCCGACCGGGGCCGACCGGGACCGGAGGTGGACGGCCGTCCCACCCGCATCGGTCAACTCTTCGTGGTCCGCGTCGCCGGCCTGCCCGAACGTCACTACCTGCTGCACCGCGACGGGCTCAGCCAACTCGGCCCACTGGCCCACGGCCTGGTGGAGAGCGACCCGGACACGGCCCGGGCGTACCGGCCCGCGCCGGTGGCACCGACCGCGATGAGCCCCGCCGCGCTGGCCCGGTTGCCGGTCTCCGCCCAGCCGACCGTCCCCGCCGACCTGCCACCCACCCCGCCGACCCGGGCCGATGCCGGGCCGGGCCGGGTCTGGTGCGTGCAGCACACCGACGGCGGCGGCATCGGGGTGACGTCACGACCACCCCTGACCGCACCGGCCGCCCGCACCGTCGACGGCACCGGGGTCACCCGCACCGCCCAGACGGCCGGTGCGGTGTCGATCGCCCCCGGGGTCGGCGGTCTGGTCCGGCTCGGTCGCCCCGGTCAGCTTCCCGGCACCGGCTACTTCCTGGTCACCGATGCCGGGATCAAGTACCCGCTCGCCGACCCGTCCGTCGCCGAGGTCCTCGGCTACCGCCCGGACGGCGCGGCGACGGTGACCAGACCCCTGTTGGACCTGCTGCCGACCGGACCGCTGCTCGCCCCCGAGCTGGCCCGCAGATGACCGGCGCCGCGACCGCGACGGCCGGACGGACCGGACACCCGACACGAAGGAGAGCGAGATGCCCGCACAGAACGAAGTAGACGAACAGACCATCCGCCAACTGCTGTCGGCGTTCGAGGTGGCGATGGCCAACTGCAACGCCGCCGACGCCAGCGTCGACGCGGTCAACTCGTCGATGCAGTGGCACGGCGAGGCCCGCACCCTCTACGGACAGGAGCTGTCCAACTGGCGTGGCGGCCTCAACCAGGTCCGCAACGGCCTGGAGATGCTGCGGACCGCGATGGGCCAGTACCTCCAGGCGACCAGCAACGCCGAGCTGGAGACCTCCTCGCACTCCCGCTGGTACCAGGGCGACTGATCGCCCCCCACGACGAAAGGAATCCCCGATGGCCACCTACGGACTCAACCCCGACGGACTGCTCGGCAGCGGCGAGGAGTTGCGCGGCGTCACCCGGTCGATCGACAACGCCCTCGACGAGCTGAACGCCGTCGTCAACCGGTTCATCACGATGAACCTCGGCGGTGCCGCCGAGTCGTACCGGGCGGCGCAGACCGTCTGGGAGGGCGGGATGACGACGATGAACAACTCGCTCGGCTCCGGTGCCGCCGCCATCGACCGGATCCGCGAGACGTACCAGGTCGCGGACGCACAGGGCGCGGCCCTGTTCCAGGGCAACCTCTGAACGGGGTACGAGAATGCCGATCCACGTCGACGACGGGATGCTCAACGACTTCGTCGCCGTCAACATGACCCTGGCCACGCAGGCGCCCGGTGCTGCCCAGGGCCCGATCAACAACCTGGTCATCCGTCCCGGACACGAGAACTTCGTGGTCGGGCAGACCCTCGCCAACCTGATCCGCACCAACGGCTCCGCGATCCAGGCCCGGCTGGACGAGATCGGCACGCTGTCCGCCACCCGAGGGCAGCAGTTGCGGGCGTTCATGGCGCTCACCGACGGTGCCGAGACGCTCAACGAGATGTCGGCCGCCGAGTTCGGCAGCCGACTGCCGGCCTTCTGACCACCCTCGGGCCCGGGCACGACCTGCGCCAACGGAAGGAGCAACATGACCCAGCCTGGTGACGCGTTCACCGGCAGCCGGTCCATGGAGTGGATGCCGGCGTTGCGGGACGTGCTCGGGTCCGAGGAACAGGCGGACCCGGGGGTCGCGGCCCGCAACACCTGGATCCAGCTCGACACCTCGTTCTGGCAGGTGACCGAGAACGGCAACCAGAGCCCGTGGAACCACTGGATGCCCGGTGACCAGGAGGGCTGGAACCGGATCACCCTCTATCGCAAACGCCGGCACGGCGGCCGGGACTCCCGGATGTACTTCCAGCTCATCCGGGGCTGGGTCACCTTCTTCGAGGGCGGCGACGACTCCCCGGCCAGCCATTCGCAGCGGACGGTGAACGCCAGCGGTCCGATCGTCTCCGGCATCCGCGCCAACCAGTTCCTGGACGCCCAGACCTTCTCCGACGCCGCCCACCTCTACTGGCAGGTGACGGACTGGCTGATGAACGGCGGCCAACCGGCCGTCCGGGCCGTGGTCGACCGGATCGACCAGGACCGGGCCGGCTTCGACGGCACGGCCGCCGACGCGTTCGTCTTCGCCATGGCCGACATGGCCCGGACCATGCTCTATCTCAAGGAGAACATCACCGAACAGGGCGACTGGGTCCAACTGCTCAACGACAACAGCACCGCGATCGGCACCTTCAAGACCGCGATGGAGAACGCCTGGAACGCGTTCGTCGCCTACCGCTACCACGACCCGAACTGGCTGGTGTGGGAGGTGCTGCGCGCCATGGAGCGCCAGGTCGACGAGCACGACGCGCGGACGAGTAGCGGGACCTGGACGGCTGGGCCCGAACAGCCGTGGACGTTCTCGTTCCCGGACCAGGGCCTCGGCACGTACGACCTGATGAGCAACGACGGCTGGAACCAACTGAACGATGCGATGAAGTCGACCTGGGTCAGCAACCTGGAGGCGTTGAACCTCGCCTCGGTCAACGCCACCCAGGCGCTCATCACCAGCTTCAACCTGACGATCCAGGCGATGCGGCGCGGGGTCTTCCCGCTGTACCGGGGCGTCTACTACTCGCCGCAGGACGACAACCCGTTCGGCAACGGTCCGAACAACCCGTTCGGCAACGGGCCGGGCGGGGGCGGCTCCGGCGGCTCCGACTTCGGCGGTGGTCCTGGCGGTGACGAGTTCGGCGGCGCGAACATCGGCGGTGGCGGGAACGACGGCGGCTCCGGTGGGGCGGATTTCGGGGGCGGTGGCGGCGGCTCGGGCGGTGCGGAGTTCGGTGGCGGTGGCTCGGGCGGCGCCGACTTCGGCGGTGGTCCGGGTGGTGAGGGCTTCGGCGGCGCGAACATCGGCGGCGGTCCGGGAGGTTCCGGTTCCAGCGGATCCTTCGACCCGTCCGGCCTCGGTGCGGGGGGATCCGGCGGCGGTTCGGGCGGAGCGTTCGGCGACGGTGGCGCGAGTGGGGGGTCCACCGGCGGGCCGTCCGCCGGTGGATTCGACCCGTCCGGACTTGGCGGCGGCGGATCCAGCGGCAATGTCGGCCTCGACGGGCTGGGCGGTGGTACCGGTGGTGTCGGCAGCGGCGGCGCGGTCGGCCCCGGCACCCTCCTGCCGGGCCTGGGCGGTGGTGTCGTCGGTGGTGCGCCCGGTGGCGGGACGTCCGGCGGCGGTTCCCGGCCCGGTTCCGGTGGTAGCGGCGGCCTGGGCGGCCTCACCCCGCCGAATCCGTCCGGCGGTGACTCGGGTGTCGTCGGCGGGCCGGGCCGTGACGGCTCGGCGTCGGGCGGCGTGTCGACCGGCGGTAGCGGCGGCCTGGGTGGCCTGACGCCGCCGCCCACGTCATACCCCTCGGTCGTCGACCCGGGGGCGGTCGGCGGTGTGGGCTCCGGTGGCTTCGACTCCGGCGGCTCCTCGGCCGGCCTCAACGGCGGTGCCGTCATCGGTCCGATCGGCGAACCACCGCCCGGCTACGTGGCGGGTTCGGCGCTACCCGGCTTCGCCGGTGTGGCCGGCAACGGCACCGGCGCGGTCACCAGTGGCGGGTTCCTGGCCGGTGCGCCGTTCGGATCCCCTGGGGCGGCCGGTGCCACCGGCGTCGGCACACCCGGGATGGGCGGCATGGGCGGCTTCCCGATGATGCCGCCCATGGGTGGCATGGGACAGGGCGGCGGTCGCGACACCGACAAGGACCGCGAACGGAGCACCTGGCTCGCGGAGGAGGAAGAGGTGTGGGGCACCGATCCCGACTGCGCCCCGGCCGTGATCGGTCGCGACGACCTCGACGAGGCGGACTCCGGTGAGGGTGTGCGTCCCGGCCGGTCGAACGGGCCGTCGCGTGGCCCGGGATCGCCGTACGGCCCGACGCACCGGGACACCACCCGGCGCCGGAACTAGGAGGAGGTAACGACATGCCCGGTCCGATGCAGGACCAGATCGAGCAGGCGTACGCCGAACTGGCCGCCAGCCAGGCGGCGATCGCCGACGTGCAGTCCCGTCTGGACGGCTCCGAGACGAGCGTGACGTCGAAGAACCGGGTCATCACGGTCACCGTCAACAGCCGTGGCGATCTCGTCGACATCCGGTTCCTGAGCCGGTCGTACCGCAGCATGCCGTCGGCCGAGCTGGCGACCCTGCTCGTCGACACCATCGGAGCGGCCCGACAGCAGGCCCAGGCAGCCGTCGCCACCGCGTTCGCCGCAGTCCTGCCGCCCGGGATGCCGGTCCTCGACATGATCAACGGAGAGGCCGACTTCGAGTCGATGATGCGCGACGCGATCCGGCTGGTGAACGACCCGTGGCCCGGCGCCGATCCGCCCCCGTCCCGGCCGACCGGGGCAGCGGCGGCAGACAGCGGTGACGGCGCCGGGAGCCGACCGTGAGCGCCCCGCTGTCGGCGGACACGGACCGGCTGCGCCAGGAGGCGTTCGCCGCCTACTTCGCCCACATGCAGGCGGTCGTCGAGACGTTCGAGGGTGAGGTGGGTGCGAACACCCCGGTCGTGCTCAGCGTCCGCGGCGAGGTCGACGAGGCGGTCGCCGCCGACCTGGACCGCGAGTTGCCGCTGGCGAGGTACGTGCTGACCGGCCTGCGGGAGCTGGCGGTCGGCGACGGCAGCCGCGTGGCGGATCTGGCCGCGTTGCTGGCCAGGTACGAGGCGGAGAACGGGGACACGGCGACCGGCTGGTCCGGCAACGGTCCGGTGCGTACCTGACGGTGCCGGACCGGGGGAGGTGAGCGGAGATGGGAATCGAGGCGTCGGACGACCTCGCCGGCTTCCTCAAGTGGATCTCGGGGGAGGACTTCCCCGGGACCGACGAGGACCGCCTGTTCGGGCTCTCACGGGCCTACAACGGCGCGGCCGACGGGGTCGACTCCGCCCTGCCGCTCCTCGTCGACGCCGTCCGCTCCATCCGACGCGGTGTGTCCGGCCGGGCCGACGAGGCGTTCGTCGAGTCGATGCAGGGGTACGTCCGCAATCCCGGCTACCTCGCCGCCGCCGCCGAGCAGTTGCGTGATCTCGGCGCCAAGAGCCGCGCCTCGGGCACCCAGGTCCAGTACGTCAAGATGATGATCATCGGCGCGTTGATCCAGCTGATGATCGACTTCATCGTCGCCCTCGCCTTCTCGTTCTTCAACCCGGGCGCGGCCCTGAACTGGCTGGCCGCCCGGGTCGCCGTGTTCCGCTTCCTGGTCCGTACGCTGCTCGGCCGGCTGATCCAGATGGTCGCCGTCAACCAGGTGGTCGGCATCGGCCTTCAGGTGCTGATGGACGCCATCGTCCAGCGGCTGCAACTGTCGATGGGCACCCGCGACCGCTGGGACGGCAAGCTGACCCGCGACGCCGCAGCGGTCGGTGCGCTCGGTGGCGCGGTCTCCACCTTCCTCGGTCCGGCGATCAACCTCCTGGCCCGGCGGCTCGGTGGCCCCGGTGCGCGAGCGCTGACCGACGCCGGTGCCGACTCGGTGCCTCCGCCCGGCAATACGTTCCGGCAGGCGCTGACCACACCCGAACCCAGGCCGACCGGGCGTCAGGCCACTGCCGACGCGGCCGGTGAGATGGCCTCCGAGGCCGCCGTCGAATACCTGACCGAGGGACTCTACGGGGTGATGACCGGCCAGGGATGGAACGTCGGTGGTGCGGCGGCGGTGTCCGGTGCGGTGTCCGGTGCGGCCAGCGCCGCCGGCACGAACATCGGCGACGCGATCCGGCCGGACCCCGACGGCAGTACCCGCGACGCCGAGCCCGACGACCCGGGGCCCCCTCGCACGACGCCGACACCGGATCCCACCTCGAAGTCCTCGTCCCCACCGCCTGATGGCCCCCCGCCGCCCCTTGACGGCCCGTCGTCGGCGGACACTCCGCCACCACCCGGCCCGGACGGGGCCGGCACCCCCGACGCCCCCGACGCCCCCGACGCCCCCGACGCCCCCGACACCCCCGACGCCCCCGCCGCCCCCGCCGCCCCCGACGGCACCGGCGGCACCGGCGGCACTGGCGCGCCCGCCGTGGTCGGTGCGTCCGGAGGCCCCTCCGACGGCAGATCCACCACGTCCACCGGGCCGGACCGAGCCGCCGCATCCGGTACGCCCGGAGGGGGGGATGCCGACCGGTCAGGATCACCACCGTCGGACGGCACCGGGGTCGGCACCGGACACCAGGTCGACCCGACGGGGCCGTACCCGCCCGGCGGACTGGTAGCGGCGGGCGGACCGGTAGCAGCGGGTGCCGTCACCGGCAACGGTGTCGCGAGCGCCCCGACCACCACCGGCGGGAACGGGGGAAACGGCACCGTTGACCCGTCGAGTACCGGCGCAGCCCCGTCGAACGACGCCCGGCCATCGGCGGTCCCGGCGGCAGCCGTCACCACGTCGGGCGGGCCGTTCGTCGCGCCACCGGCACCGTCTGCCGCGCCGGTGCCCCCAGCGCCCGCCGCACCCTCGATGGGCGGCCAGGGGGCCGCGACCCCCACCCCGGTCACCACACCCAACGCCGCAACCACGCCCGTCTCCAGCACCGGCGCGTCCCCGGCGAGCACGCCCCCGAACGGCGGCGGATCGACCGCCGGCCCCACCACGAACGGTGGGCCGTCGCCCACACGTCCCGCCGCCCCCACGCCGGTGCCGTCGGCGGCGACCACCACGATCACCCCGGCCGGTACCACGGTCTCGTCCACCGGCCCGGCACCCACCGGGTCATCCGGTACGCCGTCGAACGCTCCGGTGCCGGTCCGGCCGGCAACCGTGGCGGGCACGGTCGCCACCCCCGTGCCGTCACCGGCGTCGTCCCTGACCACCTCCACCGCCGCGCCGACGCCGGTGCCGTCCGCCTCGACGGACGCCACCCCGACTGACACCACCCCGCAAACGAACAGTGGACCGCGTGGGGACCTCCGCGCGCGGGACGCCGAGTCGGGAACCGAGGCAACGCCGCGAACCGACCCCCGACCGGACGCCACGGTCGTCCAGCGTGACTACCCGTGGCTTCCCGGGATCAACCCGCTCCGGCGTCGCAAGGGCGAGTTCGACACCAACTGCGTACTCACGGCGATCGTCACCGACATGGCGTTCACCGAGAAACTGCGACCCGGTGAACGCCTACAGTCGTCACCGTCCACGCTGGCCCCACTGGAGCACCTGACCCGCTACCGCGACCGCGCACCGGTGGCCGTGGCGGACTTCGCCGCCGTCACCCGGGTCATGCGCTCCGCGCCGCAGGGGTCGCGGGGCATCGTCGTGGTACACCGGGCGGGCCGGGACTTCGCCCACGCGTTCAACGTGATCCACGACCACAACGGGGTGGTCTTCCTCGACGGCCAGAACGGTACGCTCGCCGACCTCTCGATTCAGCCCGACACGGTGCTGTTCGTCCCGACCACGGACGGCGTACCGGTCGACGGCCCGGTCCGGGGCCTGGACGTGCCGATCGGCGGTCGCTCGCCGGACACCACCGGCGGACGGCTGGACGCGCCCGCCGAAACCGGGACGGACTCCGACGGCGACGACGAGACGGTCGTCCCGCCGCCGAGGACCGAGGGCATCGAGGGGAACGGGACCGCCAGTGCCGAGGAGACGGCACTGCTCACCGTCGACCACCGGGACGGGGAGCATCCCGCGCCGGACTCGCTCGACGACGGCCTGGTAGCGGTCGGCTACCTGACCGCCGGTTCCCTGGGTGCCGCGGAGGTGGTCCGGGTGACCGGCCTCGCCGAGGTCGAGCAGGCCGCGCGTGACCTCGTCCGGCAGCGCGGCAGCCGGAAGGTACGCGGCCTCGACGAGTTCCTCCGCCGGCTGCACAACGACGCCGACGGCAGCGGCGACCTGCACGGGCTCGTCGGCCGGGGGGAGCACGTCCCGGTCACCGTCGACGGTCGGCAGGTCGAACTCCGCGTCTCGGTGACGCTCGACGAACTGCGCCGCACCCCTGACCAGGACCCGGACACCGTGCTGACCCGGATCGACCGGGCGGGTGCGGTCACCACCGCGAGCGGCATCACCAAGTCGAAGAGCGGCGGGGTCGACGCCTCGCTGACGGTGAGCCCGGCCGGCGCCGTCGAGCCCGGTTTCGTCGGTGGTGGACTCAACCTGCACGCCACCCTCCGGCGGCTGACGCAGGCGTTGTCCACGCTCCGCTCCCTGGTGACCCACCGGCAGGCCCGGCCGAGCAACGGCGCGGACCGGATCGCGGCGCGGGCGACGTACCGGTTGGAGCTGTGGGAACGCGCCGCCGACGGGACCAACCAGCAGGTCGGCCCGGCCCGGGAGGTACCCACCGAGGCGATCCTGAAGATCCCCCGGCACGCCCTGGTCGCCGACCGGAACGAGCAGCGCGCCGAGGGACTCGGACCGTCGACGACACCCCGGGTACACCAGGTCGAGGCCGCAGTCGTACCCGAGCTGTGGCGGCTGGCCGAGCGCACGCTGCCACCCGGGTTGTTCGCGGTCGGCTCGGCGAGCCGGGCCGAACTGTCGCGCCTGCTCAGCACCCGCAACGTCGAGGCGGCACTGGAGGAGTTCACCGGCGGGCTGCGCATCCCGGCCCTGTGGAACGAGACGACCAACGAGGTCGCCGGGCCGTTCACCATCACGGCCGGCAGCGCCGAGCACATCGTCCGTTCCACCGCCACCGACGTGGTACTCCGCGACAGCGCGCAGGTGGTGGTCGCCAACGAGCACAGCGCGGCGGCCTCGGCGAGTTTCGGGGCGGCGCTCCAGGCCGGGTGGAACGGGCCACGCGACGAGACGGCCGTTCCGCTGACCGGGTCGGTCGGCGTCGGGGTCTCCGGCCGCCGGGAACAGGCGGCGCTGGGCGGCGGCAGCGGCGGACGCAAACGGGCGGTCATCTACACCGGCGAGACCGAGCTACGCGACTACCCGGTCACCTGGAGAATCCAGGGCGCCGGGATCGACGAGGCCTCCACCGAACCCGACCACCTCTTCGTCCGGGCGGCGACCGACCTGCCGCCGGACCTGCCCACCGGCCAGGGCACCCGCCTGCCGGACGACGCCCAGGTGGTGACCGGACCGCTCGGTGACGGCGCGGTACGGGACGTGACGGGACTCGCCGAGGTCCTCGCCGACATCGAGACCGTCCTGCGGGCGCACCCGGGCTTCGTCGTCGACGGACCGGCACCGGTGGACACCATCCGCACCCTGCGGGACCTGATGGAACACCGCCGCAACGAGGAGTCACTGCGGACCACCCTGAGCCAGCCGGCGGTCCGCGCCATGGTGGACAGCCTCTTCGACACCGGGATCGTGGTGGAGCTGAAACGGTACGGCTGGTACCGCAACGAGTACGTCCGGATCGTGCTGACCGCGACCCGGACCGCGGGACGCCGCACCGGCCAGTCCCAGTCGATCTCGATGCGGGAGACCGACATCGGTGGCGACCGCGCGCAGGCACACACCTCCGTCAGTCACGACTACCAGGCCGGCATCCGCTTCGGCTTCTTCGACCGCTGGCGCAAGCCGTCGTCTCGGGCGCTGGCCGCCGCCGGCGTCGGCTACCAGTACACCCGCACCAACGGACGCAAGCTGGCGACCGGGCAGCAGCTCGCCCAGGTCGAGATGTCGGTCAGCCCGACACCGAAGGACGGCCGGACCACGGCCCGGGAGTACGAACTCGACCTCGACTTCCAGGTGGAGGTCTCCTCGTACAGCCGCCCCCGGTCGCTGTACCGCACCGTCACGGCCGGCCTGCTGTCGCACCGCAGCGACCGGCGGTGGGTCGGGTTGCCGGACGGGCAGAACCTGGAGGCCGGCCATCTGGAGTTCTCCGGCACCCCGCGGACCATCCGGCTTCGGCCCGGCCGGATGCGGATATGGCTGTCCGAGTTGTGGGCCGACCGGATGGGGGTCGAGGAGCCGGCCCCCCGGCCGGACGGTGCCACCGACGACCGGGCGGACCCCTTCTTGCACCCGATCACCACGACCGCACCGCCGCCGCAGCCCTTCGCCGGCCTGCCGCTGCGGTTCCACACCGAGGGCGTCGGTCCGCTCGCCCCGATCCGGGACGCGGCGCTGGACCTGCTCGAAGGGCTGCCGCACGGCGACGTGCTGACCGCCCCGGGCACCGCGTCCCGTAGCCAGATCGACGCGTTCTTCACCCCCGAGTTCGCCAACGGGCGGACCCGTAACCTGATCACCCCCGGCGAGACCTCGGGCACGCTGTTCGCCGGGGGAGTGTTCCGCGACGACCTCGGCTCGTTGCAGGTCGCGTTCGCCCCGACCGCCTTCCGCCCGGTCGACCCCGGCTCCTGGGAACTCGAGTCGTCGATGGCAGGCAGCTACCCGATCACCTCGGCGCAGGTCACCGGGGGAATGCACACCCTGCGCCTGTTCGGGCTGTTCGGGCACCGGGGCGACGGCGACTACGCCGGCAACGCCAGCCTGCAACCCGGGGTGCAGTGGCACGACGACCTGCGTACCACGACGGTCACCGACACCGGTGGTGCCGAACGCAACGTCGTCCAGAGCGGCCCGTTCGTGTTCTACCGGGTCGACGGCGACTGGCACCTGACCGCACGGACCCGGTGGGCCGGTGCGTCCGACTTCCTCACCGGCGCGATCGGTCTCCGGCACCAGCGGGTGTCGGTCGAGAGCGGCATGCTCATCGCCGTCGCCCTCCGCGACATCCACACCACCAACGCCTGGATCGAACAGCACAACGCCGACCCGGCCAACGCCGACCGGCAGATCCCGACTCTGCCGCTGCCGCCGGATCCACCCACCCCACCGCAGACCATCCACCTGCCACCGGCGACCGGTGCCCCGACCTGGCGGATCCCGGACAACCTGACGCTGGACTCCGGCGACCTGGGCCGAGCCTGGGTGGACAACCTGGGCGGCCCCGACCTCTACCAGCAGATTCGGGACCGGCTCCGGGAGCAGGGCGTCGACCTGCTCCCGGACGAGCCGCTGCGGGATCCGCTCGGCAACGTCGGCCGGGCCAAGGCGATCTTCGGCCGGTTCGGCCTGGCCGCGTTCGTCGACAGCCTGCTCTCCAACGACCTCCTGGTACGCCTCTACGACCGGCGACGCATGCGCCGGTTCGCCTTCGTGGCGCGGACGACCACCGGAGTCGACGTCCGGATCCGGGCCCGACTCACCCCGCCGCGCCTGACAGAGGTCATCTCCGACCCGACCGAGATCGAGTACTACACGAAGGCCAACCACACCGCCGCCGTGGACAGGTCGAAAGGCATCACCGTGGACGTCAGCGGGAGCTACGTCCCCGGGCGGGACACCAGCGGCAGCGACCCGGAGAACCCTCCCAAACACCACGGCGGAGTGTTCGGCGCCGGCCCCGGTGCCCGCCTCGGACACCAGAGCGACGCGGACCGGTCCACCGCCACGGCTGCGGTCGACGAGCGCGTCGTCACCGGAACCGGACCACTGATCGAGTTCGAGAGCATCCTCGAACTGACCGTCACCACCTCGGACACGCACCGCACAACCCCGATCCGGGTACCGATCCGACTGCGGATCCCCGAGTCCGCCACGCGGGTCCGCGAACCCGCACCCGAACCGCCGTCCGCAGACCGGCCCACCGGCGGACCAACTGCCCTGACCTCCGCACAGACCGAACCGAACGCCATACGGCGGTGGCAGCGCGGCGGCACCCGCCTGCCGACCGAGGCGATGGTCACGTCCTTCCCCGCCGCGCGGGCGTCCGAGGACGCCGCCCGGATGGCGGTCGCCGCCCACGCGCGCACCTCGCGTCTCCAGCGGGCCATCGGCACCGACCCGCTGCGCAACCCACGGTCCATCGTCCCGGCAGCCGTCCACGACCAGGCCACCCCGGAATGGTCCAAGGCCCAGTACCCCCGGATCGCGAACGAGGGCGTCACGACCGGACTGACCGGCCCCGGTATCGCGCCGCGCTACCGCGCGGTCCTCGAACGGTACGCGCGCCTCGGCCCGCCGTCGCTGGCCCGGATCGTCACCGACGACCGGATGGAACGACCCAAACAGGTATCGGTGGCGACCAGCACCCAGACGCAGTCCCGCAACCTCGCCGGCTTCGAGGTCGACCTCCGCACCGGGACCTCCGGCGTCAACCCGGTCACCCGACACGACGCGCCGATGCCGGGCCAGCTCGGAGTCGGCTCGGGCAGCGCCGCCCGGTCCGGTACGACCGCCAACACCGGCTCGAACGTGAAGTACCGGGGTCGCACGATGGTCTTCACCTTCACGGTGCAGGAACGGCACGTGGTCCGCGAGCCGACGGACCCGCTCGGGGACCGGGCCGGCACCGAGGTGACGCTGCCCGGCACGATCGAGGTGCAGGTACCCGAGGAGGTCGCCCGGGCCAACGGCTGGCTCGACGACACCGACCCGGCCCGCCGCCACGCCATCGACTCGACGGTGGCGGCCTGGGAGAACGCGTTGACGAGCCGGGCCGACTGGTTGCAGCGGGCAGCCGAGTGGCGTGCCGCCGAGACCGAGCTACGCGACCTTCCCCCGGACGCGGCAGACAGCCGGCGCGACCAGGCCGAAGCGCAGGCCACGGCGGCCCGGATCGAGAGCCGGGCGGCCCAGGAGCGATACCTACAGGCCAGAGCGGACGCCGAGGGACTCGCCGACCGGCTGGCCGCGGGCCGCGACCGACAACCGGCCGACGCCACAGCCCACGGGATCCCGGCGTTACCGGAGAACGACGCAGCCCGACGACGGTTCGAGCAGGACCGCGGCCAGGCCCTGGACACCCTCGCCCTGACCACCGCCGAGGACCTGGCGACCGCCCTGGACCGCCACACCGCTGACTTCCGGACGGCGCTGCGCCGACCGCGTACCGCCACCGTCGACCAACTGCGCCACCTGGCGACCGCCCGGGCGCACCGGGACCAACTCGTCCCACTCGCCGACCTGGTGCGTCGCGGTGAGCTGACTCCGGAAACGGGCGACGACGCGGGCCGGGAGCCATCCGGGCAACCCGGTGTCGACCAGCAGCTGGTGGACCTGGCCGCTGCCGCCCGCGCACTGCTCGACCAGGTCACGGCGAACGCGCCCACCGAGCCCGACCTGACCCCGGTGTTGCGGGCCCAGCGCCGGGTGCTTCGTCACCAGCTCCCACCACCCGGCGCAGGGCACCGCGCCTGGTTCCAGACCAGGTCCGTCCGGATCCAGCACACCGTGGCCGGTCTCCAGCGCACCGCAGCCAGGCTTACGCACACCGCGGGTCGGCTCCACCGCAGAGCCGCCGGGCGCGACCTGCACAAGGAGTTCCGCCGTCTGGTCGGACCCGGCGGTCGAGCCGGCGGCGACCACCTGCTGGCCCGAGCCGCCGCGCTCCTCGCCCTGGCCGAGGAGATCGAGGCCGCCTGGCGCACCGGCACGAGCGAAGCCGCCGCCCGGTACGCCTCCGAGTTCACCGACCGGCCCCTGTCGCCTGCACCCCCGCCCGGTCTGCCGCCGGTCGACCGGGCCACCGTCGACCGGCGCCTCGCGGCACTCGACCCCGACACACTGGTCCCACTCCGACACCGGGTGGACGCCATCGTCGCCGGCCGCAGCGCCGGTACGCCACAATCGGCCGCCGCGCTGCTCGACCACGGTTACCGGGTCACCGCCGCGCTGCTCGACGGCACCGATCCGCACGTCGTCGCCCGCCGGCTGGCCCACACCCGGGCTCCGTCGACCGACACCGACCCCCCGACGCCCCCGGCCGAGCACCGCCGCCGACGGACCGCCCGTCCCGTCGGCGGCCGTCGCAGAGGTTCGACCACGAGCGAGTCGCACCGCACCGACGACCCGGCCACCCGGGACCGGCTCCGCGCCGACCTGCTCGGCGGGCTGTCCCAGGAACGCCGCAACGACCTCGACGACAGGATCCGCCTGCTCGGGCTCGACGACGGGCAGCCGGTGATGCTGCTCTGGGTCCGCCGCCGGGCACCGGAACCGGGCACGTCCCCCGAACCTGACCTGCCGGACGCCTTCCTGGAACAACTCGCGCGGGAGTACCAGGACCGCCACCCGACCGGACGGGTGCTGCTGATCGGCGACAACCCCGGCCCTGCCCTGCGGAACCGCCGTCCCGACCTGTTCACCGACCCCCACCTGACCGGTGCGCCGCCGACGGCCGACCCGAACGCCGACGACCGTGCCGACCAGGCGTACCTCCTGGACCTGCTCCGACAGGACGGCCACCGGCCACTGCTCTCGGTCGACATGTCGGGCGACACCGCCGACCTGACCGCGCTGCTCGGTATCGACACCGTGCACCTCGAACGAGGCGCGTCGCGGGGCGACCCCACCGATCGGGTCGCCCGCTCCGGCGAGGCGCCGGACGGCCCGGACCCGCAGCGGGACGCGGCGGTGTCGACATGGCGTCGACAGCGGTTCGAGGCCCCGACCGAGTGGCTCGTCCACCACGCCCGACTCGCTGACATCGTCGACCGGCTCCCTGCCGACGCCACCGTCGCGCAACGACGGACACACCTGCGCGAACTCTGGGAGGCGATCGACGACTGGCGGCAGACGGTGACGGAGCAGGAGGTCCGGCTCACCGCCTCGGCCGACGACGCGCCCGACTGGATCGGCCGAGGCGAGGTCCTGGCCGAATCGCTGCTGGCCGCCTACCTCGCTCTCGACCCGGACACCGTCCCCGCGCATCTGCCCGACCCGCTGGTCGGCTCGGTCCTGAACCACCAGATCGCGACCGCCCACGCCCTGATCGTCGAGCTGGACCCGACCCGGTATCTGCGACTGACGCCGGGAGAACTGGACCGGATCTTCGCACCGCCGGAGGGGACGCGGCGAGCCGGCCACGAGGGCACTCCCGACCGATCCGGCCGCGACGAGACCACGCGGACCGACCGCACCGACCAGGACGACGAGGACACGCACGGGGTGCCGCTCGGCTGGCAGGCGCGGCAGGAACGGGGTCTCCTCATCGTCGAGACCGACGGCCTGCGCAGCGTCGACCGGGACGGCGGATTCCCCCGCCCACCTGGACCACCGCCACCCGGGGACGGTCCGACCGACGGGGACGGTCCTACCGGCGGCCGGCCAGCGGGTACGGGCCTCGATCCGGACCGCGACCCGGCCGCAGCGAAGGACGCCTCCCACGCCAGTGGGTCGCCGCACCAGCGGTCCCGGCAGGACACCGGCGGTCACCAGCGACACCCCAACACCCCGGTGGACCGATCCGACGGCAGCCGCTCCGAGGTCGGACCGACCATCGCCGACGTGCGGCGGCTGCTGTCCGTCGCACAGACCCGACAGATGGTCGACGGCCTCCGCGACCGCATCGACCGCATGCTGTCCCGCGTGCCGCACGACAGCCCGGACCACGCCGAGCTGCGCCGGTTGCGCGAACGCACCCGGGCCTGGCGTCCGGTCGGAATCCCGATCGACGTCCCCGGTGCCGGGCGACTGCGGCTGCGTGACGTTCCCGACGACCGCGACTGTCTGTTCTGGGCGGTGCTCGAAGCGAGCCGCCGGCAACGCGTCCCGCTACCCGGCGACCCAGCCGGCCCGGCGGACCTCCGCGCCCATGCCGCCGACCTGATAGCGCAGCAGCCGGCGAGGTTCGAGCCACATCTCGGTCGTACCGCCGGCCAGATCATCGCCGACCAGCTCCACCATCAGCACGCCGACACCCGACTCACCCCCGGCTGGGAGTACGTGCCGGCCACCGCCGAGACCCGGAAGGCCTGGCGCGCCGAGGCGGAGCTCGACGAGCTACGCCGTCGCGCCAGGACACACGGCGTCGTCGGCGTCGACGACCTCACCCGGGAGGACCTGCGCGCGCTGCTGACCGCTCAGGACCCGGCCACTGCTGGGACCCTCGCGGACCACGTCCGGTCCGCCGTCGCCGAGCGGGAGCGTCGGCAGCCGAGGGTGCAGTGGCTCCAGGAGGTCGCCGACCGGATCGACCGCGGCGACCGCAACATCCTCGGGATGCTGGCCGTCCACTTCGTCGATCGTGGCGAGGCCGGCAACGCCGAGGTGGTCAGACGGATCCTCGACACCGTGGAACGGCACGGCCGGGCACCCAGCGGTGTGGAACTGCTGGAGGCCGCGATGCGGCAGCGCGACCTGTGGAACTCGGCGATCGGCGACGACGTGCCGACCGCCCTGGCGCTGGCACTGGACCTCGACCTCGTCGTCGTCCCCATCGACGCGGGCCCCGGCCGCGTGCCGGTCGTGACGGGGGCACCCCAGCCGTTGCAGCCGTCGGCGCCCCACCGTCTCTACGTCGCCCGCGCATTCAACCACTTCCAGTCCCTCGAACCGGCCGACGGCACCACGTGGGCCGGTGGCGTGCACCCGCCACCGTCCGGCACCACCGCGTCGGGGAGCAGCCTCCGGTGGCACCGCTCCGATCTCGATCCGACCGCACTGCACCAGGCCGTCGACGCCGTCGTCATGCGGTACGACCTGTCCCCACCGGTCGACCCGACGTTTCTCGACGGACTGCGCACCCGGGTCCAGGAGGCACTGGTCCAGGGCACCGACCCGGTGGCCGCCGCCGACCGGTTCGCCGCCGTCCACGGCCACCTCCCCACGACCTTCCAGGCGGGACCATGACCGAGCATCCCTCTCTCGCGCTGCACCACCTCCTGCTCCGCCTCGACGGGCACTTCCCCGACGACCTGGTCAGCGAGGCCCGCACCTGGCTGGCCGAGGGCCTGGTGCGCGATGTGGCCGAAGCGGTCGTGTTCACCGCGCTGACCGGTGACGTCGCGCTGACGGCCGCGGACGTCGTCGTACTCTCCGAGACGCTGTCGTCGTCAGGGGCCGACACCGCCGCCCTCGCCGAGGTCCGCCGCACCGACGGGCCGCCGCTACCCATGTACGCGCTGGCGCCCGCCGACCCCACGGCGCTGGCCGAACAGCGGCTGCCGGCCATCCTCGACCTCACCAGCGGGTACGCCGGCCCGGGTGCACCGGACCCGGTGGACACCGCGATCGTCGCCACGATGCCGGCGCTGACCGGCGTCGAGGCGCTGTGGCGGTCGTGGCGCTACCCGACCGACGGCACCCCACCCCGACGCGTCTACCTCGTGCACCGACCCGACGGCGCGCTGCCGAGCGCCGCCGCCCGGTTGCAGGCCGTGCTCCGCGAGGCGGGGGAGAGCACACCACTGGTGCAGGTCTTCGACGACGAGCCGACCCTCCCCGCACAGCACCGGATCGCCCTGGACTGTGCGGCGCTGCTGTGGACACCCCGGCCACCCGCCCCGGTCCGGTTCGCCGAGTCGCCCGGCTTCGCCCCCGACCAACCCCGCCTCGACGGGCCGGACCGCGATCGGGTGCTGACCCGTCTCGCGTCCGGCGTGCCGCTGCTGACCACCGCGACGTTCCTGGACGACGCCCTGGACCGCACCCGGACCGGGACCGTACCCACGGACCTGCGCACCGACGGCGAGTGGATCTGGAGCGACATGGTCACCTACTACCTCGACCGGCACCGGCTCGCACCCGGGCCCACCTTCCTGGCCCACCTGCGCGCCTGCGGCCCGCACCCGCCCCAGGTCGGGCCCGCCGCACTGCACCGTGCCCGGGCCGCGCTGTGGGCGACGACCACAGGTCGACGGGAAACTGCGCACCGACCGTGAACCGCGCCGGTCCGGCGGTCGTAGTGGGGGCACTCGGGCCGGGACACCCACCACCGGCGGAAGGGAGAACCGCGGATGGCCGCGACGACGGTGGCGGTGACAGGGGTGCTGACCGAACCGGTCGGCGACGCGCTGCTGCTGCGCACCGCGGCAGAGGACCGGGACCCGGTGGTACGCCTCGTCGGGTCGCTGCCCGCCGAGACCGACCGGATCACGGTGGTCAGTACGCCGCAGGTAACCGCCCTGCCGCAGTTCTTCGTGGTGCTGTCCCGGGTGCTCGGGGCGGAGCTGGGCGGCAGCGCCGACGGGATCCGGTTGCTGCCGCTCGGTGACTACGCCGACCGTTCCGTCGTCGACCGGGCCGCACGAGGACTGGCGGAGCGGATCGGTCAGGCGGTGACGATTCCACGAGACCCGCTGCCGGGGGACCAGACCGGGTTGACCGGCCCGTACGAGTGGCTGGTCTACCCACCCGGCCGCCCGGCCGGAACCGGCCATGTCTGGCCCACCCTGGCACCGTCGACCCGTCTCACCCCGCCGGGTCGACGCACCGCCACCGGCTGGTCGTTGCTGGACACCGGTTCACCGGTCACCGGTGCGCCCGCCACCGGGACCGCCGCAGCGGGATTCGTGGTGGAGATCGAGGTCGGCCCGACCGGATTCCGGATCGTCGGTCGGCCGGTACCACCGGCGACCCTGGCCACACTGCTCACGACGGTGCGGGCCGACGATCACCAGCCGATGGTGCTGGTCGTCACCGGCACGGCACCGACCGGTCCGGCCGCCGCCGGACTGATCTTCGGTGGACTGGCCACCGCCCTCGGCGAACCGATCCTCGTCTGCACCGACATCGTCACCGCCGCCGCCGACGGCACCCTGACGACCCCGGCGACGTTCCATCGCTGGCCGCCCCGCGTCGGTCCCACCGCACCACGTGCGCAGGAGGTCGGTGCAACGCTGCCCGTCGCCCCGGCGCCGCGCGGCCCTGCGGCGAGCGACGGACCGACGCCGCTGGCCCCTGCCATGCTCATCGAGTTGCGCGACGGCGACCGGTGGCGCGCGCCGAAGGCCGTCGAACCCGCCGAGGGCCCCCGGCCCCCGGACGGACCGAGGGCCGATCCGGCGCGGGTCCCGGCACCCGCGCCGGCAGACCCGCCGGACCCGACCAACCCCGAGCCGCGCCGTACCGACTCGGCGCAAGCCGCCCCCGTTCGGCCCGTCACCGACGCTTTCGTCCCGATCCCCGTGCACCCGGTCCGGACCACGCAGGCCGGTGTTCCGTCGGTCCTGGCCTCCGGCGAGACATCGCCCGACGTACCGGCGGATACCGGGGCAGCCCGGCCGCCGCACCGGCCCACCAGCCCGGGTGGCCCGCACCCGGAGCGGGCGTCCGGACCGGTCCCGCCCCGCGCCGTCGTCCGCAGGCTCGACGACAGGTGGGACCCGGACGACCGGACCCGGCTCCGACAGGTGCTCGACGGCCGCTACGACGGATACGCCCGGATGGTGACCCGGGTGCTGGCCGAGGAGCCCGGACTCCGGGCCGCCGGCACCGCCGCCGACGTGGTCGCCGCACTGGTCGCCCTGTGCGCGTTCTGCGGAACCGAGCGCGACCGGATCAACGCCGCCCTGCGCGGCGGCACCGACGACACCCCGGACCGGCTACTGCTCGCCCGGGGTGCCCTGCACGGACTGCGTCGGCTGCCCACCGTCCTCGGGGCGGTGCACGCCCACGGCGAGGTCGCCGCCCCGGTCCTCGCCGGCTACCGGCCCGGCGACGAACTGGTCGAGCCCGCCTTCGTCGACGTGGATCTGGTCCGGCGGCCGGCCCCGGCGACCACCGTGGAGTTCGCCGTCTGGTCGGCCACCGCCCGCCGCGTCGACCGGTTCGGATCAGGGGCACTCTTCCCGCCCGGCAGCCGCTTCGTCGTGCTCGCGGTCGACCCGGCCGAGACCGACGACCGACCGGCCCGGGTGCTGCTCGGCGACCTGACCGGTGTCGGGTCGCAACCAGCCCACGCGGTCGGCCGGATGCGCGAGCGGCTGCGTCAGGCACTGGAACAGGACGCCCCGCCACCGCCCGACACCGCCGCCCCGCACGCGACCCACCGGCTGCTGCGGTTCGCGCCCGGCCTGCACGACGACGGCCGGCGTCTCGTCTGCGATGCCACCGGTCCGGCATCCGAGCCCGAACGTGGAGGTACCCGACCGTGAGCCAGGGTGTGCTGTCGGTCTCCCAGACCGATCCGGACTGCCTGCCGACCATCTCCGACGCGCTCGCGCTGGCCCGGCCTGGCGCCACCGTCGCCGTGCAGCCGGGCGTCTACCGGGAACGGCTACGACTCACCGGCGACGTGACCCTCGTCGCCGAGGACGGTCGGGGGTCGGTCACCGTACACGGCGTCGAGGGTCCGGCGGTGTTCCAAGCCGGTGGCGCCGTGGTGCTGCGCGGGCTGGTCCTCACCGGCGGCGACGAGGCCTTCCCGACGGTCCAGATCGCCACCGGCACGCTGCGCATGACCCAGTGCGAGGTACGCGCCGACGCGGTGGTCGGCGTGCACGTCGCCGCCGGTCGCCTCGAACTGGGCGACTGCCTTCTCAGCAATCCGGGCGGCGCCGGTCTCCTGATCGACGGCGGTGCGGCCGGTACGGTCACCGGCACCACCGTGCGCGACGTGGGAGCGGCTGCCGTCGTCATCGCCGGCGGCGCCGACCCGGTCCTGCGTGACTGCACGGTCACCGACGTGCGGGGCGCGGGGGTGCTGTCCACCCGTGCCGGTCGGGGCCTGGTGGTCGGCTGCGACATCA
Organism: Micromonospora sp. NPDC003816; assembly: GCF_042874705.1. Classification (NCBI taxonomy): domain Bacteria; kingdom Bacillati; phylum Actinomycetota; class Actinomycetes; order Micromonosporales; family Micromonosporaceae; genus Micromonospora; species Micromonospora sp. NPDC003816. Next base: position 303,246 of record NZ_JBIANP010000001.1, read on the forward strand.
GCGCGGTCGACGGCCCGGCCGTCGCGGTCGAGCAGGACGGCGCGGTACGCGTCGAACGCTGCGTCGTGCACGACAGCCCAGGCTCCGGGCTGATCGTCACCGGCGGTCGGCCGGTCCTCGACGACTGCGAGTTCCGCGACCTCGGCGGGCACGGCGTCGTCGTCTCCGGGGACGCCGATCCGACCGCCCGTCGGTGCACCGTCACCGGCACCGCCGGCCACGGCGTGATCGTGCTGGAGAACGCCACCGGCGCGCTGCTCGACTGCCGGATCAGCGCGACCCGGGCGGCTGCGTTCGCCGTCACCGGATCGGCCGCACCCCGGGTCGAGGGCGGTCGGATCGAGGGCGGTACCGGGATCGCGGTGCTGCTCGACGGTCCGGTCGGTGGCGCGTTCACCGGGGTGAGCGTGGACGGCGGCCGGACCGGATTCCTGGTGCGCGCCGGTGCGGACCCGGTGCTGACCGACGCGACGGTCCGCGACTGCACCGGCCACGCCGTCGAATCCGTCGACGGCGGCCGGGGCACCGTCCAGGGCGGCACGTTCACCGGCGGCACGGCCACGGTCCGGGTGGCCGCCGACGGCGCGCTGACCCTGACCGACTGCCGGATCCGTGGCGGCGGCGTCGGGTTGCTCGTCGACGAGGGCGGATCGGTCACCGCGACCTCCTGCGACGTCGGTGAGACCGGCGGGTCGGGTGCCGAGGTCGGCTCCGGGGCACGGCTTCGGCTGGCCCACACTCGGGTGCACGGCTGCGCCGGCTCCGGCATCCGGTTCGCCGGCCGGTCCGTGGGGCGGCTCGACCGGTGCGAGATCTTCGACAACGCCGGCGACGGCGTGGTGGTGGAGACGCTGGAGCCGGTCCCGATGGATGGCACGACCGTCCGTGGCAACGCCGGCCGACAGGTGCGCCGGACCGGACCCGTACCGGCGGAGGGCGACCCACGTCAGGACGGCCCGGCACCAGCCGGCCGGCCCGCCCCGACGACGACCGGCATCCCGGCACCGGAACCAACCGCCGCCGTGGACGGGCCGGACCGACCGGGCGGCGACCCGGCCACCCCGTTGTTGGCGGAACTCGACGCGCTGGTCGGACTCGCCGGGGTCAAACGCGAGGTGGCGACCCTGGTCGGACTGCACCGGGTGGCGCAGCGACGGAGTGCCGCCGGCCTGCCGATGCCGCCGATGTCCCGGCACATGGTCTTCGCCGGCGCGCCCGGCACCGGCAAGACCACGGTGGCTCGCCTCTACGGCCAGATCCTGGCCGCCCTCCAGGTGCTGCCCGGCGGACAACTGGTCGAGGTGTCCCGCGCCGACCTGGTCGCCGAACACGTCGGCGGCACCGCGGTGAAGACCACGCAACGGTTCACCGAGGCGATCGGTGGCGTGCTGTTCCTCGACGAGGCGTACACGTTGGCCCCGGTCGACGGCGGCGGCGGTCACGACTTCGGGCGGGAGGCGATCGACACCCTGGTCAAGCTGATGGAGGACCACCGCGACGAGGTGGTGGTGATCGTCGCCGGATACTCCCCGCAGATGCGGGCCTTCCTCGAATCGAATCCGGGGCTGGCATCCCGCTTCTCCCGCACCGTGGAGTTCGACAGCTACACCGACGACGAGCTGGTCACCATCGTCGAGCGGCTGTGCAGCACCCACCACTACTCCCTGGAGTACGACACCCGCCTGGCGCTGACCGGATGGTTCCGGGCGATGCCACGCGGCGAGTCGTTCGGCAACGCCCGGGTCGCCCGCAAGGTGTTCGAGGACATGATCGGCCGGCAGGCGTTCCGGCTCTCCGAGGCCGGCGCCTCCTCCGGCGTGGAACTGGCCCAACTTCTGCCGCAGGACCTCGGTGTCGCGCCCGAAGCCGAGGGCAGCCCGGGTACGCCCCGACTCTCCGAACTGGACATCCTGCTCGGTGAACTCGGCAACATGATCGGACTTGCCGGTGTGAAACGCGAGGTGGCCGAACTGATCGACCTGCTCGCCAACATCCGCCAACGGGTCCGGGCCGGACTGCCCGCCCCGTCGGTCTCGCGACACCTGGTCTTCTCCGGCCCACCCGGCACCGGCAAGACCACCGTCGCCCGCCTCTACGGCCGGCTGCTCCACGCGCTCGGGGTGCTGCCGGCCGGGCAACTGGTCGAGGTCGCCCGCGCCGACCTCGTCGGAGAGTACGTGGGCCACACCGCGCACCGGACCAAGGAGGCGTTCGAACGGGCCCGTGGCGGTGTCCTCTTCATCGACGAGGCGTACACCCTCGCGCCGCCGGACGCCCGCAACGACTTCGGGCGGGAGGCGATCGACACCCTGGTCAAACTCATGGAGGACCACCGCGACGAGGTGGTGGTGATCGCCGCCGGATACGAGGCGGAGATGGCCGCCTTCCTGGCCGCCAACGCCGGCCTGCAGTCCCGGTTCACCCGCCGGATCCACTTCGACGACTACTCGCCGGACGAACTCGTCGCGATCTTCGAGGGGCTGGCCCGGGCCAGCGGCTACGAATGCCCGGGTGACACGTTGACGGCCCTGCGCGGCCACTTCGAGAAGGTGGAGACCGGGCGTACGTTCGGCAACGGCCGGTACGCCCGACAACTGCTCGACGAGGTGGTCACCCGGCAGGCGCGCCGGCTCCGCTCGGTCACCGCCCCCAGCGTCGACGACCTGCGAACCCTGCGAGTCGACGACGTCCGGGCCCGAGCGACTGTCCACATGTGACATCGGCGACCATGCGCGAGTCGAAACAGGATCGTCAGGTGACGCCCGTATGCTGTCGCCCGCGCCGTCGGTACACGAAGCCGGGCAGGGCCACGGAATCCGCCCCGCCCCGGCATCGACGGTGGCCGGACAGGAAAGGCGGGTCGGTGGCGACGGTGTCGAGCGGGGCCGGTGCGGACGCCTCAGCCACACCGGACGAGACACCGACACCCGACACCCGGATGAGCCTGATCTACGAGACCCACTCCGAACCGCTGTTCCGCTTCCTGCTCAAGCTCTCGCTCGGGGCCCGACACATCGCCGAGGACCTGTTGCAGGAGACGATGGTCCGGGCCTGGCGCAACATCGACCACCTGTCGTCGGACCCGGAGACCCAGCGCCGCTGGCTGTTCATCGTGGCCCGACGGATCGCGATCGACGCGGCGCGGGCCCGACAGGCCCGCCCCACCGAGGTCGGCGCCGTCGACGTCTCCCGGATGCCGACCACGACCGACCACGTCGAGGAGATAGTCGCCGTGCACACCGTCCACGACGCCCTGCCGAGGCTCAAGCCGGAGCAGCGTACGGTGTTGATCGACCTGTACTTCCACGGCCGGTCCACCGCCGAGATCGCCGCCCGGCTCGACATCCCCGAGGGTACGGTCAAGTCCCGCGCCCACTACGGGCTGCGGGCACTGCGCGCCATCGTCGGGCCGACGGACGGGGTATGACATGTGCCATCCGCCGCAGCACCGCGCCGATCCGGACCTGCCCGATGACTGACCTCGACAACGACCACGCAGCAGCGCGGCAGACCTGCGCCCTCTATCTGGCCGGTGCGCTGGACACCGACTCCGAGGCGGCATTCGAGGTGCACCTCGCCGGCTGCACGGAGTGCCTCGACGAGTGCGACCGGGTGGGACCCCTCGCGCTGGCCCTGGCGCAACTCGACGACGAGCCGTCCGGCCTGGACCCGCACCCCACGCCCGGATCCGTGGCCGTCGTGCCCACGGACACCGCCCCCACCGACGCGCCCACCGTGGCACCGGCCCCTCGGTCCGGCGAGGTCGACGACCAGCCCGGCGCCCGACCGACCTCCACCGGCCCGCAGGGGCGGACGGCCCCGACCGGTCCCCGCGGCGCCCGCCCGGCCACCACCCGACGCCGGTTCTCCCGCCGACTACGGCTCGCTGCCGGCGCACTGGCCGCGACCGTCATCCTCGCCGGCGGCCTGGCCGTCGGGCTGCCCCGGTTGACCGGCGAGCCGACGGTGGTCACCCCGGTCGGCGTGGCGACCGCCGAAGGCGTGGGAGGTGGTTCGGCTCGCCTGTCGGTCTCGATCGCCGAGACCGAGGGCCGGTCGACGATCGTCGCCAGTGTCGTCGGGTTGGAGACCGGCATCCGTTACCGACTCTTCGGAGTGACCCGTGACGGACAGACCCACGAGGTGGTCGAGTGGGACGGCCGGCCCGGCGCGCAGGAGGTCAGCGGCGAACTCGACGCGACCCTCGCCGAGCTGACCTTCTTCACCGTCGCCCGCATGGACGGCGGCCCGGTCGTCTCGGCCCGCCTGGACACCGTCACCCCCACGCCGACCGACTGAGACTCAGCCCCGACGCCACTTCTGATTGGCCGTACCCGAGCAGGTCCACAACTGCAGCCGGGTGCCCCAGTCCCGGATGTCGACGCACTTGTCGGTGTGCGGATTGACGATGTCGCCCGCACTGGTCAGCCGGAACTGCTGGGCCCAGCCACCGTTGCAGTCGGCGAGCTGGATCGCCGTGCCGTCGGTGGTGCCCGCCCAGGCCAGGTCCATGCACTTGCCGAGTGCCATCATCGTGCCCTTGCTGAACGACCACTTCTGGCCGACGTTGCCGGAGACACACCGCGCCATCTGCAACTGGGCACCATCCACCGACCTGGCCCCCGGCACCTCCACGCACCGGTTCTCCCAACCGATCATCGGACGTCCGGGGTAGCTGGCCGCGGTCGTCGCCGGCGGCGGCGTCGTACGCGTCGGGGTCGCCCGGGCCGGGGTCGGCAGATCCGGCGTCGGTGCGGCCGGCGGGGTGGGCGGGGGAGCGTCGGCGAGCGGCGGTGCCGACGGGCCACCCGACCTCGGGCCAGCGGTCGGCGTGGCCGGGGGCGCACCGAGCCGCGCATCCCGCGTGTAGTGCTCGACGTACGCCAGCACCATGCCGGTGAAATCGCGGAGTCCGGCCGCGTCCGGCACACCACCGGCCTGCTGCACCACCGTCGTGCCCCAGTGGTAGGCGGCCAACGCGATCGGATACGGGTCCGTCCCGAGGCCGGCCAGTTCGCCGGAGAGGCTGCACATCGCCCGTCCCAGGGTCGGGATCGCCACGGTCGGGTCCCACGGCGAGGCCGACGGTGCGGCGTACCGGGCCCAGATCGCCGGCAGGAACTGCGCGATGCCCTGCCCGCCGTTGGGGCCGAGCAGATTGGGGTTGAAGCCCGACGACGCCATCAGCTGCGCCGCCACCCGGGCCGGGGTCACCGTCGCGCAGACCTTCCCGGCGGCCAGCACCAGGTCGAGGTAAGCGGCGGGTACCGGTCGGGGCGCGGTACCCGGCGTCGGCGCGGCCTCGACCGGACGCGGCGGCGGAGTCGGCTCGACGGTCACCGCCAGGTCCGGCCGCCCGGCGTAGCCCTCGGCATAGGCGGCGACCGTCGCGACATAGTCCTCGGCGGACGCCGGCACCCCACCGGCCGCGCGGACCGCGTCGGCACCGGAGTGGTACGCGGCCAGCGCCAACCGCCACGGATCGCCGCTGACACCGGCGTGCCGCACCTGGCCGACGAGGTCACACATGTGCCGGGCGAGGGCCAGGATGTTGGCGGCGGCGTCCAGCCGGGGCGCCTGCGGCCACGGGGCCCACCGCTGCCACGTCGCCTCGGTGAGGGCGGCCACGCCGGCCCCTCCGGCGGCGGAGCGCTGGTTGGCCTCGAAACCCGACGCCGCCATCACCTGACCGGCGAGGCGCGCCGGGGTGAGCGCGGGGCACGACAGTGCCGCGGCGACGATCGCCGTCGCCTGGTCGGCCGGCACGTCCTTGCCGACCAGGACGGCCGGCTCGGCGGTGGCGGTGCCGATGCTGGCCGCCACGGCGGAGACCCCGAGCATGGCGAGCACTGCCGTGATCGCGACCGCCCGACGCAGTCGCACGTCCAGCCGGCGGTAGCGGGCAACGAGGCGCCTGGACAGGGACGCGGCCAGGTTGCCGATCCGACGGATGGCGTCGGCGCCAGACGTCACCTGCACAGCGACCCTCCTCGTCATGGAATCCGCTGCCTACTACGCCCGCGAGTCGATCGAAGTTCACGGCCGATCGCCCTGAATCGAAGCCTACTGTCCACCATGGCCGCCGTACGGTCCCGCCCGCAGCACGTTGCTCGACGGCACACTCGGCAAGGTCCGAATCGTTCGGTTTGGGATAGGACAAGAAAGGCAACTATCTGCCTCGGCTCAGTCCAGATACACAGTGGAGGCTCGCGATGGCGGTGGACACGGTGGTGCAGACGAAGCGGCCGGGTTGGCCGGAGATCCTCGTCGGGCTGGCCGTCATGGCGTTGGTCGGCTACGGACTCCCCATCGCCCTCGACCGGACCGGAGCCGCGGACGGGCTGAGCCCGGTCACGTCCGGCCTCATTCTGGCCGCCCTCTCGGGTGTCGCCGGTCTCATCGCGTTCGCCGCCGCCGCGCGCATCCGCTCCACGAACTGGAGCGACCTCGGTGTCCGTCCGACGACCGGCCGCTGGCTGCTGATCGGGGTGGCGGGTGGCCTGGTCGCCCTGGTCGTCTCCCGGATCGTCGCCGCCGCGGTCTACTACCTCACCGGACCTGCCGAGAACATCCAGCAGCCGTATCTCGACGCGGCCGGTGGCGGGATCCTCACGCTGATCCTGTCGTTCCTGTTCCTGGCGGTCCTGACGCCCATCGGCGAGGAGTTCCTGTTCCGTGGGATCGTCACCACGGCTCTGCTGCGCTACGGCGCGGTCGTCGGTGTCGTCGGCAGCTCATTGATCTTCGCGCTGATGCACGGCCTGAACCTCGTCTTCGTGACCGCCCTGGTCGTCGGCCTGGTCGCCGCCGAAGTGTTCCGCCGCAGCGGCTCCATCTGGCCCGCCGTCGCGGTGCACGTCACCAACAACCTGCTCGGGCAGGTGCTTGCCCTGCTCGTGGCAGGCGCGTCATGAGCGACCCGTCAGCCCTCCGAGACGCCCAGACCTGAGGCACGGGTTCCTGAGAGGGCGGCACTGGTCCGCCACATCACACCCGGTGAAGAGGCGGGACGTCCAACGATTCCGCATATCGTTCGCCGGTCCCATGGCGGGCCCTTCATGGATGCGCGAACCAGGATGACTTCCTAGGATGCCGCAGGCGGTATGTCGTCCACCACGAAAACTCGGAGCACAGTCCCCGGCCTCTGACCTCCTGTTCCACGGTCTTACTGCCGACGCAGCGCCCTCAGGGCCTTGGCGTGGGTCACGGCATGGCGCTATGCTCCGCCGCGATGAATCCTCCTCGCAGATTGGGGGTCCCGTTCGTGCAAGGTGAGTGCTGATGCGCTCCCAGGCCGCGAATGCGGATTCCCGCCTCTCCCTCTGGCGTCGGGTACGCGAGTACGCCGTACCGCCCTCCATGATCGAAGCTGCGACCGCGCGTCGTCTCGTCGGCGACTGGGCTGGCGCATGCGCTGCCGCCCGAGTCGACGTCGACCTGGACCTACGGGCCGTCGTGCACCGTCATGGCCGTGACCTGGCCGCCCGGATACGGGCTGACCTCCGGCACCTCGCACCTGACCTGTTGCGCTGGCACATGCCGAGGATCGCCCCCGACGGGTTGCTGCGTCCGGGCCTGACCATCTCGCTGGCGCGATACGGTCCGGCCGACCACGCCGACGCCGAGCCGGTGCACCTCGTCGCACGGACGCCACCGGCCTGGGCGGACGCGGGCCAGCGCATCGGTCTGGCGCTGTGGACCGGTTCCCGCGCCGGGCGCGACTGCGCTCACCCGCATCCGCGCCCCGACCGTCGGTTCCGCCTCGACCTGCACCGTCACCTGTGGGACGTACGCCGTGCCGACGAACTGAGGATCCGGTCGGGCGCCCGACGCGACGTCTCCGACACCGACCACCCGATGCGCGCTGACCCGACATGGGACGCGCTGGGGCAGGGCGGCTACGCGGTGCGCCAGTGGGCGGGCGAAGCGGCCCTGCTGCTCCAAGTCGAGGGCGGCGCCAGCGGTGCCGTGACGGTACGCCTCAGTCCTCGACGTCGCCTGCTGCTGGACCTCGCACCGGCAGGAACGGACCCGCGACCACCCACGGCACACATCGTCGGAGCGCCACGGGCCGGTCGTGTCGCCGGGTTGCCGGTGCTGCCCCATGCGGCGACCTGGATGACGCCTGACGTGGAGTTGCTGCAACGGGGACTGATCGAGGCTGACCGCCTCCACCCGCTGGTGGCCTCCGCGCTCGCGCCCGATCATCCCACGGTCGGTACCCCGGCATCGCCGCACCAGAAGGCGTCACCACATCTCGTGAGATGCCGGGGCGCCTGGCACCGCATCGGTCTGGTGAACGGCGTTCTCACACCACTCGACCACGACCCGGCTGAAGTTCACCGGGAGGGACTGTTGGTCGCGCTGACCGGCACCCCGCTGCCCTGCCTACAGGCGATCGACGAAGCGTGTCGCCGACCGGAGTCCCTTCCCGACATCCGCGCTCGCCTGGACCACGGCGACACCGCCGGAGCGCTGGCTGCCGTCGAGGCGCTACTCGGGCCGGACGCGCTCCTGCCCGACGGGAAGCTACGGCAGGAACTGGACAACGCCGCCCTGCGCCGGATCACGTACGGCCTGTTCCGCGCCGGGCTGACCGGACGCGGGCCCGGCACCAGCGTCCGAGACTGGCAGCCCAAACGCGCCCGGCGCTCCCACCCACGTCACGCTATCCCCCGCTGACCAGCGGGACTGCCCCCATCCGGCTCCCGGCCGGCCCGTCACGATCTCAAGGTGATCTCACATGCTGCCTGCTCGTCACCCTGCGGAGTCCGCACCTGCGGCACAACTCGGCGTGGCCGCCGACCTCATCGCACTGTTGCGCGACACCACCACCGAGACCCGCGACGACCCCCAGTTGGAGGCACTGACCCTGGCCGTGGCCGCCGACCTGCCGGTGCTGCTCTGGGGTGAACCGGGAATCGGCAAGACCGCCGCGCTGACGCAACTCGCTGCCACCCTGGACCTTCCGCTCACCACGGTGATCGCCAGCGTCCACGAGCCGTCCGACTTCTCGGGACTCCCGGTCGTCGGTGACGACCCGGCGACCCAGGGTGTCCCGATGGCACCGCCGGACTGGGCCGTGCGTCTGGTCCGCAGTGGTCGCGGCCTGCTGTTCCTGGACGAACTGTCCACCGCCCCGCCGGCCGTGCAGTCCGCGTTGCTGCGTCTCGTGCTCGAACGGCGGATCGGCAGCCTGCACCTGCCGGCCGAGGTGCGGATCGTGGCCGCCGCCAATCCACGGTCCTCGGCCGCCGACGGCTGGGAACTGAGCGCACCGCTGGCCAACCGTTTCGTCCACCTGCAGTGGACCCATGACCAGCAGGTCGTCGTCCGTGGCCTCGGAGGCACGTGGCCTCGGGCGACGATGCCCCGACTCGATCCGCAGCGGCTGTCGGAGGCCGTCGCGTTCGCCCGTCGTGCGGTGTGCGGACTCCTGTCGACCCGCCCGGCCCTCGTCCACCGGCTGCCCACGAACGAGACCGGTCGTGGTGGTCCGTGGCCGTCGCCCCGCAGCTGGGAGATGGCCCTGCGCCTGCTCGCCTTCGCGACGGCGGCCGACGTCTCCCGGGACGTCCTGTCGATGCTGGTCCGAGGCGCCGTGGGCGACGGCCCGGGACTGGAACTCCTGGCCAGCATGGATCGGATGGACCTGCCGGATCCCGAGTCCCTGCTGGCCGACCCGGCCGCCGCTGTCCTGCCGCAGCGAGGCGACCTGCGCCAGAGCGTCCTCGACGCCGTGGTGGAGGCGGTGCGGCGGCGTCCCGAGCGAGCCCGCTGGGATGCTGCCTGGGAGTTGCTGGCCGGAGCGCTGGAGACCGGCGCCCCGGACCTGGTGGTCGTACCCGCCTCCACCCTCGCCCGACTCCGCCAGGAAGACTGGGACGTACCCGCCGCGATGGATCGGCTCACCGGGGTGGTGTCCCTGTCCCGGCGGGCCGACCAGGCGGCGGCCCGAGTCGCGGCCGCCGCAGGGACCGCTCGGTGAGCGCCGGAACGCTGGACCGGGACAAGTTGTTCACCGCCCGGCTGCACGCCGTCCGGGTCCGGCCCTATCTGGCGACGGCGCTGTTCGCTCTGCACGTGGTCGAATCGCGACGGGTCCCGACGATGGCGGTGGACCCGCGATGGCGGTGCTACGTCTCACCGGCGTTCGTGGACCGGACCTCCGTGGAGGAACTCGCCGGTGTCTGGGTGCACGAGGTGTCACATCTGTTGCGGGACCACCATGGACGCGGCGACCGGGTGGCCCGGACGCGCGAGTTGACAGGGCCGGGGGAGCGACTGCGGATCAACATCGCCGCAGACTGCGAGATCAACGACGACGTCTTCGGCGACGGGCTGGCCCGTCCCGCAGGTGCGGTCGAACCGAGTCATCTGCTGTTGCCCGAGGGGCAGCTGATGGAGGACTACCTGCGACAGTTCCGACTCGGGCCGCGTACCCAGGACTGGGCGTGGCTGGACTGCGGCAGCGGTGCCGACGGACGGCACCGGGACTGGGATCTCGGACCGGACGGCGCACCCGCGCTGAGTCCGCATGAGTGCGACGCCGTGCGATTCCGGGTGGCCGAGGGCATCACCGGCCGACCGGGAAACGCCCCCCGGGGCTGGCGGCGGTGGGCGGAACAGGCATTCCATCCACCACAACCGTGGCGGGACCTGTTGGGAGCGGCGGTCCGCTCGGCGGTCTCCGCAGCGGGCGTGGGCGAGGACTACACCTACGGCCGGCCGTCGCGGCGCTCCGCGAGCATGCCTGGTGTGGTCATGCCGGCGCTGCGGCGTCGGCCTCCACGGGTCTGCGTCATCATCGACACCTCCGGTTCGGTCAGCGATCTCGAACTGGGCGCGGCCCTGCTCGAGGTCGCCGCGATCGTCCGGTCCGTCGGCGGTCGCCGTGACCTGGTCACCGTGCTGCCCTGTGACGCGTCGGCGCAAGTGGTCCGTGCGATGTGCCGAGCCGAGGACATCCCGCTGGTGGGTGGAGGTGGTACGGACCTGCGCACCGGCTTCGTCCGCGCGCTTCGACAGAGTCCACGCCCGGACGCCATCGTGGTGCTGACCGACGGGCAGACGCCCTGGCCGGACTCGCGGCCGCCCTGCCGTACCGTCGTCGGGCGATTCGACCGCGCCGTCAGGTGGAACGAGGACGACCCGGACTACCGGCCGGACTCCCCGCCGGAGTGGGCGCGCGTGGTCACGATCGGATCCGCTCCCACCGCGCGGTGACCGGCGTCGGGGCGTGACGCCTTGCGCGTCGTGCAGCAGGCGCTGGAGCTGAACGAGAACAGCCGTGGTTCCACACTCTGGGCGTCGTGGATCGGAACGGGGGCATCCTGGTGGACGCGTTGACGTCCGCACGCACGTCCGCGGACCGCTGTCGTTACCGCCCGGCGCGGCGGTATCTGCCGGGGGAGGTGCCGTACCGGCGTTTGAAAGCGGCGGCGAACGCGAACTCCGACGTGTAGCCGACTCGCTCCGAGATGCCGCGCAGCGGCGTGTCGGACTGGTGGAGAAGCCGGGCGGCGGTGGTCATCCGCCACCAGGTCAGGTAGGCCATCGGCGGCTGGCCGAGCATCGCGGTGAAACGGCGCGCGAACGGTGCTCGGGACAGCCCCACCTCGGCGGCGAGTGCCGCGACGGTCCATGGTCGCGCGGGGTCACCGTGGATGGCCTGCAACGCCGCCGCAGTGACCGGATCGGTGAGTGCCGCCGCCCAGCCCGTTGCCACGGTCGGCGAGGACGGGTTGCGGTCGAGCCAGGCACGCAGGATGTGCAGCAGCAGGGTGTCGAGCAGTGCCGGGATGATGGCGTCGGTGCCGAGGCGGGGCCGTTCCAGTTCGCTGGCGAGCAGGTCCACGGTGGCGCGTAGCTCCGGGTGTCGCCCGAGGTGCGCGGGCAGGTGAATGAGCGCGGGCAGGTCGTCGAGCAGCGGATGCGTATGGACCGGATCGAGTTCGTACGCGCCGCACAGGGTAACTGTGGCAGCGGCGTCGCCGACGTCCGAGACGTAGCGCGACAGGCCAGGGTCGTTCGGGTCGCAGGCGGGCGCGGTGGGTGAGGTCGTCGGGCTGTCGGCCAGCGTGTGGCCCGGACCGTGCGGCCGGAACACGATGTCCCCGGCGGCAAGCGGCACCGGGTCGGTGTCCGGTGCGATGAGCCAGCACGGCCCCTGGAGGACGATCTGGAAACCGGCGGAGCCGGGTACGGGTGCGAACCGCTGCGCCCACGGGGCGTACCACGCGATCCGCGCGGAGCGCGGCCGGCCGGCTCGCATGACCGTGATCACGTCGCTGAGTACGTCCATCGGGGCCAGGATATCGCCGCGAGGACGATCGAGTATGAATGGGGGACTACAGAGCATGGATCGTCTTCGGGTGCCGCCATAGGTTCGAGTGGTGAGAGCCATGCGAATCCACCAGTACGGCGATGCCTCGGTCATCCGGGAGGAGGACGTGCCGCGCCCGACGCCGGGCCGGAACGAGGTGCTGATCACGGTCGCCGCGACCTCGTTCAATCCGTCCGACATCGGGCTGCGCCGGGGACTGCTGCGTGCCGTCTTCCCGCTGGATCTGCCGTACACCCTCGGCGGGGATGTCGCCGGCACGATCGTCGAGCTCGGCGACGGTGTGGACACCCTCGCCGTGGGCGACCGGGTCGTCGGACGGCTCGACACGGGCGGTGCCGCGGCCGAGTTCGTCACCGCCGCTGCCGACACCGTCGTGGCGGCGCCCACCACCGTTCCCCTCCCGCACGCCGCCGCCATCCCCATCGCCGGTGTCACGGCCTGGCAGGCGGTGTTCGCGCACGCGGGCATCACTCCAGGGCAACGGGTACTGGTCAACGGAGCGGGCGGTGGCGTCGGCGGGTTCGTGGTCCAGCTCGCCAAGCACGTCGGTGCCCACGTCATCGCCACGGCCAGCCCGCGCAGTACCGCAGTGGTCCGTCACCTCGGAGCCGACGAGATCGTCGACTACACGAACACGCCCCTCGGCGACGCGCTCGATGCCCCGGTCGACGTGATCGTCAACGTCGTCGTGGTCGGTGCCGGGCACGCCGCGGCACTGATGTCGCTGGTGCGCCCAGGAGGCGTCGTCGTGTCCGCCGCCGGCGCGCTGACGGCACCCGCCGGGTCGGCGGTGAGGGCAGTACGCTTCGTGGCCCGCAACGACACCCGTCACCTCGGCGCCCTCGTCGCCCTGGTCGACGCCGGGGCCGTCCGTCTCGACATCGCTGCGTCGCGTCCTCTCGCCGACCTGGCCTCGGTGCACCGCGACGCCGAGGCCGGACGCATCCGGGGCAAGACGATCCTTGTTCCGTGAGGTGGGCCGGGTAGCTCAGCTGGCGCCCAGCATCTCGGTGACCCGCGTGTAGAACGGGGCCGGGTCGTCGGCGAGGGACGCCTTCACCATCGCGGTCCAGTCGTCGACGATCACCTCGATCGACCCGGCGGCCAGCCCGTCGAGCGATCGACGCGGGACGTCACGAGGGTCGATCTTGGGTCCGTCGTAGTCGGCCGTGATGTCCGTGTCGGCGGCACCGAGGAGTACGCCCTGGACCAGAGTGCCCTGGGCGGCCAGTTCGAGGCGTACACCGTTCGTCATGTTCCACTCGGCGGCCTTGGCGGCGGAGTACGCGCCGGTACCCGGGCCGGCGAACCACGACAGTGCCGAGAGCACGTTCACGATCGCGCCACCGCCGTTCGCGGCGAGTACGGGGGTGAACTCGCGGATCACGTCGAGGGTGCCCCAGAAGTGCGTGTCCATCTCGCGGCGGACCTCGGCGATCTCACCGGTGACGAGCGGGGCGCCGGTCGCGATGCCGGCGTTGTTGACGAGAAGCGTGACGTCACGCGCGGCCGCTGCGGCGGCGACGACGGACTCGTGGTCGAGCAGGTCGAGTCGCAGCGGCACCACGCGGCTGTCGGCGAAGCCGAGGCTCTCGGGGCGACGGGCCGTCGCGTACACCCTGCGCGCTCCGCGTTCGAGCAACTCGAGCACGAACTGGCGGCCGATTCCACGGTTGGATCCGGTGACGAGGGCGATCTGGTCGGCGATGTTCATGGGTTCCGTGCTCCCTGCCTGGTCATCTCGGGATGGGGTGGGACCGTGTCCGGCCCGACGTCGACTACGGTAAAAGCTGACGTTGACGTCAAGGGCAAGTCGGATTGCGAAGCCGAAGGAGGACGTGGATGCGGATCGGTGACGTCGCGCGGCGCTCCGGCGTGAGTACGCGAGCGCTGCGGTACTACGAGGAGCAGGGTCTGCTCACGTCGGAGCGGAGCCCCAGGGGCCAGCGCACCTATCCCGAATCAGCCGTCGAACGGGTCCGGTTGATCCAACAGTTCTTCGCCGCCGGTGTGCCCAGCCGGACCATCCTGCAGCTGATGCCCTACGTCGACGCCGGACACGGATCGCGCGAGGCGTTCGCGCTGCTGGCCGTCGAACGTGACCGGATCACTGCCGCCATGGCCGACCTCGCCGCCGCCCGCGACGCCCTCGACCGCATGATCGACATCGCGAACCACCCGACCGCCGAACACTGTCCTGCGCTGCGTGAGCCGCCCTGGACGCCGCACCACCCCGGCGATGCGGCCACCCCGGCCGCCCCTGACCGCGATGCGCCGGGACGTCTCATGGCCGGCAACCAGACGACCGTCTCCGCCGGCCGGGCGACCTGACCTGTCACAGGTCGTTTCGTTACGGCTGGAGCAAGCCGGCAACAGAAGCCTAAAGCAACCGCAACCATCGATGGCTCATCCTTCCCTAGCCTGGGTGTCGCACCGAACCCGGTGCATCACAAGGGATACCGCGCACCGTCGTCCAGATTGGACTGTGTGCGGCATGCGCCGGCCGCTGCCACGGCCGGCCCAGGAAGGAGCAGCCACGTGAGGCTCACCCACCTCGCCACCCGCCGCCGGCTCGGTATTCTGGGCGCCGCCACGCTCGCGGGTGCACTACTCGCCACGGCCGGGGTCAACCCGGCGGCGGCCACGCCGGTCACCGGCACCATTCTCGGCGCCGACCTGCCGACCGCCGTCGCGGGCAGCTACATCGTCGTACTCAAGGACGGGCAGCAGCTCACCCGTGCCGGCGCGGAGCGTGTCACCACCCGGTACGGCGGTGGCCAGGTCGACCGGCTCTACGGGCGGACGGTCAACGGCTACTCCGCCACCCTCACCGAGCGGGCCGCCCGTCGGCTGGCGGCCGACCCGACCGTCGCCTACGTCGAGCAGAACCAGCGGGTACAGGCGCTGGCGACCCAGCCGAATCCGCCGTCCTGGGGTCTCGACCGCATCGACCAGCGGAACCTGCCGCTGAACCAGTCGTTCACCTACGGTCCGAGCAACGGGGTGCGGATCTTCGTGGTCGACACCGGAGTCCGGATCAGCCACCAGGACTTCGGCGGCCGGGCGGTGCACGGCTACGACGCAGTCGACAACGACTACAACACCGACGACGGTAACGGGCACGGCACCTTCGTCGCCTCGGTCGCCGCCGGGAGCGCCTACGGGGTGGCCAAGAACGCCACCGTCGTCGGGGTCCGGGTGCTCAACAACAGCGGTTCCGGCACCACGGCCGGTGTCATCGCCGGTGTCGACTGGGTTACCGCGAATGCGACCCGGCCGGCGGTGGCCAACCTGAGCCTCGGCGGTGGCGCCAGCACCACCCTCGACGCTGCGGTCCGGCGATCCATCAACGCGGGCATCACCTACGCCATCGCCGCGGGCAACTCCGGTGTACCGGCCACCGGCACCTCACCGGCCCGGGTCACCGAGGCGCTGACCGTCGGGGCCACCGACCGCACCGACACCCGGCCGACCTGGTCCAACTACGGCACCGCGCTGGACCTGTTCGCCCCGGGTGTGTCGATCACCGCCGCGTGGCGGACCAGCAACACCGCCACGTACACCGGTAGCGGCACCTCGTTCGCCGCCCCGCACGTGGCCGGCGCCGCCGCGATCTACCTGCGGAACAACCCGTCGGCGTCGCCGGCGACCGTGAACGCGGCGATCGTCGCCGCCGCTACCCCGAACGTCGTCGTCAACCCCGGAGCCGGCTCACCCAACCGCCTGCTCTACATCGGCACCTTCGGGAGCTGATCGCGAGGCGACCGTCCGCGCCGTGACCCGGTGCGGACGGTCGTCCTGTCGCCAGAACCGCCCGCGGTCGACCGACGCGTGTGGGCCAGGAACCTGCACCTGCTGTGCCAACGGGGTGCGGTGGGCTCGGACGGGCGGGACATCCCGTCACCGCCTGGTGTCGGACGGCAGGGAGGCGCGGTCAGCGGCCTGCCGACCGGACTCCCAACCGTCGCGGCTGTCCACCCGGATGGCCCGGGACCGGACCGTGTCCGGGAAGACCCGCCGCATGGTCTCGCGGATCTGCTCGTCCCGCGCGGCGAGCACCGGAAGCAGGTCGCTCGCGTCGTTTCCGTCTCGCCGATCGCTGACCTGCGCCAACGCGACCTGCGCCGCGGCGGTCAGCCGTTCGTCGATCCGGTCGGCGAAAGCCACCAGGAACGACTGACGGTACGCCTTCAGCCGGCTCCGACCGGCCTTACCGCCCGGCGGCTCGGTCCGTGCCATCGCCTGGTGCGCCTGCACCAGCAGCGAGGTGTAGAGCAGGTCCACCGCGTCGATGTCGGTGTCGAACCCGAAGACGGTGCTGAACGCCAGTTCCGGCGACCAGACCGTGTGGCAGCGGTTCGCCTTGGCGACGGCGGCCAGCAGGGACGCCTTCTCCCCGTCGTGCGGGTGGTCCACGCCGATCCGGCGCGCGTACGGCACCACCGGTGACGCGTCACCGCTCCGCGCTGCCAGCAGCGCCTCGTCCAGGCTGTGCCGGGTGACCAGTTCCTGCGCTTTGGCGGTGTACGCCTGCGCCTCGGCCGGAAAGGTCGTCGATTCCGCCTTGGCCAGCAGGGCGCGTACCCGGTCCAGCAGCCGGGTGTCGATCCGGGACGATCCCGGCCCGGCGACGGGTGCGGCGGCGGACCCGGGCGGCGGGACGAGTACCTCGATCGGCGGGAGCGCGGCCAGGATGGCGAGCAGGCCCAACACCAGATCGAGTACGGCCACCCGGTCGAGCCGCCAGCGGGCCACGAGCGCGTCGACATACCTGGCGTCGTCCGCCCACCAGACCTGCGCCCCGAGGGCGTCCGCCTGCGCCAGCCACCGCCGGTCGACCGTGGTCCGGGGAAACCGTCGCAGGTACGCGGCGACCGCGTCGGTCACCAGGTCGGCCTGGCGCGGCAGGCCCCGCCGCGCGACCACCCGGTGCAGCTCGGCCGGCTGCCATCCGCCCCGCCACAGCCGCGCGAACGCCTCGTCCCTCGCCGCCACCAGCGCCGGGTCGACGTCGACCGACGGTGTGACGGTGAGCGCGTCCAGCCCCGCCTCGTAGTCGACCGCCCCGGCGAGAACCGCCCTGATCCGTTCCCGCACAGATGTCACCAGCCCAAGCCTACGGAGCCCGCAGTCGGACGTACGCGGCAACGGGCGGGCTCGACATGATCGAGCCCGCCCGTTTCATCTGGCGCTCAGACCTGTAGGACCCGGCTGCGCAGCTTGGAGACCTGCGTACCGACCGGGCCGGTCATGATCATCTGGCCGCGAGGCGGAACTGCTGGTTGGTCTGTCCGTGGCAGTCGTAGAGCTGGATCTGGGCGCCGTTGGTGGTGTTCCAGGCGTCGAGGCAGCGGCCGGATTGGACGCCGCTGATGGTGCCGTTGGTGTTGATGTTCCATTGCTGGTTGGTCTGGCTGTGGCAGGCGTAGATCTGGACGGCGGCGCTGTTGCCGGTGCCGGCGGCGTCGAGGCACATGTCGCCGTAGACGCGGAGTTGCTTGGTGCTGGTGTTGTAGGTCCAGGTCTGGTTGGTCTGCCGGTTGCAGTCGTAGAGCTGGACGCGGGTGCCGTTGGTGCGTGACGAGTTGGGGACGTCGACGCACCGGCCGGACTGCGTACCGACGATCTCGCTGGCGGAGCCGGGCGGCGGCGTGGTGGGCGGCGGCGTCGTCGGCCCGGGCGTGGTGGGGGTCGGCGTCGGCGTACCGGTCGGCGGCGGCAACAACGGGCACGTATTGCGGTAGGTGACCACCCCGCTGTTGTCCACCAGCGGGCAGAGGAACTGGGTGTACCGGGCGTCGTTGTCGACGAACGTCTTCAGGAACGGCAGCATGGTCCGGATCAGCACCGGGTTCGACCGGCCGACCATGAATCCGTGGTCGCCACCGGCGACCTCCAGGTAGACGCTCTCCGTCGTGGCCGGAATGCTGTTGTACAGACCGAGCGCGTACGACGGGGTGACCACCGTGTCCGCCTGTCCGGAGATGATCATCGTGGGCACCCGGTCGTTGGCCAGGTTCGACGACGGCGAGTACGGCGTGATGCCGGCCACCGCCTTCAGCGACGGGCGTCGCATCGCGGCGCTCAGCGCCCCGCCGCCGCCCATCGAGTGACCCGCGACGGCCAGCCGGTTCGGGTCGACCCGGTTGCGGACCGTGCTCTGCTGCGTCAGGTAGTCCAGAGCGGCGAGCAACTGGGTGCCGCGCGCCGTGTCGAAGTCGTTGCGGCTGTTGGTCTCGATGCCGATCACCACGAAACCGTGCGAGGCCAGCCACGGTCCCATCCACGCCAGTTCGGCGGAGAACAGCGCGGTGTATCCCGGCGAGATCGCGATGGCACCGAAGGTGCCCTGACTGGTGTCGGTCGGGTAGTAGATCCGACCGCCGTTGAAGCCGTTCCCGGACGGGACGCTGACCGACGTGTTGGCGAAGGGGCCGTTCTCGGCCGCGACGCTGTTCCGGGTGGGGTCCGGACCCCGCTGGTACGGGTTGTCGGCGGCCGACGCCGACCCGGTCGCCATGGTGATGGTGAGCAAGCCGACGGCGGCGGCGAGTCCGGCGGTGGCGAGCGTGAACAGCCGTCCCCGAACGCCGGGGGACGCTCGGTGAGCGTCAGTGATCCCCGAGGGCGGGGGAGGGGGCGCATGTCCTCGCACTGTCGATACCTCCTGGTGGTGGGGGTGGGTGTGGGATGGGCGGGTCCGGTATGCACCGGACCCGCCCGCGCCGGCTGTGCCCTAGCCGGACCTGCGCGCGGTCAGCGTTGCAGGGTGAGTAGTCCGGGGCGGTACGGCAGGAGGCCGTAGTCGCCGCCGGAGTTGGGTGAACGGCCCTGGTAGAGCAGTTGCAGGTTGCAGGCGTTCACGGTCATGGTCTGGTCGGCGTTGGTGCGCAGTAGTTCGCCGTGGCTGATGTCGTTGGTCCAGGTGGCGCCGCTGTTGGCCTTACCGGCGAACGGGTTGCTCTCGGTGGCGGCCTGGGGGGTCCAGGTGCCACCCAGGCTGGTGGCGGTGAAGGAGCGGAAGTAGCGTCCCTGGGAGCCGATGGCCTCGACGAGCATGAGGTACCGGTTCTCGCCTTCGAGTTTGTAGACCTGCACGCCCTCGAAGAGGTTGTTGGTGGTGTCGGTCATGATCGTGGTGTAGTTGGAGCCGAAGCTGCCGGGGAAGTTCCCGATCGGCATGCTGGCCCGGTAGATGCGGCCGTTGTCACCGGCGAAGAAGAGGTACATGTTCTGGCTGTCACCGATGAGAGCCTGGTCGATCGGACCGGTGCCGGAGTTGGAGATGGATCCGGTGAACAGCGTCTGCGCCGGCCCCCAACTGTTCACGTCCGCCGGGTTGGTCGACGTGCGGTAGGAGAACGCCGGGCCGCCCCACTGGTAGGCCAGAACCCAGACGTTGCGCGGTGCGAAGTAGAACAGTGAGGGGGCGACGGCGGAGAACGGCATGGCGTTCTGGCTGGCCGAGCCCATCTGGTTCCAGTTGGAGAAGAGGCCGAAGTTCATCGACCCCCAGCTGGTGCCGGTGTCGTGGGTGGTGGCGTAGACGAGCTGCTGGCCGTTGTAGGGGGCGTGGGTGAAGTCCTTCAACGACACCCACCCCGACCGCGGCTGCGCCAACGCGCCCGTCGAGGACCACCGGTACGACGAGGGCAGCGAGCAGTTACCCGACGGCGGCGGCGTGGTCGGCGGCGGTGAGGTGGGACCGCCGAGGGAGACCAGCCGGAACTGCTGGTTGGTCTGTCCGTGGCAGTCGTAGAGCTGGATCTGGGCGCCGTTGGTGGTGTTCCAGGCGTCGAGGCAGCGGCCGGATTGGACGCCGCTGATGGTGCCGTTGGTGTTGATGTTCCATTGCTGGTTGGTCTGGCTGTGGCAGGCGTAGATCTGGACGGCGGCGCTGTTGCCGGTGCCGGCGGCGTCGAGGCACATGTCGCCGTAGACGCGGAGTTGCTTGGTGGAGCTGTCGTACGTCCATGCCTGGTTCGTCTGCTTGTTGCAGTCGTAGAGCTGGACCCGGGTGCCGTTGTCTCGCGAGGAGTTGGGCACGTCGACGCACCGGCCGGACTGCGAACCCACGATCTCGCTGGCGGAGCCGGACGGAGGGTTGGTGGGCCCCGGCGTGGTGGGCGTGGGGGTGGTTCCGGGACCGGCGCTGTTCAGCGCGTCCAGGGTGGCCGTGTACGCGGCCTTCTTGTTGCCGCTGCCGTCGAAGAGCAGCGGGGTGCCGCCGGAGCGCCACGAGTCGGTGTCCCGGATGCCCCACACCGTGATGCCGGTGCAGCGGGCGACCGCGAGGCAGTCGTTGACCACACTGCGGTAGGTGTTGGCCTGCGAGGTGCCGGAGCCCTCGATGTCCAGCTCGGTGATCTGCACCTCGACGCCGAGGGCGGCGAAGCTGGACAGCGTGGTGCGGTAGTTGCTGTTGTACGCCGACTGGGCGTTGAAGTGCGACTGGAACCCGACGCAGTCGATCGGTACGCCCCGGTTCTTGAAGTCCTGGACCATCCGGTAGACGGCCTGGGTCTTGGCCCAGTTCCAGTTGTCGGTGTTGTAGTCGTTGTAGCAGAGCTTCGCGCCCGGGTCCGCCGCCCGGGCGGCCCGGAACGCCGCCTCGATCCAGTCGTTACCGGTGCGCTGCAGGTTGGAGTCGCGCCGGGCGCCACTGTCACCGTCGGCGAACGCCTCGTTCACCACATCCCAGGAATGGATCTTGCCCCGGTAGTAGGTCGCGACGCGCGTGACGTGGTTGAGCATGGCGTTACGCAACTGGGTGCCGGACATGTTCTGCATCCAGCCGGGCTGCTGCGAGTGCCAGGCCAGCGTGTGGCCACGCACCTTCCAGCCCCGATTGAGAGCGTGGTTGACGATCCGGTCCGCGTTGGTGAACGTGAAGTTGCCCTGCTGCGGCTCGGTCGCGTCGATCTTCATCTCGTTCTCGGGCGTGACGCTGTTGAACTCGCGGTTCAGGATCGTCGTGTACGCGCCGTCGTTGAGCTTGTTCGCCGCCACCGCCGCACCGAAGTACCGGCCGGACTGGTTCGCCGCCGCCGCGAGGGTGGTCTCGGCGGCGTGGGCGAGTGTGGGCAGCAGTGATGCGACGAAGACGGCGACCAGCGCGGCGGCTCCGGGAACGTAGAGCGCTCTGAGTCGACGCCTGGAGGGACGGGTCCGGGAGATCATGCTGATCCTCCACTGATGGGATGGGACGTATCTGTCACTGATCGGGTGCGCTCAGGTGGCGACCCGCAATGCGGTGTCCGCCGACCGGACCAGGGCTCACGCCCGGCATCCGCGCGGAGGTGAGTCGTCTCTGGCCGGCTGGCCGGCAGGTGAAGGGTGGCGGTGGTCGAGCCCGTCGCCCGCCGGGACGTGGTCGCGGGCGGTGGACTCGGATGTGGACGTGTCACCCGGTTGCTCGGGCCTGGTGACGGTGTGGGACACCTCCAGGGGCAGGAAGATCAATGTTAGCGATCTCATCGATCGATGCCTATCAGGCTGGCAGAATGTTCCAGGGTTTTCAACCGGTAGTTTCGGAAAAGTGGCGGAAGTGTTTCGGTGGCCGCTCGTCGTCGCCCCGACACGGGTCACCAGTGCCGGAGGGAACGGTCGTAGCTGTCGACTACCCTCGCCGCCGTGGACACTGCGGAGATCGATGCCCCCGTCGTCGGCGTCACCGTCTATCCCGACCGGGCCCGGGTCACCCGACGCGGCGGTCTCCGGTTGGCGGCCGGTCAGCACCGCGTACGCGTCGCGCCGCTGCCGCTCGGCCTGCGGCGGGACTCGGTCCGGGTCGGCGGTCGGGGTGCCGCCACCGTGCTCGGCGTGGACGTGAGCACGTGGCGGCAGGCCCGCAGCACCGACGCGCAGGTCGTCGCCCTGGAGCAGCGTCGTCGCGAGGTGACCGACGAGCTGGCCGAGCTCGACGACGCGGACGCCGTCGAGGAGCAGCGCGGGGAGTTCCTCACCCGGTTGGCCGAGCGGGCCGGTGGCACGTACGCCCGCGCGCTGGCCGCCGGCGACGCCGCGCCCGGCGACGTCGCCGCCTTCACCGATTCGGTGGTCGCTCAGCTCGCCGACTCGCGTGCCCGTCGGCGTGGGCTGACCCGTCGACGGACCGAGTTGAGGGAGGAACTGGCCGCGGTCGGGCGGGATCTCGACGCCGCGCAGGGGAAGCGGCAGCCGGATCGGCTGGCCGCCGAGGTGATCGTGGCGGTCGAGGCCGACGACACCGACGTCGAGCTGGAGTTGACCTACCTGGTGGAGGGCGCCCGGTGGCAACCCTCCTACGACCTGCGGCTGGTCGACGAGACCATGACCGTCACCTGGTTCGGGATGGTCAGCCAGAGCACCGGAGAGGACTGGCCGGAGTGCGACCTCCGCCTCTCCACCGCCCGGCCGGCGGCGACGACCGGCGTACCCGAGTTGTCGCCCTGGTATCTCGACCGGTTCCGGCCGCCGCCGCGCGTGGCGCCGCCGGTCATGGCGGCCGGGATGCCGGCGTTCGGCGCGGCACCGGCCGCCAGCCTGGCGCGGGCCGCGCCACCGGTCCCGCAGGAGCTGCGGGAGAGCGTCGCCGAGGTCGAGCAGGGGGTCAGCGCGGCCACCTACCGGCCGGCCCGGCCGGTGGCGGTGCCCGCCGACGGCAGCGCCCACCGGGCCGTCATCGCCGTGCTGGAGCTACCGGCCCGGCTGGACCACGTCACCGCACCGGTCCGGGCCGCCGAGGCCCACCTGCGGGCCACGGTCCGTAACACCTCGGAGCACGCGCTGCTCGCGGGCCCGGCCTCGGTGTTCCACGATGCCGACTTCGTCGCCTCCACCCGGCTGCCGATGTGGGCGCCGGGTGAGGAGACCGAGGTGGCGCTCGGGGTGGACGACCGGATGCGGGTGGAGCGGAAGCTGCACCGACGCGCCGAGACCAAGGCCACGCTCGGGTCGACCCGGCGGCGCGAGGTGGAGTACCGCATCACCGTCGACAACCACACGTCCCGTCCGGCGACCGTCGAGGTGCGTGACCAGCTCCCGGTCTCGCGTGACGAGGCGGTGGTGGTACGCGAGACGACCGTGGTGCCGCCGCCGGTCGAGCGGACGGAGTTGGGTGAGGTGACCTGGCGGCTGTCGCTCGCGCCGGGCGAGAGCGGCGAGATCGCGTTGGGCTTCCGGGTGGACCTGGCCAAGGGGGTCGAGCTGACCGGCTGGCGGGAGTAGCAGCCGACCGGACCCGATCGTGGCGACATCCTCCGAGCGGTGCACGGGCCGTCGCACTCAGCTGAGGAGCACGATGGCGAGGTGGCTGCTGAGGGAGAGAGCAGCCAGCCCGGCCAGGACGCTACCGAGGGCGTTGGCGACCGCCAGCAGCGTCGCGCCGTTCTCCGTCAGGCGGATCGTCTCGACGGAGAACGTCGAGTAGGTGCTCAGCGTCGCGCACAGGCCGGTCCCGATCAGGTGCTGCAGGGCAGCCGGCACGGTGGTCGCGGTGCTGAACCCGGCGAGGAGACCGAGGGCGACGCAGGCGAGCAGGTTGACGGTGAAGGTGCCCCACGGGAAGGCGGTGCCCAGCCGGGCCTGGACGGTGCGGTCGATCAGGTAGCGCAGGGGCGCGCCGACGAGGGCGCCGAGGATGACCATGAGCCAGTTCATCCGGCGGCTCCGTCCCGGGTGGGGCGGGTGGCGAGGAACAGTCGGGTGAGCGTCGCCGCGCCCCACCCGGCGGCCAGCGCCGCCACGAGGGTGCCGCCGAGGTAGAACAGTGCCGTGCCCGCCCGACCGCCACCGATCAGGTGCTGGCCGTCGAGGGCGTAGGTGGAGAACGTGGTGTAGCCGCCGAGGACGCCCGTGCCGAGGAAGGGCCGGACCAGTGGGTGCGCGGTGCGCCGTTCGGTGATCAGGACCAGGAGCGCACCCATCAGGGCGCAGCCGGTGATGTTGATCCAGAACGTCGTCCACGGGAACGCCGCGGGCGCGGTCGGGAACAGCACGACGGCACCGTAGCGGGCACAGGCGCCGAGGACGCCGCCGGCCGCGATCGCGGCGAGGATCTCGATCTGTCGCGGCACCCGACCGGGTGGCCCCGGTGGGACGACGATGTCGGGATCGACCGGTTCGCGCAGCGGGCTGCGGGCGGCTGGGTCGCGGTGTTCGTCACGCGGCACGTGCACGGGCTCCTACCTGGGCGGTCTCCACACCCGGTGCGGGCGTGCGCGAGGATCATCAGGTAGGGACCGTCGGTGACCGGGTGCGGCACGGTTCGGGTACGGCGGGCCCCACCGCCGTGCCGCCACCTCGAAAGGTGGCTGCCCGTCCAGGCTACCGCTCGGCACGGCCGGGAGGGGCTCCCCGTCCGTGGCGCGGACTCAGGCGCGCGGACGTCGCCTCGTGGTCATCCGTGCAGGTCCAGCGTGCCCTGATTGAGGACCGGACGGCCTCGGCCGTCGACGGCCTGGAAGAGTGCGCCACCCGGGCGGCGCCACACCAGCACGGTGAGGGTGTCGCCGGGGAACAGTGGTGCGGTGAACCGGGCGCTGAGCCGTCGTACCCGGTCGTGGGCGTCGTCGGCGATCGTGCGCAGCAGGGTCCGGGTGGCGAAGCCGAACGTGCACAGGCCGTGCAGGACGGGGCCGGGTAGGCCGGCGGCGACGGCTACCGCCGGATCGGAGTGCAGTGGGTTGCGGTCGCCGTTGAGGCGGTAGAGCAGCGCCTGGTCAGGGCGGGTGTGGTGGGCAGTGGTGTGGTCGGGGTGCTCCGCCGGTCGCTGCCAGTGGGTGCGTGGTGCGCGTGGGCCGTCGAAGCCGCCCGCCCCGATGACGAACATGCTGCGCTCGACGGTGGCCAGGTGGACGCCGTCGGTGCCGTGGATCTCGGATCGGTGGTGGAGCAGAGCACCGCTGGTCTGGTCGTGGACGCCGGTGACGGCGGCGGTGATGCGGGCCCGGCCGGCGGGTGGCAACGGTCGGTGCAGGGTCAGGGTCTCCCCGGCGTGCCGGACGACGGCCGGTTCGCCGAGGTACGGCGGGTCGGCGGCGAGCAGGGTGGCGAAGCTCGGGAGTACGGCGTGCGGGTGCCCGGCGGTGTTCTCCGTGGTGTAACGGAGTTCGTCGGCTCCGGCGCCGACACCGAGGGCGTAGAGGAGCGTGTCGGTCACGGTCCAGGTCCGCTCGATCGTCGTCGGCGTGTGCCCGCTGCGGGAGATGAGCCGATCCACGGCCGAGCTATCGACACTTTGCGTGACGGTCGTCTTGTCCGGCTCGCCCGTCCGAGATTTCGGACTCGTCGCATCAAGTGGGTTGTTCAGGTACTTCATGGTCGCTATCTCCTCCGTGTGCTGATGAGCGCGACGGGGCGTTCGGCGGTCTCTGGCTACTGTCTGTGGTGAGAGGCTTTCACTTGCGCCTCTTGACGTTGTCGAGCGCCTCACAGTAGCGTCCCATATTAAGAAACTAAGACCACAATATGAGCCGCTGAAGTCTGGGGTAGCCATGAGAATGCGCGTAACGGCTGCGGCCGCCGCCCTGCTGATGACCGTCGCCATGGCGGCGTGTTCCGAGAACCAGTCCTCCGGCGAGTCCGACGGCGACAGCGGCCCCAACCCCGCCGTCAACTTCGGCGTCGGCGTCGACCCGGCGTACTCGCCGATCTACCTCGCCGACCAGGAGAACCTCTTCGACCAGGCCGGGCTCGACGTGACCGTCACCCAGTACCAGGAGGGGACCGGCGGGCTCGACGCGATCCTGGCCAAGCAGGGCCAGGTCACCGCCAGCACCGAATCCAGCCTGCTCAACCGCGCGACCCGGGGCGACATCAAGGGACTCGCGGTCTTCTCGCAGTCGCCCAGCTTCATCAAGCTCGTCGCCCGCTCCGGCATCACCGACGTCGCCGGCATCAAGAAGTACGGCGTCGTGCCGGGCACCGTGAACGAGTACGCCACCAACAAGGTCCTCGACAGCCGCAACATCGCCCGTGACACCGTCGAGTTCGTCAACGCCTCACCCGCCGAGATGCCGGCGCTTCTGCAACGCGGCGACGTCGACGGCTACATCATGTGGGAGCCGTGGCCCTCGCGGGGCGTCGCCAACGGCGGCACCGTGCTGCTGACCAGCGGCGAGATCGGATACGTCTACAACCTCGTGATCGGCGTCGACGGCGCCTGGTACGAGGGCAACAAGGAGACGGCCAAGAAGGTCGTCGACACCATCGCCCAGGCATGCGAGCAGCTCACCGCCGACCCGGCCAAGGCCGGCACCGTCACCGAGACCGCGATCAAGGTGCCCGCCGCCGAGGCCCAGTCCCTTCTCGAAGGCGTGCAGTGCCAGGTCCGTGACTTCACCGACGAGGACATCCAGCGCTACAACGAGATCGCCCAGTTCCAGCAGGACAGCAACATCGTCAGCCAGAAGGCCGACCCGGCGACCGTCATGATCAGGGGGGTGGCGTGAACCGTACGGGCTCCCCGGTGTCCGTGAGCGACGTCGACATCCGGTTCGGCGACTTCGTTGCGGTCCGCCAGGCGAACCTGGACATCGCCGCAGGGGAGTTCGTCTGCCTGCTCGGCCCCAGCGGCTGCGGCAAGTCGACACTGCTCAACGCGATCGCGGGCTTCGTCACACCCGTCGGTGGGGAGGTGACCTGCGCGGGCGCGCGGGTCACCGGCCCCGACGTCTCCCGGGGCGTGGTGTTCCAGAGCGCCGAAGCGCTCTTCCCGTGGCTGACGGTCCGACAGAACGTCGAGTTCGGCCCGCGCATGCGCGGCGTCGGCAAGGCCCAGCGGGCCGCCGACGTCGACCGCTACCTGGCGATGGTCGGGCTCAGCCACAGCGCCGACCGGTTCCC
Organism: Micromonospora sp. NPDC003816; assembly: GCF_042874705.1. NCBI lineage: Bacteria > Bacillati > Actinomycetota > Actinomycetes > Micromonosporales > Micromonosporaceae > Micromonospora > Micromonospora sp. NPDC003816. Next base: position 330,418 of record NZ_JBIANP010000001.1, read on the forward strand.
CGGCCAACTCTCCGGCGGCATGCGCCAACGCGCACAACTGGCCCGGGTGCTGGCCAACGAACCGTCGGTCGTGCTGATGGACGAGCCCTTCGGCGCCCTGGACGCCCAGACCCGCCTGGTCATGCAGGTCGAACTCGACCGGATCTGGCGTGAGACCGGCGCCACCATCGTGTTCGTCACGCACGACATCGGCGAGGCGATCCTGCTCGGCGACCGGATCGTCACCATGACCGCCGGACCCTCGGCGGCCATCAAGACCGTCTACCCGTGCGACCTGCCCCGGCCCCGCGACCTGACCGACCCGGCCAGCGCCGCACTCTTCCGCGAACTCCGCGAGGACATCGGCGCCGAGGTGGCCCGCACCCTGCAGGCCCAGGGCCTCGACGACGGACACGACGGTCGACAGCGCCCGACAACCGACGGCGCCGACAGGAAGGCACGACGATGAGCGTGGACCTCCGCGCGGTGCCGGAGAAGACCAGCCGGGACACGACCGGCCCGGCCCGCCGCCGCACCAGCCGACCCAGGCTGACCCGGATCGGCCTGTCGGCCCTGTCGGTGCTGCTCGGCGTCGTCATCTGGGACCTGGTCAGCCGCAACTACACCGCCTTCTTCCTGCCCTCGCCGCTGCTCACCTGGCGCGGTGCGGTCGAACTCATCCAGGACGGCACGCTGGCCAGCTCGATCAGCGCCTCGTCGACCCGGATCCTCACCGGCTGGGCGCTCGGTGTCGTCATCGGCGTACCGGTCGGGCTCCTGATGGGCTGCGTACCGTGGCTGCGGCTGATGCTGGACCCGTACATCCAGTTCTTCCGGTTCGTCCCGCCGATCGCCTTCGTCACCCTGGCGATCATCTGGCTCGGGCCGGGAGAGGCGTCGAAGATCGCGCTGATCTTCTACACCACCGTCTTCATCGTCGCGCTCAACACGCTGGCCGGCGTCCTGTCCGTCGACGAACTACGCCTGCGCGCCGCCCGCGCGCTCGGCGCCAACGCGGCACGCACCCTGGCCTCGGTGGTGCTGCCGTCGACCGTGCCGCACGTCGTGACCGGCGCCCGGCTGGCCATGGGCAACTCCTTCCTGACGATCGTCTCCGCCGAGATCGTCGCGGCACAGAGCGGCCTCGGATCGCTCATCTGGACCGCCCGCAACTACGCCAAGACCGAATGGGTCTTCGTCGGCATCATCACCCTGGGCCTGCTCGGCTACCTCTTCGACTGGATCCTGCGGACCGTCACCAGCAAGACCCTGCGCCGCTACGGCGTCACCTTCTGACCCGCCCGCCTCCGACGGCGCGCCGCTGCCGGCCGCCGGCCCCCGCGCGCCCACCACTATCGAAAGGCTCGCCATGCTGTGCATCGGCGTCGACATCGGTGGCACCTTCACCGACGTCATCGTGTACGAGCCGGCCACCGCCCGGCTCGCCGAGGCCAAGACCCTGTCCACGCCCGACGACCCGGCCGCGGCCATCTTCGAGGGCCTGGCCAAGCTCGGCGTACGCCTCGACGAGGTCGACCGCTTCGTCCACGGCACCACCCGGGTCACCAACGCACTGCTGGAAGGCTCCGGCGAGCCGGTCAGCGTGGTCGCCACCGAGGGCTTCCGCGACGTCCTGGAGATGGGGCTCGGGCACCGACCGCAGCTCTACAGCGTCAAGGAGGCGGGACGCCCCCCGCTGACCCCCCGTCGACTGCGGCACGTCCTGCCCGAGCGCATCGGCGCCGACGGCAGCGTCGTGCGGCCGCTGGACACCGCCGCCCTCGACAGCGTGCTGGACCGGGTGGCCGCCGCCGGGCCGAAGGCCGTGGCCGTCTGCCTGCTGCACTCCTACCGCAACCCGGCGCACGAGCGGGCCGCCGCCGCCCGTCTCGCCGAACGCTATCCCGACCTGGTCTGCACCATCTCCTCCGACGTGGTGCCGGAACAGGGCGAGTACGAGCGCTTCGCCACCACCGTGCTCAACGCCAGCGTCCGCTCCACCGTCTCCGACTACCTGCGCGGACTCGGCGACACCCTCGCCGAGGGCGGCTACGCCCACCCACTGTCGATCATGACCAGCAGCGGCGGTGTGGTGTCCACCGAGGAGGCCGGCCGGCTGCCGATCAACCTGGCCCTGTCCGGCCCGGCCGGCGGCGTCGCCGCCAGCGTCCACGTCGCCGGCCTGGCCGGCTACCCGAACGTGATCACCTGCGACATCGGCGGCACCAGCACCGACGTCTGCCTGATCAAGAACGGCACCCCGTTGATGACCAACGACGGGACGATCGCCGGCTACCCGAACCGCACCTTCCAGGTCGAGATCAACACCATCGGTGCCGGTGGCGGCTCGATCGCCTGGCGCGACCTCGGCGGCGAACTCCGCATCGGCCCCCGCAGCGCCGGCTCCACCCCCGGCCCCGCCGCCTACGGCCGGGGCGGCACCGAGCCGACGACCACCGACGCCCACCTGCTCGTCGGCCACCTCGACGCCGAAGAGAGCCTCGGCGGCGAGGTACGCCTCGACGTCGCCGCCGCCCGCACGGCCATGCACCGCCTGGCCACCGAGTTCGGCCTCGACGACCTGGAACTGGCACACGGGATCCTCACCATCGCCACCGCCAAGATGACCAGCGCGATCAAGGAGATCTCGGTCGCCTGCGGCCACGACCCCCGGGACTTCGTGCTGATGCCCTTCGGCGGCGCCGGCCCCATGCACGCCACCGTGCTCGCCGACGACCTGGGCATCCGCCGGGTCCTCGTGCCACCGGTGCCGGGCAACTTCTCCGCCCTCGGCTTCGTCACCGCCCAGGCCCGGCACGACTACGTCCGCACCGTGCTGGTGGCGGCCGACGAGAGCGGACTGCACGCCGTACGTGCCGTGGTGGCCGAACTGCGCGACACCGCACGGGCCCAGCTCAAGGCCGAGGACGGCGTCGAACCCGACCAGGTCACCTTCGGTCTGTCGGTGGGGATGCGGTTCCGGGGCCAGTCCTTCGACCTCGCCGTCCCCGTCGAGGACGTCCCGGCCACCGTCGAGGACCTGGTCGCGGCCTTCCACGCCGCCTACGCCGACCGGTACGCCTACGCCCGCTCCGGCCACCCGGTCGAGATCGTCAACTGCCGACTCACCGCCTACGGCCCTCGCCCCGACGTACGGTTCGCGCCCCCGTCCGGCACCACCCCCCAGCCCGAGCCGACCCGCGTCTACGGCGCACACGGCTGGGTCGACGCCACCGTCCACCGCCGCACCGACCTGGCCCCCGGCCGCACGGTGTCCGGTCCGGCCGTCATCCGGGAGAACGGCAGCACGACCGTGGTCGGCGCCGGGTGGACCGCGACCGTCGACGACCACGGAAACCTGCTGCTCGTCAAGGAGTGATCCGGTGATCCACGCCCTCGACGCCACCGTCCTGGAGCACGCCGCCCAGCATCCGGACCGCCCCCTGTACGCCTTCGACCTGGACCGGACGGTGTCGGCGGGGGAGTTCGCCGACCTCGCCGGCCGGCGGGCGGCCACCCTGGCCGCGCTCGACGTCGGCCGGGGCGACCGGATCGCCGTGTGGGCCGAGAACAGCCTCGACTGGCTGGTCCTGCTGGCCGCCGCGGCGTGGCGGGGTGCCGCCCTGGTGACCCTGCATCCGGGGCTGAGCACCCCGGAGCTGACCACGGCGCTGGCCCGCAGCCGTCCCCGCCGACTCTTCGTCGCCCGTCGCCTCCGCGACCGCGACGGCGCCGCCACCGCCGCGCAGGCGCTCGCCGCACTGCCCGGGTCCGCCCGCCCGTACGGCTGGCACGTCCTCGGCGACAACCTGGCCGGGATCGGCGACGGCACAGTGCCCGCTCCCGCCGGACACCCGGACGCCACCCTGAACATCCAGTTCACCTCCGGCTCGACCGGCCCGCCGAAGATGGTCGCGCTCAGCGCCCGCAACCTGATCGCCAACGCGCGGTGGACTGCCGACGCCGCCGGACTCGGCGCCACCGACCGGATCGCCTCACCGCTGCCCCTGGCCCACGCGGCCGGGCTCAGCAGCGGCGCCGTGCTAGCCCTGGTCACCGGCGCACTGTGGGTGTCGGTGAGCCGCTTCCGCACCGAACCGGTGCTCACCCAGATCGCCCGGCACCGGTGCACCGTGCTCCAGGCCGTCCCGACGATGGCCACGATGCTCGCCGACACCGTGGAGGCCGCACCGGACCGCTTCGACCTGTCGTCGCTGCGGGTCGGCTTCCTCGGCGGCGCGCCCTGCGCACCGGCGCTGCTCGCCCGCACCCGCCGGGTACTCGGCCTGGACCGCATCGCCGTGATCTACGGGCAGACCGAGGCCGGCCCGACGATCAGCGTCGACCCCGGCGACGCGAGCTGCGGCAGCCCCGGCGACACCGTCGGACGGATCGTCGCGGACCTGGACGCCGTCGTCGTCACTCCCGGCACCCGCACCGAACTGCCCCCCGGCCACGCCGGTGAGCTGCTGGTCCGTGGCGAGTCGGTGACCGCCGGGTACGTCGACGACCCGACCGCCACCCAGGCCGCGATCACCTCGGACGGCTGGCTGCGCACCGGCGACCTGGGCGCGCTCGACACCGACCGGATCCTCACCCTCACCGGCCGGGTCAAGGAACTGATCATCCGAGGCGGCGAGAACATCAGCCCGGCCGAGGTGGAGGCGGCCCTGCTCGACGACGCGGCCGTGGCGCAGGTGTGCGTACTCGGCCTGCCGTCACCGCGCTGGGGCGAAGAGGTCGCCGCCCTCGTCGTCGCCGCCCCGGGCACCACGCCCGACCCCGACCGGCTCGCCGGGGCGGCCGCCGCCCGACTGGCCCGACACAAGGTGCCGACGCTGATCCGTACCGTGCCGGACCTGCCGTTACTGCCGTCCGGCAAGGTCGACCGGCGCGCCGCGCTCGGCCTGCTCACCGGTGAGGAGCAACGCTGATGCAGCTCGGCTCGTGTTTCCTGGACTCGTTGACCGTCACCAGCTTCTTCGGCAACGCCGAGATGCGTGGCGTCTTCAACGACCGCCAGCTCATGCAGTCCTGGCTCGACGTCGAAGCGGCCCTGGCCCGTGCGCAGGCCGGCCTCGGCGTCATCCCGTCGGCCGCCGCCCAGGCGATCACCGCCGCGGCCCGGCTCGACCGGCTGGACACCGCGGTGCTCGCCGCCGACGCCGCCGACACCGTGCACCCGCTCGTGCCGCTGGTCCGGGCGCTGACCGCCGCCTGCCAGGGCGACGCCGGACGCTACGTCCACCTCGGCGCCACCACCCAGGACGTGATGGACACCGGGTTCGTGCTGCGCGCCCGGGCCGGCCTGGACATCGTCTCCCGCCAGGTCGACGAACTGGTCCGCATCCTGCGCCGGCTGGCCCTGCGACACCGGGCCACCCCGATGGCCGCCCGCACCCACGGCCAGCAGGCGCTGCCGACCACGTTCGGCCTGCGCTGCGCGGTGTGGCAGAGCGAACTGCAACGGCACCGTACCCGCCTGGTCCAGATGCGCGAACGCCTGCTGGTGACCAGCATGGGTGGCGCCGCCGGCACGATGGCCGGCTACGGTCCGCAGGCGTTCGCCCTGGAACGGGCCGTGGCCGACGAACTCGGCCTCGGCGTCGCCGACACCCCGTGGCACGCCACCTCGGACCGCTTCGCCGAGTGCCTGATGGTCCTCGGACTGGTCGCCTCCAGCGCCGAGAAACTGGCCCGCGAGATCTATTTCCTCGGCCGCACCGAGGTCGGCGAGGCCCACGAACCGCAGCGCGCCACCCAGGTCGGCAGCAGCACCATGCCGCACAAACGCAACCCGATCCGCTGCGAGGCGGTGATCGCCGCGGCCGGCACGCTGCGCGCCCAGGTGCCGCTGGCGATGCAGACCATGGTGGCGCAGGACGACCGCGACATGGGCGTCGGCATGACGCTGTGGAAACTGCTGCCGGAGTGCTTCATCCTCATCGGCGGTGCCCTGGAACGGCTGGTCGAGGTCTTCGGTGACCTCGGCGTCGATCCGGACCGGATGCGCACCAACCTCGATCTCACCGGTGGGCTGGTGCTCTCCGAGGCGATCATGCTCCGCCTCGCCGAACCGCTCGGCCGGGAGCAGGCCCACCACCTGGTGATGCGGATCGTCCGCGACAGCCTGGAGCAGAACCGGCCGTTCGTCGAGGTGCTGCGCGCCGACCCGCAGGTGGCCGCCGCCCTGCCCGGCCCGGAACTGGCCGGGCTGCTCGACCCGCTGTCGTACGTCGGCCACGCCGCCGCGCTCGTCGACCGCGCCCTCCTGACCTCGGAGTCACCATGACCACTGATCAGTCCGTCCTGCTGCACCGCTCCGGCCGGTTGGCCCGGGTGACCCTGCACCGACCGAGGCGGCGCAACAGCTTCGACCTCGACATGCTCGGCCGCTTCGAGGACGTGCTGCACGAACTCGGACGCGACCGCACCGTCGAGGTGGTGGTGCTCACCGGCGAGGGCACGGCGTTCTGCGCCGGGACCGACCTGCGTGAGCTGGCCGACCTCGATCCCGAGACCACCATGCACGTCCAGCGGCGCACCGCCGACCTGGTCGAACGCTGGTACCGGCTGGACCAGACCACGGTCGCCGCCTTCAACGGGCCGGCCATCGGCTCGGGCGCCGTCATCGGGCTCGCCAGCGACCTGCGGGTGGCTGCGGACAGCGCGTTCTTCACCTTCCCCGAGGTGACCTACGGCATCCCGCTGACCTGGAGCGGCATGGCGATCCTCGCCGACCTCGTCGGCGCCGACCTGGCCAAGCGGTGGCTGCTGCTCGGCGAGCGGGTCGAACCCGCGGAACTGCTCGACCTGCGCCTGGTCACCCGGGTGGTCGCCGCCGACGACCTGCCCGCCGCCGTGGACGCGATCACCGACCGGCTGCTGGCCACCTCGGTGGTCGGCCGCACGATGACCAAACGTGCCGCCCGGCTGGCCGGTCCCCGCTTCGACGCGGCGGCCAACGACTCCTTCCTCGGCGCGCTGAGCGTGGCGTTGCGCCCGCCCGGCGGCTACCTCGACGGGGACGCGCGGTGAGGGTGTTCGAGGCGATCGCCGACGCCGTCGTGGCGCACGGCGTCGACACCGTCTTCGGTCTGCTCGGCGACGCCAACATGTATCTGGTCGCCGACCTGGTCGAGCGGCACGGCGTCCGGTTCGTCGCGGCCCGCAACGAGAACGCCGCGGTGATGATGGCCGACGGGTACGCCCGCACCACCGGCCGCTGCGGCGTCGCCACCGTCACCCAGGGGCCGGGACTGGCGGTCGCCGGGGCGGCGCTGACCATCGCGCGGCAGGCCCGCACCCCGCTGGTCCTGATCGCCGGCGACACTCCGCCCGGCGACCCGCTGCACGTGCAGCACTTCGACCAGCAGCCGTACGCGCTGGCCACGGCGGGCACGTTCGTCCCGGTGCACACCGCCGGCACCGCGATGCGGGACGTCGGGCTGGCGTTCCGGGCCGCCCGCGAGCTGACCGGCCCGGTGGTGCTGAACGTGCCGATCGACCTGGCCGACGCGCAGGTCCCGCAGCACCCGCCGGTCCCGGCGCCGATGGTGCCCCGCGCGCCACGACCACTCGCACCGGACCCCGCCGACGTCGACGCGCTCGCCCGCCGGCTCCGCACGGCGCACCGCCCGGTGCTGCTCGCCGGCCGGGGTGCCGAACCGGCGGCGGCCGCGATCCGGGACCTCGCCGACCGCAGCGGAGCCCTGCTCGCCACCACGCTGATGGCCGCCGGTCTGTTCCGTGGGCACCCGTACGACCTCGGGGTGGCCGGCGGGCTGTCCCGGCCGCTGACCAGGCGGACCCTGGCCGGGGCGGACCTGGTGGTCACGTTCGGTGCCGGGCTCAACCGGTGGACCGCCGACCACGGTGCGCTCTTCCCGGACGCGGTGCTGGTCGCGGTGGACGTCGACCCGGCCGCGATCGGCGCCCGCTGGCCCGTGTCGGCCGGGGTGCTGGGCGACGCGGGGGAGACGGCGGAGGCGGTGTCGGCGGTGCTGACGCCGGTGCACCGACCGCGTTGGCGCAGCACGGACCTGGCCGCCGACCTGGCGGCCGCCGATCCGTTCGCGGGCCTGGACATCGAGTCCCGGCCGGGCCGGATCGATCCCCGGGCGTTCATCCGGATCTGCGCCGAACGCCTGCCGCGCGAGCGGACCACGGTGGTGGGCGTCGGTCACTTCGGCGGTTGGCCCAACCTGCTGCTGGACTCGGCCGCCACCGACCGGTCCTTCCTCGCGCCGTGGGAGTTCGGCAGCATCGGCGTCGGACTGCCGTTCGCGGTGGGCGCCGCCGTGGGCCGTCCCGAGCGGCCGGTGGTCGCCTTCGAGGGCGACGGCAGCCTGCTCACCGGTCTCGGTGAGCTGGACACCCTGGCCCGGGTCGGCGCACCGGTGCTGCTGGTGCTCCTCGACGACGCCGCGTACGGCGCGGAGGTCCGCAAACTCGCCCCGCGCGGGGTGGACCCGCAGTTGGCCCGCTTCCCCGAGCGGGACCTCGCCGCCGTGGCCCGCGCGCTCGGGGTGCCGGCGTGGACGGTCACCGACGAGGCGGGTGCCCGGGCGGCCTTCGACGAGGTGCTGCCGTTGGCCGGACCGGCCCTGCTCCACGTGCGGGTCCGCCCCGACGTCGTGCAGGAGATGTTTTGACCGGGTCAGTCGCCCCACACGTCGCCGAAGCCGTACCCGAGTTGCCGGGACAGCTCGTCGGCGGTGCGGCGGGCCGCTGCGGCCAGCTGCGTCACCCGGGCCTCGTCGAGGCGGAAGATCGGGCCGGAGACGCTGATCGCGCCGGTGACCCGGCCGTGGCGGTCGCGCACCGGCGCGGCCACGACCCGCAGTCCCTCCTCGCTCTCCTGGTCGTTGAGCGCCCAGCCCTGCTCGCGGACGGTCGCCATCCGGGACACGAACGTGTCCAGGTCGGTGATCGTGTTCGCGGTCAGCGCGGTGAAGGGTGCGTCGGCCAGCGTCGCGCGCAGCGCGGCGTCGTCCTGGTCGATCAGCAGCGCCTTGCCGGCGGCGCTGCACCACAGCGGGATACGCCGGCCCAGCCGGGAGACGAGCTGCAGGTTGCGGGTGCCCTGCACGACGTGGATGGAGATCGCGTCGAGGTCCTCCAGGACCGACAGGTTGACGCTCTCGCCCTCCTCCTCGGCCAGCCGGTGCACCAGGGGACGGGCGAGGGTGTGCAGGTCCAGGCCGGCGAGGTAGCGCGCGCCGAGTTCGAAGACGGTGACCCCGAGCCGGTAGTTGCCGTTGTCCTCGTTGCGGTGCAGGAAACCGGCGTCGGCCAGCGCCCGGAACAGCCGGCTGGCGGTCGACTTGTGTAGGCCGAGCTCGCGGCTGACGTCGCTGACCTTGCGTTCGGCGTCGTTGCCACGGAAGGCGAGCAGCACGCTGAGGGCGCGGTCGAGTGCCTGTGTGCCGGACTCGCGGGGCGTCGGCGCGTCGTCCGGGCTGGTCTCAGTGGCGTACGACATCTTGCTTCCCACCTTCTCGGTTGCTAGGTTTCATAATATAACCCTAGGACCACAATATGGTCCAGCGCGTTATGGTCCACCCGACGAGATGGCCCACCCACGGTGGCCCATCCCAGATGGTCCGTTCTCCCACCACCGGGATCGAGCCGGAACCAGTGAGGCATCCGCATGACTGTGAACCCGATCGACCTGGAAGTCGTCACCGAAGGTCTCATCTCGATCGTCCGGGAGATGCGACAAACGATCTTCCGTACCGCGCACTCGCCGGTGATCGCCGACGCGCAGGACTTCTCCTGCGCCCTGTTCGACCCCGAGGGACAGATGGTCGCCCAGGGCCGGGACATGCCCGGCCACGTCATCGCCATGCCGGCCTCGGTCGCCGAGATCTTCGCCGACTTCGCCAACGAGATGCGCCCCGGCGACCTCTACATCGTCAACGACCCCTATCGCGGTGGCAGCCACCTCAACGACGTCACCCTGATCAGCCCGGTCTTCGTCGACGACCAGCTCTTCCTCTTCCCGTGCGTCCGCATGCACTGGGCCGACATCGGCGGCATGACCCCGGGCAGCGTCTCCGGCCAGGCCACCGAGATCCTCCAGGAGGGGCTGCGGATCCCCCCGATCAAGCTCATCGAGCAGGGGCGACCCAACCGGGCCGCGTTCGACATCGTCTTCGCCAACGTCCGGATGGCCGAGGAACGCCGGGGCGACCTGGAATCCAGCATCGCCGCCTGCCACACCGCCGAACGGCGCCTGCGCGAACTCGTCGCCCGGCACGGCACCGACCTGATCCTCGAATCCGTCGCCGCCAACATGGACCGCACCGAGCACCGCCTGCGCACCATGATCCAGGCGCTGCCCGACGGCACCTACCGCTACGAGGACTACCTCGACCTCTACACCGACGGACACTACGACGCCGCCATCGTGCGCTGCGCGCTCACCATCGACGGCGACGAGATCGAGGCCGACTTCCGCGGCTCGTCGACCCAGGTCGCCGCCGTGGTCAACTCCTCGCGGGCGATGACCGTCGCCGGTGTTTTCATCGCCGTCAAGTCCGCCCTGGACCCCGGCGGCCTGGTCAACCACGGCGCCTTCCGGCCCCTGCGGGTGCACACCGAACCCGGCACCGTCGTGCACGTCAGCTACCCGGCCCCGGCAAACGCCCACAGCGAGGTCCGCAAACGCGTCATCTCGGCCGTGATGGCCGCACTGAGCCAGGTGGCACCCGACCTCATCGCCGCCGACCAGTTCGGCACCACCTTCCAGAACCTCATCGGTGGCGTCGACGAACACACCGGCCGGCCCTACCTCTACTACGACTACCCGGCCGGCGGCAACGGCGGATTCCTCGAATCCGACGGGCCCAGCGCCATGAACCCCGTCGACCTCGGCGACATCTCCACCATCCAGTCCGTCGAACGACTGGAGACCGAGATCCCGATCCTCGTCGAGGCCTGCGAACTGCGCACCGGCTCCAGCGGCGACGGCGCACGCCGAGGCGGACTCGGCAGCCGCCGCGAGACCCGCCTGCTGGCCAGCGGCGGCGCGTACTCGGTGCAGACCGACCGCACCACCGTCCCGCCCTACGGCCTGCGGCACGGCGGCCCCGGCGCGCCCACCGTGACCCACATCCGGCGGGGCGACGGCGAACGCGTCGACTTCGCCACCCCCGGCAAGGTCGCCGGCTTCCCGATGCGCACCGGAGACCTGCTGGTCATGGAGTCCGCCGGCGGCGGAGGCTGGGGCGACCCGCTGGACCGGCTGCCCGAGCACGTCGCCGACGACGTCACCCAGGAGTACCTGACCGCAGCCGAAGCACGACAGCGCTACGGCGTCGAACTCGACGCCGACGGCCGGGTCGACCCCACCGCGACCGCCGCCACCCGGGAACGGCTCCGCGACCAGCGACGCTGGCTGCGGACCACCGTCACCACCCAGCCGGCCTACACCGGCCAGCGCGGCCAGCGACGCCTGGCCTACGTCGCCCCCGACAGCGGCCTGGCCGAGGACACCCTCGTCGAGGTCCACGGCGGACATCCCGCGCCGCTGCGGGCCTGGATCCGACACGACACCGCACTGGCCGCCGACGAACTCGCCCTCGACGACGACGGGCTGCAGATCCTCGGCACCGCCCCACACGACCGCTCCCACGTGCGGGTACTACGCGGGGAAGGACGCTCATGAGCAAGGTCTTCCGGGTGCCGGTCACACCGGCCCGTGGCGGTGCCACCACCGCCCCACGCACCCCGTCACCGACCACCACGGCACGACGGTGCGGCATCGTCGCCGGCTGCCTCAGCCCGCACCCGCCCCACCTGATCTACGCCGAGAACCCGCCACAGAACGAACCACGCTCCACCGGCGGCTGGGAGACGCTGCGCTGGGCGTACGAGCGCCTGCGCACACGCATCCGCGAGGTCCACAAACCCGACGTGCTCATCGTGCACGCCCCGCACTGGATCACCATGGTCGGTCACCACGTCAACTGCGTGCCCAACCCGCGCGGCACCTCCGTCGAGCCGATCTTCCCGCACCTGTTCCGCTACCACTACGACTTCCGCACCGACGTCGAACTCGGCGAGGCCATCGCCGAGGAGGCCAACGGACTCGGCCTGGTCACCCGCACCCTGCACGACCCCCGCGTCCGCGTCGACTACGCCACCATCGGCGCCCTGCACCTCGCGAACCCGGCCTGGGACATCCCCGTGGTCTCCCTCTCGGCCAACAACAACCCGTACTTCTACTCCGACGCCTCCCTGGAGGAGATGGAGGTCCTCGGCGAAGCCACCCGACGGGCCGTCGAAGCCACCGGCCGCCGCGCCGTCCTGCTCGCCTCCAACTCGCTGTCGCACCTGCACTGGCACGAGGAACCGGAACTGCCCGAGGACATGGAACGGGAACACCCCTACAACAACCACCAGTACCGGTGGGACATGAAACTGCTCGAAGCGATCCGGCGCGGACCGACCGCACCGCTGCGCGAACTCATCCCCGAACACATCGAGGCCACCGCCAGCGAGACGAAGGCCGGCAGCCTCACCTGGATGCTCGCCGCGATGGGCTGGCCCAAGGTCGCCGGCGACGTACTCGGCTACGGCACGATCATCGGCACCGGCAACGCGGTCGTCGAGTGGGTGCCCGAGGGGAACCACCATGGCTGACCGGACCGGAATCGTCGCCGGCGCACTGCTGCCCGGCATGCCGCACCTGCTCGCCGGACACGCCGCACCGAGCTGGTCGGCACTGGCCGACGCCGCCCGCGACGTGGGCGCCCGGCTACGCCGACTCGAACCCGACGTGGTGCTGCTGCTCTCCACCCAGTGGTTCACCGTCCTGGGCCACCAGTTCCAGTGCGACCCCAACCCGCGCGGCCAGCACGTCGACGAGAACTGGTACGCCTACGACTACGGCCTGCTCGACTACGACCTCCGCTTCGACGTCGACTTCACGGAACGCTGGGCCGCCCGGGTCCAGTCCGACGGACTCCAGGCCCGACGGACCCGCTACGACGGATTCCCGATCGACACCGGCACCATCGTCACCTCCGCACTGCTCGACCCCGAGCGGAAGCTGCGGTGGGCGCAGGTCTCCTGCAACCTCTACGCCGACGCCGACACCCTCGCCGCCGTCGGACGCGCCGGCGCCACCGCCGCCCGTGACGCCGGACTGCGCGCCGCCGTCGTCGTGGTGACCGGGATGTCCTCCGGGCTCATCCAGGAGTGGATCGAACCCGACCAGGACCGCATCGGCGCACCCGCCCACGAGCAGTGGAACACCCGGATCCTCGACCTGCTCACCGCCGGCAAGATCGACGAAGCCCTCACCGTCCGCGAGGAGTTCGCCCGGCAGGCCCAGGCCGACAGCCAGTTCCGGGCCCTGGCCTTCGCCGCCGGCGCCGGGGCGAGCACCGGCCCGGCACACCTGCACTCCTACGGCCCCATCTGGGGCACCGGCGGCGCCGTCCTGTCCTGGAACCTGCCAGACCACCACTAGAGGAGAGAGCATGCGGAACACAGCCGTGGGCTTCGTCGAAGCCGAAGGCTTCACCCCCATCTTCGACGCCGTCGACGCGATGGTGAAGGCCACCGAGGTCGAGGTCACCAAGGTCGTCCGGCTCGGCGGCGGCATCATCGCCGTCGCCGTCCGCGGTGACCTCGCCACCGTCGAGGAGGCCGTCGACATCGGCGAGGAGACCGCCCGGGCCAAGAGCCGCTCGGTGCGCTCGATCGTCTTCGCCAGCCCCTGCGACGCCGTCAGCGCGCTGGCGGCCGACCCCCAACTCGTCGGCAACTGACAGCCGGTAAGGAGACCCAGACATGTCCTCCGACATCGCCATCGGCATCGTCGAGACCCGCGGCGTCGTCGCCCTCTCCGCGGGCATCGAAGCCATGATCAAGACCGCCGACGTCCGCTGCGTCGGCGTCGAACGAGTCACCAGCGGCTACCTCGCCGTCGCCGTGCGCGGCACCCTCGCCGCCGTGCGGCAGGCGGTCGCCGCCGGCGAGGCCGCCATCCGCGCCCACGGCGACCTGCGCAGCTCGCAGGTCTACCCGAAACCGCACCCGACCACGGCGGCGCTGCTCGACAACCCCGAGACGGCCCGGATCCGCGAGGTCATGGCCAGCCTGCGCGGGGAAGCCTGATGGTGCTCGGCGAGGTCGTCGGCAAGGTGTGGGCGGACCGCATCCTGCCCTCGCTCCAGGGCCGACGCCTCGTCCTGGTCCGGGTCCGGCCCGACGGCTCCGAGCTGGTCGCCGTCGACCCGCTCAACGTCGGCGTCGGCACCACCGTGCTGGTCGTCACCGACGAGGCAGCCGCCTCGGTGACCGGCGAGTCCACCGTCGACGCCGCCGTGGTCGCCCTGGTGGCCGATCCCGGCACCGCCGAAGCCCCCGACCCCGCGCCCACCACGTCCTGACCGAAAGGCACGCCTGTGATGACCGACGGGCTCTGGTCCCCGAGTCTGCTCGCCGGCCGACCGGCCGGCGAGCCGACCGTCCTGCCGAACTTCGTCGACGGCGTATTCGACACCTCCGGCACGCGCTTCGCCAAGGTCTCCCCGGTGACCGGCGAGACCATCCGCTACGTCGCCGAGGCCGACCGGTCCACGGTGGACGCCGCGGTGGCCGCCGCCCGCTCGGCGCTACGGGGACCCTGGGGCCGGATGGGGGAGCGGGAGCGGGCCGCGGTCCTCTACCGGGTCGCCGACGAGTTGGAACGCCGCTTCGACGACCTGGTGGCGGCGGAGGTCGGTGACACCGGCAAGTCCATCTCGCAGGCCCGCACCCTCGACATCCCCCGTGGCGCGGCGAACTTCCGCGCGTTCGCCGAGATCGTGTCGACCACCCCGACGGAGTCCTTCACGACCCCGACCCCCACCGGCGGACGCGCCCTGAACTACGCCGTACGCAAACCGGTCGGTGTGGTCGCGGTCATCGTGCCCTGGAACCTGCCGCTGCTGCTGCTGACCTGGAAGGTGGCCCCGGCCCTCGCCTGCGGCAACACCGTGGTGGTCAAACCCTCCGAGGAGACGCCGTCGTCGGCGACACTGCTGGCCGAGGTGATGGCGGCGGCCGGAGTGCCCGACGGTGTCTTCAACGTCGTGCACGGCTTCGGACCCGACTCGGCGGGGGAGTTCCTGACCCAGCATCCGGACGTCGACGCGATCACCTTCACCGGCGAGTCGGCCACCGGCCAGACGATCATGCGGGCGGCGGCCGACGGCGTGAAGGCGGTCTCCTTCGAACTGGGCGGCAAGAACGCCGGCCTGGTCTTCGCCGACGCCGACCTCGACGCCGCGATCGAGGGATCGGTGCGCTCCTCGTTCACCAACGGCGGCCAGGTGTGTCTCTGCACCGAACGACTGCTCGTGCAGCGACCGGTGTTCGACGAGTTCGTGAGCCGGCTCGCCGCCCGCGCCGACGAGCTGACCTTCGGCTGGCCCGCCGACGAGGCGACGGCGAACATGCCGCTGATCTCCCACGCCCACCAGGACAAGGTGCTCGGCTACTACGACCTGGCCCGGACCGAGGGCGCCACGGTGCTCGCCGGCGGTGACATTCCGACCTTCGCCGACGCCCGCGACGGCGGCGCCTACGTCCGTCCCACCGTCCTGACCGGCCTGGGGCCCGACGCCCGCGTCAACCGGGAGGAGGTCTTCGGCCCGGTCTGCCACGTGGCGCCGTTCGACGACGAGGACGAGGCGTTCGACCTGGCCAACGACAGCGACTACGGCCTGGCCGCCACCGTCTGGACCCGCGACGTGGGCCGCGCCCACCGGGCCGGCACGCGCCTGGAGACCGGCATCGTCTGGGTCAACACGTGGTTCCTTCGGGACCTGCGCACCCCGTTCGGCGGGGCCAAGGCATCCGGTGTCGGCCGTGAGGGCGGCACCCACTCCCTGAACTTCTACTCCGAACTGACAAACGTCTGTGTGGATCTGTCATGAGTGATGTCGCCCGGTCCGCCCGACTGCTGCGGACCGCCTACGAGACGCATACCCCCGTCGCGCCGCTGCGCGGCGACCTGATCCCGGTCGGCGACGTCGACGCCGCATACCAGGTGCAGCAGGCACAGGTCGCCGAGTGGGAGGCGGCGGGTCGCCGCCGGGTCGGCGCGAAGATCGGCCTGACGTCCTCCGCCGTCCAGCAGGCCTTCGGCGTCTATCAGCCCGACTTCGGGGTGCTCTTCGCCGACATGGCGGTCCCGGACGGCACCGAGATCGACGTCGGTCGGCTGCTGCAACCCCGGGTGGAGGCCGAGGTCGCCTTCGTGCTCGGCGCCGACCTGACGTTCACGCAGGTGACACCCGCCGACGTGATCCGGGCCACCGACCACGTCCTGCCCGCGATCGAGATCGTCGACTCCCGGATCACCGGCTGGGACATCTCCATCGTGGACACCGTCGCCGACAACGCCTCCTCCGGACTCTTCGTGCTCGGCAACCAGCCCCGCACGCTGGCGGACGTCGACCTCCGACTGGCCGGGATGGTCCTCGAACACGCCGGTGAACCGGTCTCGGTCGGGGCGGGCGCCGCCTGTCTCGGCAATCCCGTGCACGCGGTGGCCTGGCTCGCGCAGACCCTCGCCGGCGCGGGCACTCCGCTGGCCGCCGGGGACATCGTCCTGTCCGGCGCACTCGGACCGATGGTGCCGGTCACCGCCGGGGCGACGTACGAGGCGCGGATCTCCGGCCTGGGCTCGGTCCGGGCCTGCTTCAGCCCGGGGGAGGCGGCATGACCGGGGTGGCCGTGATCGGGCCGGGGAACATCGGCACCGACCTGATGATCAAGGTTCTCCGCCTGTCGGAGTCGCTGCGGATGACGGCGATGGTCGGCGTCGACCCGGCCTCCGACGGCCTCGCCAGAGCCCGCCGGCTCGGCGTGGCCACCACCGCCGACGGGATCGACGGGCTGCTGACGATGCCGGAGTTCGCCGACGTCGGCGTCGTGTTCGACGCCACGTCTGCCGGATCGCACCGCCGCCACGCCGCACTGCTGCGCGAGCACGGCCGGCTGGTGGTGGACCTGACCCCGGCCGCCGTCGGCCCGTACGTGGTGCCGCCGGTCAACCTCGGCGAGCACCTCGACGAGCCCAACGTGAACATGGTGACCTGCGGCGGGCAGGCGACCGTCCCCGTCGTCGCCGCTGTCGGCCAGGTGACACCCGTGCACTACGCGGAGATCGTCGCGTCGATCGCCTCCCGGTCGGCGGGCCCCGGCACCCGGGCCAACATCGACGAGTTCACCGAGACGACGGCGCGGGCGATCGAGGTCGTCGGCGGCGCCCGCCGTGGCAAGGCGATCATCGTGTTGAACCCGGCGGAACCACCGATGATGATGCGCGACACCGTCTACTGCCTCTGCCCCGACCGGGACGTCGACCGGGACGCCGTCACCGCGTCGATCGAGACCATGGTCGCCACCGTCGCCGGATACGTGCCCGGCTACCGGCTGAAACAACGCGTGCAGTTCGACCACGTCGACACGTACGTGCCCGCGCTGGGCACCCGGTTCACCGGCGTACAGGTGTCGGTGTTCCTGGAGGTGTCCGGTGCCGGGCACTACCTGCCCGCGTACGCCGGCAACCTCGACATCATGACCTCCGCCGCACTGCGCACGGCGGAACGGATGGTCGCATTCCGCACCGATCGGAAGGTGCCGGCATGACCCGGCTCTATCTGCAGGACGTGACACTGCGCGACGGCATGCACGCCGTCCGGCACCAGTTCACCGTCGACCAGGTCCGCACGATCGCCGCCGCCCTCGACGCGGCCGGGGTCGCGGCGATCGAGGTCGCCCACGGCGACGGCCTGGCCGGCTCCAGCGTCAACTACGGGCACGGCGCCGCATCCGACGCGGACTGGATCGCCGCGGCGGCCGAGGCGGTCACCACCGCGAGACTGACCACCCTCCTGCTGCCCGGCATCGGCACCATCGCCGACCTGAAGGCCGCCCGCGACCTGGGCGTGACCAGCGTACGGATCGCCACGCACTGCACCGAGGCGGACATCTCGGCGCAGCACATCGGATGGGCGCGCGACAACGGCATGGACGTGTCCGGGTTCCTGATGATGGCGCACATGAACGACCCGGTGGCGCTGGCGACCCAGGCGAAGCTGATGGAGTCCTACGGCGCGCACTGCGTCTACGTCACCGACTCCGGCGGCCGGCTGCTGACCCGCGACGTCGCCGAGCGCGTCGACGCGTACCGCCAGGTCCTCGATCCGGCCACGCAGATCGGCATCCACGCGCACCACAACCTCTCCCTCGGCGTGGCCAACAGCGTCGCCGCCGTGGAGCACGGCACCACCCGGATCGACGCCTCCCTGGCCGGGCACGGCGCCGGCGCCGGCAACGCACCCCTGGAGGTGTTCGCCGCCGTCGCCGAACTCCACGGCTGGGACCACGGCTGCGACGTGTTCGCACTGATGGACGCCGCCGACGACCTGGTCCGGCCGGTGCAGGACCGGCCGGTCCGCGTCGACCGGGAGACGCTGAGCCTGGGCTACGCGGGGGTCTACTCCAGCTTCCTGCGCCATGCCGAGCGGGCCTCGCAGCGCTACGGGATCGACGTCCGCTCGATCCTCGTCGAGTTGGGTCGCCGCCGCATGGTCGGCGGACAGGAAGACATGATCGTCGACGTCGCCCTCGACCTGGTCGCCGCCACCGACCGGACCACCGCGACCGGAGGAAGCCGATGAGCACCACCGACCACCTCGCCCGACGCCTCGACGACGCGGCGACCAGCCGTGCCGCGATCCCGCAGATCGGCACCGACGCCGAGCTGGACGTACCCACCGCCTACCGGGTGCAGCAGGCCGTGGTCGCCCACCGCCTCTCGCGCGGCGAACGTCCCGTCGGCCTGAAGCTCGGGCTGACCAGCCGGGCCAAGATGGCACAGATGGGCGTCGACGAGGTCATCTGGGGCCGGCTCACCGACGCCATGCGCATCCCCGACGGCGGCACGCTCCGGCTCTCCGCGCACCTCCACCCCAAGGTCGAGCCGGAGGTCGCCTTCCTCGTCCACGGCGGCGCGATCACGGCGGTCGCGCCGGCCCTCGAGGTCATCGACTCCCGGTACGTCGACTTCCGCTTCACCCTGCCCGAGGTCATCGCCGACAACACCTCGGCCAGCGGTTTCGTCCTCGGCGCCTGGCAGCCGGTGCCGGACGGGATCGACAACCTCGGTGTGCTGATGGAGGTCGACGGGCGACCCGTCCAGATCGGATCCACCGCCGCGATCCTCGGCGATCCCCGCCGGGCACTCGCCGAGGCGGTCCGGCTCGCCGCCGCCAGCGGCGTGGACCTGGCCGACGGTGCGGTCCTGCTCGCCGGCGCGGCCACCGCCGCCGTGCCGCTGCGGGCCGGATCACACGTCCGGGTCACCGTCGACACGCTCGGCACCGCGTCCCTGCGGGTCGCGTCGTGACCCCGCCCGGAGAGAACGGCGCACGACACGACGGTGTGGTGCCCGGCAAGGCCACGCCGCGCGGCCGGTTCCCGCACGTCAAGGTCGCCGGTGACCTGATCTTCGTCTCGGGTACGTCCAGCCGCCGGCCGGACAACACGATCGTCGGTGCTGCGGCGGACCCGATGGGCGTCACGGACCTCGACATCCGCGCGCAGACCCGCGCCGTCATCGACAACATCCGCGACATCCTGCACTCCGTCGGGGCCGACCTCGACGACCTCGTCCAGCTCACCACCTATCTGGTGAGCATGAACGACTTCGGCGGCTACAACGAGGTCTACGCCGAGTACTTCGACGAGACCGGCCCCACCCGCACCACCGTCGCCGTGCACCAGCTTCCCCACCCGTACCTGCTCATCGAGATCCAGGCGGTGGCCCGACGGCGGTCCTGACCTCGACCGGGTGGGCGACCTCGTCGGGCTTGCCGGGCCGGCCGTCCCGCAGCCGGCCCGGCACCCGAGCGGTCAGGCGAAGGTGCGACGGGCCCAGGTGCGGAAGTCGGTGGTGGGCAGGCCGAGTGCCTGGGCGATCTCCGGTCGGGCGGGGGTGCCGTTCTCGTTGATCTGCTCGACAGTCCTGATCATGAATGGTGGCAGGCCGCGCGTCACCGCCTCCTGCGGGGTGAGGACCGGCGCGGTGACGGTCCGGCCGGTCACCTCGCTGAGGATCGCGGCGACCTCGGTCATGGTGCGCATGTCGCCGGCGAGTTCCACCTCCTTGCCGTCGAGCGTGCCCGGTCCGGTGAAGGCGGTCGCTGCGGCGGCACCGATGTCGTCGACGGCGATCCAGGCGATGCGGGTGTCCTCGGCGAAGCCGGTGACGATGGTGCCGCTGGACCAGTCGCCGAACAGGAAGGACTTCTCCAGCAGGTTCTCCATGAAGGTCGCGGGCTTGAGGACGGTCCAGCGGGCGAACCCGCCGGTGCGGACCAGTTCGTCGATCTCCGCCTTGCTCTCCCAGTAGTGCCGGTCCCAGCGGCCCTCGGCCCAGCCCGGCTGGTTGCGGTGGAAGTCACCGGCACCGGCGACGCTGCTGTGGACGAACTGCGGCACCCCGGCCCTGCGTGCGGCCTCGACGAGGTGCCGCCCCCGGCGCAGTTCGGCATCGCCCTGCAGATCGGTGAGATCCGGGAAGGGGATGGAGAAGACGCCGTCCACTCCGCGTGCTGCGGCGAGGAGCGAGGCGGGGTCGTCCAGGTTGCCCCGGACCAGTTCGGCGCCGCGTTCGCGGAGGGCGAGTGCGGTGGCGGCGGTGGTGTCGCGGACCAGGGCGCGTACCGCGACGCCCCGGTCGAGCAGGGCCCGGGCGGTGGCGCCGCCCTGCTTGCCGGTGGCACCGATGACAAGGACGGCCATGTCTCCTCCTCGGAACAAGTGGGGTGGCACCCCACTTCATGTCGGCTACGATATGGGGGCACACCCCACTTATCCAAACGGCAGGCGATGAGAGCTGACGCACAACGCAACCGCGCGCTGATCGTCACGGCGGCCAGCGAGGCGGTCGCCCGGGACGGCGCGTACGCGTCGCTGGAGGAGATCGCCCGAGCCGCCGGCGTGGGCTCGGCGACCCTGCACCGGCACTTCCCGTCCCGCTGGGCGCTGCTGGAGGCGGTCTTCCACGACCGCGTCGAGGCGCTCTGTGCCCGCGCCGGCGACCTGTCGACCGGGCCGGACGCCCGCGAGGCACTGACGACCTGGCTGTGCGAGCTGGCGGTCTACAGCACGACCACCCGCGGCCTGGTCACCTCCCTGCTCAGGGCGCCACAGGAGAGCGAGTCCTGCTCCGCGATGCTCGTGGCGGCCGGCGAACCGCTGCGGCGTCGCGCCGCCGAGGAGGGGACCGTGCGCGCGGACGTCGAGATGATCGACCTGGTGACCCTCGTCAAGGCGATCGCACTGGCAGCGGAATCCACAAGCGCGACCGAGGCGGAGCGGTTGGTGCGACTCGCCCTGGAAGGAATCAGCCCCTCCCGGCGGTGAACGACCCTCAGGTGTTCATCAGCGAATCGCGCAGATGTCGTACCGCATAATGGGCGCGCGATTTGACCGTACCGGCGGGAATGCCGAGCGCGGCGGCAGCCTCGTCGACGGAATGGCCATGCACGTACAGTTCCACCAGGACGGACCGGTGGGTGGCGCCGAGTTCGCCGACGGCGCGTCGCAACGTGAGTGACGCGATCGCCGTCTCCGCCGCGTTGACCGAGTGCGCGAGGTCCGCCTCGACGATGCCGACCTCGACGGGCCGTCTCTGCCGTGTGCGGTACGCGTCGATCGCGAGACGCCGCGCGACGGTGAACAGCCAGCGCCGTTGCGGCTCCGGGCCCGGCGGCATCTGGTCCAGACTGCGCCAGGCCCGGAGCATCGTCTCCTGCAGCAGGTCCTCGGCGGTGCAGAGGGACCCCGGTGGGGTCAGCCTCCGCAGGTAGTGCAGCAGCGCGCCACCGTTGTCGCGGTGCAGGTCCCGCATGAGATCCTCGGTGGCGGTGACTGTCGACATCGAATTCCCCGTCCAGTTCCAGCGCGTCGGGGAAAGCGTACGAGGCGCCTCTTAATTTCTACTTTATTGCCATTCAGTTGACCATTCCACTATTTCGGAAACTGCGCTGAAAGGGCGTCACGTAGTCCGGCACGCGCCGACACGCCGAGCTTCGGGAAGATGCGATAGAGATGGGCGCCGACCGTGCGGTGGGAGATATAGAGGCGCTCGGCGATCTGCTTGTTGGTGAGGCCGCTGGCGGCCAGTCCGGCGATCTCCAGCTCCTGACTGGTCAGACCGCCGAGACCGGTGGCCGGATCCTCGGCGACGACCGGTCGGTAGCCGGTGGCGCGCAGCTCGGCTGCGGTACGGGCCAGCCACGGCTCGGCGCCCATCGCGGCGAAACCGTCGCGGGCCGCGAGGAGATGATGGCGGGCTGCCGACGGATCCCGATGACGACGCAGCTTCTCGGCGTAGGCGAGCCGGATCCGCGACGCCTCGTACAGCCAGCGCTCGGAAGCCGGATCGTCCAGGGTCTGCGCGAGCCGGGCGGCGGCGTCGTCGCCGTCGCTCACGAGCGCGTCGACGCCGTGCTGCAGCAGCCGCATACGGGTCGACAGGGCGGCCACGTCCGCCTCGCGCATGGCCTCGGCGTGCGCCCGGGCCTCGGCGGCACGCCCGGTCCGGACGGCGGCCTCCACCAGGTCGAACATCACATACGTGCAGTTCGGCACGTACGGGGCGAGGACACCGGGAGGACTGGAAGCGGCGGCATGCCGGTACGCGGACTCGAAGTCGCCCTGTGCGGCGGCGGCCAGCGCACGCGGGTGATGGGCGATGGCAGCCGCTCCCGCCACCCCGCGCGGTAGCGCCCAGTGGGTGATCTCGTCGGCCAGCTCGAAAGCCTCGCCGGACCGGCCCCGACCGGCCGCGACGATCGCGCGGTTGTACAGGAAGTACCACTTCAGGAACCCCAGACCGCTGTCACCGCAGACCTGCTGCGCCTCGACGGCCAACTCCTCGGTCTCGTCCCACCGGCCGGTGAGGAACCCGTCCAGACAGAGGTGCATCATCGCGGCCAACTGCCGCCGTGGTGCCCCGCCTTCCCGTCCCTGCCGCACGAGTCGCCACGAGTACTCGCGGTTCTCGCCCAACCGGTCCAGATAGACCGAGGCGGTGCCGATCCGCATGGCCCGGGTCAGATCCTCCTCCTCGGGCAACGACGCGATCAGCGCCTCCAGGTCCGCCACCGCCGCGGCACCGGTGCGCACCGGATCGGGGAAGGTCCTGCTCATCACCGAGAGGAGGTCGCTCGGACCCGGCGTGAACATCCCGAGAAGTCGATGGAAGACGGCCCAGTGGTCGGGACTGCCGGCATACCAGGACAGCAACAGCAGCGTGTGCATGGCCTCGTCGAGCGCCGGATCGTCCGCGCGCCAGCCGTGCTCGCCCGTCTCGATCGCGCCGGCGAGCAGACGGTGTGCGGTGTGCACGTCGCCGTCACCATTGATCATCAGCAGGGCCGCAGCGCCGGCGGCGTGCAGCGCACCGGCCGAGCCGACGCTCATCTCCCGCGACCGGGCGAGCAGGGTGGTCGCATCGCCGGAACCGCCGGCCTCCGCACCGATGTACGCCGCCTGCGCCAGTCGCCGTGCGGTGCTCTGCGGAGTGGCGCTCAGTTCGGCCGCACGCATCAGGGCGGCGATGGCAGCCAGCGAGTCGCCCCGCTGCATGACGCGATGGGATGCCTGCTCCAGTTCTGCCGCCACCGCCTCGTCCGGACCGGCGGTGGCGGCGGCCAGATGCCAGCTCCGACGTTCCGGATCGTCCGGCAACGCCTCGGCGATGGCCAGGTGAGCCCGGCACCGCTCCTCGTGCGTGGAGGACGCCACGATCGCCGACTGGATGAGGGGATGCCGGAAGGTGATGCGCCCGGTCGCGTCGTCGACCCGTACCAACTGGTGTCGTTCGGCCGGTGCCAGATGGGTCAGGTCGGTCATGCCGCGCAGGGTGCGGACGTCGCCGCTGCCCTCGAACGTGGCGAGCAACAGCAGCAGCCGGCTGGGCTCGGGCAGACCGGCGATGCGGTTGGCGAAGCCGGCCTGAAGCCGGTCGCTGAGCGGTACGACGTCGGCGAAGGCCGAGGGATGTGCCGCGCCGGCCAGGGTGGCCGGTAGCTCGACCAGGGCCAGCGGATTGCCCCGGGCGAGGTCGAGCAGGCGTCGCCGGGTGGGCGACGTCATGGTGGGGAAGTGCGAGTCCACCAGCCTGGCGGAGGCTTCGGTACTCAGCGGCTCGACGGTGACCTCGGTGAGGCCACGACGGTCGAGGAAGCTCTCGGTGCCGGTCCGGAAGGCGGCGATCACGCCGACCGGTGACCTCGCCACCCGCCGGGCGATGAAGCCGAGCGCGACGGCGCTGGACCGGTCGACCCACTGCACGTCGTCCACGATCAGCAGGACGGGCGCCTTCTTGGCGACGGTGGTGAGCAGAGACCGGGCGGCGTTGCAGACCAGCAGTGCCGCAGGCGTCGGGCCGGAGCCGAAACCGAGCGCGACGGTGAGCGCGTCGCGCAGTGCCGGGGGCAGCCGTCGAATCTCGGCGTACAGCGGCAGCAGTAGCTGGTTGAGCGAGGAGTAGCTGACGTCCGCCTCGAACTCCGAGCCGGACGCCCGCAACACCTGAAAGCCGGCGGCCTCGCCCAGGTCCGCCGCCGCGTCCAACAACGCCGACTTGCCGACACCGGGCTCGCCGCGCACCAACCGGACATCCCCGTCGCGCCGTACCGATTGCAGGAAGTGGCCGATGCACGCCAGCTCCACCTCGCGCCCGACCAACAGCTCATGCGATGACGTCACACCCGGAACGACGATCGCGGGCGGTCAGGGTTCAGTCGCCTTGCCGACGGACCTAAGCTGAGAGGCGTGATCATAGACCGCCCGCGATGCTGATGGGTGCCGGAAATCCGGACGACGGTCCACCCGTACGCTTCGCCGTGCTGGGCCCGGTGCAGGTGTGGCGCGGCGAACGCGAGGTCGACCCGGGATCACGCCAGCAGCGTCTGATCCTCGCGCTGCTCCTGGCCCGCGCCGGCCGGCCGGTCGGCATCACGGACTTCGTCACGCTGTTGTGGGACGAACGCCCACCCCGTAGCGCGGTGAACATCGTCCACCTTCACCTGGGCTCCCTGCGGCGGCTGTTCGAACCCGACCTGCGCCCTCGGACACCCGGACGGTGGCTGGCGAGCGACGCGGCCGGCTACCGCATGATGGTCGACGCGCACGGGCTGGACCTGCTGCGCTTCCGCGACCTGGTGCGTCGGGCGCGGGAAACCGACGACCCCGCTCAGGCGCTGACGACCTACGTACAGGCACTGGAACTCTCGCGCGGGCCGTGCGGCGGCGCTCCGGACCTGCTCGGTCGTCCGGTCGCCGACTTCGAGTCGGTGGACGACGAGTACGCCGACCTGGTGGGCGAGGCCACCGACCTGGCACTGCGTGCGGGAACGGCCCGGCTGGTGCTACCGATGCTGCGGCGCGTCGCCGCGCAGCGTCCGCTGGACGAAGCCGTCCAGGCCAGGTTGCTGCTCACGCTGTCCGCAGCCGGGCAGCAGGCCGAAGCGATCGCCCTGTACCAGGAACTCCGGAGCCGGCTCTCCGACGATCTCGGGATCGATCCGGGCCGCGAACTCCAGGAGGCGTACCGGACGGTCCTGCGGCACGGCGCCCCCGAGATGGCGCCGGGTCGGCGGCCCGACGAGAGCCCGTCAGGGGGCGGCTTCCTCGTCAGTCCGGCCCAGCTACCGCCGGACCTTCCCCACTTCACCGGACGCCAGGACAGCCTGCGCCGGGCGCTCGCGCTCATCCACGGCCGCACCGCCGCCGGAGCTCTGCGCATCGTCGTCATCGAGGGCATCCCCGGCGTCGGCAAGACCAGCCTGGCGACCCACCTCGGGTACCGGTTGGCCGACGAGTTCCCGGACGGTCAGCTCTACGCCGACCTCAGGGGGCTGGACCCGGACGCCGCGTTGCCCCCGGGAGAGGTGCTCCAGGCATTCCTGCACGCGCTCGGCGTCCGTGGCCCGGACATCCCGACCAGCGACCTGGCCCGGTCCGGGCTCTACCGCAGTGTCCTGGCGGAGCGTCGGGTGCTGATCGTGCTGGACAACGTCCGCGACGCCGACCAGGTCCGGCCTCTGCTCCCCGGTGCTCCGGGAAGCCTCGTCCTGGTCACCAGCCGCTACTGCCTGGCCGGTCTCGCCGCGACACACGGGGCGCACGTGCTCGCGCTCGACGTCCTGCCGGACGACGAGGCGCGTGAGCTCGTGGTCTCGCGGGTCGGGTCTACGCATGCCCTGGCGGACCGGAAGGCGTTGGACGAGATCGTCGACCGGTGCGCGGGGCTTCCCCTGGCACTGGCCGTGGTGGCCGCCCGGGCTCTGGCCCATCCCGAACAGCGGCTGTCGGCCGTCGCGGCCGAACTGCGCGACGCCCAGGGCGGCCTCGACGCGTTCGGCATCGAGGATTCCGACAGCGACCTACGGGCCATCTTCTCCTGGTCCTACCGTGGCCTCAGCCCGTCCGCCGCACGCCTGTTCCGTCTGCTGGCCCTGCATCCGGGCCCGGACGTCACCCTGCCCGCCGCGGCGAGCCTCGCCGGCCTGGCCGTGCAGGATGCCGCCGACGTGGTCGAGGAACTGGCGCGGAGCAGACTCGTCACGGAACGCCGGTCCGGCCGGTACGGCGCCCACGATCTGATCGCCGCGTACGCGCGGGAGCTGCTGGCCGGCGCCGACTCCGGCGCGGAGCGTGACGCGGCGGCGGATCGGCTGCTCCGGTACTACCGGCGTGCCGCCCACGCGGCCAACCGCCACATCAATCCCGAGATCGATGCCGAATCGCCCGCCGCGTACGACGGGGTCGTCGACGAGAACCCGACGGACGCCCGGGAGGCCGTCGAATGGTTCGCCGCCGAACGGGACGTGCTGAAAGCCGTCATGCGCCAGGCCAACGACAGCGGTCGGGTGTACGACGCCTGGCAGTTGGAGCTCACGGTGCAGGGCTTCTACCAGCGCGACGGTTGGTGGCAGGAGTGGGCGACCGTGGTGCGCGAATGCCTGGACGCGGCGGAGGGCGCCGGCGACTCGGCAGGTACGGCGAACATGCTGCGCAGCCTTGCCGGCGCCCGCTTCTACCTCGGCGACAGCGCCGCAGCACTGACCCTGCTCGACCGTGCTCTGGCGATCTTCGTCGAGCTGGGTGACGCGTCCCGGGAATCGCTGACACTGCGCAACCTCGGCGAGGTCAGTTTCGCGGTCGGTGACCACGATCGGTCCGTCAGCTGTCTCCACCAGGCACTGCGTATCGCCGAATCGCTCGGCGAGCAGGTGGCCCAGGTGGACGTGCTGTCCCGCCTCGCCGACACGCAGTACGAACTCGGCGACCGCGCGGAGAGTTTTCGAACCATCGGCCGCGCCCTGGCCATGAGCGAGCAACTCGACCACGGTGTCCGCCGCAGCCAGTGCCACCTCCGGCGCGCGAACCTCTATCTGCGCGAGCGGCGGTACGCCGAGTCCCTGGCGGACTTCGCCGCAGCCGACGAACTGGCCGTGGCCGTCGGCGGCCGGGTGCTCAGGGTCCGGGCGAATCTGGGTCTGGGGGACATCGCCTATGCGATGGATGATCGGCCCGCCGCCCGGACGGCATGGCTGGTGGCGTTGAGCCTGGCCAACGACACGGACCGGGATCAGGAGGCCGCGATCCGGCGCCGCCTGGCGAAGCTGCGCGACGACACGCCGCCGGACGTGTAAGGAGGGGTCCCCTGCTATACACGAGGCGTTAGCAGGGGACCCCTCCTTACACAACTCCAGCAGCGCTGCGGCGGGCAGCGCCTCAGCGAGCGGTCAGAACGAGTACGCCCGGAAGGACTGGTACTTGCCGGCGGGGAAGGTCCGGAACGTGCCGAGGTTCCACTGGAGGCCGGTGCAGTTGGGCCCGCTGAAGGCGCTGACCTGTTCGACGATGCGTTCCCCGGTGAGCGACGCCGCGGTCGGCGGCATGGCCAGGCAGGTGCCGTCGGGCTCGGCGACGTGCAGCAGCAGCGTGGCGAAGGTGCCCTCGAAGATGCTCAGCCCCGAGGGGGGTACCTCGACGGCGGCCTGCGCGGGCTGAGCGTGCAGAGCGACCGTGGCGGCGATGCCGGCCATGGTCAGGCCCGCGACAGTACGAATTCTCCGGCCCATGGTGGTGCCTCCCTGGATCGATTCCGTGCGGTGTGGTGTGAGCGCGCCAGGGTCAGCCTTTCGCGGCCTCGTGGAGATCGGCAACGGTGTGGGTCGATGACTATGTAGACAGAAAATGACGACCCGTGGCGTGAACTTCGTTCGGCGGCATACGTAGCCCGGCGGCGGAGGGTGCCGGGGCATCGGTCGAATGACCTAACCGAGTCGCCCGCAGCCGTCGACCGCCCGACGGGGCGCGCCGGCCGACAGCGACCAGCAGGAGCGGACGATTCCGGCGAAAGGACTCGGCTTCCGGTCGTCCTCCGCGCCGCACCGTTGCTGGCGGCAGGCGGATGACTGATTCGGTGAGCGGCCCGGGAGACGACCGTGGACCCATCGACGGCGCCGTTCGTGCCGTCACCGCCCACGTCGAGGAGACAGCTCATGAAGCCCACCATCGTCCTGGTCCACGGCGCCTTCGCCGAGTCCGGCAGTTGGAAGGCAGTGATCAGTCGGCTGCAGGCCGCGGGTCACCGCACCATCGCGGCCGGGAACCCGTTGCGGAGCCTCTCCGGGGACGCCGCCGTGGTGGCCGACCTGCTGGCCACGATCGAGGGTCCGATCGTGCTGGTCGGCCACTCCTACGGGGGTGCGGTCGTCTCCAACGCCGCGACCGGCAACGACAACGTCAAGGCCCTCGTGTACGTGGCCGCGCTGGCTCCGGAGAAGGGCGAGAACGTGCCCGACCTGACCGGCAAGTTCCCGGGCGCCACCCTCGGCGAACACCTCCACGAGGTGCCGCTGCGCGACGGCACCGCCGACGTCTACGTCCGTCCGGAGAGTTACCACGAGCACTTCGCTGCGGACCTCACGCCGGAGCAGGCGGCCCTGGACGCCGCCACCCAGCGGCCGTTCCACACCACCGCCCTCAACGAGGGCTCCGGCGAGCCGGCCTGGAAGACGATCCCGTCCTGGTTCATCTCCCCGGAGCGGGACCTCGCCATCCCGATCGCGGTGTTCCGCTTCATGGCCGAACGCGCCAACGCGCGGGAGGCCGTGGAGGTCGCCGGTGCCTCGCACGCGCTTCCGGTGTCGCAGCCGCAGGCGGTGGCCGACGTCATCCTCCGCGCCGCCGCTTCCGTCTGACCACTCCGTCCGTACCCGAGACCCGGCCCGCTCGGGCCGCTCCCGATCGAGAGGATCCACCCATGAAGATCAACCTTCCGTTCCTGTCCAGGCGCATCGCTCCGTGGACGGCCGTCGCCGCCGGTGTGGCGGTGGCCGCGATGGTCGCCGGCTCCGCGCAGGCGGTGGCGGGGCACCGGCCCCGGGTCAAGCCCACGGTGGTGCTGGTCCACGGCGCGTTCGCCGACTCGTCGAGTTGGAACGGCGTCATCACGCACCTGAAACGGGACGGCTATCCGGTGGTCGCCGCCCCGAATCCGCTGCGCGGCCTGCACACCGACGCCGAACACCTGCGCAGCGTGCTGGAGAGCGTGCGGGGCCCGATCGTGCTGGCCGGTCACTCCTACGGCGGATCGGTGATGAGCGAGGCCGCCGACGGCGACACCGACGTCAAGGCACTGGTCTACATCGCGAGCTTCGCCCCGGAGCAGGGGGAGAGCACCTCGGCTCTGGCCGCGAAGTTCCCGGGCGGACAACTGGGCCCGGCCCTGGACTCCGTGCCGGTGTCGATCCCCGGTGCCGGTACGGGCACCGACCTCTACATCAGGCAGGACCAGTTCCGGCGGGTGTTCGCGGCCGACGTCCCACGGAAGGTCACCGACCTGATGGCCGTCACCCAGCGACCGATCACCAGTGCCGCGCTCGACGACACCGCCACCCGGACGGCGTGGAAGTCCATCCGGTCCTGGTTCATGGTGACCACGCAGGACCTGGCCATCCCCGCCGACTCGATGCGGTTCATGGCCAGGCGGGCCGGGTCGCACACCGTCGAGATCACGGCCTCGCACGCGGTCACGGTCTCGCAGCCGAAGCCGGTGGCCGACCTGATCGACACGGCGGCCCGCGCCACCACGCGCTGACCGGCCCGCGCTGTTCGCGATACCCGTGCAGTCCGGCGGCGCGCGGGGGTCAGCGCGCCGCCGGCCGCGTGCCGGGCCGCCCTGCCGACGTGGGGGCCGCCCGGTTCACGTCAGGAAGGTCACCCGCTCGGCGGTCTCGGTGAGCTGCAGCGCCAGATCGCCCGAGTCGAGTTCGGTGGGGGCCACCCCGAGCGCGTCGGCGATCGCCGCACCCAACCCGGCCACCGGCACGGTCCGCAGCGCGCCCAGCGGCAGCGGACCGACCGGCGTCGGGGTGGCCGTCACGCCACCCGGGGCCCGCAGTGTCTTGCCGATGGTGCCGTCGCCGAGTTGCTCGACGGCGAGGTGCTGGCCCTCCGGCGGTTGGTGCAGGTCCAGCCGGGCAAGCTCCCCCTGGAAGAGGCAGAGCAGGATGTCCGGCGTCAGCCGCGCGGTGCGCCAGGGCGTCAACCGCCGGGTGCCGGCCGGGTCGGCGTACGCGTCGACGAGCAGCCCCGGGTAACCGGGCACGACCGCCGACCGGATCAACGCCCCGGTCACCGTCGGGAACTCCAGCGGCGGCGGATCGTCGGCGTCCCGCTGCGCGTCGGCCGGACCGAGCCGCCCGATGCTGGTCGCGCCGTCGACGAGGTGTCGGATCCAGCGTTGGTCGAGACCGACGAAGCGGATGCTCTCCGCCGGGAGCAGCTTCTCGTCGGGCAGCAGGTAGGGCAGGGGCACACCGTCCAGTTGCGCGAGGTTGCGCAGCCAGGTGAGCAGGCCCTCCGGCATGTCGGTGTCCGCCGCCGGCACGGCCAGCGGGTAGTCGACCGGAACGGTCTGCTTGGCGGCGATGTCCCGGCGACGCCGCCAAATGTAGAGGCTGCTGCTGATGTCGGTGCTGCGCAGCGCGAGCAGCCGACCGAGCTGCCACGCCGCGGCATGGCTGACGTCGAACATGCCGACGTCGGTGTGCAGCCTCAGCAACGCGTCCGCACTGCGGGCCGGGGTGACCGGCCCTCCGTCGGTCGCCCCGGTGCTCAACGGTCCCCGGTACCAGCCGATGCTGCGGCCACCCTGGCGCAGCCGGTGCCGCAGCGGCACCAGTCCCTGGGTCAGGAACCCGTTCGCGGTCGCGTTGCCCACGTCGGGCAACCGCAGGTCGCCGCCGTCGGAGGCCAGATCCCGCACCAGCCCGGGAAACGAGTGGTCGGCGCTGACGCAGGCGAACCGCCAACTGGCCAGGCTCACCAGCGGCACGGTGGAACCGCCGGTGCCACCCCGGCCCGGATGCGGCAGGTCGAGCCCGGGGGCACCGAGTCCGTCGGCCCGGAACCGGTGCTCCAGCGACACCAGGTGCACCGTGCTGGTCGTACCGTCGCCGGGCAGTCGGTTGCCGACGACCACCGCCGCGTCCGGGTCGGCATCCGGCCCGGTGCCACCCCGGACGTGGGCCAGCAGCCGCAGCTCGGCGTACGCGGGCATCAGGCTGGTCAGCAGAGCGGCGGGCACGTCGATCACGGTCACCGGGTCGTCGGCGGAGTCGTGTCGCTCCAGGACGGTCGCCTGCTCGGGCAGCCTGCCCTCCCGGGTCAGCGCCCCCACCGTGGTGGTCCGTGGCTGCGGCTTCTCGTCCTCGTCGAAGAGCAGCAGCGCCAACCACGGCGGACGGTCGTCGCCGCCCCCGCCCGGATCGCGTTCCCAGGGCAGCGAGGGCCGGTCGAGCACCACGTGCGGCAGCACGTTTCCGTGGTCGCCCAGGCTGCCGTCGGGTGGGAAGACCGCGCGGATCGCGGTCGGTGGCAGGGCGAACCGGTCGCCGCCGACGCTGAACCGGCGGCTGGTGCCGAACGACTCCGTCGCGGAGCCGACCGCGACGGTCTGGGTCACGGTGATGGCGTAGTCGCCGGCCTCCAGCGCCGGGCGTCGGTGCGCGGCGAACGTGACGGTGTTGTCAGACATGAGCGGCCACCCGGGGGATCTCGTGGAACTGGCTGGTGTCGAAGCCGGTCAGGTCGACCGACGCGTCGGGCAGCAGGTCCGTCAGCAGCCCGGCCCGGGCAGCGGCAACGGTGGGCGCCGTCATGCTGCCGACGATCAGCTTCGCGCGTTCGGCGTCGCTGCCGTCGAGGTCCGCCACCGCCGCCGGGGCACGCAGCCCGATCGCGTCGGAGACCTCGAAGAGGGCGGTGTCGGCCTGCACCGCGCTCCGGTCCAGCCACGCCGGCTCGGGCGTCACCGTCGGGCGGGGTGTGATGGTGTACCCGGTGAGCAGATCCGGCGTCAGTGCCGGATCGGTCGGCGACGGGGTGAGCCGGCCACCCCACAACGCGTTCGGCAGCCGCTTGACCACCGGCCGGTAGTCGAACTGGTCCTCGGCCGGGACGCCGTCACGGGTGATGGTGATCCGGTGGGTGGCGGTCGCGTTCCCGACGGCCACCCCCATCGGGCCGACCCCGAACCGGGTGCTGCCCGCGTCGGCCGGCAACGCCGCCTCGGCGGTGCCGGTGCCGCGCCTGCCCCTGCTGCTCGGGACGCTGCTGTCGGTGCTCAGCACCAGCGTGGTCGGGTCGACCACGCCCAGGTCGTCGTCTGCGGCGTCGGCCGCCGCCCGATGGCTGTCGCCGCGCAGCGTGACGCTGACCAGTTCGGCCGGGGCCGGCAGCAGCGTCGACCGGAAGCCGGTCCAGGACAACGGCGTCGGGCCACCGCCCCGGTCGGCGCCGAAGGAGATGCGGATCGACGTGACACGCAGGTCGATCGTCGCGGTGCCGCCGAAGTCCGGGCCCCACAGGTCGACGTCGGTGCCGACGTGCACGTTGATCGTGTGCGTACCGAAGAAGTGGTACGTGTACGACGCCCCGATGCTGACGTGCAGCGACGCCTCGTAGTGGTACGGCTGCCACGAGATCAGGAAGTCCATGGCGGCGTCGAACCAGGCGCGCAGCGACCCGTCCTGGTAGACGGCACTGAGCCCGCCACCGGCCATCAGGGCCCCCGGGGTCAGCGCGTAGTACGCCGACCCGGACATGCTCAACTGTGGCGAGACCTGCCAGGAGAACCCGAGCCGGGGCACGGTCGGGTAGTGCGCCGGCACCGGGTAGTGCGGGTGATAGCCACCGGCGGTCAGCACGAAGTCCCCGGAGTGCTCGCCGGCGAACCAGGTCGAGAACGCGATACCGCCGACGAGGTGACAGGCCCGCGACAGCAGGTAGGAGTTGCGCGTCAACTGCGCCTGCACGCCCAGGAACCCGTCGTCGGGTACGAAGCTGGCCCGCAGCGCCAACTGCACCTCGGCGACCGGGGTGACCGCCTCGGTCCCCGGCGCGCGGGCCGGCAGGGTCAGCGTGGACAACCCGAGCACGTCCAGTTCGAAGCGGTGTCCGAACGTCGCCGCGACCAGCACGAACGAGTCGAGCATCTCGAACGAGCTGACGTGCACCCCGGCGGTGAGCAGGATGTCCCCGACCGACGGGGGCAGCCACGTGGCGAGGCTGCGCAGCTCGGCACCGAGGCTGGTGCCCGGCGCCGCCGCTCCGGTCGCCTCGGCCACCAGCGGGAACGACGCCACGTCGTCGACCGGCGGCAGGACCAGACGCCGGTGGTAGCCGAATCCGGCGGCGATGCCCCGGACGTGGAAGAACGGCGGCCCACCGACCGGGGTGTCCAGGTACGCGTAGACGAAGACCGACGGCCCCGCCGGCAGTTGCGCGTACGCCCCGATCGCGGCCAGCGACAGCGACTCGGTGCGCAGCTGCGCCATGCCGCCGTACGCGGGATAGCTGACCCCCTCGTACTCGATCTCCGACCGGAGGAACGCGCCGGTGATGCTGACCGGGCCGGCAGCGTAGGACAGGCCCATCCCGGACAGCCCGAACGACGGCACCGAGAGCGGGTCGGTCAGCGAGATCCCGACCTCGAGCCCGTCCAGGGAGAGGGTGAGGCCGGCGACGGCGACAGACGCGTCCAGCAGCAGCGCGAGGCGCGGATCCTGGCCGTCGTGCTGCCGGAAGGCGACGCCGACCCGGGCGAGCTGGACCGGACCGAAGGCGCGCTGCACCGGGAGCCAGGAGGTGTTGTCGCCGGTGACGGTCTGCTTCGGTGGCGCGGGTACCGGCCCGGCCGGCGGGTTCGCCGTCCCGTTCACCCCGCTGACCGGCACCGACACCGGCTGGCCGAACGGTCCGAGGCGCAGCGTCCCGTCGACGGTGAACCCGGCCGGCAGACCTGCTGCCGGCAGCGCGGGTATCTCCGCCGGCAGCAGCGCGTTCAGCGCGGTGACGTCGGCGGCACCGAGCGCGGCGGTGGCCGCCACGACCCGGAGCAGGTCCATCCCGATCGTCGTGTCGCCGGTGAGATGCTCGCCGACCACCGGCAGGTCGGCCAGGTCGACCGTGAGCGCGAGGTCGACCCCGAAGACGTACGCCGTCCCGGTCCCGTCGACCGGCCGGGTCAGGGCGAAGAGCAGGTGCCGGGGGTCGACGACGATGCCGTGCGGCACATAGCCGGCGGCGGTCGGGGAGACCGCACCGACCAGGGCACGCACGTCCGGCACCGGATCGGTGGAGGCATGGGTGTACGAGGCGGCCAGCCGCCGCGCGGTGGCGTCACCGGCCAGGTGCAGGTCGAGCTGCGGGTGGAACGTGCTGCCGTCGCCGACCGGCACCGCGAGCGCGATCAGCCCGTCGAAGGAGCGCTGCGCGGTGTCGACCGTGACGGTGATCGCCACGTCGGTGTCGTCGACCGGGAACCGGGCCTGGCCGGTGACGAAGACCCGCTGGGTGCCGGTGGAGACGTCGACGCCGAGATTGTCGATGGTCAGGTCGGCCAGCGGCGCCGGCAGGGTGAGGCCGTCGAAGCGTTCGGCCAGGGACTCCACCGCCGGCCCGATCGGGATGAGCTGGCCGGGTCCGGTCTCGCCGGTGAACTCCCACTTCCGGTCGGGGGCCGGGTCGTAGTCGGCGGTCATCGTGACGGTGACGTCGTCGATGACGAAACCCGCCATCGCCTGCATCTGTGTACCGGTGGTGTCGTGGTCCAGGTCGAAGGTGAGACTGGTCAGCTCGACCTGGTCGGTGAGGAACCAGTTGCCCGCCACCACGATCTCGCCGCCGAACGTGGTGCCGGTCGTGCCGACCGGCAGGTTCACGTCGGCCTGGAACCGGGTGATCGCCAGGTCGGGCAGGTGACCGGGATCGGCGCCGGTGAAGTGCTGGTAGACCTCGCGGATCCGCAGCGGCGCGTCGCCGTAGAGACCGCCGCCGAGGTGCCGTGACCTCGGGTCGGCGACGAGTTGCAGGGTGCCCTCGTCACCGATCCCGAGCAGCCCGTTGACCAGGAACGACGGCGTCGCACTCGGGCCCGGTCGGTCGACCCGTACGGTCAGCTCCAGGGCCTGCAGTTCCAGCAGGTCGTCGACGATGACCCAGTCCGCCTCGGCGCGGACGGTCAGCGCGATGTGGTTGATCGACCAGGTGCCGCCGCTGTGGGCCAGGCAGACCACCACCTCGCCGAGACTGATTCCGGCGTCCGGGTCGATGTCGAACGGCAGGGTCAACCGGTCCAACCCGGCGAGGTTGGCGACGTCGTCGAGGGTGAGCGCGCCCAGTCCGCTGAAGTCGGCGGCCAGGATGATGTCGTTGTCCCAGCCGGCGACCTGGGCGGAGAGCAGCACCCGGTGGCTCTGCCCACCGGTGCGGACGTCGATCGCGCCGGTGAGGACCAGCACTGCGACGACCTCACTGTCGGCGGTGTGCAGGTTGAGGTCGGGGGCGCCGAAGATCTCGTACCGCAGGTCGGTGACGTCGAACAGGCCGAGGGGGAGGGTCTCCCCGTCGGCGCCGTAGAGGATGACGCTCGGCACCGTGGGGTGCGGCAGCGGGTAGCCGTCCGGTGCGAGGGTGACCATGGTGATGTCGCCGACGACCGGGTGTGTCGTGCCTGGGAACAGCAGCGCGATGGCGGGCATCTCGCTGGTGATCCGCAGGTCGCCGGTGAAACGCATCGCCGCGTCGGCCGGATCGGGCGTCGGGTCGGCGCCGGTCGGTGCCAGCACCGCCGTGTCCAGCGTCATCAACGGTCCGGTGAAGCGCAGCGTGGCCAGCAGGGTGCCGGCCAGCGCCGGGAAGGTGTCTGCGAGCGACCAGGTCGGCGCGCCGGTGGCGGCGACCCGTACCCCGGTGACCGTGTCCGCGGCGAGGGCGAAGCGGGCGGTGACCGCCAGCCCGGCGAACGGGCCGGGTGCGCCGGTGCCGTGGACCTCGACCGCGTCGGCCTGGTCGACGCGGACGCAGTCGGTCAGGGTCAGTCGGCCGGTGGGCAGGAAACGGCCGAGATAGGTGGCGTGGTCCGCGTCCAGGCTGGACAGCGGCAGGTCGAGCCGGCCGGTGGCGACCGTGGCCAGCAGCGTCTCCAGGGTGTGCCGATTCATGATCAGGCCGTCCAGGCGATGTCGAGGTTGCCGTGCGACCCGGTGATGTACACCGGGACCGGGATGTCCATCTGCTGGACCTTGTACCGGCTCACGTTCATGTCCCAGCACCATCCCTTGTGGGCGGTGGCAGGGACGCGGCCCGTGAAATTGTCGATGTACTTCTCCACCGTGGGCCAGGCCGGCAGGTGGTGCGAGGTGCTGCCCTCCCGGGCCGCGCTGATGATCGCCTCCGTCTTGGGTTTCACCACGTCCAGCAGTTCCTTCGAGCCTGACGTGACCTTGCTGCCGTGGTGGGCGATGTGCATCACGTCGACCCCGGTGATCCGGGTCTTGGTCGGTGCGGCGTACTTGCCGGCTGCGATCAGGTAGTGCTCGGTGCTGGTGGTGGCGTCACCGCAGAGCAGCAGCTTCTTCCCGTGCGCCTCGATCAGCAGCACCAGGCTGGCGCGGTTCCTGGCCTTCTTGGTGTCCTTGTCGGTCTTGTAGTCGTGCGCGACCCCGCCGGCGAGGATGGTGACGGTGCAGGTCGGCTCCGCGATGATCCGGATACCGCCCTTGTCGTCGAGACGATCCACCTGGTCGGCGGCGGTGGCGGCGACCACCGCGGTGCCGTCGAGCGTGATCTCGCCGCGGACCACGCTCTGGTCGGACGGATCGACCTCCAGGTTGTGCACCACCTTGAAGATCTTCGTGGCGTCGGCCATGTGCTTCCGGAGCCAGTCGATGGCGCCGACGTAGTCCTGGCTGTCGCCGCTGTGGTAGACCCGCCCCACCGTCATCTTCCGACCGGTGCGGTCCTCGTCGAGCACGGACGTCAGGTAGTTGTAGTGGTCCTCGTCCGGATGGGTGAAGACCATGACGTCGATCGTGCTGCTGCCCAGCAGATAGCGGGGCACGTTCAGGCTGTTCCAGATGTGCTGCGCGTGCGCCTCACCGGTCGTGGTGTCCAGGGTGGTCGAGCCGCAGTCGACGAGCACCGTCTTGCCGCCGGGCGTCTTGAACACGATGCAGTCGCCCTGCCCCGACCGCAGGAACGTGGCGTAGAAGTTCGTGTCCGCGCGTGCCCCCACCACCGCCGGCGTCGATCGGGTGACCGGCTCCAGGGTGGTGGCCAGTTGCAGCAGTTCCACCGATATCTTCGCCGCGATGGCCGCCTTGTGGGCGGCGTCGGTCATCGCCTTCTTGGCCTTGACGTCCTTGCGTTCGGTGTTCTTGGGTGCCTTGCTGGAGTCGGTGGTCTTGCTCGTGGTCCGCGTCCGTTTGCCGTTCGGCATCGTGCCGTGCTCCTCCGCTTCGCTACCGATGACCTAGAACGGGAAGTGCCGTGCCAGATCGAGCAACCGGCGCAGGTCCGACTCACCGATGCCGGTGGATCCGAGACGCAGCGAGGTGAACGACGCGGTCCGGGCGAAGATGTCCCGCAACTCGTCGGAGCCGGTGTTGCCGTCCTTGAACAGGAAGCCCTCGGGACGGCCCTCGATCCGGTGCCAGAACTTGTTCGCGTGATGGAACCTCAGGCTCGGAAAGGTCCCCTGATTCGCCGGGACATCCGCCTGGAACAACTCCAGGAACACCTGCTTACCGGCTGCCTGGTCCCGCCGTTCCACCCGGAGATGGCCCTCGCCGCCGCTGACCGCGACCTTGTCCACCCGCATCGACGTGAACACGCCCAGGCGGGCGAAGATGTCACTCAGGTCGTCGCTGGTCGGCGGTCCCCACTTGAACATGAACCCGTCGGGGCGGCACTCCAGCCGGTGCCAGAACTTGCCCGCGTGGTGGAACCGGATGCTCGGGTAGGTGGTCACGTCGGCGGGTGTCTCCGACTGGTACAGCTCCAGGTAGATCTGGTTGCCGCCGGTCTGACCCTCGCGGCGCAACTGCAGGTGCTCGGTGGCGGCGCGTACGGTCAGTTTGAACGGCGCGGCGGTGCCGCCCACCGCGACGTTGTTGCCGATCGGGTTGATCGCCAGCGGTGCGCCGGAATGCGACTGGACCCAGGAGTACGTCCGGTCGTAGCCGAGCCGTAGGTTCGGCGCGTTGGTCGGCCCCACGATGAGGCTTCCACCGTTGGCATCGGTGAACCGGTCGAACAGGTGCAGTTTCGCCGACGCCGTCCCGGCACCGAGCGCGACCTGGGTGCCGGTGAACAGCAGCGGGCTCCGCTCCACGTCGACGCTGACGAACCCGTCCTGGAACCCGGGGACGTTGCGGTACGACAGCACCACCGGCGCGTGACCCGGCGTGGTCAGCCCGTGGACCGGCCCGATCCCCAGCTCCAACCACTCCTCGGCGGCGATGGTCGTGTCCTGCTTCGGGGTCAGCGTCCACATCGCCCGCTCGTCGTCGATCAGCTTGTCGACGTCCCACGCCACACCGGTGGCACCGGTCAACGCCACCTGCACCGCACCGACCTGGCCGGCCGTGGTCAACGCCCAGTCCCGGGTCTCGTTCGCCAACTGCACGTCGAACGAGAGGACCAGCGCCGACGCCCGCTCCTTGCCGACGGTGGCGGAGCCGGCCAGTGCGATCGCCACCCGGCGGGAGACGTTGGCCACCCGCAGCCGCAGCGAACTGGTGCCCGACCCGTCGCTGAGCACCCGGTTGCCGCCGACGAAGGCGACGTCCAGCGGGATGTCCGGTCGACCCCGGTGGTTCACCACCTCCAGCGACTGCTGCCGGGTGCCGACGATCTCGCTGGTCTCACCGGTGTAGCCGAGCCGCTGATAGGCCAGTTCGACCCGGGTCACCCGGGTGCCGTCGGTGCCGTCCGCGCGCAGCCCGGTCAACGGCAACTCGACCGACGCGGCGGCCGGGACGACCGCGTTCGCCGGACCGCGCAGATACAGCTCCGTACGGGCCTCGTTGGCGGCCAGCGCCCACCCGCTCGCGGCCAGCCCGACCGTACTCGCCGGGGCGATCGTGCCCGGCCGCAGGCTCAGGGTGAGGTGCCGGTTCGTCACCGACGGCGCGCCGCTCAGCGGCCAGAGCGTGATGTCGTGCCGGGACGAGTTGGTCACGCGCAACGTGAGCGTCTGGCTGGTGGCGGCGTCGTCGATGTACAACACCGGCTGCTGGTCGACGTTGGCCAACTCGAAGTCGAGCGGGTGGGTGCGGACGAACGACGTCACCGGCGACTCGTCCACGACCATCAGCTCGGTGACCTCGGCAGCGCTCAGGGCCGTGCCGTACAGCCGTACCGCGGCCACCGACATCGGCTGGTACTGACTGGCGTTGCCGGGTGGCCGCCCGACCACGAAGCTGCTCTGCACCGTCGGCGGCGCCCCGACGTTTGCCTCCAGCACCACCACACCGTCGAGGTGGATCCGAAGCAGCGTGGTGCCCCGGGTCACCGCCAGGTGGTGCCAGGTGTCGTAGGTGAACAGGCCGGCGCCG
Source organism: Micromonospora sp. NPDC003816 (assembly GCF_042874705.1). Lineage (NCBI taxonomy): Bacteria > Bacillati > Actinomycetota > Actinomycetes > Micromonosporales > Micromonosporaceae > Micromonospora > Micromonospora sp. NPDC003816. The sequence goes on from NZ_JBIANP010000001.1 coordinate 370,401, forward strand.
CTGGAGTACCTGACGTTGGTGCCCGGCAGGTCGGCCATGATGCGGCCGAGCACGTTGACGTGCACCCCGTAAAGGTCGCGGCCCATCAGGGTCTGCATGCCCGAAGTCTGGGTGGGCACCCGGAACCAGCCGCACATCGTGTAGGTCGTGTACGGCGGCAGGGTCGCGGGCGAGACCACGGCGTCGCCGACCCCGTCCAGGGTCAGCACCGCACCGAACTGGTCGTCCGGCGACACGGTCGGGTTCCCTTCGAGCCGGCCGTCGAGCTGCCCCTTGCCGTAGTCGACGACGACGTTGCCCGGGGCGATGTCGTCGAGCTGCCAGAACAGCAGCGGCTCCGGGCTCATGCCGACCGCACCGGGGTGAGACGGGCCTGCTCGGCCTCGACGGACGGGGCCTGCATCTGCGCACCGGCCTGCCGGCCGATCGTCTCGATCAGCTCGTAGACCCGGACGTACGGCAGTTGGCCGAGCGCCTCCAGGACCATGTTCGTCTGTTCCAGGGACAGGTCGAGGGTGATCTGTGGCATCGGGTCGCCTTCTGAGTCGAGGTGTGGACGTGCCGGAAGAGGGGGAGAGCGGTCAGACGGTCGGGCGCTGACGCAGGCTGAGCCAGCCCTCGCGAGCGGTCAGCGCGGTGGGGAACGCCTCCGCGAGCTCCGGGGGCTCGGCGACCTCCACCCAGGAGGCGCCGTCGCGTTCGCGCCACGACCAGACCCGGTCCGGGTCGGCCGCCGGTGTGACCAGCGCCGGCGCGTCGGCCTCGGTCAGCACGGGCGCTGCCAGGAAGCCGACCTCCAGTCGGGCCAGCGCATCATGGTGGTGGGCGGGATCCAGCCGGCAGGAGACCGTCGGCAGCACCCCGGTGGTGGCGTGTACCGCCCCGGCCGGCTCCACCAGCGCGGTCAGTGTCAGCGTCGGCAGGTCGATCCCGACGGCGAGCGGCGGGTCGCCGTCCTGCTCGGCCAGCGTGACCACGTCGTGGTACTGCTCGCCCAGGGTGCCGTCCGGCTGCTCCCGCCAGAAGCCGAGCGTGCCGTCGCCCAGCCGCCCGTGCTCGCCCAGCCGCACCGGGAACCGGACGGACGGGTACGCGTTGCTCTCCCGCCCGACGCGGCGCAGATCCTGCCGGAAGACGTTCCAGTCCTGGTGGATCACGGGCAGCCCCGGCGCCTCCAGATCGAGTGCCAGCCGGACCACCGCCACCGGCCGACCGACCAGCACCGCCCGCGCCCGATGCTGCCCCGGGTCCTCGGGCTCGACCGCGTCCAGCGACTCGTCGAGCCGGGACACGAACTCGGCCAGCCCGTCGGCGCCCAGCCCACGCAGCCGCTGCACCACCGCGCGCAGCCGCACGTTGCCGATCGACCCGACCTCGGTGACCGGCCCCTGCGGGGAGGACTGCCACCACGCCTGCCGTGGGGCGGCCGGGTCGGCGGTCAGGTAGAGCGTGCCGAGCCAGTCCCCGTCCGCCGCGTACACCCGCAGCCCGTCGTCGAGCGGATCGGGCAGCAGCCACCCGCAGACCGGGGACGACTGCGGCAACCCGCTCAGCGCTCGCCCGGCGGCCTCGGCGTCGAGCAGGTCCAGCCGTACCCGCGCCGGCACCGCCAGCCGGGGCGGCATCGCCACCCAGGTCGGCCGGTTCGGCATGCTCAACCAGGTGGTGGTCCGGGGCTTGTCGGTGTCGACGTCGTACCCGATGCCGAAGCTGTCCACGATCCGCAAGCGCCGCACCCGCAGCGCCCCCGCCCGGACCGGGTTGAAGTCGCTCAGCGGCACCGGCGCGTGCCGCCCCTCACCCGCCACCGCCTCCTGCACGAGCGCCGCCAGCGACCGCCCGGCTGGAAAACCCAACGGGTCGGTGATCGGCAACTGACGCACCATCTGCAGCATCACCAGGGCGTCGTTGAAACCACCCAGGCTCTGCGCCAGGTTGCTTCCCTCGTGCGCGGCGAGGTGTCGGTACGCCGTCGCGAGCGTGCCCAGCCGCGCGTCGTCCTGCTGCGCCGCGCACCAGTCCAGTAGCGGTCCCGGGTCGTCGTCCAGTTGGTCGGCGGTCCACGGGTCGAGTCCCGCCGCCGTCCGCTCGTCGTTCGCCCGGGCCAGCGGTGTCCCGCGCAGGTACCGCATGATCCGGGTGGAGAGCACCGGCCGCGCCGACGCCGACAACACCGTGCTGCCGGTGTAGACGTTCGCCGCCGTGTCCAGCACGTCCTTCTCCGCCCGGGGGCGCAGTTCCCGGTCCCCGTCGGGCAGCTCGTAGTTAGTCGTGACGAACGCCGGGTCGAAGTCCCGCCCGGACGGGTCCAGGTTGTTGCCCGCCCGCGCCGGGAAGAACTCGACCTCCCAGTGCAGCAGCACCGGATGCCACGGCTGACCCGTCCACGACCGCAGCGCGGGATGTTCCGGTTGCCCGGTGGCGAGCTTGGTGGCCAGTGCCGCGAGCAGGTCACCGAGGCGGGTCACCCCGGTTGCGGTCCGCAGGTCGGCCTCGGAGACGGCCAGCTCCACCGCCAGGCACGGCAGCAGCCCGTCCGGCTGGTCCGCGCCGTCGCGGCCGTACCGGTCCGACGGGGTGGCCGCCGCACCGGTGAGCAGCACCACCGGTTCGTTCGGCACCTGGTACGGCGTACCCGGGACCTGTTGCAACTCGAACCGGCTCCGCGCGGTCGCCGCCGCCGTGGCGTTGACCGTGTCCAGCGCCGACTGCGCGGCCTGCCGGGCGGCCTGCAACCGGTGCGCCAGACTCGTGCCGGTGTCCACCGGCGGCCAACTTCCCAGCCTTGCCAACCGGGCGGACAACGCCGACACCTCCCGTCGCAGATACCAGCCGACGAGATCCGGGTCCGGATAGTCCTCCCGGGCACCCGGTGGCGGGTACGCACAGACCAGGTACCGGGTCCAGTCCGCGAAGATCCGCCGCCGTGCCCCGGCGACCTCGGCCGCCGCCGCGTCGTACGCCGACTGCGCCTCGTTCAGCGCGACCAGCAGGTCGCCGAAGCTCCCCGGCAGCGCCAACCGTTCCCGGGCCTGGCGCTGCGGCACCGTGACCGGCGCCCCCTCGTCCCCGCCGTCCAGCGGGTCGTCCTGCCGGCGGACCGTCCAGGCCACCCCGGAGGCGACCGTGCCGAACGACGCGGCATGCCGGGCCTGAGCCAGCCGGGCCGGCAGGTCCAACACGCCGCTCTCCAACTCGTCGGCGACGGTCAGCGCCTCCAGCAGCTTCTCGGTCTGCGTCTCGGTCACCCCGGGCAACACCGCGCCGAGGTGCGCGGCGAGCGCCTCGGTGGCGGTGTTCGCCACCCAGACCCCGCTCTCGGAGTCGGTCGTCGGGCCGGGCACCGGCGCCCGCTTCGCCGTCGCGGCGAAGGTCAGCCGACCGAAGCAGAGCATCCGCGCCGGAGCGTCGCCGCCGGTGTCGGCCGGCACCGACCAGTCCAGTTCGTCGGCGATGGTCTGCGGCCAGCTCCGCCCGGCCGCCGTCGCCACCACCGCCAGCAGTTCGTCGTCGGCCGTCTCGGCATACCAGCCGACCACGTCGTAGCGCAGGCCGTTCGGCGGCGGCACCGCCCCGTAGCCGTCGTCGTGCAACCCGAACACGCTCGACGAGTTCGGATAGAACGCGGCGAAGGTCGGCTCGCCGTAGCCGAGCGCGGTGAGCGCGGCCACCCGGTCGGTCGGCACACCGGGCCACGCCGACAGCGGCAGCTTCCGGCCGAGATACCGCCACGGGCGTCCGGTGGTGCCGCGTGGATCGGCCGCCCGCAGCGGATAGGTCACCCCGCCCCGGTCGACGTCGCCCAGCGCGTCGCTCTCCACCATCCAGCGGTCCTGGGCCCCACCCGGCGCGGTCCGGGTGACCAGCCACCGGTTCGGCACCCGGGGCAGGTCGACGGCGGGCGCACCACCGCCGGTCGCGGCACCGTGCGTCAACCGGGTCAGCGCGTCCGGCAGTGACCAGTGCAGGTGGATGCCGGCCGGCAACAGCAGGTCCTGCTGGAACGACCCGGGCAGGATGGCGTCGCTGAGGTTGCGCTCACCGAAGTCGGCGTCCCGGCCGGTGCTGGCGTCGACGTACGGCAGGCGGGTGAAGTCGGCGGTCGGTCCGGTCACGGTCCGGTCGGTGGCGAGCCACAGGGCGTCCACCCTGACGGGCACGGCGAGTATGCGCATGGTGATGCGTTCCCCAATGGTTGCGGCGTGGTCGCTGCGGTAACGCCGGTTCACCGTAGGGCAGATCGGAGCGCGAAAGTGTTTCGCAAAGCTGACAGTCGAACCGCTGGTCCGTCCATGATGGAGTGTGCTATTCCGCGTGGTGGAGACGCTTTCCGGACAGTGATCCGTCGAATCACCGACATGCCGCGCCGACCCGCGCTCCCATGGCCGACAGAACAGCGGCGAAGGGACGCCGAGCCGATCGGTGGCAGGTGACTGTGGTCACTGTGCGTGGTGAAGCGCGCCCGCGCAATCGCGCACCCGGGGCGTCGGATTCACGTCTGCTCCCGAGCCGCCACCCGGACCGGCGCGACGGCGAGCCGACCGGTCAGGCGGGACGACTCAAGGGGCTGTCTCGTGTCGTACGAACAGGGACATGACGGGTGCCCGACGGGCACTGGCGGGCGGGCTCGCCCGTGTGGCAGCATCGGCAGCGGTCAAGAGTGTCAGCGCCAAGGCCCCGGCCTGCTGACCGGCAACCCTCGTATCCGCGGTGGGGTGCCTCCGGGTGAGACCAGGCCGTCGGCGACCGCCGGAGGCAAGCGCGGACCCGCACGGGTCCACTGTCACCTGAGGACGAGTGTGCCCACGATCGCTCCTGCCGTGCTCGGCGTCGACCTTCCGGTCCGCCTCTCCGACGGCACCACCGTCGCGTACGCCAACCTCGACTACGCCGCCACCGCACCCTGCCTCGTCCCGGTCGCCGACGCGGTCACCGAGCTGCTGCCCTGGTACGCCAGCGTGCACCGGGGCGCCGGCCTCGCGTCGCGCCGGTGCACACTGGCGTACGAGCAGTCCCGTCAGACCGTCGCGGACTTCCTCGACGTCCGGCCGGACGACCATGTGATCTTCACCCGGAACACCACCGACGCGATGAACCTGCTCGCCCGGGCCCTGCCCCCGCACACCACCGTGGTGACCTGGGCCGGCGAACACCACGCGAACCTTCTCGCCTGGCCGAACGTGCACCGCCTGCCGGTGCCCGCCGACCTGCCCGAGGTGACCTCCGGGCTGACCCGGGCGCTGGCCGACCTGGGCGACGCGGGGCCGGTGCTGGTGGCGGTGACCGGCGCCTCCAACGTCACCGGCGAGGTCTGGCCGACGGCCGAGATCGCGGAGATCGCCCATCGGCACGGCGCGCGGATCGCCGTCGACGCCGCCCAACTGGCCCCGCACCGCCCGGTCTCCATGGCCTCCGCCGGTATCGACTACCTGGCGCTCTCCGGGCACAAGCTGTACGCGCCCTTCGGTGCGGGCGTCCTGGCCGGCCGCGCCGACTGGCTCGACGCCGCCGACCCGTACCTGTCCGGCGGTGGAGCCACCAGGCACGTCGGTGACGAACCCGCCGAGGTGCAGTGGCAGACCGGCCCGGCCCGACACGAGGCCGGCACGCCGAACCTGCTGGGAGCGGTGGCACTCGCCGCCGCCTGTGCCACCATCTCCGCCGCCGCACCGGACGTACTCGCTCACCACGAGCAGGAGCTGCTGGCCCGACTGCGCGACGGCCTCGGCGCCCTGCCGCAGGTGGCGGAACTGCGCACGTTCGACGCCGACCACGACCGGGTCGGCATCGTCAGCTTCACCGTCGCCGACCGGCGGGCAGCCGACATCACCCACCGGCTCTCCGCCGAGCACGGCATCGGCGTACGAGACGGCTTGTTCTGCGCCCACCCGCTCAGCCGGAAGCTGTTGGCTGACGCGGCCACGCGGCTCGGCCGCCCCACCGACGGTTACGCGATCCGGGCCAGCATCGGCATCGGCACGACCGCCGAGCACGTCGACCGACTCCTGCACGGACTACGCCAGGTGATCAACACGCCCCGGGGGCGGTGAGTCGTCCGGTGCTGAGGTGGGCGGCGAGGCGCATGGCCAGCGCCGCCAACGTCAGCGTCGGGTTGGCCGCCGGTGAGTTCGGGAAGACGGACAGGTCGCAGACATAGAGGTTGCGGTGGCCGGCGACGCGCAGGTCCTCGTCGACCACCCCCGGCCGCTCCCGGCCCGGCGTGTCGCGACCCATCCGCATGGTGCCGACCTCGTGCGACACCCCGCCGAGCGGAGCCCAGAGCTGCTCGTACACCTCGCCTCCGAAGGCGGACACCACATCGGCGGTGATCGTGTCGAGGGCGTCCTGGACCTGGTGGGCGCGCGGGCTGGGATGGATGCGGATGGTGGGCAGCGCGGCGGGCTTCCCGCCCACCGGCCGGGTCTCGGTCAGGGTGACGGCGTTCTGCTCGACCAGCGGCGCCTCGACCATGAACACGAGTTCGCCCGGCATCTTCCCGTCGACGGTGGCCAGGTTCGCGCCGGTGAACTCCAACGCGTTGACGAAGCGGAACTGGTTCAGGTTCGCGCCGAGGTCCAGCGTGACGCTGTACGGGTGGGCGGGGTCGGTGTCGGCGGCGTCGGTGAGGTGCCGGGAGACGGTCTTGCTGGAGTCGAACCGGCTGTACCAGTCCCCGCCCTGCCGCATCCAGAACTTCACCACGTGGATGGGATGGTCGGTGATGCCGCGTCCGACCAGCGGGATGTCCTCGGCGAGGCCGGACGACTGCGCGACGGCGGCAGTGCCGACGGTGCCGGCGGTCAGCACCACCACGCCGTCGTCGGCCAGTCGGTAGGTGCGGTCCCGGCCGGCCAGGTGGTCGTACGTCACCACCCCGGTGACCTCGCCCGCCGCCCGCTCGACACCGACCACCTCGTGGTTCAGGTGGACCCGCAGGTTGCCGAAGCGGCCGTCCTGCATCGCGCGGCTGAGCAGCAGTTCGGCAGCCGACCAGATACCCGCCGGCACCGCCCCGGGGACCGGACCGCAGTACTCGATCGCCATCGGCGGATCGAAGTGCCGGAACTCGGCCAACGCGGGCAACTCCCGCAGTTTCGCCTTGACCATCGTCTGGTACGACGACGGGACCAGGGGAGTGACACGGGTCAGCTGCTCCGCGCGGTCGTACCAGACGTCGTACAACTCGTCGCGGACCGCCTCCGGCCAGTCGCGGAACTCCCACCGGTGCATCCGGGGTGCCGAGGCTCCCCAGAACAGGGTCCGGCCGCCGAGGTTGAGGCCCTGCGCGATGCGTGCCTTGGCGCTCTCGGCGTCGGCGGCCCGCCAGCGCCGACGCCCGAACGCACCCCAGTGGTGAAAGATGTTGGGGTACACGTCGGGACCGACCGGTTGGTAGCGGGCCAGGTTGCCGGTGTGCGTCCCGAACAGGTAGCTACCGGCCTCCAGCAGCAGGACGCGCGGTGGCCGACCGCCCCGCCACGGAGTCTCGGCGAGCTGGTACGCCAGGGTGCCGCCACCGGCACCGGAGCCGACGACGATGACGTCGTAGCGCTGCGTGGACTCCGGATCGCCGGGGAAGAAGTGCCGGGCGACGTGCGACTCGCCGACGAGGACGTCCTGGTGCCGCGCGAAGTGGACCCGCCCGTCGATGCGGCAGGCCGGGGCGGCCAGTTCGGCGGTGCTCAGGTGCAGCGGCCCGTCGAGCTGGGGATCGCCGTCGAGGACGACGACGACCTCGACACCGTCGGGATGCGCCGCCGGATCGAGCGTGGCGGTCCACTCGCCGGTGCGCTGGTCGTACCGGAAGTCCTGCGTGCCGGCGCCGACGATCCGCAACTGGAGGTGGTCGTCCGGGCGCAGGGTCGGCATCCGCAGGAGCACCGCGCACTCCGCGTCCACACTCACGTCCCGCCACCCCGTCCCGCGTCCGTGGGCGTGCCCTGATGGACAGGCCGGTGATCCGTGGCCGGCTCCTGCGCCGGATGACGCCGGATCTCCTCCACGGCCTGCCGCAGCACCCGCACCTCGGTGTCGAAGACGCGCTCCAGGCGCGGCATGGCCTCCTCGACGAACCGGGAGGACCGTCCCTTCTGCTCGTGCCACAACATCCCGTTGCGCAACGCCACCGCGTCGGTCTGCATCGCACGGCAGTCGTCCACCAGCGGTGCCAGTGCCGGGGCGAGTTCGGCCAGGCGGAGGAACCGCTCCGTCATCAGCCGCTTGTGCTCCCAGAGCACGTGCAGGTACCGGATGTCGTAGGCGGCGTCGCCGTTGAGGTAGTCGCGCAGGTACCCGCGCAGCGGCACGTAGGAGTCGACGCCGTAGGCCCGCTCCCACTCCTCCTGGAGCATGTCGACCCGGCGGCTCGGATTGGCACCGGACAGGTACTCCTCGAACGCGCCGCCCACCACGTGCAACCGCATCCGGTAGCTGGCGTCCGGTCGCAACCGGTAGAAGTAGACCTGGAAGCAGTCGTTCTCCACCTCGTCCAGGCTCGCGTACGCGCGGGCGACGTCGTCCTGCCCGACGGTGGTGGTCCGCAGCGACCCGTTCGCCGTGTAGCCGTAGACGGTGAAGGTGCCCTCGTCGTCGTCGACGCCGCTGAGCAGCACGTCGTGGGTCTGGTGCCACTGCTGGTAGGGCGCCCGGCCCGGCAGGTGGTGCTCGTCCAGGTTGAGATAGGGGTAGTAGCCGGCGCCGATGGAGTCGCGGCAGAGCGCGACGATGTCCGCGCCGACGCACGCGACCCACTCACGGCTGGTCCGGACCACCTCCAGCCACGGACTGATCGCGTGGTCGTAGAGATAGAAGCCGAACGGCACCGGCGAGTCCGGTGCCTTCGGGTCGAAGGCGACGTGGATGTAGTTGCTCAGGATCCAGTCCCGGGCCCGTGCCTCGGTGGCCAGGATCGCCAACGGGAACGCATAGAACTGGTAGCCCCGCGCCAGCGGCTCACCGAGCGGCAGCTGTCTTCTCATACCGATGCCTCTCCTCTCAGCTACCGGTCATCTCGTACCGGCGGATGCCCATGCTCCAGATGCCGTAGCCGACGCACAGCGCGCCCGCCGCCACCAGCGGGGTGAGCCAGACCAACCGGCCGTCGCCGCCGAGCAGGAACTCCACCGGGATGTACGCGGTGAACGCGAACGGCAGCACCCACGTCAGCACGGACCGCAGCACGCCCGGGTAGATCTCCAGCGGGAACGCCGCGAACTCGGAGAGCTGGTTGGCGGCGTGCATCGCGGGTTGGCTGGTGATCGTCCAGAAGGCGATCGAGGCGAAGATGAGCTTGATCCCGGTGTAGATCAGCGTGCCGCAGACCACCAGACCGGCACCGACCAGGACCATCTCGGCGTCCACGTCCAGCCCCAGTCGCCGGCCCGCGTACCCGAGCAGCGCGAACCCGACCAGCAGCTCGCCGAGCGCGTCGGGCCAGAAGAACCGCTCCGACAGGACGCTGAACAGCGGGTTCACCGGACGGATCAGGTGCCGGTAGAAGTCGCCGCTGCGGATCAACTGCCAGGCGACCACCCACAGGTAGTCGGTGAAGAGCCGGTCCAGCCCGCGGGGCAGCAGCGCGAAGCCGAGCAGGAACAACACCTTGTCCAGGGGCCAGCCGCCGACCGTGGGCACCAACTGGAAGATGCTGCCGATCAGCAGGACCTGGACGCCGACCCGGAGCAGGAAACCGACGCCACCGAGCAGGAAGTCGGTGCGGTACGCCACGAGTCGCCGGAGGCTGACCCCGCCGAGGAACCAGGTCAGCCGCGCGTAGCGCAGCGGCGTACGACCGGGGCGGGTCATCCGCCGAGGACCTGTACGCGTCGGACGAACACCCGCCACAGCACCGCGCACGCGCCGGCGAGCAGCACCGCCCAACCCACCTGCCCGGCCAGGACGAGCGCCGCGTCGGACGCGCCGTCGTACCGGCCAGTCAGCAGACGGACCGGCGCGTACACCATGGACTGGAAGGGCAGGACCGAGGCGGCGGCGGCCAGCGGTGCCGGCATCAGGTCGAGTGGTACGAGCTGACCGGCGAAGAACACCACGACGCTCTCCTTGACGATGCGGATGCCCCAGATGTTGGTGGTGACGATGCCGCAGAGCCCGACCAGCATGTTGAGGCTGAACGCGATGACCACCGAGGACGGCACCGCGGCCAGGAACAGCAGCAGGTCCACCGGGGCCGGGGACTGTAGGGGGAAGAGCACCGCAAAGATCAACAACGTGGGCAGGCCCACCATCAGCAGATTCGTGATCAGCACCGGCAGGGCGGTGAAGATCCGCATCACCGGGTAGCTGACCGGACGGATCAGCGCGACGGCGATGTCACCGCGCAGGATGTCCTGCCCGATCTCGCTGTCGACCTGGTTGGCGTGCAGCACACCGAGCACCTGGGCGGCGATCAGATAGGTGGTGATGCCCTCGATCCCGAAGCCACCGGGGCCCGTGTCGGGGCTGGACGCGTAGACCGCACGCCACAGGAAGACCACCACGGCGGTGCTGGTCGCCGTGGTGGCGAGGCTGACGAAGAAGCTCGCACGGTACTGCAGGGTCGCCTGCAGGCCGCTCACCGCGAACGGCAGGTAGCGGCGCAGACGCAGGGAGGGGACGCCGACCGTCATTCAGCCGTGCTCCGCGCCGGCTGGCGACCACCGTAGATCTCCCGCAGCACCGTCTGCAGGTCCGGCTCCGGCGCGAAACAATCGGTCACGTCGAAGCGGTGCAGCACCCAGGTGAGTACCTCCCGGGCGGTGAGCCGGTCGACGGGAAAGCTGATCGTCACCCGCCGCTGGTCGTCGACGGAGACGCTGGTGCCGGTCAGCGCCTCCTCGATCCGGGCCGCCACCTGTCCCGGCGACTCGTCTCCCCGGTGGTCGAAGTGCACCGCCCGATGGCGGGCCGTCCGCAGCAGCGCCGCGAGCGTGCCCTGGTGCACGATCCGGCCCTGGTCGACCACCAGTACCTGGTCGCAGATGGCGGAGATGTCACTGATGTCGTGGCTGGTGAGGAAGATCGTCGTGCCGTGGTCCCGGTTGATCTGGTTGGCCAGGTCCCGGACGGCCTCCTTGAGCACCAGGTCCAGGCCGATCGTGGGTTCGTCCCAGAAGACCACGGCGGGGGTGTGCAGCAGACTGGCCGCGATCTCCGCGCGCATCCGCTGCCCGAGGCTGAGTTCCCGGATCGGGGTGGTGCCCAGCGCGTCGATGTCGAGCACGTCCCGGAACAGCGACAGGTTGCGCCGGTAGACGGCCTCGTCGATGTCGTAGATGTGCTTGAGGATCCGGAACGAGTCCGGCACCGACAGGTCCCACCACAGTTGGCTGCGATGACCGAACACGACACCGATGTTTCCGCTGTTGCGGACCCGCTCGCGGTACGGCTCGATCCCGTCGACCGTGCACCGCCCGCTGGTCGGGGTCGTCACGCCGGTCAGCAGCTTGACCGTGGTGGACTTGCCGGCACCGTTCGCCCCGAGGTACGCCACCCGGGAGCCGGCCGCCACCTCGAAGGAGACCTCGTCCACCGCGGTCACCGTGGTGTGACGCCGGCTGAACAGGGTCCGGAGGCTACCCAGCACGCCCGGCTCACGTTCGTACCGCCGGAACGTCTTGGAGAGCCCCTCCGCCCTGATCACCGCGCGTCGACCCGGCCGTGAACATCCGTCGTGACAGCGGATCGGCCCGGTCGAGTCAGCATTGCCAGACGATATGGGGTGGCCGTCGAGCGGGCAATACCCATTGATCGTCGTTCCCGGTCATGGGTGACCGGCGTGAATTGGTTGATCACGCCCTCTGTTATCGTGACTCGATGCAGGCGGACGCGGTGATCGCGATCGACGAGGCGGAACGGATCGCCCACGCGACCGGGCAGCGGGTGGTGGACGCGGTCCGCGTCCGGCGTGGATATTCGAACAACCGGCGGTGGCTCGCCCGGCTCGACGACGGCCGCACCGTCTTCGTCAAACACGCCGACGACGAGCCCGGAGCGATCTGGTTGCGCCGCGAGCACGCCGTCTACCAGCAGTTGCACGCGCCGTTCATGCCGGAGCTGCTCGGCTGGCACGACGACGGTGAGCTGCCCGTGCTCGTGCTGGAGGATCTCTCCGCCTCGACCTGGCCGCCGCCCTGGTCACCCGACCAACTCCGGGCGGTCCAGGACACGCTGCGTGACCTGGCGGCGCGCCCCGCCATCGACGGCCTGATCCCCGCCTCACAGACGCAGTACGGCCAGGGCGGCTGGCCCGAGATCGCCCGCGACCCGGCACAGTTCCTGGCGTTGCGGGTCTGTTCCCCGCAGTGGCTGGACAAGTGCCTGCCCACCATTCTCGACGCCGCGGACTTCGCCGGCATGGACGGCGACTCGGTCACCCACCTCGACGTCCGCAGTGACAACCTCTGCTTCCGTGGCACCCAGCCGGTGCTGTTCGACTGGAATCACGCCGCCCTCGGCAATCCGCAGTTCGACCTCGCGTTCTGGCTGCCCAGCCTCACCCTGGAAGGCGGACCGCAGCCGGCCGATCTGCTCACCGATCCCGACCCGAGGGTGGTCACCCTGGTCACCGGCTTCTTCGCCAGCCGGGCCGGTCTGCCGTTCCTGCCGAAGCTGCCGCTGGTCCGCGAGTTCCAGCTCCGTCAACTCCAGGTCGCGCTGCCGTGGATGACCACCGTGCTGGGGCTGCCCCCGGCGGAGTCAGTCGACTGAGCCACCGGCCCGGTCCGCCATGATCTCCTCGGCCCGGACCCGGCCGCGCAGCACCGCGTCGTCCGAGTTGATATAGAGCCACTCACCGAACCGGCCGGCACAGTGGATCCGCCGCCGCCGGAACTCCTCCAGCAGATGCCCGCGCGCCTCGACGGTCCCCGGCGTCTGCACCGGGTACGCCCGAGGCACGGTGACCACACTCGCGGCGCTCACCCGGTCGTCGGCCCCGGCGATCCCGATGCGGCGCAGCGCCGCCAACACCCGATCCGGCAGGCCCTCCGGGTCGACCCGCTTGTGCGCGGAGAAGCTCACCTCGGCCTGGATGCCGAAGCACGGGCGCGCGCGCAGCTCGGGATTGGAGTTCGAGTTCAGCACCAGCTTGTGGAACGGGATGTCGGGATCGGCGCAGTAGACCCGCTGCATCTCGGTCATGGCCGGCCGGTCGAAGACCAGGTTCACCAGATGGAGACTGTTGTGCCGCAGCTCGGCGGCGGCGTCCCGGCAGCAGTCGTCGAGACCGTCGGTGCGTCGCACCAACTCGTCCAGCGGCATGGTGGAGACGAGATGGTCGTAGTCGATCGTGGCGCCACCCTCGACCCGCACCGTCGACTCACCGGGACGGACCTCCACGACGTCGTGCCGCCGGATCCGGTCGCCGACCGTACGCAGAAAGCCCTGGTAGAGGTTGGCGAAGCCACCGGTGGCCGGATACCGCACGACGGCGTTCGGGAAGTCGGAGAAACGGTCGGGCCGTAACGCCCCACCGACGATCGCCGCCACGTCCGGGGTGACCACCCGGTTGCTGGTCCAGCCCGGCGCGATCTCGGTCAGCGGGAAGGCCCACAGCTTCTCGTTGTAGGGCAGCAGGAAACGGGCCGCGATGCCGGGCCCGAAGGTCAGCTCGATCCACTCCCGCAGGTTCGCCGGTGGCGCGGCGAGCGGCTGCCGGCGGGCGGCCTCGTAGAGGCCGACCAGGCACTCCTCCACCACCTCCGAGGGCAGACCGTGCAGATGACTCTGGAAGGGGTACCGGACGAAGGTGTCGTGACTGTGCACCCACGCCTCGCGGGGCTGCGCGTACACGCCCGGCTCGCAGAGCTGCTCGACCAGCTCCCGGACGTCGTCGTGCTTGGTGAAGAAGGCGTGCCCACCGAGGTCGAAGGTGGCGCCCCCCAGGTCGAAGGAGCGGCAGAGGCCACCCGGCTCCGCCTCCGACTCCAGGACGGTGTACTCCTCGTCGCCGAGATGGTAGGCCGCCGACAGACCGGCCGGGCCGGCTCCGATGATGACGATCACGAGTGTCGTCCCTCCTGCCCGACCGCTGCCGGCCGGCGTCTCAGCATGGCTGCCACCGTGGCCGGCGCAGGTAGCCCTCGGGCGAGGCGATGGCGAGCTGGAACCAACCGGAGACCAGGGTCGGGTCGAGCCGGCAGTCCAGGACGTACGGCCCCTCCGGGCGGGCGATCCAGTCGCGGATCGCCACCAGGTCGGAGACGTCCCGGACCACCGTCCCGGCCGCCCCCAGCGCCCGGCCGACGGCGGCGAAGTCGGTGGTCGGGAACAACGCGTCGGTGATGGGCAGGCCGCGCATCTCCAGTTCCCGCGCCTCCGCGCCGTAGGCGCTGTCGTTGAGCACCAGCAGCAGGATCGGCAACCGGTGGCGGACCGCCGTCTCCAGCTCGCCGAGGGCCATCAGCGCGCCTCCGTCACCGACGGCGGCGACCGTCGGGGCGTCGGGGCGGCCCACGGCGGTGCCGACGGCGGTCGCCAGGCCCAACCCGATCGACTCGAAGTCGAACGTGCTGACCCGTGCCCGGGGTGCGGCGACCCGCAGGTGACCCACCGCGTTCCCGGCCGCGTGGCTGCTCTCCTGCACCACCGACCGGTGTGCCGGCAGCCACGCGTCCAGTGTGGACAGCAAATCGGTGAGGTCGACGAAGCCGGGTGCCGGTGTGCCGGTCGCGGACGCCGGGGACGGCGGCGGCGGATCCCACGGCCCGGTGCGGAAGCCGGTGGCCCGATGCCCGCCGCGCCGCAGTTCGGCGGCGAGGGACCGGGCGGTTGCCGTGGTGTCCCCGGTCAACCGGACGGTGACCGGGGCCGACGCGGCACGCCGGGGATCAAGCTCGCAGTGCACGATCTCCCGCACCTGCGGGAAGAGGTGCCCGCCCCGGGTGGTGTACCGGTCGAGGCCGGTGCCGAACGCCATGATCAGGTCCGCCGTCGCCATCAGATCGGCGGCGTACGCGGTGCAGTGCGCGCCGAGCAGCCCCACGTTCCACGGCTCACCGGCGAACAGCCCGTCGGCGTGCAGGGTCGTGCCGAGCACCGCACCGGCCCGCTCGGCCAGCTCGATCAGCGCCGCCCGGGCCGGGGGTGCGAGTGCGCCACGACCCGCCACCAGCACCGGTCGACGGCTCCGCCGGATCGCCTCCACGGCGGTGTCCAGAGCGGCGGCGTCCGGAAGCGGATGCGGTGCCGGTTCGGGCGGCCCGACCGGCTCGACCAACGCCTCGACCGGCTTGCGTTGCACGTCCAGCGGCACCGTCAACACCACCGGCCGACGATCGTGCACGGCACGCCGGGCCGCCTCGGCGATCTCCGGGCCGACCCGGTGCGGCTCGTCGAGGCGGCGGTGGGCGACCCCGACCGCGTCGAGCAGCGGCGCCTGGTCCAGGAACTGGCCGTAGTCGCCGTGCGTCGTGGCGGTGTCCCCGGCGAACAGCAACAGTGGTGTCTGGCCGCGCGCGCTCTCCAGGATGCCGGTGAGCGCGTTGCTGAACGCGGGACCGACACTGACCGTCGCGACCCCGAGCCGACCCGTGCTGCGCGCGTACGCGTCGGCCATGGTGACCGCGTTCGTCTCGTGCCGCGCCCCGATGTAGCCGATCCCGTGTCGGTGCACCATGTCGAGCAGGAATCCCATGTTGCCCCGGCCCATCAGACCGAAGACATGCCGTACGCCGAGCCGGTGGACCGAGGCCGCGATCGCTTCCTGCACCCGCATTCAGGACTCCCTGACATCGAGGCGGACCGGCAGCAGGGCCGTGGACGGTTCGGCCCGGACCGGGCTCGGAGGTCTTCGCGAAAGACAGTTCTCGATATGATTGACCTTATGATCCATTCCGAGAAGCTGTCAACGACGGCCCCGACGATCCGCATCGGCGACCGGATCAGGGAGTTGGCCGCCCGGCATCCCGAGCGAACGGCGGTCATCGTGCCGGACGCCGTCGGGACCCCCGCGCTGACCTGGGGCGAACTGGACCGCACCAGTGACGCGGCGGCCGGTCGACTGGCAGCCGCCGGAGTGGGCCCGGGCGTGCTCGTCGCAGTGCGCCTGCCGATGGGTCTGGACCACGTGGTGGCCACCCTGGCCGCCTGGAAGCTGAGCGCCACCGTGCTGCCCCTGGATCCCGAGTCGACCGAACGGGAGTTCGCCGTGCTGCTCGACACGGCCCACCCCGCCGTCGTGGTGGACACCGCTCCGCACGACGCGGTGACCACCGTGCCGGCGGCCGAGCTGTGGACGGCACCGCAGGTCGACCCCGCGGCGTTCCCCGCCGGCACCCCGCGCTCCGCGCACGCCACCGGCGGCAGCACCGGACGTCCCCGGATCATCCTGCGCCGCCCCGACTGGGTGTACCCGGCCGACGACTTCCCGTCGGCCGGCGACCGGGCGGTGGGCCTGGACGTCGGGCAGGTCCAGCTCGCCATGATCCCGCTGCACCACGCGGGGTTCACGAAGCTCTACCACGGCCTGGCGCTCGGCCACACCGTGGTGCTGGTGCCGCAGGTGGTGCCGGCCCGCATCCCCGAGCTGATCGAACGGCACCGGGTCAACTACTTCATCATCGTGCCCAGCCTGATGCGCCGGCTGCTGGCCGTGCCGACACTGCGCGAGGTCGACGTCTCCTCGGTGACCTGCGTGCACCAGAGTTCGGCGGGTGCCCCGCCGGAGCTCAAGCGCGCCTGGATGGAGGTGTTCCCGCCGGAGACCCTCTACGAGGGCTACTCCAGCCAGGAGCGCATCGGCGCGTTGTGGATCCGGGGCGACGAGTGGTTGCGGCACCCGGGCAGCGTCGGGCGACCGGTGGACTGCGAGGTGCGGGTGTACCGCGAGGACGGTGGCGTCGCGGCGGCGGGCGAGGTGGGGGAGGTGTTCCTGCGCTCCCGCTTCACCCGGCAGCCCAGCTACCTCGGCGACGGGCCGGCGCTGCCGGAGCGGGACGGCTTCATGAGCCTCGGCGACGCCGGCTTCCTCGACGAGGAGGGCTACCTGCACATCGTCGGTCGGCGCGCCGAAATGATCAACGTCGGCGGGGTGAAGGTCTATCCGGCCGAGGTGGAGGAGGTGCTGCGTCAACACCCCGGCGTCGCGGACGTGGCCGTCGCGGCCAGCCCGCACGCCGTACTCGGGCAGGCCGTGCACGCGGTGGTGGTCCCGGCGGTCGCCGACGCGCCACCGGCGAAGGCGGACCTGCGGCGGCACTGCCAGCTCCTGCTCTCCACCGCGAAGATGCCGCTGACCTACGAGTTCCGGGAGGCGATCCCGCACACCGACACCGGCAAGCTACGCCGCTCCACCCTGGTCGGCTCGCCCGCTGCCACCAGCGGCTGAGCGCGGCGACCGGACCGGATCCTCCGGCCGGACGATCCGGTCCGCCAGCCGCTCCAGGTAGCGCGGGTCCACCGGCACCGGCGGCGGCTGGTACCTCGGATAGCCGTGGTGATCCCGTCCGGTGCAGGCCGGAATGCCGGTCTCGGCGCAGAGCGCGGCCCACTCGGCGGTGGCGTGGCTGTCGTGCCGAGGGGTGTGCACCTCGATCGCGTCGAGCAGCGGCAGCACCGCCCGCATCCGCTCCGGGCTGCGGGAGCGCCCCGGGTGCGCCCACACCAGCAGCCCGCCCGCGTGGTGCACCACCTCGGCGATCTCCGCCGGCTCCGGCATCCCCGCGTACGCCTCGGGGGGCTGTCGGGCCAACGCCGCGTCGATGACCTGCCATACCTGCGGGTGGGTCGCCCGACCGGTCCGGATCACGTCCCGCGCCACACTGTGCGGCATGACGAGGGCGTCGCTGTCGTCGTACGCGGCGCTCTCCGGCACCGTCACCCCGGCCTCGCGCAGCGCCGCCCGGGCGGCCAGCGCGTCCCGTCGCCAGATTCGCCGGTTGGTCGCCAGCAACGCGGCCAGGTCGGGGTCGTCGGCGCGTACGCCGTGCGCCAGCAGGTGGTTGTCGTGCCGGACCGGAGCCGCCGTGATCTCCACACCGACCACGTAGGACAGACCGAGCTCGGCGGCCCGGGCCGCCGCGGCGGCGGTGCCGGCCAGCGTGTCGTGGTCGGTCAACGACACCAGCTCCACACCGGCGCGGGCCTGCACGGTCACCAGCTCGGCGGGACGGTTCCAGCCGTCCGACAGTCGGGAGTGCCCGTGCAGGTCGGCGACGACCCCGGCCGGCTCAGTCAGCACGCAGGTGCCATTCCGCCTGGGCCCGGACCCCGTCGCGCAGCCCGACCCGGGGCGTCCAGCCCAACAGCTCCCGCGCCCGGTCGATGCACCCGCCGGTGCGGGACACGTCGCCCGGGGGCGCCCCGCCGTCGCGCACCCGTACGGGTCGGCCGGTCACCTCCTCGACGAGCCCGATCAGGTCGGTCAGGGAACGTGCCGACCCGCCGGCCACGTTCAACACGCAGCCGGGCGGCACCGGACGCGTCCCGGCGGCCATCGTCGCGGCCACCACGTCGTCGACGTAGGTGAAGTCGCGCACCTGCCCACCGCTGCCGTAGACCGGGAACTCCCGGCCGGTGGCCAGGGCGTCGAACATCCGGTGCAGCGCCATGTCCGGCCGCTGCCGGGGCCCGTAGACGGTGAAGTACCGCAGCACCACGGTGGGCACCCGGCGCAGGTCGGCGTAGACCCGGCACAGGTGTTCCGCGGCCAGCTTGGTGACGCCGTACGGGCTGACCGGGCGTGCCGGGGCGTCCTCCGGCGTCGGCCACCGGTGCCCCTCGCCGTACACCGAGGAACTGGAGGCCATCACGACCCGGGGGGCCGGATCGGTCGCGGCGGCGGCCTCCAGCACCCGCTGCGTGGCGAGCACGTTGTGCGTCACGTAGTCGCCGAACCCGCTGCCCCAGGAGGTACGCACCCCGGGCTGACCGGCCAGGTGGAAGACCACCTCCACCCCGTCCAGCAGCGGGGCGGTCGGCGTGCTGGCGAGGTCGACGGTCACCAGCTCGAAACGGGGGTGGTGGCGGACCGTGGCCAGGTTGGCCAGTTTCGTCGCGGGCGGATAGCCGGAGGTGAGGCAGTCGACGCCGCGCACCTCGTCGCCGCGCGCGAGCAGCCGCTCCACCAGATGGCTGCCGATGAAGCCGGCCGCTCCGGTCACCAGGACGCGCATCAACGTCCTCGACGCCGGTGTCGCCGACCGTTGTAGATCGAGATCATCGGCATGATAATAGTGGAATCGATCGATGCCGTCGACCAGTCCCGGCACGCCGGACCAAGGATCGGAGCACCGTGGGCGAGCAGCCGTACGACCACATCGTCTTCGTCTCAATCGACACCCTGCGCGGCGACGCGATCGCCGCCAACCCGTTGAACCTCTGGCGTCGGCGCTTCCCCGACCTGGCGGCACCACCCACCGCCGTCCTCGACGACCTCGTCGGCCGGGGTGCCTTCTTCCCGAACACGATCACCGCCGCCCCCTACACGGCCGCCGCACACGGCGCGCTGCTCACCGGGCGCTACCCCCTGCACAACGGCCTGCACGAGTTCTACAACGGCCGGCTGCGGGCACCGTCGATCTTCACCCACGGCAAGCGGGCCGGCAGACAGACCATCATGAAGGTCGACTTCCCGATCATCCTCGGCCCCGAACTCGGCTTCACCGGGGACGTCGACGTCTACCTCGACGAGGACGACGACGCCTTCGTCGACGCCGTCGCCGCCTCCGAGGGCTGTGTGGCACTGGCCCACTTCGGTGGCGTGCACACCCCGTACGGCTTCCACAACCTCCGCTTCGGCGGCCAGGCATTCCGCGACAAGGTCGACGAACTGGAGGCCATGCTGCCCACGGAGAAGCCGGCGTTCGTCGACCGGCTCGTGGAGAGCCACCGCGACCCGGAGGACGCCGAACTGCTGTTCCGCTACAAGCGGGCCGCCGGCCACCTCTACGAGACCGGCGCGTACGACCTGCTGATGCAGCTCTACCTGGACGGCGTCGCGCACTTCCTGACCACCCGGCTGGAGCCCTTCCTCGACCGGCTCACCCGCCGGGTCGCCGCCACTGGTCGGCGCATGCTGCTGGTCGTCTTCAGCGACCACGGCGAGGAGTTCGACGAGCACACCAACGGCCACTTCAACTCGATGGCCGAGGCGGTGCTGCGGGTACCCGTCGTCCTGGTCGGCGACGGTGTCGCCGCCGGCCTGCACCGGGACCGGATCCGCACCGTCGACATCGTGCCCACCGTGCTCGACCTCGCCGGTCTGCGGCCGGCGGCGGACGACGCCCTGGACGGTCGTAGCCTGGCCGACGCGGCCCGGGGCAGCGGTGGCCCACCTCCCGACGCGGAGGCCCTCGCCGAGGCGTACACCTCCGACCTCGGGGAGTTCATCGCCTTCCAGGAACGCCAGCGGGCCGGCGAGGCGCAGGGCCCACTGCGTCACGTCCTGGTCGGGCAGGCCGCCTACCAGGGCCGGCACCGCCTCGTCCGGGTCCCCCGCAGATACCGCAAGTCCTTCGCCGGCATCGACGAGGTGGAGACCGCCTGGGTCGAGCGGTTCGACGACGACCTGGTGCCACACGTCGATCCCACCGCCGACGACGGCGACCTCCGGGCGCTGCTGGACGCCTACACGCTGGCCCGGACCACCCCGGAGCCGGTACCCGCCACCGTCGACATCCGCGCCCAGCTCCGGTCCCTCGGGTACGCGATCTGACCGGTCGCGGTGCACAGGCACCGCGACCGGCTCACCCGGCCGGAGCCGGCTGCACCGACACCCCCTCCCGCGCCAGCTCGTCGAGGATCCCCACGATCCTCGGTCGGGCCCGGCGCGGGTCCGGCTCGGTCGTGGGCAGCATGGCCAGACGCTCCACCAGCTTCTCCAGCCGGAAGTTCGTCCGGGCGTCACGCCAGGGGATCAGCGGTGTCTCGTAGTCCTTCTGCCAGAGCAGGTGCACGGCGGTGTCGCTGCCCCACCGCACCTCCTCCAGCGTCTGCCGCCACAGCCGCCGCGCCTGGTGGATGTCCATGCCGTGGTGCCGCCAGGAGTAGTCCGGTGCCTCCGGGTCGTCGACCTCGATACCGAGCTGCTCGGCGTCCTCCCAGACCGGCATCGTCTCGTCCTGGAGCGAGAAGATGCTCAGGGTGAAGTGGCCGGCGTACTCGTCCCGCAGGAAGGTGGACGTCTCGCCGAAGTCGTCGGGCGTCTCCCCGGGATAACCGAGGATGAACGAGCACCGGTAGCCCAGGTCGCTGCGGGACAGCAACTGGAAGGCGCGGCGGTTGGCGGCGGCGGTCACCTGCTTCTTCATCAGCGTCAGCGTCCGGTCGCTCATCGACTCGAAGCCGATGGACAGCCACCGGCAGTGCGCGGCGAGCAGCCGGTCGACCGTCTCCGCGTCCCGGATGGCGTTGGCCCGGGCGAACGCCTCCCAGCCGATGCCCACCTCCGGCAGCAGGTCGAACAGTTCCCGCAGACGGGTCGGCGGCACCGTGAAGGTCGAGTCGGAAGCCCTGATGTGTCGGGCCCCGTTGACCTCGGCGTACCCGGCCCAGTCGGTGGCGATCTTCTTCGCCGACTTGTACCGCCACCTGGGCGAGGCGGCCGGGAACGAGCAGAACTTGCAGCTGAACGGGCACCCGCGCATCGACTCGTACGGCACGATCGGGCGGCGCCCCCGCATGGTGGGGGAGGGGTGCGCCTCGATGTCCACGTACCGGAAGTCGGTGTGCGCGATGTGACCGTCGTCGGTGCGTACCACCAGGTTCGGCACGTCGCGCCAGTCACCGCCGCCCGCGACGGCCCGCAGCAGCAGCGGCAACGCCTCCTCCGCGTCGCCGCGCACCACGCAGGTGACCTCCGGGTGGGCCGCCATGATCTTCAGATACTTCAGGTTGCTGTACTGACCGCCCAGCACGATCGGCACCCCGGGGAAGCGGTCCACGGCCCACCGGATCGCCCGGGACATCGAGCGGTGGTCCCAGACGAAGGTGGTGGAGAGGAGCACCACGTGCACCTGGGCCGACGGGGTGACCGGCTCCCGGTCACCCTGCCAGACCCCGGACAGGTCGAACGCCTCGTAGTCGGTGTCGGCGGCGTCGAGAATGGACTCCAGCGTGGTCGTGGTCAGGTGCGGCACCGGCGCGGCGGTGATCCCGTCGAGCCCGTCGATGCGCAGCGAGCTGGACCCCCGCCCGCGCGCCGGGCGCAGCAACGGGTGCCGACGGCCCTCGCGCTCGAAGCCCAGGTCGGCCAGGGTCAGGTGGGGGTAGTAGTCGGTGCGGAGGCGGTCCACGCTGTCCGGGTCGAACAGCGTGCCGCGCAGCACCCCCTCGTTCATGAAGGCCGGGCCGAGCCCTGACAGCAGCAGTGCGGTCATCGCGTTCCTCTCGACGGTGGTGCGCCCGTCGGTGGGCGACGGGCGCGCCGGCAGCGGAGGGTCAGCGCACGAAGCGGTCGGTGGGGTCCTCGTGGTGCGGCAAGCAGTACGGCGGCTCCAACAACGCCTGCTGACGGGGACTCAGGGACTGCCGCAGCTCGGCCGCCCAATCCAGATAGACCTTGCTCCACGCGAGATGCCCCGGCGCGTACTTGAACATGACCGACCGGCGTTCGTGGTCGGCGTGCCAGGGGTGGGTGCCGTGCGCCATCGCCCCGTTGAAGACCAGCACGTCACCGGCGGCCATCGGCACATGGTGCACCGCCTCGGCCCGGTAGTCCCAGGACTTCGGCAGCGGGTGGTTGCTCTTGTGGCTGCCCGGGATGCACACGAAGCCGCCCTGACCGGCCAGCATGTCGGTGAGGGCCCAACTGACCGTGATCACGCCGTTGGCCATCCGGCCGTGGTGGAAGTGGTAGAACTCCGACTGGCCGTCGGCTTCGAGCGCCCCGCCGTGCAGGGGCAGGCCCGTGGTGCCGGCCCGCATCCGGATGCCGTAGTAGCGGTCCAGCCGGGGCCGTGGCAGCAGGGTGGTCACGACGGGGAAGACCCGCTCGTGGTCGAGCAGGTCGGTGAAGGCCGGCCCCCAGCTCAGGAAGCCGGAGAAGATCTGGTCGGCGAACGTGTCACCGGGCGGCGGAAGCTCCTGGCCGTCGATGATCCGGTTGACCTCACCCAGTTGCTCCGGGTCGAGCACCTCGCGGAGGACCACGAAGCCCCGCAGGTCGAACAGAAAGCGCTCCTCATCGGTGAGCACCTCGTCACATCCTCTCCCGAAACGCCGCGACAGAGATCGATGGTAGACGAAGTCCGAAGTCGGCACGACAGTTACCGCCATGGATATCGGGCTCTTGCCCCGGCCCCCGGAAAGCGCTGTAGGATCCGCCCTCAGAGGGATGCGGACGGCCCACGGCGTCGCGTAGCCGCCACGGCCGGACCGGCAGGATCGGACGCTCGGGGAGGTTCCCGCTTGGATCCGGAGTTCGTGCCACAGGGACTCGACCTCACCCAGAACCGGCGGGCGCTGGCGACGATCCGGGACGCCATGGAACAGGCCATGGGGCTCGCCGCGAGCGTCCTGGTCCGGATCCCGGCCACCGATCAGAAGCTGGCGCTGTCGCGGGAGATCTGGGCGCTGGCCCAGGGTGCACAGCTCATCGACGAGCGGATCGGCACACTGCGCACCCGCACCTCCGACGGTGTCACCCCGGACACCGCCCAGGTGCGCCTGCTCAACCGGCTGACCCGGATGTCCGACCCGGGGCGGCAACGGACGGCGTTGGTCGGTGTCTGCTACCCCGACCTGCGGGACCAGGTCTTCCAGCACCGGTCCCGACTGCTGAGCGCCGCCGACGAGACCACCGTCGCGTGCCTCACCGACGTGCTGCACCGCATCGACGTGCTGCCCTATGAGCCCACCCTCCGCCAGGACGTTCTGTCCCGACTGCCGACCGGACCCGTCGCGGACACCCCCTGCCCACCCCTTCCGGAGATCCCGGCACGACCCGGGCGCGAACCCGACCTGCGCGAGGGGCGGGCGGTGCCCCCGGACGGACCGGGCCGCTACGGCACGATCCTCTACGACATGGCGTACCGCATCGAGCTGTGCGCGACCGAGGTGTGCGCGGCGGTCCTGGCCCACCACCCCGAGGCGCCGTGGGGTCTGCGCTTCGACCTCGCCAAGCAGATCCGGGACGAGGCCCGCCACTTCGAGCTGTTCATGCAGCGGGCCCACGAGTGCGGGCTGGCCCCCGGCGACCAACCGGTGCAGTACGAGGTGTGGGACAAGTTCGCCCTCGGCCGCGACCTCGCGGAACGGCTCATCATCGAACAGCGGATCGGTGAGGGCGCGGCGCTCGACAGTGCGGAGAACGTCCACCGTCGACTCAAGGCCGACGGCGAGGACCACATCGCGATGGTGTTCGAGTACATCACCGCCGACGAGGTGACCCACGTCGCCAACGGCAACCGCTGGCTCCGGCACCTCCTGGGCAGCGAAGAGGCCGTCCAGGAGGCCGAGGAACGGGTGTACCGACTCCTGGAGGCCAACGACGCCGGAGCGCCCTACAAACACCCGATCAACACCGACGCCCGTCGGCTCTCCGGCTTCAGTCCCGCCGAGTTGGCGCGGCTGCGGCGGCGGACCGGGGACGGGGAGCACTGACCGCCGGTCGGGGCGGGCCGACCGGCCACCACCGCTCCAACACGCCGGCCACACCGTCCTCGCTGTTGGACCCGACCACCTCGTCCGCGATCGCCCGGACGTCGGGATGGGCGTTCTCGACCGCGTAGGACCGCCCGGCCCACTCCATCATCGGCAGGTCGTTCGGCATGTCACCGAAGGCGATCACCTCGGACCGGTCGATGCCGAGTTCCTCGGCGAGCGCGGCCAGCGCGGTGGCCTTGGTGACACCGAGCGCGGAGATCTCCATCCGGGCGTCACCCGAACCGTGGGTCACCACCGCGAGGTCGCCGACCGCCGGCCGGACGAGCGCGAACATCGCGTCCGCGTCGAGTTCGGCGTGGCGCACCAGGAGCTTCACCGCCGGGCGGGCGAGCACCACCGTCAGGTCCACGATGCTCACCTCGGGCAGATCGACGTCCCAGCGGGGCCGGTAACCGGGCTCGTGGACGAAGGCGTCACCGTACTCGGCCGCGAACGCCGCGTCCGGCAGGATGCGCCGGATGTTCTCGGCGACCGCCCGCAGGCACTCCACCTCCATCGGGTAGGACCGCAACACCCGCTGCGTCGGTACGTCGTAGAGCATCGCCCCGTTCGCGCAGACCACCGGCCCACGGTGCGCCGTCTCCGCCAGCACCGGACGCAGCCAACGCGGTGGACGGCCGGTGACCAGGGCCAACGGTGTACCCGAGCGGGCCACCGCGGCCAACGCGCGACCGGTGCGGGCGGAGACCGTCTCGTCCGGGCGCAGCAGGGTCCCGTCCACGTCGGTGGCGATCAGGCGAGGCGTCATCGTGCTCCCTTCCGGCCGAGCCCGCGACACCACGGTCCCGTCACAGCCGTCCGGGCAGCACCACGCCGTAACCGGACAGTCGAAGGTGTATCGCACCGGCCAGGATGATCGCCAGCCCGCCCAGCACGGCGACGTCCCGGGCGGTCATCACCGGGGTGCGGTAGCTGGTCCGGTCGCCGCGCACGGTGAACCCCCGGGCCTCCATCGCCAGCGACATCATCGACCCGTGTCGCAGCGCGTAGACGATCAACGGCACCACGACGGGCAGGAGCTGGCGGACCCGGCGTACCGGATTGCGACTGTCCGCCACGAAGCCCCGCGCCGTCTGCGCCTCGATCACGGTGCCCGTCGCGGTGACGAACGCCGGCACCAGGCGCAACGTGGTGGAGACGACGAACGCCACGGTGTACGGCAGGCGCAGGTGCACCAGCCCGACGGTGACGTCCTCGGTGCTGGTGCAGGAGACGAAGAGCGTACCGACCATCAGCACGACCACGAACCGCAGCGCGGCGGCGATGCCGTACAGCAGCGCCTCCCGGGTGACGCTGACCGGACCCAGCACGAACAGCGTGGTGGTGCCGTCGATGGTGAACTGCCACAGCACGACGTTGACCACGAACACCAGCAGGTAGACGTTGCGGAAGCGGCGCAGATTGCCCAGGCACCCCGCAACGGCGGAGAGCCCCAGCACGATCAGCCCGACCACCGCCACGTACCGGGGATCGTTGAAGGCGAAGGGCAGTCCGGCCAGCGCGAGCAGGCCCAGCAGCTTGGCCCGCGGATCGAGGGCGTGCACCGGTGACGCGCGGTGGAGGTAGAGGCTCTTGTACACGGTCACCGACCCACTCGGAGGACGGCGGCGAGTTCGTCGACCGTGAGCGCGTCCACCCGCAGCTCGTCGGCGAGGTCCACCACGGGCGGCGGCAGCACCGACGCGGCGGCGAGCACGTCGCGACGCCGGAACACCACCTCGGGCGGCCCGTCGAGGATGATGCGCCCGTCGGTCATCACGACGAGCCGGTCGGCGTACTCGGCGACCAGGTTCGCGTGGTGGGTGACCATGACCACGGTAAGGTCGGCCCGGTTGAGGCGGCGCAGCAGCCGCATGACCGCCTGCTGCTGTCGTTCGTCGAGACCGGTGGTCGGCTCGTCCAGCACGATCACCCGGGGGCTCATGGCCAGCACCGCCGCCACGGCCAGGCGCTGCCGGTCGCCCTTGCGCAGCAGGAACGGGTCGGTCCGGCGCAGCTCGGTCAGACCGACGTCGGCCAGCGCGGCGTCCACCCGGTCGCGTACCTCGTCGTCGGGGAGACCGAAGTTGCGCGGCCCGAAGGCGATCTCGTCCGCCACGGTCGCCGAGAAGAGCTGGTGGTCGGGGTTCTGGAACACGTAGCCCACGTGGCGGGCCAGGTCGGCGCGGGGCAGCCCTCGCAGGTCCCGGCCCAGCACGTCGACCTGCCCCGCATCGGGGACGAGCAACCCGCTGAGCACCTTGGCCAGGGTCGTCTTGCCGGAACCGTTCCGCCCCATGATGGCGGTGAACTGTCCCTCGTGGATGTCCACCGACACGTCGCGCAGGGCCTGCGCCCGACCGTCGGGGTACTCGTGGTCGAGGTGTCGCGCGCTGACCACCGCCGGTCCGGGTGCCCCCCGCGCGCGGGCGGGCCCGGCCGAGGGGCGCAGCGATCCGATCAGCGGCACCGCCTCGGCCACGGTGAGGGCGATCTCGGGCAGCCCGAGCCGGTCGCACACGTCGGCGACCTGCGGTGGTCGGACCCCGTGCCGACGCAGCAGTGCGGGGTCCCGCAGGACGGTGTCGGCCGGGCCGTCCACCGCCACCTGACCGGCCTCCAGCAGCACCACCCGGTCCGCACCGGGTCCGCCGGGTGGGCCGAGCACCGCCTCGGTGTCGTGTTCCACCAGCACGAGGGTCCGAGGCCGACCGCGCCACCACCGCGCCGCACGGATCACCTCGACGCGGCTGGCCGCGTCGAGGTCGGTGGTCGGCTCGTCCAGGATCAGGATCTCCGGTTCGAGCGCCAGGGCCGCCGCCAGTGCCAGCCGTTGCTTCTGACCGCCCGAGAGCGTGGCCGGTTCCCGGTCGCGCAGCTCGGTCAGCCGGAGCAGGCGCAGGTAGTCCTCGACCCGCTGGCGCATCTCGGTCGTCTCGACCGCCAGGTTCTCCAGCCCGAACGCGAGCTCCAGGGTGACGCTGGTGGCGAAGAGCTGACTCTCGAAGTCCTGGAAGACGATGCCGATGTGCTGTGCCACCTCGGCGGCGGCCAGCTCGGCGAGATCCCGGCCGTCGAGGTGCACGGTGCCCTCCCGGCGCCCCCGGACACTGCGGGGGATCAGGCCGGTCAGCGCCATGGCGAGGGTGGACTTCCCGGCGCCCGCCGCACCCAGCAACGCGGTGAACTGCTGGGGCGGCAGGCGCAGGTCCACCCCGGTCAGTGCCGCCGTGGAGGACCGCCGATAGGTGAAGCCCAGTTGCTGCGCGGTCAGCGAGGAGGACATCGTCCCGTCAGAGGAGGAGCGAGCCGAGGAGCACCGCCACGAAGCCGACGCCCACGACGGGGGTGAGCAGGTCGGAACCGCCGATCTGGATTCCGACGAGCCAGCCGGCGATGCCGCCGACCGCCACGAGCGCGGTGCCCAGCAGCGCGCGGGGTCCTCGGCCCGGTGGCTCGTCGAGATCCATGATCTCGTCCCAGGTCACGCCCATCGCCCGGACCCTCCGGTGCAGGAGGAGGTACAGCAGACCGCCGACCCAGTTGCCGATCACGAAGTTGGCGGCCAGGGTGACCGCGACCACCCGGAACGGCACGAAGCCGAGCAGGTCGAGGCCCCAGGCGAGCACGACCGCGCTCGCCGCCGCCGCGACCACACCGATGGCCAGGTAGGTCAGCACCGGGCGGACCCGGTCACCGGCCGGGGCGTCCTCGACGTCGGCGTCGAACTGCGCCGGACGGGGGCCGAAGCGGGACCAGAGGGTGAAACCGAGGTAGCCGAGCAGGGCGTTCGACAGGAAGCCGAATACCGAGCCGAGTGCCAGACTGCCCGTGAACAGGTCACCGACAATGTTTCCGATGCCGAGGCCCCACGCGCCGGCCGGGCCGAACAGGATTCCGAAAACCATCGGGAAGATGGTGCGGATGGAGAAACTGAGGACGCCCGGCACCAGATCGATGCTGAACGGCGACAACGCGATGTACGCGGTCGCGTACAGAGCGGCAGTGACGGCCGTGAGGACCACCATCTGCGGGTATTTCCACATCAGGATGCACGACCGCATTGCGCCCCCCTAAGACGATCGCGACGAACATAACGCCAACGATGATCACCGTCAACGTGTCGACGTCGGACCACTTCTGCGGTCGTCAATGAACGCATCGATAAGGTACGATCTCCCGACTGCCCGTAGCCAGCGAGGGGGTTCTCGTGGACCGGCCCAGTGTCCTTTTCGTCTCGCTCGACACCGTCCGCGCCGACGTCGCATATTCCGGGAAGTTCCCCGGCGTGGAGGGGCTCCGCCGCCGAGGCGTCACGTTCCGCCAGGCCGTGTCGTCCTGCCCGCTGACTCCGGTCAGCCACGCCACGGTCTTCACCGGCCTGCAACCACCGAACCACGGCGTCCGTCACCTGTTCCGTGAACAACTCCGCGCCGACGTGCCGACACTGGCCGAACGACTACGCGAGGTCGGCTACCGGACCGGCGCCGTCGTCTCCTGCCCGGGTCTCAACAAGTGGTACGGCATCGACCGCGGCTTCGACTTCTACGACGACGAGATCCCGCTGCTGCCCGACGGGCGGGACCCCCTCGCGGTCGGCGACGTGAAGCTGCGCGGGCTGGCCCTCAAGCGGGCGCCGATGGTCGCCGAGCGGGCCGGCGACTGGCTGGACGAACAGAACTCGCCCTTCTTCCTCTTCGCCCACTTCTTCGACGCGCACTGGCCGTACGAGCCGCCGGAGGGCGTCGGCGTGGCCGTCGACAACCCCTACGAGGGCGAGGTCGCCTACAGCGACCACTACCTCGGAGTGCTGCTCGACCGGCTGGCTGCCGCCGGGCACGACATCGACTCGATGCTCGTCGTCTGCTTCTCCGACCACGGTGAGGACCTCGGCGGCTGGTATTCCAACGACCACGCGGGGGAGCGCGGGCACCCGTACGAGGAGGGGCACGGCTGCCTGCTGCACGACACCACCCAGCACGTGCCGATGATCTTCTCCGGACCGGGCGTGCCGGCCGGCCGCGAGTTCCACGAACAGGTGCGGCTGGTCGACATCATGCCCACCGTCCTGGACCTGCTGGGACTGCCGGAGACCCCCACCGACGGCGAGTCCATGACGTCGTTCTTCCGGGACCTGACCGGCACCTCCCGGCCCGCGTACTCGGAGACCTACTTCCCCGAGGAGAAGCGCGAGGCCAGTGACTACCGGGAACTGCGGGCGCTGGCGTCGATCCGCACCGACGGCCGCAGCAAGACGATCTGGCAGCCCGTGGAGGGCGGCGCCGTCGACTGGTACGACCTGACGACCGACCCGGACGAGTTCCACCCCGTCCCGTTGGTCTCCCCGACGGTCGCGCCGCCTGCCCCGCCGCTGGTGGACTGAGCACACCCGGCCTCCGGGGCGGCGGGGGAGCAGCACCCGTCGCCGGCCCGGAGGTCGCCCTCGCGTCAGTCCCCGGCCGGGCGCCCCGCCGCGACCTCGAAGAGCATCCGGTCGATGATCCGCCCGTCGGTCTGCTCCACCGCGTGCAGCCGGCGGAACTCCGGTGACATCGACCGGTACACCTGGCGGATCGCCTCCCTGGCGTCCTCGTCGATGGCGCCGTTGTCCGACCAGACGTCGACGTCCTCGACCGAGACGTACCTGCGGGTCTCCACGTCGCCGCAGCCCGCCTCGCGCAGCAGGTCCCCGAGGTCGCCCGGCAGGAAGAAGTGCCGCCGCACCGGGTTACGCAGCCGCAGGATCTCGAAGTACTCGTCGCGGTCGTCGGTGCCGTAGGCGCAGAGGTTGATCAGAACGACCCGGCCGCCCGGCCGCGTCACCCGGGTCATCTCGGTGACCGCGGCCGGCAACTCCATGAACTGGATGCCCTGCCGACAGACCGTGATGTCGAAGGAGTCGTCGGGGAAGGGTAGGTCCTCGGCGGGGGCGAGGACGAGGTCGTCCAGCGACGGCCGGGCCTGCTCCGCCATGGCCGCGGTCACGTCGACACCGACGAGCCGTGCCACCCGCCCGCTGAACAGCCGGGAGACCAGGCCGGTCCCGCAGGCCACGTCGAGCACCTCGTGCTCCGGCCGGGGCGAGGTCAGGTCGAGGACGAGACGGCCGAGCTCGGTGTCGGTGCACCAGGCGCTGGAGCGGTCGTAGCCCTGCGCCCGCGCGGTGAAGTGGTCGACGACGTCCTGATCGCTAATTGTCACTGCTCCCCCTGTCGTTTCCACAATTCGGGACCGGCCGCGACGGCGCGGGACCGCTGTGCGGTAGCGCGCGGCGGCGATGAGGAACCCCCGCAACGCTGCTGAGCGTGCCCTGCCGAAGGCTCACTGACATTGACGTTGGACTCTAGACGGGCGATGGTCGGCGCGTCTATAGTTCTGACCACCGGGCCTGGTGGGCCGGGCAGTGATGTGCCTGGTCAACGTTTGACGGAGATTCGGGGGCGACAATCCCGCACCCTTTCGTCCAATAGAATTCCGATACCGAATCCGGCGTTTCCCGCGTTGGTCGGCAAATGCTCCGAATCATTCGGGGGAGTGGAACGGTGCAATGAGTGCCCTCACTGAGGAATTGTTCGACGAAATTCGCGCGGCGTTCATCGCCGAAGCATCGACCGTCCTGCGTTTCCAGTACTTCGCCCAGGTGTCCGAGATCGAGGGCTCGCTCGACTCCGCCCGGCTGTTCACCGAACTCGCCGAGAGCGCGGCCTGCGTGGCACACGGGCATCTCGACTTCCTGCAGGCCGTGGCCGACCCGGCCACCGGGCGGCCGCTGGGCGACACCGACCTCAACCTCGCCGCCGCGCTGAGCAGCGAGATGGAGGCCGCGACCGCCCGCTACCCGGCGCTGGTCCAGCAGGCACACGAGGAGGGGCTGGCCGACGTCGCGAGCTGGCTGGAGACCCTGCGCGCCCTCAAGCACGCGCATCTGGCCAAGCTGAGCGCCGCCCACGAGGCGCTGCGCGGCGTACCCGCCGGGTCGCTCGGCGAGCCGGTTGCCGGATGACCACCGGCCAGCAGACCGCCGACCAGGAAGTGAGCCAGCCGATGGAGTCCACGCAGGCCGCCCCGCCCCCGCCCCCGGCGCCCGCCGACACCAGGTACGACGCCAGCACGATCATGGTCCTCTCCGGCCTCGACGGAGTACGCCGGCACCCGTCGATGTACATCGGCTCGGTCGGTGTGGCCGGCTGGCACCACCTGGTCAGCGAGCTGGTCGACAACGCGGTGGACGAGGCGGAGGCGGGACACTGCCGCGACGTCGAGGTCGTCCTGCACAGCGACGGCTCCTGCTCGGTCGGCGACGACGGCCGGGGCATACCCGTCGACCCGCACCCGGAGCACCAGCGCCCGGCCGCCGAGGTGCTGCTGACCACCCTGCACTCCGGCGGCAAGTTCGAGGCCGGGTCCTACCGCACCTCGGCCGGGTTGCACGGCGTCGGACTCTCCTGCGTCAACGCCCTGTCCGAGCGGCTGGAGCTGGACGTGTGGCGCGACGGCGCCCACCACCGACAGATCTACACGCGAGGCGCGCCGGCCGGCGACCTCACGCGGGTCGGCGCATCGGACCGCACCGGCACCCGCATCCGTTTCCTCCCGGACGAGACGGTCCTGGAGACCGCGG
Source organism: Micromonospora sp. NPDC003816 (assembly GCF_042874705.1). Taxonomy (NCBI): domain Bacteria; kingdom Bacillati; phylum Actinomycetota; class Actinomycetes; order Micromonosporales; family Micromonosporaceae; genus Micromonospora; species Micromonospora sp. NPDC003816. Next base: position 402,601 of record NZ_JBIANP010000001.1, read on the forward strand.
AGTTCTCGGCCGCCCTGATCCGCAGCCGGCTGGAGGAGGTCGCCTTCCTGCACCCGACGCTGACCCTGCGGCTGCGCGACGAGCGCACCGGGGAGGACGTCCGGCTCAGCTACCAGTCCGGCGTGGGCGGATTCCTGCGACACCGGCACCGCGACGCGGTGTGGGTGCACCCGGACCCGCTCACCGTCCGGCACGAGACCGACGACCTGGCGCTCGACGCCGCCTTCTGCTGGACCGAGGGCTACACCGAGGACATCCAGAGCTTCGTCAACAGCGTCCGGACCGACCACCACGGCACCCACGTGGACGGGCTGCGGGCCGCGCTGGCCGAGGTGATCAACGCGTACGCGACCAGCCGCGGCCTGCTCGACACGACCGCCGGGGAACGGATCACCACGGTCGACATCCTCGAAGGGCTGGCCGCGGTCGTCGCGGTCCGGATGCGCAGCCCCCGCTTCGACGGACAGACCAAGAAGCGGTTGCAGAGCAGCGAGGTCGCCGGCTTCGTCCGCGCCGCCGTGTCGGCCGAGTTGACCCGGCAGTTGGCGCTCGACGACGACCTGGGGCAGCGCCTGGTCAAACGCACGCTCGACTCCGCGCGCGCCCGGCTCGCCGCCCGGCTGGCCAGTCGCACCGCACAGGTCCGGCGCCGCCAGATCGAGGTCGACTACGCCGTCTACCAGCGTCAGTTCGGCATCCGCTCGCGCAACTGGCACGACTCCTGCTCCTGGCTCACCGACGAGGGCCTGCTGGCCCAGCACGCGGCGCTCTGCGACGTCGCCCCGGACGCCCGGATGCTGGACGTCTGCTGCGGCAGCGGGGTGGTCGGCAACGCCTTCCGGGGCCGGGTCGGCGAGATGATCGGCCTGGACATCACCCCGGAGATGGTGTCGCTCGCCTCCACCCGGCTCGACAAGGTCCACCAGGGCACCGTCTACGACCTGCCGTTCCCCGACGCCAGCTTCGACCTGGTCGTCAACCGCGAGGTGCTGCACCTGCTGCCGAACCCGGAGAAGCCGGTGTCGGAGGTCTTCCGGGTCCTCAGACCGGGCGGGCAGTTCATCGTCGGCCAGATCGTCCCGTACGCCGACGAGGACGCGTACTGGATGTTCCGGATCTTCAAGAAGAAGCAGCCGCTGCTGTTCCAGATGTTCCGCGAGCCGGACTTCCGGCGGCTGTTGCTCGGCGCCGGCTTCACCGACCTGACGATGGAGGAGTACCTGCTCTGGGAGTCGATCGACAAGTGGATCGACACCCACGAGACGACCCCCGCCGCCCGCCAGGAGATCTACCGGCTCTTCTACGACGCCCCGGCCCAGGTGCGGGCGGTGCACCCGTTCGAGGTCTCCGCCGACGGATCGGTCCGGGACCAGTGGCGCTGGTGCGTGTACTCGGTACGGAAACCGGTGTGTTGACCGGCACCGCGCCCGGGCTCGCCGGTCACGCCCACCTGGCGGACCGGCTGACCGAACTGCGCCGGCTGCGGCGACCCGTGGTGCGGGACTTCACCGGCCGGGTCCGGGACCTGGTGGTGCTCGCCTCCAGCTCCCGCAGTGGTTCCAGCATGCTCGCCGAGATGCTGCGCCGGACACCCGCGTTGCTGCACCTGCGCGCGGAGTTCAACCCGTACCTGCGGCTCGCCGGCCTGGTGCCGCCGGACAGCGGGACCGGCAGCGACCAGCTCGACGCCGCGCACCTGGCCGCCCTGCCGCCCGCGCGCCGCCGGGTGTTCGACGAGGAGCTGTCGCTGGACGTCGGCCGACCGGACCCGACGGTCTCGCCGGAACAGTTCCTGCTGGACGCGGCCTGGCGGTTCACCATCCAGTGGCCGACGCTGGAGATCGACCTGGCGGCCTGGCTCGACACGGCCCGCCTGGTGCTGGCCGAGCTCCGGTCGCAGCCCGACTTCGACCCGGCCTGCCTGTCGCAGGCGGCCCGGTTCCACGCCCGGCTGCACGCCGCCCTCGCCGTACGCGGCGTGCCGATCCGCACCGGCTACTACGACATGCCACCGCACCTCGCCGGACCGCCGTGGCGCCAGGACGTGCGGGGCGCCCCCGGCGAACTGCTGGTGGAGGAGCCGCCCTTCGTGCTCACTGTCGGCTGGCGTTACGCCACCGCGCACGACCTGGCGACCCGCCCGCTGGTGATCAAGACGCCCAGCAACGCCTACCGGCTGGGGTTCCTCCGGGCACTGTTCCCGAACGCCCGGATGCGCGTCCTGCACCTGACCCGCAACCCGGCCGGATCCATCAACGGCCTGTACGACGGCTGGCTCTATCACGGCTTCCACGCCCACAAGATGGACCGGCCCCTGAACATCACCGGCTACGGGCGGGACCGGCCCGAGGACCGCTGGTGGTGGAAGTTCGACCTGCCGCAGGGCTGGCAGGACTACACCCGGGCGACCCTGCCCGACGTCTGCGCCCTGCAGTGGCGCTCCTGTCACCGGGCGATCCTCGACGACGCCGCCACGCTGCGGCTGCCCTACCTGCGGGTGCGGTTCGAGGACCTGGTGCGCTCCGCGCAGAGCCGGGCGGGCGTGCTGACCCGGATCACCGACTGGCTCGGAGTGCCGATGGACGGACCGCTCCGCGCGATCGCGGCCGACGGGCTGCGGGACCCCGTGGTCGCGACCGCGCCGCCGCAACCCGGCCGATGGCGACGGCGGTCGGAGCTGGTGCGCGCCGCCATCGGGGGTCCGGAGCGGCGACTGGCCGAGGAGCTGGGATATGACGACGACGAATCCTGGATCTGAGACCACCGCGCCGCCGCCGAGCACTCTGGGCGGTGCCGGGTGGTCGCCCCGGTCGACCAGCCACGAGCAGGAGGTGGCGGCCGGTCGGCTCTGGGCCCGCTGCGGCTACCGGTCGGAGTCCGCGCCGCTGCGGGCGGTGCTGCTCGGCTGGCCGCCGGAGAGCCTGGCACGGATCACCGATCCGGCCGCCGCACTGATGACCGCGCGGGTGGACCTCGGCGCCATGCGCGCGGAGACCGAGGCGGTCGCCGCGGCGTTCGCGGAGGCGGGCGTGGAGGTGGTGCTGGCCCGCCCGGCGGCGGACACGCCACCGAACTTCGTCTTCACCCGTGACCTGTTCGTCGCCACCCCGGCGGGAGTGGTGGTGGGCCGCACGGCCGCCGCGCAACGGGCCGGCGAGGAACGGTACGCCGCCGCCGCACTGGCCGCCGCCGGATACCCGGTGCTGGCCACGGTGGCGGGCAGCGCCACCCTTGAGGGCGCGGACGCGCTGTGGCTGGACCGCGACACGGTGATGGTCGGGGTGGGTTTCCGGACGAGCGCGGCCGGAGCGGAGTGTCTGCGGCGTGTCCTGGCGGACCAGGGCGTGCAGGTGGTCACCGTCCGCCTCGGCCCGGGTGTCCAGCACCTCCTGGGCGCGGTGACCTTCCTCGACGAACGGTTGGCGGCGGTGCACGCCGCCGCGGCGACCGATGAGTTGCGGGCGCTGCTGCGCTCCCGGGACGTCCGTTCGGTGGAGTTCGCGCCGGACGACGAGTTGCTGCGGCGACGGGGGATGAACCTGGTGGCGCTGGGGCCCCGGCGGGCCCTGATGCCGGCCGGCGCGCCGGGCATCCGCCGTCGTCTGGAGGGTGTCGGTGTGACCGTGACCGAGGTCGGCGTCGACCAGCACGTCCGGGCCGCCGGGGCGCTGGGCTGCATGACGGGCATCCTGCACCGGGCGGAGTGAGCACGTAGACAGCGACGTGGGAGGCGAGATGACCACATCAGCGTCGGAGCAGAACGTGGGCGGGGATCCGGCCGAGGAGCCCCTCGTCCGCCTGGAACGCTGGCGCGCCACGTGGCCGGAGGACGACCCGCACGCCAACTTCCGTGACGAGGTCATGCGGTACGGCATGCTGGACCCGCTGGTGACCCTGCGTGGGATGTCGCGCAACCTGGGCATCCCGGTCGGGGTGCTGGCCCGCTACGTGCTGGCCCGCTGGGCGACCGGCGGCAGCGAGGGGCTGCTGGAGATCGGCCCGGTCATGGTGCGGCGACTGTGGAAGCCGATCGCCGAGGCGGAGGCCGCGGACGACGACGCCCGCCGGCTGGCCGCGTACCACCAGGTGCGTCAGATGATCTCCTGGCTGAAGGTCCCCCTCGACGACCCGAGCGTCTACCCGGTGGCCGGTGAGTCCGGCCCGTCCGACGACGACCGACCTCTAGATCGACAACCCTCGATATAATCGTGCTCAATCGCCGGACGTCCCGACCGGACGCCCCGGCGGCGACGACAGGAAGGTCTCAGTCATGCCTCGTGTACTTTCCCTCGCTCCCGAGCTGTACGCCAACGCCACCAACTCCGTCGACCACCGCTACCAGGAACAGATGCGGGAGCAGGACCTGACGCCGGTGCCCACCGACCCGACACTGCCCCGCTTCACCCTGGTCGTCGGGCCGTCACCGTTCACCATGCCGCGTGGGTGGGAGTTCTTCCTGACGTCCCCCTACGAGGGGGCCTCCTACATCTCCACCGTCCTGCACAACGCCGGCTACCCGGTGCGGATCGTCGACGTCCGGTACACGCCGAACCCCCTCCAGGCCGCCTACGACCAGATCATCGGCCAGACCGACGTCCTGGGCATCTGCACCTTCGAGGACAACTTCCCGTTCTGCAACGAACTGATGGCCATGGTCCGGGACAACGCACCCGAGATCCCCATCATCTGCGGCGGTTCGCTGGTCACCTCGGTGCCCAACCTGTTCATGGAGCACACCGCCTGCGACATCGCGGTGATCAGCGAGGGTGAGATCACGATCCTCGACCTGATGGAGAGCTACGCCGCCGGCCGCTGGTCACAGGACCTGCCCACCATCCGCGGCATCGTCTACCGGACGCCGGAAGGCGTCGTCAAGCGCACCCCGCCGCGTGGACAGATGATGGACCTCGACGCGCTGCCCCGGATGCGCCTGGAACTGTGGCCGCAGGCGCAGAGCCCGATGGGCCTCCAGCCGCAGATCATCTCCTCCTACAGCCGTGGCTGCAAGATGGACTGCTCCTTCTGCTACCGGACCACCCCCCAGGTACGCGCCAAGTCACCCGAGAAGATGGACGCCGACCTGGCCTGGCTCAAGAGCCGCTACGGCATCGAGTTCAGCTTCTTCGTCGACCTCACGTTCAGCTCCCACCGCCGCCAGACCATCGAGATCTGCGACGTCATCAAGGACCACGACCTACGCTGGACCTGCCTGACCCGGTGCGCCGACATGGACAAGCCCAGGATCGACGCGATGCGCGACGCGGGCGCCGACATCATCCTCTACGGCGTCGAGTCCCTCGGCTCCGAAGTGCTGCGCGAGGCCCGCAAGGGCAACTCGGAGAACATCACCGTCCGGGCCATGCGGACCACGTTCGACGGCGGCGTACGGTTCGGCGCCCTGCTCATCGTCGGCCTGCCCAACGAGAGCGAGGAATCCCTCAACCACATGGTCGAGTTCGCCGAGACGTACAACCACGTGACCCGGGTCAAGTACCTCTCCGCGATGCCGGGCACCACCGTCTACCAGCAGGCGCTCCAGTCGGGCCTGATGCGCAGCGAACTGGACCACGTCAACTGGCTCTCCATCGAGCAGGCCCTGCACGAGGACGAGTTCCTCAACGTCAGCGGGCTCTCCGAGCAGGCCTGCCGCGACGCCTACAAGCGCGTCTACGACGCCTACCAGCCCGGCCCGGTGATGGACTTCCAGCACTGGCCCGAGAACTTCACGCACTTCCACCCCAACCCCGACGACGGGCTCACGCGCTCCACCTCGTACGCCGGCTCGGGCTGGCGGGCCGAGGCCAGTTCCGCCGGCGCGCCGCTGGTGCCCGGCTCGGAGCGGTACACCCTGGACCAGGTGGCCTCGCCGGAGGTCGCCGCCGCCGGAAGCAGCCTGATGGCCTGCGGCGCGAAGAAGGTGACCGGAGGACTGGTCACCGCCGGCTCGGCGTGACGACGGACGGCACCGGGCGGAGCGGGCGCAGCCAGAGCCCGGTACTCATCATCGGCACCGAACGCTCCGGCTCGAACCTGCTCCGCCTGGTGCTGAACGCACACTCCCGCATCGCCGTCCCGCACCCGCCGCACTTCATGCGCTACCTGGCACCGGTGGCCGACTGCTATGGCGACCTCACCGACGAGGGCAACCGGCGGCGGCTCGTCGACGACGCCTGTCTCCTGCTCGACCGGCACATCTCCCCGTGGCCGCACCGCGTCGACCCCGACCTGGCGGTGGCCCGGGCCAGCCCCACCCTCTTCGGGGTGGTCGCCGAACTGTACGAGCAGTACCGCGAGGCGGAGGGGAAGGCCCGCTGGGGCTGCAAGAGCACCTTCATGGTCGACCACGTCACCGACGTCCTGGCCGAATACCCGGCGGCCCGGTTCGTCTGGCTGGTCCGCGACCCCCGGGACGTGGCCGCCTCCGCCCGCCGGGCGGTGTTCGGGCACTGCCACCCCTACCTCACCGGGCGACTCTGGGCGCGGCAGCAGACCTCGGCCGCCGCCGCGCTGGCCCGCCACGGCCCCGACACCGTCCACCTGCTGCGCTACGAGGACCTGGTGCAGCAGCCACGGGACATGATCACGCAGCTCTGCGCCTGGCTGGGGGAGTCGCCGGAACCCGCGCTCTTCGCCCACGACCGCACCCCGACGGCCAGGGCGCTGGCCAGTCTCTCGGAGTCGTGGCGCAACGCCGGCCAGCCGGTGACCACCAGCAGCGTCGGCACCTGGCGCCGCCGCCTGCCCCCCACCGAGGTCGGCCTGGTGGAGGCCGCCGCCGGGCCGGTCATGGCCGAACTGGGCTACCCCGTCGACGCCGGACCGGCCGTACCGCCCCATCCGGCACTGCTGCGCCTGCGCGAGGGCGTCCTGCGGGCCGGAGTCGAGTACCGATCACTGCGGCAGGACCGCAACGCCGTACGCCGGTGGCGGCGCGACGCCACCGTACGGTGGATCCACACCCGCGCCCGCCTCACCCGCCTCGGTGCAAGGAGGGGTCCCCTGCTAACGCCTACGGCATAGCAGGGGACCCCTCCTCACGCCGACGGCAGAGCCGCCGGTCAACGTCGCCCGGCGTAGCCCGCCAACACCTCCAGCAGCGCGTCCGCGTGCCGTTCGAACGTGTACTCCCCACGCCGGGCCAGCACGTCGGCGCCGAGCCGACCCAGCCGCGCCCGGTCGTGCAACACGTCGGCCAACTCGTCGTACCCGTCGAACAGGAAACCGATCCCCTCCTGCCGCACGATCCGCTCCATGGCCTCCTGGCCGCCGCGCTGCTGGGCCACCGGCAGCCCGGCGGCCAGGTACGGCACCAGCCGGTTCGGCCGGTTCATCCGCTGGAAACCCACCTCGTGGGTGCCCTGCGCCACCACGTGCATCAACCCGGCGTCGTACCGGGACCACTCGGCGACGAACCGTTCCGGCGGAATGTGGTCGTGCAGGTGCACGTAACCGCTCTCGGCGAGCCGCGCGTACGCGGCGCGGGCGTGCGCGTTGTCCACACTCCAGATCGACTGGGCGTTCGGACCGATGTACTTGCCGCCGTAGATGTGCACGTGGACCCGGCGACGACTCAACGCCGCACACAGCTCGCGGATGTCGGTACGGCCCCGGGTGCTGGACACCCCACCGGCGACCAGCAGGTGCGGCTCCCCGTCCCGCTCGCGCAGCTTGCCGGTCAGGTCGTCGGTGAAGTACCGCGCCGGCAGGTAGTCCGGGTCCAGCAGGTGCGCCGATGCGTCACTGACCCCGTACGCCCCACGGAAGTAGTCCCACGACTCCTGGTTGATGTAGATCTGCCCGGCGGTCTCGGTCAACGCCCGCCGCTCCAGCTCGGCCGGCTCGCAGAAGTGCTCCTTGTGGTGGCGCACCACCGGACCCACCCCGGCATCGAGCAACTCGCCGAGCAACTGCAACGACCCGTCCCAGACGTTCTTCAGGCTGTAGACCACGTCGACGCGGTGCTCCGCCGCGATCCGGGTCAACTCCGCACCGGCCGGCCCCGCCGGCAGCCGGAACTGCGGCACACTCGACGGCAGCACGTCCGGCGTGGGCCGCTGTGCCGGTGCCGGCATCGTGACGTACGTCAACCGGTGCCCCCGCTCGGCCAACGTCATGATCCGCTCCGGGTACCGGCCGAGCCGTCCGGCCACCAGGATGTTCACGCCGTGCCCTCCGCCGGGATCGACTCCGCCCCGCCCGCAACCGAGGCGTCGGCCGCAACCGAGGCGTCGGCCGCAACCGAGGCGTTGGCCGCCGCCGGTGCGTCGATGCCCAGCCCGGCGGCCACCGTGCACAGGTCCCGCCACGTGGCGTCGGGCAGCACCACCCCGTCGGCCGCCGCCCGCGCGCGCTGCTCCGGCTCGCCCGGCACCAGCACCTCACCCGAGTCCGGATCGGCCGGCACCGCCTTGAGCCGCCGCACCGTCGCCTCGACGAAATCGTGCAACCGTTCCGGTGGCCCGAACCGGGCCGGGTCGACGGCGAGCACGAAGAGGCAACTCGACCGTTCCGCACCGGCGAACCGGTCACCGTCGCTGAGCCCGACGGCGAGCAACTCGGCGATCACCGCGAGCGCGAAACCCTTGTGGCCTCCGAACGGCAACAGGTACCCGCCGGTGAAGAAGTCCTCCAGCCGGGTACTCGGACTGCCCTGCGCGTCCAGCACCCACCCCGGGGGCACGCTCTGCGCCCCGGCGGCCCGCGCGATCTGCAACTTCCCGATGGAGACCATGCTGGTGGCGAAGTCCAGCACCACCGGGGGCTGGCCCGCCGCACGTGGGATGGCCCAGGTGACCGGGTTGGTGGCCAGCGCACCGTCCGTCCCACCGTGCGGCGCGACCTTCCACGGACCCTGACCCTCCCCGCCGGTCAACAACCCGATCAGGCCGGCGTCGGCGATGCGCTCGGACCAGCCGCCCAGCCGCCCGGTGTGGTGCGCGTGCGACATCACCACCGCCGCCAGTCCGCTGTGGGCGGCCTTCTCCACCACCAGGTCGACGGCGTACCGGGCGGCCAGGTGACCGAAACCGCCCGCGCCGTCGACGACGGCGGTCGCGGGCGCGTCGTCGACGACGAACGGACGCGCGGTCGGCTTCAACCGGCCCTGGGCGATGTCCCGCAGGTACGACGGCAGCTTGAGCACGCCGTGCGAGCCGTGCCCGGCCAGGTCGGCACCGATCAGCGAATCGGCGACGACCTCGGCGACGTCGTCCGGTGTGCCGGCCTGACCGAGCAGTGCGAGTACCAGTCGACGGAGGTCTGCGACGGCGATGAGGGCCATGGGCGTCCTGTCGGATGTCGGGTGTCGGAGGCAGACAGCCTTCTTAACCCATCACCGACCCACCCGGCAATCCATCCCCGTGGATGACCGTGATCGACGTCGGTCGACTCCAGGTCACGCCCGGCCGGCGGTCGCGTCGGCCTCCTGCGGGGTGAGTAGCGCCCGGACCTGGTCGGCACCGAGCGCCAGCAACAGGGTCGGCAGTCGAGGGCCGGTGTCCCGGTGCACCAGGAGGCGGTACACGAGACCGAAGAACGCCCGCTGGGCGGCCCGCAGCTCGGGGCTGGGCGCGGTGTCCAGCGGAAGACCGAGCTGCTGCTTCGGCACCCCGTAGACCAGCGCGGTCAGCCCGTCCAGCGTCCAGTTCTCCACGAGCCCGTCGACGAGCAGCCGCAACCCCTCGCGCTGGACCGGATCGAGGGAGGCCAGCAACTCCCGATCCGGCTCGCTCCGCACCTGCGTACGCTCCGCCGGTGACACGTGCGTGGCCACCCAGTCCGCCGCGCGGTCGAGCCGGGGACGCACCTCGTCCAACGAGCCCACCGGATCCTGCGGCGTCATGTCCCGCAGGATCCGCAGCGTCTGCTCCTCGGTGCCGGCGGTGATGTCGTACACCGACGCCAGCGTGCGGAAGGACATCGGCCGCGCGGTCTGCGGCAACTCCACCTCCGCGGTACGCGACGAGCGGTCGAGCACCACTGCGTCGACCTCCGACGCGCTGCCCGCCCGCACCCGTCCCACCAGGGCGTCCCACTCGTCGTAGAGCCGGCTCACCTCCTGGTCGAACGCCACCGTGATCGACTGGTTCGGTCGACGCCGCACGTACAACCAGCGCACCAGGGCCGGCTCCAGGATCCGCAACGCGTCGTCCGGCGTCGGCGCGGCACCGGCGGAACCGCTGAGCTTCGCCGCCCCCTTGGTGCCGACGAACGAGTAGCCGCGATAGACCGGAGCCTTGCCGCCGTACACCCGGTCGACCACCTCGCCGCCGACCGTGTAGCTGGAGCCGGGGGAGGAGTGGTCCACCCCGGCGGCCTCGAACAGGACCTGCTCGTACGCCCACCGCATCGGCCAGTCGACCTTCCAGACCAGCTTGCCCGGGTCCTGCCGGTCCAGCCAGGCCCGGTCGGAGTGCCCACAGACGCAGGTGTACCGGATCTCGGTGGTCTCGTCGTCGAAGGACACGATCGTCGTGTCGTCGCGCCGGCAGACCGCACAGTAGACCTTGTACGGGTAGTAGGTGTCCTGGGCGGTCAGCCCCTCCTCGGACTCGCCCTGGTCGACCTTGGTGCGGTACCTGCCCAGCACCGACCCGATCAGCTCCCGGGCCCGCATGGCCGTGACGACCTGCTCGCGGTACCGGCCACCGGTGTACATGGCGGTCTGCGAGATCTCGTCGACGACCACACCGAGTTGCCGCAACGCCGCCCGGAACGGCGCCTTGAAGTGCTCGGCCCAGTTCTCGTGCTCCCCGCACGGGTCCGGCACCCCGGTCAGCGGGCGGCCGACGTACTCCGCGAAGGACGGGTCGACCCCGGCCGGGACCTTGCGCAGCCGGTCGTAGTCGTCCCAGGAGAGCAGGTGCCGGCTCGGCAACCCGCGCCGACTCACCTCGTCGGCGACGAAGTGCTGGACCATGATCTCGCGCAGGTTACCCAGGTGGATCGGCCCGGACGGACTGATCCCCGAGGCGCAGACGAGCACCGGTGTCCCGGGCCGGCGCTCCCACTCCGCCACCACGTCGTCGGCAACCCGTGCCACCCAGTCGCCGGCATCAACCTCAGCCACCGAACTCCCCTCCAGCCGTGTCGGCCCACCACCTTAGTGCCGGCACTCCGCCGTTGTCCGGACGCACCACGAACACGCTGAGTCGTCGGCGTGCCGGAGCGGCCGGACGGTCGGACGCGGTCAGTCGGACCTGATCGGACCCGCCGCCGGACGGACGCCGAGGACCTGCCCCGCGTGGCGCATGTCGAGATCGCCGACCGCTGCGGCGACCAGCAACGACTCGATCCCGGCCAGGATCCGCCGGGCGTCCTCGACGCCGAGGTACGCGGTGTCCACCCGCAGTTGCAACGCGGCGGCACCCGACGCGTCCGAGACGCTCAGGAACACGGTCAGGTCCTGCTGCTCCCAACCGGTCACGTACTCGATCCGGGTGTCACGGCACAGCGCGGCGAGATCCTCGGCCAACTCCTGCGGGGCGGACCGCACCTGCGGCAGCCCCGACCACCGTTGCTGCTCCCGGGCGTCGTTGAAGAAGACGCCGACCTGCGGGACGAAACCCCGCCGTGCCGCCACCCGGCGCTGCGCCTCGGCCAGCTCGACGGTGTCGTGGTTGCCGTGCTGATAGGTCAGCAGGGCCTGCCGGTAGCAGCGGGTGACCAGGTCCGTGAACGAACCCGTCCCGACGTCGACCCGGAACAGGCCGTTCTGCACCACCGGGCCGATCATCGTCTGTAGCCGGCGTTCCACCCGGCCGCCGACGATCAGGGTCAGAAACGCCGGATCGGCACCGGTGTGATGGGAGACCACCGCTGCCTGGGCGGCCAGCAGGACCGCACTGGTGCTCACCCGTTGCCGGTCGGCGAGCAGCTCCGCGGCCACCGCGACGGCCGACGACTCGATGTCGACCTGCACGATCCGCGGCGTGTGCGGCGGCGCGGACGACGGCGGCACGAGCGACTCCGGCACCTCGCCGAGCAGGTCCTCGCGGAACCGCACCGCCCGCCGGCTACGCCTGCGTCCCGGCTCGCTCGCCTCGTACGCGGCCTGATCCAGCGGCTGCCACCGCGACTCGACCGGCTCGACCGGCACCCCCGCCAGAGCATCGCGCAGCTCCGTCTTCAGCAGGGACAACCCGATCGCGTCGACGGCCGCGTGCGAGACGTTCAGCACCAGCGCGGCGGGTGTCTCGTCGGCCAGGACCAGGGCGAACCGCACCGGCCACTGCTCGGCCAGGTCGAACACCGTCGCGGTCATCGCCGCGACCAGCTCCTTGGCGTCCTCGATCACCCGATCGGGCGCCGCCGACCAGACCGGCACCGTCAGGGTGCCGGACCCGTCCACCTCCTGCCGCAGACCCGTCGCGTCCATCACCAGCCGGGTGCGGAGCACGTCGACCCGCGCGACGACCTCCTCCAGCGCGCGCCCCACCCCGGCGACCGTGACACCCTCCGGAACCGGCACCATCTCGCGCATCGTGAAGCTCTGCGGCTGATCACCCAACCAGGAGATGACGCCCCAGATCTCCCGCTGCGCCCAGGAGGCCGACGCCTGCGCCTGCCGTGCCCCCCGCACCGTCACCACGAGATCGTGGCCGGGCTTCCTCTCCATACCGGGATCCCCCGCTCCGGTCTGGGCGGCGGCACCACCTGTCCGGCGGTGCCGCTTATGGCCGGAAGGTAGCCTATGAAGCCACTTCGGCCAGTGTCAATATCGTCGGACGTCACGGTGCCGCACGGCGCCTCGGTCCATCGACGGCGGGCCATACTGGTTCCGCCCGCGATCGTGGGCGCCCCCGACTGGAGAGCGAGATGACTGAGCTGAGCCCCTCCGCCGCACCGACCGACACCGAACGCCGACTCGTCACCGAGGTGGTCGAGCCCCTTCTCGGATTCACCCCCGACGAGATGAGCCAGGACCTCATCGCGCTGGGCGCCGACAGCATGCAACTGGTCCACATGCTCGCCCAGGCGGAGGACCTCTTCGACGTCGAACTCTCCGCCGTCGAGCTGATGGACAACGTCAGCGTCGCCGGGCTCGCCGCGCTCATCGACCGTCAACGCGCCACCGGCGGCTGATCCTCACCGGACGGACCGTACGCGCGCGCCTGCATCAGGTACAGCTCCGCGTACAGCCCGTCGCTGGCCAGCAACTCGGCGTGTGACCCGGCCTCGCGCACCGTACCGTCCTGGAGCACCACGATCAGATCCACCATCTGCAACGTGGAGAAACGGTGGGAGACGAAGACGGTGATCCCGCCACGTCGCTGTGCCCGCTGGGCCGACTCGGCGTACCGGACGAAGATCGCATGCTCGGCGGCGGCGTCCAACGCCGCCGCCGGCTCGTCCAACGCCAGCAGGAGGGGCTCGATCCGCATCTGGGACCGGGCCAGACCCAACGACTGCCACTGCCCACCCGACAGCTCCTGCCCGTCGGTGAAGCCGGTGCCCAGGTAGCCGTCCAGTCCGCCCTCCACCGCGTCGACGACCCGCTGCGCCCCCGCCGAGTCGATCGCCCGCCGCACCGACTCCTCATCGTCGATCCGCTGCACCGCGCCGATCCCGACGTTCTCCCGCAGCGTCAACTCCAGCCGGGCGAAGTCCTGGAACATCGCCGACGTCCGCGACCGCCACTGCGCGGCATCCACCTCGTCCAGTGCCACGCCGTCGACGAGGATCCGGCCCTGCGTCGGTCGGTACAGGCCGTACAGCAGCTTCACCAGCGTGCTCTTGCCCGCACCGTTCTCACCGACGATCGCCACGGTCTTGCCCGCCGGCAACTCGAAGGTCACGTCCCGCAACACCGGCCGGGTGGCGCCCGGATAGCGGAAACCCACACCCTCGAACCGGATGCCCTCGTCCAGCCGGGTCGGTGCCGTCGACCCGCTCGGCTCCGACACCCCGTCCGGCACCGCGCTGGCCGCCCGCAGCCACTCCAGCCGGCGCACCGTCGTGCCGAAACCCTGGAGCGTGCCGAGCAGCCCCAGACCGTTGGCGACCTGCAGACTCACCTGCACCGCGAGCGTCACCGCCAACACCACGTCGCCGACGCTGCCCCGACCGTCGGCGACGTCCCGCACCACCAGCCAGAGCGCCGCCCCGTAGCTGAGGGCGAAGAAGGCCTGCCCGGCCGCACGGACCGCCGCCCCGCTCGCCTGCGCCCGCCAGACCGTCGACGTCACCGCCGCCATCGTGGCCTGCTGGCGACGCACCAGGTCCGGGCCGGTGCCGAACAGCCGCAACTCCTTGACCGACGACGCCGAGGTGGCGACCTGCAACAGGTGCTGCGAGCGCCGGATCCCCTCCGCCGTGTCGTCCTTGGCCCGGTCCACCAACCGCTGCGCACGCCGCGCCAGCAGCACCGGCGGCACCGCCGCCAGCGGCAGCAGCGCCAACCACGGATTCAACAACCCCAGAAGTACGGTCGTGACCACGAGCTGACCGACCACACCCGCCAGTTGCAGCAGCCCCTCCACCGGAACCTGCATCGGTGAGATGTCGTCCCGCACCACCTGCAGTTCGTCGGCGAACCGGGAGTCGTCGAGCTGCGCCAGGTCCACGCTGCCGTTGGCCCGCTCGATCAACTCGCCGTGCAGCTTCAGCTCCATCAACTCGGCGAGCTCGAAATACTGCAGATGCGCGAAGTGCGCCATCATCAACTCGACGACCAGCACCACGGCCACCGCCGTCGCCAGCGTCACCGCCACGTCCGTCCGCGCCGCAAGCGCCGCGTCGACCAGCCGACCGAGCAGCACCGCCACCATCGGCGAGGCCAGATAACCGGCCGCGATCATGACGGCGGCCAACCCCGCCCGCCGCCGGTCGGTCCGCAGCGCCAGCACCACCAGGAACCGGGCCGCCCGCCCCAGACCGCTCATCGGCCCGCCTCCGCATCGACGAACCGGTCGGCCTGCAACCGGAACAACTCGGCGTAACTACCCCCGGCGGCCACCAACTCCTCATGGGTGCCCTGTTCCCGCACCACCCCGTCGGCCACCACCACGATGTGGTCGGCCCGACGGACCGTCGAGAACCGGTGCGAGATGACCACCGTCGTCAACCCCCGGCTGATCTCCAGAAAACGGTCGAAGAAGTCCACTTCGGCGCGGACGTCGAGCTGGCTCGTGGGTTCGTCGAGCACGATCATCGACGCGCCCGCGGCGACCTTGCGCATCGCCCTGGCCAACGCCACCCGCTGCCACTGCCCACCGGAGAGGTCCTGCCCACCGGCGTACCGGTTCGACAGCGTCGTCCGCAGACCGGCGTCGAGCCCCTCGACCACCTCACGTGCCCCCGCCCGGTCCAGCGCCGCCCACAGGGGCGCCTCGTCGTCGGGGTCGGCACCCGCCGCCAGGTCGACGTTCTCCGAAGCGCTCAGCTCCAGCCGGACGAAGTCCTGGAACACCACCGCGATCCGGGACTGCCACTGCGCCACGTCGAACTCGCGCAGATCCCGCCCGTCCACCGTGATCCGGCCCGCCACCGGGTCGTACAACCGGGTCAACAACTTGACCAACGTGGTCTTGCCGGCGCCGTTGAGCCCGACGATCGCCGTCGACCGGCCCGCCGGCAACGTCAGATCCAACCCCCGCAGCACCTCCGCACCCTGCGGGGCGTACCGGAACCGCACCTGCTCGAACCGCACCTCCCGATCCGGGCGACCGGCCGCCGACTCACCGGCCACCGGCGCCGCCAACGCCGCCCGCGACCGGGCCGACCGCGCGAAGTCGGTCATCGCCTCGTACGACTGGAGGCCGTACTGCGTCGGCACGTCGCTCTCCGGGAAGTGCACCCCGAAGCGGATCGGGATCAGCGCCGCCTGCACCGCCAGCCCCAGTTCCAGCACGCTCAGCCGTCCACCGGCGGCGGCCTGCGCGATCAACACGAAGACGACCGTCGCCCCGACCAGGCCGACCGCCGCGTACCCGAGGAAGGGACGCAGGTTGATCCGCCGCCGTCCCGCCCAGAACTGCCGCAGGTAGTCCAGGTACTCCGAGCGGTGCCGCTCCCGGACCCAGCCGATCAGACCGAACACCCGGATCTCCTTGGCGAACGCCGCGCCCGCCGCCATCGACCGCACATAGGACGCGTGCCGCCACGTCGGGAAGAGACCCTTGAGGAACGTCCCGAACCGCCCCAGCGCCCCACGCTGACCGAAGCGCACCACGAGCGCCGTCACCCCGGCCACGACCGCCGCCCACGGCGACAACGCCACCCAGAGCACCACCACCGCCCCGACGAGTTGCCCGTACCGGGGCAGCAACGCCAACGCACCGGCGGCGGCGTCACCCGGGGTCGGCATGGTCCGGCCGAACGCCTCCCGGGCCCGACTCAGCCGATCCAGTTCCGTCGCGTCCTCCAACGCCGAGATCGGCGCGTCCACCAACGCCGACGTCATAAGGCGGCGCGTGCACCACGCGTCCACCCGCCACGTCACCAGATGCCCCAACGCCGTCTGCGCCGGTGCGAGCACCTGCTGGAGGAAGAAGGCCAGCGCGGCGAGACCCAACGCGAGCACCGTCGCGCTCCACGCCTTCTCGTCGCCACCGATCGCCTCGGCGAGCCGTTGCACCATCACGCTCGTGGCCACGATGAACCCGATCGGCAGCAGACCGAGCAGAACGTTCACCGCGAGGGCCGCGCCCAGCGTCGGCACGCCCGCGTGCGGGAGGAGACGGGCGATGGACAGCCAGCGGTCGAGCCGTGACCGGGCACCACGCCACACCGCCGAGAACCGTGCCATCCGCATCCGAACCTCCGCAGGCGTCGATCGTCGGCCGATCATATCGACGGTCGTATCGATGTGTCGGTGTCGACGTCAATCCGTCGCGCGGCAGGACATCCAGAGCCTAGGCGATATGGCCGGCCGATCACGGTCCGAAGATCATGGCGAGCCGGACGGCAGGTAATCATGTGGTGGCTGTCGGTCTACCACTTGACCGGTCCGTAGCGAACTCGGTCAGACGCAGTTGCCGCACGTCGGATTGGTGCCGGGCCCGCCGTTGCCGGTTCGGGGCTCGAGGCTGACGGGCGCGGCCACCCGCGAGTCGTCCACACCGATGGGCACCGAGACGAACCCGGTGCCCGTGCTTTCGACGGCCAGGCATTCGAGACGCCCGGTGGTGTCGAACGCCAGACAGACGGCGGCGAGACCGAGAAGGCCGCCGTTCAGTTGACCGCCGAACGCCGTGCGTACGCCTGCGCCGTCGTACAGTAGGTGCCGGCCACGGAACGGCGCTCCGCTCACCGGGTAGTACACGACCGAGAAACTGGCGGAGAGGACGTGTCGAGGGTTCGTCTCCGGGCAGGGTTCGATCCAGCCGGAAACCCAGATCTCGAACGGCCCGGCGACGTACGGGGTCATGTCCCCGGTGGCGCAGGGCACCGCGGACCAGAAGGTCGGCGACGCGTGCGCTGGGCTGGCCGGTGCGGCTACCAGCAGCAACGCGACGACGAGGCCGGTCCCGACCAGCCGACGGAAGAGCGAAATCATCGGTCACCTCCAGCGCTCGGGGCGGCCTGAGCCGCCCCGAGCGCCAGCCCGAGCTGGAAGCGGTTCTCGACGCCGACCCGGTCCATCAGCGTACGCAGGATGTTGCTCACCGTGCGTGCGCTGACCTGGAGTTCGCGGGCAGCGGATACGTCGGTGTGGCCTTGCGCGAGTAGGGCGATCAGCGCCCGCTCCCGGTCGTCGAGTATGATCGTGGACATATTGAAACTCCGCGGTGGACGGGCGCTGTCCCACTCACGATCGAAGAGGTTCACCAGCGCGGATACCACGGCCGCTTGACTGACCTCCAGGTATCCCCGGTCGAAGTTGTGCGGAGAGACCGGGAACAACGCAACCCGGCGGTCGATGACGATCAGCTTCATCGGTACGCACGGCGCCTGCCGGTAGTCAGGGCCCGGCTCGTCGGGACGGCGTCCGTGCCCGAGGAGCGGATCGCGTTCGTCGGTGCTCTGCCGGCCGAGTACCCGCATCGTGACGCCACGGTCGAGTAGTGCCCGGTCGACCGGCACGGCGGATCGGGCCGACGTTGGGTCGAAGCTCATCTCCGTGTTCATCGCCAGGTGTTCGTGGCGAGTCGTTCGCGCGAGGTCGGCCAGCCGTCGCCGGGCTGCAGCCCGGCTCGGCAGGTGAATCAGGCCGTCACCGAGGTGTTCGCGCGCGTACGTCACCGTCGCCACGGGGGGCGGTAGACCGACCGCCGACCGCACGGCACTGTCCTGAGCGTGTTTGCTCCGCAGAGACTCCAGCACGGTTGCCGGTGAGCGGGCGGACCAGACCTGCTCGTCTCGTCCTGGCGCGACTCCGAGGAGCACGGCGCCGACCGCCACCAGTTCGTCCAGGGCAGCCGAGAGCCTGCCTGGCGACAGGCCCAGCGTCCGGCCGATATCCCGAGCTGGACGTGGTCCCAGCATGAGCAGAGCGCGGTAGACGAGGTCCGAATCCGGCGAGTGTCCCCAACGGACGATGGATGGGATCGCATCGCCGAAAGCGACCCGCTTCGAGGGTCCGTGCATCGAGCCTCCCACTTCGGACTCCATCCAAGCAGCCGAGCGGCGCGTCCGGAGTCCCGTGACCATTTCGGTGCCGACGAATGCGTAATCCCGCAATCGTGCGAGGCGGCGCGCATGCGCCATTGCTCAGTCGGCGCACACCGCACTGTCTGCCCAACGGACCTGTGCACCGGGCGCTGGCGGCAGGCCGCGACGATGTCACGGCCTGCCGTTGCGGGTTGTCGGTCAGGCGAGAACTGACAGGTTGTAGGCGTTGCCGACGCTGGTGAGGTAGAAGCGGATCTTTGGGTTGAACGCCTTGATCGGCAGACCGAACGCGATCACGTCGAACTGCAGCCCCTCGGTGTAGACATCGACACCACCACGCGCCGGGAGGCTTCCCTGGGTGCGGGAGATGCCGCCGGACACGCGGATCGTTCCGCTGAGGATGTCAGGCGTAGTCGGGGTGGGAGTCACGCTGGTAACCATCGAACCCTCCCAGCACCAGGTGTACCGCATCCGCCAGCGAACCAGGTCGACGTAGGTCGGGATGACATAGATCCGGTAGGTGCTGTCCAGCGTCCGACACTGGACCTTGGGTACGCAGAACAGTCCGACCGTCTGAGCGGACGTCGTCGAGTCCGGTGGTGGTGCTGGACACCCCTGTGTGGTCGAGGCCGCCGACGAGGCGGCGACGACGGACACCGACTGCTCGGCGACGTACTCCTCGCCCGTACTCGTCGTGAAGACGGTCCTTGCAACGACCGTCCCCTTACCCAACTGGGCGGTAGGTGTCGTGCCGACGTCTGCCGTGGCGGCTCCTACGGGTTGGATCGCGACGCCGAGTACGAGGCTCATCACCGTCGCCGCCATCAGGCCGGCCCGCCGAGCCCTGCGCTCTGTGAACATGCGGTTCCCTTCGGTGCGTCGAGGACAACTGCGGCGATGGTCGACCGGATGTTCTGTTGTCTCAATGGGCCGCTGGCGCTTTGCGCCGTTCACACCGAATGCCTGCGGGAAACCGCAACGAACCCTGTAGGACCGCCATCCGGGCGACGGATCGGGGCAACCGGAGCCTGCACGGCAAGATGTGTCCGTGATCCTGATGGTCCCCGCGAATCCGATGCGCCCACGCCAACCCGACGACCACTTCGCGGCGGAGGCGCAGGCGGCACGTGCCCTCGGATTCACGGTGGCGGTGGTCGACCACGACGCGTTGGCCCGAGGCGGGGACGCGCGCCGCGCGGTCGCCCGACGGATTCGACAGCCGGCATCTACGGTTGGGCCATGCGCACCGACGGCGGCATGCGGGAGTGGCTCCGTGAGCGCGGAGCGGAGCGGATCGCTCATCCCGGCGGCACCCTGTACGCCCACCTGTGCCGAGTGGGTGAACGACTCGACGCCCTCGGCTGCGGCAGTGACGTGGCGACCGCCGGCCTCACCCATGCCGTCTACGGCACCGACGGGTTCGACCTCACTCTGCTCGATCTGGCCGATCGCCCGGTGCTGCGTGACCTCGTCGGTGCCGATGCCGAGGAGATCGTCTACCTGTACGGCGCCTGCGACCGCAAGCGCACCTGGCGGAAGCTGGCAGAGACGGGCCAGGTGTTCGACCGGTTCACCGGGCGGATGCTGGTGCCGGACGCGGCGCGACTCCGGGCGCTGGTGGATCTCACCATCGTGAACGAACTGGACGTCATCGAGCGCGATCCTGCGGTGGCGGACCAGTACGGCTCCTATTTCCGGGACCTGTTCGCCTCCTGGGCGCCTCTCGCCTCGGCGCCGGTCATCAGCGACGTACAGCAGGTCCTGCGTCCGTGACGACCGCGCCGTCGACCGTCCGCGTACGCGTGCGAGCCCTCTATCCCGGCAGCTTCGATCCCTTCACCCCGGGGCACCTGAACGTGGTGAGCCGGGCACGTGACCTTTTCGACGAGGTGGTCGTGCTCGTCGCCGTCAACAGCGTCAAACATCCCGACACCGACGAGGGGCAGCGCGCCGCCGCCGTACGGGCCGCACTGCCGGTCGAGTGGACCTCCGTGACCGTGGCGGCCTGGAGCGGCCTCACCTCCACGTACTGCCGTGACCACGGGATCGGGGCGATCGTTCGGGGCGTACGCAACACCAGCGACCTGCAGGCCGAGTGCCGACTCGCGGCGATGAACCAGTCGTTGGGCGTACCCACCGTGTTCCTGCCCGCCCAGCCCGACCTCGCCGCAGTCTCCTCGACCGCGCTGCGCACGCTCGGCGGCCGGGGCTAGCTTCGGGGGAGCACGGTGATGGCCGCGACGGTGCTGTTGACGACGGTGGCCGTCACGGTGCGGGTCACGGCCTCCGCTGCGGCGGTGGCGCCCCAGTCCCCCTGTTCGAGCTTCTTCGCCCGGGTGATCACCGGCGACGTCCACGGGATCTCGCGATCGAACTGGGGAAGCGTTCCACTGGCGGAAAGCAGCGCCGCGAGCGCGGCGATCCGGGCCGACGGCTCCGCACCCTCCACGAGGACCTGCCGGACGTCGTCCAGCAGGCGTGCGCGCCGGTCGGTGCCGCCGTCCCGCAGGGCTGTGGAGCGGAACAGTCCGAGCACCTTGCGCTCCTCCTGACGGATGTCGCCACGCCGGACGAGCCTGTCCAGCACCGGCTGCCGCAGGCCGGGTCCCATCGCCGCCAGGACGGTCTGCGCACTGCGCGGCTTGTCCGCGAGGTAGTCCCAGGTCGCCCTCAGGATGTCGTCGGAGGGTACGTGCTCCGCGACGCTGCTGATCCGACCCTTCGCCGTGGTGGCCAGCTGACCGTTGAGCGCGAGGTCGGCGAGGACGGCTCCGGCGAGGACGTAGAAGAGGGTGTTCTCGCCGGCGATGGTGCCGGACCGGGGCTGGAACAGGAGCAGGAGAAGATCCTCGGTCAGGGTCGGCGGGTCCGAGGGCTTCCACGAGTCGGTGGTCATCGGCGGGGCTCCCAGCGGAAGAGTCGGGTGGCGAGGGCGACGGCGACGGCGACCCAGCCCAGTGTGGGCGCCAGCAGGAGCAGCGAGTCGGCCACGGCGACGCCGCCGTTCCACGCGTTCACGGTCAGCTCGGTGGCCGCGCCGCCGGGCAGCAGCCGCTTGAGCCAGGCGAGGTCCGCCGTGCCGGTGATGCCCACCCAGCTTGCCACGGCGATCACGCCGAGGGTGACGGGAAGCGTGGTGACCTGGGCGTGCTCGGGGGAGTTCGTCAGTCCTGCGGTCGCCAGCGCCAGGCCGACCATCATGGCGAGGGTGGCGATGGTCGCCACCCCGAGCAGCAGGACGTCGGAGGGCTGACCGGCGACGACGGCCAGGGCGATCAGGATCGCGGTCACCTGGAGCACGGCGAGGACGACGACGGGCAGCAACAGACCGGCGAGGATGCCGGCGTCGCTCTCGGCGGTGGAGCGCAACCGCTTGAGGAACAGGTTCTGCCGCCGCGAGGCCAGGGTGGTGACGGCGGTGGCGTAGAGCCCGAACGCGGCCACGGTGAACATCACGATCGCCGCGATGTAGCCGAGGCTGCCGATGGCGGCGAAGGTCTCGTGCTGGCGGACGAAGAACACGCAGACCGCGACCGGGACGACGAGGCTGGTGATCAGGACCAGCCGGTTGCGGAAGATCTGGATCAGCTCGCTGGACGCGATGGCCAACATGGTGACACTCCTGTCGAAGGGTGGATCAGCTACCGAGGGCGCGGAACACGTCGTCGAGCCGGGTCGGCCCGGCCGTGAGGTCCCGCAGCTCCACGGCGTGTTCCTCGGCCCACCGCAGCAGCACGTGCAGGTCCTTCTGCAGGGCGAAGGTCTCGACCACGACCGTGCCGTCGGCGTCGACGACCGCCGCCAGCGGCAGCGCCGGCACCGCCGTGGGCAGGGTGAAGCGGATGACCGCGGGCAGGGTACGGGTCAGTTCGGTGACGCTGCCCTCGCGGTGCAGGCGACCCTGGTGCATCAATCCGATCCGGTCGGCGCGCTGCTGCGCCTCCTCCAGGTAGTGCGTGGTGAGCACGATCGTGGCACCGTTCTCCCGCATCCGGTCCACCGTGGCCCAGACGTCGTCGCGGGACTGGATGTCCAGGCCCGTCGTCGGCTCGTCCAGGAACATCAGCTCCGGGGTGCCGTAGGCGGCGGTGGCGAAGTCGAGTCGCCGTTTCTCACCGCCGGAGAGCTGGGACACCCGCCGACCGGCCCGATCGGTGAGGTCCACCAGGTCGAGCAGCCGGTCGACGTCGTCCGTACGCCGGGTGAGCCGGCCGACCAGCCCGACGGACTCGCGGACCGTGAGGTCCGGGGAGAATCCGCTCTCCTGGAGCATCACGCCCATTCGGGGACGTACCGCGCGGCGATCCTGAGGGCTGTGCCCGAAGACGCGCACGGTGCCGGAGGTCGGCTTCCGGTGCCCCTCGACGACCTCCAGGGTCGAGGTCTTCCCGGCTCCGTTGGTGCCGAGCAGTGCGTAGAGTTCTCCGCGCCGCACCTGGAAGGAGAGGTCCCGCACGGCGTGGAAGTCGCCGTAGGTCAGGTTGAGGCGCTCGACGTCGATGACTGGTGTGCTGGACATGCCTCCATGACAGCGCGGATCGTCGGGACCCGTCAGTGCGCGCACGTCATGACCGGATGTGACGTGGTGTCACTGTTCAGGCCCGGTCACTGCCGGATACTGGGATGGTGACAGCAAGATCGGCGCGCTTCACCGAGTCGACGCGGGGACGGCTGCGCCGGATCAACCTCATCACCTCACTCCCGCCGGTGGTGTTCGCCGCGCTGCTCCTGCTGTACCTCGACTCGCGTACCTGGTGGCACGCTCTCGTCCTGGCCCCGGGGGTGGTGGCGGCCCTGGTCGCCTTCGAACGGTGGACCGCCGACGACCTCGCGCGGGTCGCCCTGCCGTGCCTGGCCGTCGCGGCAGCGGTGTGGCCGGTCGGTGCGTTGGTCACCGGCAGTCCGAACGCCTGGTGGGGGGTCTGCGCCGTGGGCTCCCTCGCCCTGCGCGAGGTGCGACGGCGCGTGCTGGCGGCGGTCGCGCTGCTGGCCTACGTCGCCGCCGTCGGTGCGACACGACTCCTGGTGGAGCGCGACGACGTCCGCCAGGTCCTGGTCGCCTACGTCCTCGTCCCGGCCGCCCTCACCGTCGTCGTGACGCTGATGACGGTGGTGGGGGAGCGGTTCTACGACCTGATCCGGGAACTCGAACAGACCCGGGAACGCGAGGCGGAGTTGGCGGTCGTGCGGGAACGGTTCCGCTTCGCCAGCGATCTGCACGACATCCAGGGCCACACCCTGCACGTGGTCAAACTGAAGATCGCGTTGGCGCAGAAGCTGCTGGTCCGCGACACCGTCCGGGCGGAGAAGGAACTGCGGGAGACGTACGCGCTGGTCAGCGACACCATCGCGCAGACCAAGGAACTCGCCCACGCGCAACGGCGGCTCAACCTCACCGCGGAGATCGAGAACGCGAAGAACCTCTTCGAGGCCGCCGGCATCCGGGTCCGGGTGACCCGGGAGGGCGAGGTCGACTCCCGGGTCGGCGAGCTGCTCGGCCAGGTGTTGCGCGAGACGACCACCAACATCCTGCGGCACGCGCAGGCGACCCAGGTCCAGATCACCCTCTCCGCGTCGGGCATCACCATCGTCAACGACGGCGCGACCGGCGACGAACCCACCGAACTCAGCGGCCTCTCCGTCCTCGGTCAGCGGGTGGCGGACGACGGAGGCGAGTTGACCGTGCGACAGCAGGACGGGCGGTTCCGGACCGCCGCGACGTTCCCGACGGCTCACGCCGGCACCCCCTCGACCATGGGCAGGGATGACCGATGACCACCATCGTGCTCGCCGACGACGAGGTGCTGCTGCGGACGGCCCTGGCCGCACTGCTGCCGCTGGAGGGAGACATCACCGTCCTGGCCGAGGCGCACGACGGCCGGTCCGCCGTCGAGGCCACCCTGCGGCACCGGCCCGACGTCCTCGTCATCGACCTGGAGATGCCCGGCGTCGACGGCCTCGGCGCGGTCGCGGAGATCCGGCGTACGCTCCCGGACCAGGTGGTCCTCATGCTGACCCGGCACGCCCGTCCCGGCGTACTGCGCAAGGCGCTGCGGCTCGGCGTCCAGGGCTTCGTCAGCAAGTCCGCCGAACCGGCCCACATCACCTCGGTCGTGGCCACCCTGCACGCGGGCAAACGGTGGATCGACCCGGACGTGTCGGCACTGGCCATCACCGAGGACTGCCCCCTGACCGAACGCGAGGCCGACGTGCTGCGGGTCACCGGCGAGGGCTACTCGGTCGCCGACATCGCCGTCCGACTGCACCTGGCGCCCGGGACCGTCCGCAACTACCTCTCCAACGCGATGCGCAAGACCCAGACCCGGACCCGCCACGAGGCGGCCCGGTACGCCCGCGAACACGACTGGCTGTGAGCCGCGTCAGCTCGTAGCGGTACGCCCGCACTGACATCCCGACCCGAAAGCGGTGACGTGGCGTCACTGTCCGCGGCGGACGGGGCTTGGTGTCATCGAGGTAGGTCCATCGCGGCGGACGGCGAAGGAGCCCGACGCGTCTCCCGCCCGACCGTGCCCCACGGCACCGTGGCCGTACCCGGTGGACCACCCCGACGACGACAGGAGACCTGGACGTGAGACGACAGCGTGGCATCGCCCTGATCGGGATGCTCGGCCTGGTCGGTGCCCTGGCGGCGGTCGTCCCGGCGACGGCCGGCGAATCGACGGGCGGCAGACCGCCGACCGGGCCACAGTGGACGGCGTGCCCTGCGGACGTGGTGGTGCCGCCGACGGTGCAGGCACAGGTGCAGTGCGCGACGGTGCCCGTCCCACTGGACTACGGCGACCCGGACGGCACCCGGATCGAGCTCATGATCTCGCGGATCGCGAGCACGAAGCCGGAGAAGCGGCGCGGCGTGCTGATGTTCAACCCGGGCGGGCCGGGTGGCACCGGCCTGGACCAGCCGGGGTTCCTCATCGGGCAGGGCCTGCCGGCCAGCGTCGTGGACGCCTACGACCTGATCGGAATGGACACCCGAGGCGTCGGGCACTCGACGCCGATGAGCTGCGGATTCACCGCCGACGACGCCTACTGGGCGAACATCCCGCCGTACGCCGTCGACGATGCGGACGTCATCCGACAGGCGGCGATCGCCGAGGAGGTCGCCGCCCGCTGTGCGGCGAACGACCCCGACGGGCGGCTGCGACATCTGACCACCGCCAACATGGCCCGCGACCTGGATCGGATCCGCGCCGCGCTCGGCGAGACGAAGGCCAGCTTCTACGGGGCGTCCTACGGCTCGGCGCTGGGTGCGGCGTACGCCTCGATGTTCCCGGCCACCACCGACCGGATCGTGCTGGACAGCAACATCGGCGACACCCACCTCGACCGGGACGGACTGCGCCGGTTCGCGCTCGGCATGGAGCAGACCTTCCCCGACTTCGCGACGTGGGCAGCGGCACGGCACGACTCCTACGGGCTGGGCCGCACGCCGCAACAGGTACGCAGGACCTACTTCGCCATCGCCGAACGGCTCGACCGGACGCCGTCACCCGACGGGCTCACCGGCCCCATCTTCCGCTACCTGACCTTCGCCCACCTCTACGGAAAGATGCAGTACGGAAACCTGGCCCGGACCTGGCAGGCGTACCTTGACCCGTCGCAGGTGCCGCAGCCGACGACGACGGAAACGCCCAGCCCGACCGACAACGCCTTCACCGTCTTCCTCGCCGTGACCTGCAACGACGTCGCGTGGCCCGAGGACGTGGACACCTACCGCCGCGCCGTGGCCGAGGACCGCAAGCGGTATCCGCTGTTCGGTGCCGCCAGTGCGAACATCACCCCCTGCGCCTACTGGACGCACGAGCCGTCCGAACCGCCCGTCGCGATCAGCGCCGAGGGAGCGCGCAACGTGCTGATCCTGCAGAACCGACAGGACCCGGTCACCCCGTTGGCGGGTGGGAAGCTGCTGCGCGAGAAGTTCGGGCAGCGTGCGCGACTGGTGACCGCCAACGAGAGCGGGCACGGCGTCTACGTGCTCAGCGGCAACGCCTGCGCCCTGAACCTGACCACGTCGTACCTGGTCCACGGCACGATGCCGACCACCGACAGAACCTGCCCGCGCGGCTGACCGCATGCAAGGAAGGGACCCCTGCTAACGCCTCGTGTATAGCAGGGGTCCCTTCCTAACGTCCGGGTCAGTGGGTGAGTCGGAGCCGGGCGAGGACTTCGGCGACTTCCTGGGTCTCGTCGTGCTGAGGGGCGTAGACGACGCAGAGGTCATCGTGCAGCGGCCGCAGTTCGTCGACTGCCTCGGCCGCCTCACCTTCGGAGAGCAACACCATGCCGATGTTGCGGCGTAGTTCGAGAGCGGTGGGGGAGGCGGCGCGTACGTGGGTCAGTACCTGCCGGAACTGGCGCAGCGCGGTGGTGGCCTGGCCGAGTTCGGCCCGGAGTGGGCTGCCCGGCGGCGGCGCCGCCATTGTGCGGGTTCAGCCTTCTCCGCTGGTAGCGCGGCCGTGTCGGACGAGGTAGCGGGCGGCGAGTGCCACACCGCCGCCGAGGACGGCACCAAGCGCCAGGTCTACTGCGCGGCTCTGGGGCCTTCCGCTCTGCGACTCATGCGGGTCAGGACCTACCGCGCGATCGTTCGACGATGATCGGCCGTCCGTCGCATCGGCTGGCGGACCCGCAGTGACGGCCGCCTGGTAGCTCCGGTCCACGATCAGGGTGAAACGCCGCGCTCGTCGGGACGTCTCCGCCTTCATGCGTGGGCCCCTCGCCTCTGCCCAGAAACGCCGTCCGGCCATGCCTTTGAAGAACTGATCAGCGAGGACCTCCAGGTGGTCTTCGCTCAGCAGATCAACTTCCCACATGAGTTGCCAGTGCGACACGATCAGGTTGGTGTAGACGTGTTTGCGGAACCACTCCAGGTCCGTTGACTGCTCGATCGGTCCCCAGCACTCCAACAGCCCCGGATCATCGATAGCCATCTTGAGCAGGTCGGTGTGCAGCGCGCGAAGTGCCTGCTCGCGAGCTGCTTTGGCCTCCCTCGCTTGAATGATCAGGGAGATGGCGACCCCCATGAGCGCGAGACCGGCGAGGATCGCCGAGGCTGCTCCATAAGCCTCACCGACGTTGCCGAGCAACGACCAGTCGTAACCGGGTCTCTCGCCGATCCAGAGCAGCCCGGCGGGAGACAGCAGCACCGCAGCAAGGATCGCCAGCACTGCGAGGAGGAGCACGGTCGGCGTCATCGATCGGCGAGCCAAATCGGTGACCATCCGTGACCGGGACACACCGCCTCCACGCTCGAACGTGGAGGCGAGGCTACTACAGGTGGGCGTCGGGTGGTGTCAGCCCGTCGACCTCACGGTCGAAGAACGAGTCGAACGGCTCTGCCCGGGCGAGCATTACCCGTACCTGCGATCGGCAGCCCTCGACAACCTGCGGTTCTGTGAACTTCTCCGCGCCGATCGGAGTTCCGTCGGCGTCGTAGCGGACGTCGTACACGGCCCTGTCGCCAGCCACCATCAGCTCCGGCACCACGCCGTGCTCCTGCTCGTACTCCCAGACCTTGTCGGCGGTGAGCACCCGAATGAGCTCACCAGCCTCGGCGCGGAAACGGAGGAAATTCAATTCCCAGATCAGGTACGGCGTGAGCGGTAGCTCCACGATCCGCAGACGGTGAAGCCCGGATTCTCGCTCGGCGAGCAGAGCGAAGAACTGCGCCAGATCCGGGTTGGGCTGCGCTGCGATCAGCAACGCCTCGTCCCACCTGCCCGCGTCGAACGCCTCCCAGCTCGGGCTGCCAGGCTCCCGGAACGTCTGCATCCGCTCGGTCTTCAGGATCGGCTCGTCAATGGACTCCACCGTGGCGTAGAAGTCCGCCTCATAGGCCGACAGACTCAGCCGTTCCCCGGACGTCATCCGGAGCAGGTCACGCATCCGGGATGTCCGGCTTCGCAGCGAGGATCATGCTGCGCGGGATGACGACCAGACGCTCGTCGCTGCCGACGCTGACGCTGTCCGGAAGCCGGCTGGCGTAGGCATCGGTCAGGTCGCGGCCGATGACCGCCACGTCACCATTCGAGAGCTCCCAGATGTCAGGGCAGGTCGTCGTGCCGCCACTCTCGCCCAGCTCACCAGCCGAGCGGCCAAGTCGTCGCGTGAACGTCGCCGTCGGGTCCGCATTCCATCGTGGCTCCACGCCCATCTCCCACAGTCACGGAACGGGCGTTCAGAATAGCCAGGGTTGGGCCGCGAATCGCGCCAGTGAGTCTCCGTTTCGCACGACCCGAAGTCAATCTTCGTCCCACTCACGCGGGCACTAACTGACGACGGACGGCGCTGCCCAGGATTCGGGGGAAGGCGCGGATCAGCTCGCCGAGCGGTACTTCGTGCACCATGCCTCAAGGCCGTCCGGGCGAGGTCGAGACTCGTGGGTCGCGTGGTCAGGGCTGGCGGATCAGGCCGATCACGGCGGCCAGTCGCGCGACGTCGGCCGGTGCGGGCCCGCGCTGGAGGATCTCGGCGAGGAGAGTACGGGCAGCGGGGCGACTGCGGACCTCGGCGGGCGCGACGCTGTCGGCGTCGATCAGTACGTGTCCGGCTCGGCCGGGATCGCCGACGTCGAGATAGGCGCGGGCGGCGTCGATCAGGTGTGCAGCGCGATGCTCGGGTGGCAGTCGTGGCCAGTCGTCGCTGGCGAGGGCGTGTTCGTGTCGCTCAACGGCTTGGACGGTGTCGCCGAGGCGGTGGGCGGCGAGGCAGCGTGCCACCTGGACGGCGACCGGCCCGAAGCCGGTGTGCTGTCCGTCGGTGTGGTCGATCGGTCCGTCGGCGAGGGCGGCGGCGTGGTCGAGCAGGTCGTGGGCGTTGCGACGGTCGCCGTCACCGGCGGCGGCGAGCCCGGCCTGGAGGAACAGGGTGCCGCGTACGGCGTCGTCGTCGGTGGTGTCAGCCGCCGTGAGCGCGGCGGTGAGCGCGAGTCGGTGGTGGCCGAGGGCGCGTAGCGCCTGGGCGACGCCGATGGTGGCGCTGGCGGCGAGGGTGGGGTCACCGGCGGCGGTGGCGACGGCCCGGTCGGCGGCGAGCCAGGCGAGGTCGGCGTGATCGAGTTTGACCAGTACGGCGGCGGTGATCCGGTAGGTCGACGCCAGCAGACTCCGAAGACCGTGGGTCGCGTCGAGCAGGCCGGGCAGGGTTCCCACGAGTTGCGGGTACCGGCCGTGCTGGTAACTCATCCAGGCGTGCGCGACCTGTCGACCGGCCTGCTGCGCCGTGACCGTGCGCTCCGGCTGGTGCTGGTAGCAGGCCAGAGCAGCCCGGATCGCGTCGACACCGTCCAGGCATAGTGTCGTGGGTGGCGGCCGGCGGGGGCCGAGGAGCATCTCCGGATCGAGGCGCAGCGCGTCGGCGATCTCCCGGATCACCGAGTACCGGTCGAGCTGACGTACGCCGCGTTCGACCTTGTCGACCCAACTCTTCGACTTGCCGAGCCGATCCGCGAACGCCTGCTGGGTCATGCCCCGGTGCGCCCGCAGCTCGGCGACCCGCCGCCCGAGGGGTACGGAGTTGTGGTCGCGCCGGTGGCTCATCTGCTGCCGCCGGTCGGGGGCATGGCGTCGGTCGACTCCCCACAGCGCGGACACCACCGCGACTTCACCCGAAACGCGAACAGCCCGGCCAGGAACCCCAGCAGTACGGCACCGACGACCATCATCGTCACCACCTCGACCCGGTCCGGCACAGGCCGCGAGCCGGGCGAGAAGCGCGCACATGATCGTGGCAGTATGGCTGTTCGCGCCTCGGCGTGTCGCGCAGCCGCACTGCCACAATCATCGCGGTCCCTCGCCCCGGTTGCGTGTACCGGACCGACTTCGCACGTAGCGACCCGCGACCACGTTTCGCGGCCGCGTCGACCGCTCCTCAGGTAACTCGGTGACCTCCAAACCGTCGCAGCGCGAGGTCATCCGGAGGTCCGACACGACAGAGTCCACCTCAGGCCGACGAAGCTGCGTCGGCGCCTCCTGCCCGACGATGTCGAGCGCCACCCTGCCGGGTCGTAAGAACCACTTCCACCGCCGGCCCATGGCCCCTCCCTTCAGTTGTGCGTTGACGTTCAAGTCTTCTAGGATTACTAGCAAAGTTAGGGTTGCTTGTCTTCTTCCTCAAGGCCGGTGATCCCATCAAGGAATGCCCTACGCCCAGCCCCTCTGGAGATCCATCCGCGATGATCTGAGGGCACGGATCCAGGCAGGCCTGTTGAAGCCAGGCGAGAAGATCCCGACCACGCGCGAACTCATGGCCCAGCACTCGACAACCTCTGCGACCGTCCGCAGGGCAGTCGATTCCATGATCGAGTCTGGCGAGCTCATCGGCCGACAAGGTTTGGGCGTCTTCGTCGACAACCCAGCGGAGCAGGATCCCTAGCCACAGGAGCCACGCAGGAGCCACGCACTGCGAAGTCTGCTGTGTCCATGAGATCGACGCACAGACTCAGTGGAAACCGCCGATTCAGTGCCAAATCGTCAGCTCCACGAAGATGATCGCGCCACCGCGAAGTTCCGTCCTGGGGGAGGCTCCCGAATGATCATCGGCCTAGCTCAGCCGACGGATGTCGATGTCAGCATGGACGCACGCCTACATGTACTCGGCTGCGACCTCCTCTGCCTCTGCCACGAACTCATTGAGTTCGTCCGGAGTCAGGGTCATCTCTAGGAGCAGTTGACCAAGGACGAAGATCTCGGCGGCGATCATGGTCTCGGCGGGGATACTGTCGACCAGCTGCGATTCAC
The DNA here is from genome assembly GCF_042874705.1 of Micromonospora sp. NPDC003816. Taxonomy (NCBI): domain Bacteria; kingdom Bacillati; phylum Actinomycetota; class Actinomycetes; order Micromonosporales; family Micromonosporaceae; genus Micromonospora; species Micromonospora sp. NPDC003816. The sequence continues at coordinate 433,908 of NZ_JBIANP010000001.1, forward strand.
CGAGGGCGGCGCGGATGAGGCCTTCCATCTCAAGGGCTGGCAGGGTGTCGCCCTCGTCGTAGCGAGCGCGGGTCGTGGCCACCCAGGCGGCTACGTCGGTCGGGGTGGTGCCGGGGCCAAAGTAACGGTTGACGGCGAGGGTGAACGCCGCACCGATGATCTGTAGACCGCCGACCCAGCCGCCACGGCCAATCTCCGCGACAAGAGTCTCGGCAGCATCCCAGTCAGCCCTTGCCAACGCCCGGACAAGCTCGCTGAGCGCCTGAACCGTCATCGCTTCAACCTCGCAATCATCCTGCCCGCCGCCATCGCGAACCACCGCGCGCCCATTCCTGCAAGCAGGCCAACCACCACAAGGTTGCCTGCGGCCTCCGCGCTGTCAATCTTCGGTCGTGGTGCGGCGGCGCCCGGGGCGGCGGGGGTGCCAGTGCCCGTGTGGTGTGTTCCGGTAGGACCCTGGGGGCCACGAGAGACCTTGATTATCTGCTGGGTGGCCTCGGTCGCGTTGGCCGCCCGCTCCTGTAGCTCGTCGGCCTTGCGTACGGCTTGGGTGAGCATTCCCCGCATCCGTTCGCGGGTGAGGGCACGACGATCGCTGTCCGTCAGGATCTCCTCACCGGACGGCGGCCCGGAGGCGGAGACTGGTAGCGAAGCCGATCCCGGAGCGATGGTATTCATATACGCGCCTATGTGCCGGGCCGCGTCGCTGCTCAGCCGGGCAAGCCGGTGAGCTTTGTCGACGCCGACGCGACTCTGCATCACCGCAGCCCGGAGCTTCGGATGGTCGGTGCCTGTGCCGACCCGGGTGTAGAGGGCGTTTGCCTCGGCGGCGTCTGCTGCGGCGCGTGTGGCGCGTGCCGCGATGCCGTCCAGTTGGTCCACGGCGGATTTGAGTTGGACGATGACCTGGGCGAGCAGGCCACTCATCCCAGCACATCCCGGTACGCGCGGCCGTTGTCCTGAGCGGCGGCGAGGACCCGTAAGATCAGCTTCACCTCGCGGATGGCGTCGGCGATGGCCTTGCGGGCCTGCGCTGCTTCGGTCCGCTGGCTGTCGTGCAGGGTGGCGAGCGCAAGTGCGGACACCTCGTCAAGGTCCGTACCGACCCCTTCGACCGTGGTCCTGCCCTCGTCGAGCGATTGGTGCGCTTGCGTCAGGGCCGCCTTGACCTCGCCGATACTCACCGGTCAGCCAAGGATGCTGATGTATTGCCGGGCGGCTTGGGTGCTGCCCTGGAGGACGGTGGCCGCCTCGATCAGCCGCTGCTTGCTCTGTTCGGCGCGGCTGATCGCCTCCGAGATCGCGGGATGTCCGGTGCCGGCCGCGACCGCCCTCAGCCGGGAGAGCACCTGCTCGGTGCCCTCGATGGCGGCTCTGATCTGGTTCGTCGTGGCGTTGCACTGCTCGGCTGCCTGGGCAAGTTCGGCCTTGACTTGCTCGATGCTGGCCATGCCGTCCTTCCGGTCTGCTGCGGGCAATGGCGTTCGACACACAACGTAGCGAGGCAGACACTATCCAACATGAATTGCCTTCCGCAGCCCCGAATCTTGAAAGGACCAGGGTCAGGGCGGGGGCGAGGTAGCCGATGTCGCGGCAGAACTCGTCGACGTCAGTAGCCGCAAGACGCGATCAGCGCGGCGAGGTGGTCGAGTCGGGCTGTCGTGGACGAGAGCCGGCCGTCGCGGTGCAGGCTGGCGGCCAGCGGCGTTCCGCTCCACCAGGCCGGGTCGGTCCGCGACACCCATTCCACCCGCAGCGTCGGGTCGATCAGGCACTGCACGCTCGTGATCACGTCGTCGATGCTGCGGAGCACCGCCTCGTCGTGGTCCTGGTCGGGGACCCGGCGGGACAGCTCCAGGACGACGGCGACCGCCGTGGCGATGACACCTTCCACCCGTTGGCTCGTGCTGGTGGCGCCCGCCAGGACCAGTGCGGCGTAGTCGTCGTACGACAGGTGGCGGTCGAACACCGCGCGAAGCAGGAAGCGGCCGGCGCGGGGATCCTGCCACTCCGGCTCGCCGCGCGTCAGGTAGGCGAAGATCTGCCGGGTCGACAGCCCGGCGACCGGAGGATGCGGGCTCCACGGGTCCGCGACGGCCGGGGTGGTCGCCGTCTCAGTCGGTGGTGCGGTGTCGTCACGGGCGGCCAGCTCATGCCGCAGGAGCACGGACATCGCGGCGAGTTCCCGGGCGGCGCGGCTCTCCGCCCACATCTCCTCCAGCACCCGGTTGGCGATCCCGCGCCGCGTGCTGCGGGAGTCGACCAGCCCGAGCTCGTCGCGCACGCCTTCCGAGTCGTGCCTGATCCGATCCGCCACCTGCCACGGACCAACCTGGTCGAGCCAGGTCAGGACGCCTCCCGGGCGCCCCTCGGCGGTCGCGGTCTGTTCGAGCGCGTCGAGCATGTCAGGGCGTACGAGCCGCTCTCCCAGCTCGTCGAGAAGGGCCTGCCGCTGCGGCCAGGTGTCGGTGGAGAGCCACCGCGCCAGCTCCCGTGGCAGCGGTGGGCGTGCCACCGTCCGGCCCGCCTCGACTGCTGCGGTCACCAGGTCGGCGGTCGGTCGTTCCCGGAACAGCTCGCGCCGGCCTCCCGCGCCGCGCAGCTCCCAGACCGTGTCCAGCGCCACCCGGTCCTTGTCGACCGGTGCCGGCACTCGTCGCACGGTCACCACCGCCGCACGGTCGAGCCACGCCTCCAGCACCGCGTCGGCGCGCAGCACCGCGACGACCACACCACGCCCGTCCCACCAGGCGAGCCGATCCACCGCCTGACGTATCGCCGCGACGACGGAGGCGTGCTGCGGCTGTAGCCGGGGCGTGTTGACGATCACCACGTGCCGCTCTGCCTCCGCCGCCCGCACTGCCTGCGTCAGGGAGGTCAGCGCCAGCTCGTCGCGGGGTCCCGGCGGGGCACCGGCGAACCAGACCCCGTCCACGGAGGTGATCTCCTCGGGCATCAGCGGGTCGTCCTCGACAGCTTCGGCGACGACGACCGCCGCCGGACCGCCGTCGGTGCGTACCGCCGACGCGACGGACGGTGGGGCCGCCGACGTGGACGGCAGGTCGGCCGGGGTCTGCTCCGCGATGGTCGGGGCGTGCGGTGGCGCGACGTCCCGGGCAGGGGAGTGTGTTTCCGGCGTGCCGGGCGTGACCACGTCGACCGGTGCCGGGGCGGGTGGGGCCTCCGTGGTGCGCAGGTCGATGTTGCCGACGACCCACCGGGTGCCGTGGGGGCCGTCGACCCGGATCACGGCGACGGCGACGACCTGGTGTCCGGGTGTGCCGAGGCCGGCGGCCGACTCCGTCGGGGTGCCGAACCGGAGGATCTCGCGTCGCTGTGCCGAGCCGCCGACGCCCTGACCGTGTGCCGCGTCGACCCCGAGGACCGGCACGGCCGGGCCGCCGGTGTTGGTGACGTCCCGGGTCAGCGGGTGGGCGTCGCCGAAGGTCATCGTCGGCGTCGTCGCCCCGGTGACGGTCGTGGTGAAGCTGTCGGTGTTGGCGTTGATGCCGTCGATGGCCACGTTGCGACTGGAGCTCGCGGGTCGGGGCGCGTAGAGCGCGAACTGCAGTGACGTACCCGGTCTGCCCGCGCGGCCCAGCAACCGGCCCACCGCGGCGGGTTCCAGCATGGTGACCCGGCCCGAGCGGACGAGGCTGGACAGGCGGACGAAGATGCCCTCCGCCGACGTCGAGTTGTGTAGCTGGTCGTCGTCGGCCAGGGACGGGTCGACTGTCCGGATCGCGCGGGCGAGCTGCGCGACGGCGTCGAAGTCGTACACGGAGAACGGTCGGCTCAGCCGCCAGGACGGTCCGGTCACCAGGTCGCGAACCGCTGCCGGGATCTCCAGGTCGACGACGACCGCGTCGGTGGGCGGCGGTACGACGGTGGTCGGGGCGGACGTGAGCAGCAGCGGCGGGACCTGCCGGTGGTCGCCGATCGGGAGGCGAGGCGTCTCCGCCTGGCTGAAACGCAACGTGACCAGGGCCGCGAAGGCATGGGACGACTCGCCGACCGCGTTCAGCGTCGGCAGGTTCGGCCAGGCCCGCCGGACGAGCCGGCCCGTGGTGAGGAGCCCGGTGATCGCGGCCCGGCCCACCCGGACGACGAGTGCGTCCTCCAACGGCATCGAGCGTACGGTCACGCCGAGTGTGTAGGGGACGCGGTCGAACTGGGTGGTGACGATGGTCCGTTCCCAGGTGCGGTACTCCCGCAGGGACGTCGCGGTCTGCACACGCTGGTGTTGGGCGCCGATCGAGAGGGTGGGCTGCGTCTGGTGGCCGTACTGCTTGACGGCCGGCGAGAAGGCCGCACTGTTGGCGACGACCCGGGTGACGCTCAGCTTGCTCGCACCCGGGGTCGGCAGCGAGCCGCCCTCGCCGGAGGAGTGGGCCAGGATGGTGTCCAGGCCCGCGCTGGACGAGGTCTGCCGGCCTCGCCGTGCCGCGAGCTGCGCGGCGTCCTCGACCGGCTGCGCGCGGAACTCGACCTCCACGGCCCGTGGGCCGAGCCACGACCGGTGTACGAAGTGGAACGAGGCGCGGCCATCGGGGCCGACGTTGATCAGGGTCCGCAGCCCCAGGGTGGACGTGTGGTCGGCGATCCGCGATCGGACACCGGGCAGGTATGCGGCGTTGCCGGGGCTGGTCACGCCCGGTGCCTGGGCCTCGACCAGTGCGCGGACGTGGGTACGTAGCTGCGGACGTGCGCCCCGGGGGACCACTGCGGTGGCGACGCCGAACCCGAGCCTCCCGCGACCGTGCACGAACCAGGAGGGCAACGTGCGGTCGGCGATCGCGAGGCTCTGTTCCGGGTCGACCTGCGGAACGCCGGGGATCTGCCGCAGCTCCGGGTGGTTGATCAGGTCGTTCTCGACGAGCAGGAACTCCACGGCATCGGGCAGTTCGACCGCGACCTGCCACTCGACGTACGGTCGGCCGGCGAGCGTCCCGGCCACCACGTTGCGGAGGCCCTTGGTGACCGTGACGAGATAGACGGCCGTCGCCGAGAAGCGGAACACCGAGACGTCGTTCTCCGTGGTGACCCGGAACGCCATCGTGTTGTCGCTGAACGTCGTGCGGGTGTCCGTCCGCCGGAGATGGGTGTACGTCCCGGCCGGTACGAACTGCGTGACGCTGCCGTACGTGCCGGTGAGCGTCGCCGGCAGTTCGTACCCGACGCTCTGCTCCGCCGTCTGCGACGAGCCGTCGAAGGACTGCAGCCAGCTCTCCATGTCCATGATCCCGGGCGACGGCAGGAGTCTCACGTCGGTGAGGTAGCCCTCGACCGTCACCGAGACGTCGGTGCCCGACACCATGCCGTGCCCGCCGATGTTCTCGGTCACGTACTGGTTGTTGAAGACCTGCAGGGCGTTGGCCGTCAGGTGGTGGGGCGACAGTGCCGCGTGGGCCACCTCCTGCGCCATGCTCTCCGGTCGGTCCAGCGGATCGCCGATCGTCCGTCGTCGCCACCACGCCCACCCGGACCTCGCCGCCTCGCCGAGCCATCGCGCCGTGCGGGCGCCCCACGGCCAGACGGTCCCGCCCTCGGCAGCCGGGGCGTCGTCGCCGGTGGCCTCCGCCGGGGCGGGTGCCTCTGGCACCGCCACGTCGTCCCCGGGGTACGCGCCGGGCATCCGGGGGAGTACGGCGGTGGGCCGGTCGGCGGCGACCGCGTGGTGTCCGGCGCCGATCAGGGCCTTGACCAGCGCACGGATCACCCGGCTGCCCTCCACCCGGTCCACGTGCGCCAGGCTGGGCAGCCGTAGCACCCCGTCGCGGTACATCAGCTCGTCCGGTGGGTTCAGGCCGGCACGATCCTGGTCGGTGACACTCCGCGTGGCGGGATCCCGGTACGGGCGGATCTCCGCTGGTTCGGCGAGCGTGCGGTAGGTGGGTACCGCCAACGTGAACATCCCGTCCGCCTCGGTCGGCGGAGGTGTGTCACCGTGGCTCCACGAGATCTCCAGGCGCATCCGTACCGGCACCTGGAACGCGTGCGAGCCCTCGCCGGTCGGGTTGAGCGCGTACGACTCCTGCCCGAACCCGATCGTGGTGTCGGTGATGGTGGCGGGCCGGGAGAAGCGGTTGACGCCGCCGGAGAAGCCCTGCACCGGACGATCCGTCCCGGTCGTCCCGGCCGGGTTGCTGGAGGACCCGGCGACACCACCGTTCCAGCCGAACGGCGAACGGCTGCGCCCCTCACTGGCGGGCAGCGTCGAACCGATCCAGTTCAGCGTCTGGACGTCGGGCAGGAACAGGAAGTGGACGGCTCCTGCCTGGGGCCCGTCGGTGAAACGACGCTCGGCGGACACGCGTACCTCGGCACGCTGGATCTCACCGCGGACCGGGAGTTCGAAGACGATCGGATAGCCACCCTCGATCATCTCGTCCACGGCGCCGCGCAGTCCCACACCCGAGCGGGTCACGTCGAGCTTGCGGACGTTCACCAGGCGCTGCACCCTGGTGGCCTCGTCGGTCAGCCGGTCCAGCGTCGACTCGCCCTCGGGCGGCAGGAAGCCGTGCGCGGCGAGCCAGGTCTCGGCCGTGGCGAACAACGGCTCGGCACCGGTGACCCGTAACGGCGTGGTGGAGACGCCGATCGACCGGAGCTGCGCGATCTCGGGTGGCAGGTAGCGCGGCGTGGTGGGCCGCCGGATGATCAGGTCCGCAGGTGGTACCCGCAGGATCGCCCGGTGCGCCGCGCCGGAGCCCAGCGGCGTCACCGGTTCGGGGCGGGCCGCGGCACCGGTCGCGCGGACCAGTTCGACATCGAGGACCACATCGACGCCCTGGGGGATCAGCGGCTTGCGCACCCGCAGCGAGTGCGAGGTACGCGCGCCACCACCCGATCCCAGCGTGTGTGATACCTGGTGCCGCGCTCCGATCTGCCCCCGGACGGCTCCGCCGGTCGGCTCGACACCGGGCTCAGCCGGCGTCGCCGACATGCCGAGGTTCACGAACCCGTCGACGCCGACCGCGTTGGTGACCTCGGCGGAACCGTCGACCCGCAGGATCCGCAGCACGTGCGACTCCAGCACGGCGTCCTGCGTGGCCGGACCGGTGACCTCCCGCGCGACCAGCTCGGTGCGCATCCGGAGATATCCGATCACGGCCCCGTCGTCGTCGAACAACAGCGGCGACGGGTGGCTGCCCGTCCACGCCAACGGGATGTTCGCGCGGAGGCTGTACTCGCCGAAGAACTCCCACAGGTCCCGTCTGGACGCCGACGACAACGCCGCGAGGTGCGGCCGGAACGACGCCATGACGTCGCGGAAGATCAGGTCGGCGTTCAGCACCGACTGCACGCCGAAGAGCGGCAGGTCGGTACGGAGGAGTTCCAGCGGTGCCGGTTGGGGCTGCTCCGCGTCCGGGCTTGGCGCCTCCACCAGGTGTTTCGGGAACCACACCGTCAACCGCTCGGGCGGCGGACTCTCCAGGTCGGTCCACGGCCGGTTCACGTCGTCGCCCATGCGGAGCTGCCACCGCATCCGGTAGCGGTACGGCCACGAGCGTTCGCGACTGCGCATCAGCGTCAACGCCTGCACCGCGCCGGTGACCGTCGCCGAGGTCGACGTCTGGTTGTACGTCATCGTCGGCTGCACCGTCAGCGCCACCCGCCGCAGCACGCTGTCGCTGTCAGCCGGCAACGGGTGCGAGTAGGTGAACGGCAGGCGTACGGTCCGCAGGTCGCTGGCGCTGCCGCTCTCCGCCACCTCCCACCCGCCGAACGCCCAGCGCTGGAGGGTGACGGGTGGCCCGTCGGGCATCTGTTCGATGTCGGGGTCCGCCTCCACCGGGTCGCGCAGCGACACCCGTAGCCACGGGGTCGGGCCGCCATCGGCAGCGCTCGACAGCGGCAGCCCGGTCTCGCTGCGGATCCGGGGCCACTCGGTGAGCAGGTAGTCCGAGGTGAGACGCCGTTCGAGATCCGCGCCGAAGGCGGCGTGCGTGCCGCGCGTACCGGCCGCCGCCTTCACCTGCGCGAGCAGCCACCCGACGACGACCTCGGGGACCGGCGCGATGTGCTCGAGTCCCTGCATGCCGTCGAACCGCGACCCGTACCGCCGTACCGCCTCGGTCATGTCCCCGCGCGTGGCGGCGGGTGTCGACTGCTCTCCGGAACCGTCCTGTGGCGAAGTCAACCGCTGGTCCCCTTTCTGATCCGGCGGTCGGCGCGACGATTCACCGCCGGACGGCTCGACCGTTCGGCCCGGCACAGCGAGGCGATCGAGGAATGATTCGTCCGCGCACGACAAATGCAGGATTCGCTGCCGAAAGAGGAGCGCGCCGCGATGTCGATGCCGCGGACGGCAGTTTCAAATGCCCGTATACGGCTGTGCCGTCGAACTCAGACGGTGCTGCACATCCGGCGGAATTCGACGAAGTAGCGCCGAATGGGACACCTGCTTGCACTCATGCGAACAGGCTAGATCCGGCGACGGTGCGATGGTGGCAAGTGTGATCCGAAGCACCCGTTAACCTATAGGCTAAGTGGGAGTTTCGGGTGTGTTCTGCCTGGTCAGAAGCGCCCGGCGCTACGCTGCCTGTAGTCCGGGACGGTCCGCGCCGACCGAGGTCGCCCGCAGGCGGCCCCGGATCGTGCGGGCGGCCGCGCGCAACTCGCGCACCGTGTGCGCCACCGGTGCCTCGCGCAGGGCCTCCGGCGAGGCCAGTGCGTAGATCCGACGGTGCGGCCAGTTGGCCAGCGGTCGCACGCGCAGCCGACTGTCGAGGTGGGCCGAGATGGCCAGCTCGTTCATGAGGGTGATGCCGACGCCGCTGGTCACGAGGTTCTGGATCGTGACGTGGTCGTCCGCGGTGGCCACCAGGCGGGGCGTGAAACGCGCCTCCGCGCAGGCGGCGAGGAAGCGCTCCCGCACGGTCTCCATGACCCACGGCTCGTCGGCGAGGTCGGCGAAGTCGACCTCGTCACCGTCGGACGTCTCCCGGGCCAGCCGGTGGTCGGCCGGCACCACGACGCACCGGCGATCGGTCATCAGGGACACGCGGCGAAGGCCGCGCTCCGCGTCGGCGGTGGCCTCGTTGGTCCAGTCGCACAGCAGGCCGATCTCGATCTTGCCGGACCGCAGGAGCTGGGCGGCCTCGGGCGGTTCGACCTGCTGCACGACGAGCTGCGGTGCGGGCTCCCCGCCGTCGTCAGGCGTGCTCCGGGCGAGCCGGTCCAGCAGCGAGGGGACCAGGGTGGCGCAGCTGCTCCGGAACGCCCCCAGCCGGACGGTGTCGGCCCGCTGCTCGCTCATCGCCCTGATCTCGGCCTCGGCGGCGGCGAGGGCGGTCAGCACGATCTCGGCGTGGTCGGCCAGCCGGCGGCCGGTCTCGGTCAACACGATTCCTCGTCCCGCCCGCATCACCAGGGATGCCCGGGTGGCCCGTTCGAGCAGCCGCATCTGATAACTGATGGCCGGCTGGGAATAACCGAGTGCCTTGGCGGCGGCGGTGTACGAGCCGTACCGCGCCACTTCGGCCAGGATCAGCAACTGATGCGTGTCCAACACGAGTGGAATCATAAGGATCACTTATGAATGCTCGGTGACGTTTTGATTGGACGTTCGGCGGCGTCGGCCCGATGCTTTGTCCGCAACCGAATTCGGCTGACCCCCGCTATCGGACGGTGCCCCCAGATATCCGTCGTCGGCGCCGTCCTGCCCACGGCCGACCACGAGCGGCCGGCGTTCACCCACCCCCGAGTAGTCCCCGGACACACCCTCAGGAGAGACACAGTGGAACCATCGACCGTCCTGGCCGTTCGCGGCCGACGCCGGCTCGCCGGTCGACGGGCAGCCGTCCTGGCCACCGCCGTGGCACTGACCACCGCCCTCGGCGTGACCGCAGGGTGCAGCTCCGCCCCCCTGCCGGCGCCGCCCGGCACCGCCGCCGCCGACGGGGGAGCGGGCGGCGAGTCGATCGAGAAGATCCTGGCCGACGCTCCCGTCGCCGACCCGGCCGACCTGTCGGCCGGTGGCCGGGCGGCCACCATCAAGCAGGCGGGCACCCTGCGCGTCGGGGGCACCGCCACCGCCGCCCTGTTCTCGCTGAAGGACCCGACCACCGGCAAGGTGACCGGCTTCGACGCCTACCTGGCTCAACTCCTGGCCAAGTACATCACCGGGACGCCGTCGGTCGAACTGGTCCAGGTGACGGCGCAGACCCGGGAACTACTGCTGGAGAACGGCACCGTCGACGCGGTGCTGGCCACCTATACCATCACCCCGGCCCGGGCCGAGAAGATCAACTTTGCCGGGCCGTACTTCAACTCCGGCACCTCGATCCTGGTGAAGAAGTCGGAGACCGGCATCACGACGCCGTCGGACCTGGCCGGCCGGACGGTCGTGACCCAGGCCAACTCCACGGCGGTCAACACCCTCAAGCAGGTGGTGCCGGACGCGAAGCTGCTCCTGCTGGAGACCAACGACCAGTGCGTCCAGGCGCTTCGCCAGGGCCGGGCGGAGGCGTACGTGCTCGACCAGGCCATCCTGCTCGGCAACGCGCAACGCGACCCGGAGGTCAAGGTCGTCGGCCAACCGTTCACCGAGGACCCCTACGGGATCGGTCTGCCTCCCGGTGACGCGGAGTTCAAGACGTTCGTCAACGGCTGGCTGACCAAGATCGTCGAAGCCGGGCTGTGGGACCGGATCTGGAAACTGACCCTGGGCACCGCGATCGAGGGCGAACCGCCGACCCCGCCGGTCCTCGGCTCCGTGGCCGGAAGCTGAGCGTAGTCCCCGTGCCGTACGTGTCGGAGGTGGCTGGGATCCCGCTGGTCGACGGCGTGCTCAGCCACCTCGGCCGGCTGGGAGCCGGCCTCCTGGTCACCGTCGAGCTCACGGCGGCCTCGTTCGCGGGCGCGATGGTCCTGGGCACCCTGCTGGCGATCATGCGGATCGTGCCGGTGCCGTTGCTGAGGCTCTGCGCCGCGATCTACGTGCAGTTCATGCGCAACACGCCGCTGCTGGTCCTGCTGGTGCTGTTCGTGTTCGGGCTGCCCGAGATCGGGATCCTGTACGACCTGTTCTGGACGGTCACCACCGCGATGGCGATGTACGGGGCCGCGCTGGTCGCCGAGACGATCCGGTCCGGCATCCGGACCGTGCCGCCCGGTGAGGCGGAAGCGGCCCGGGCCCTGGGCATGACCACGGCACGCAGTCTGCGTCACGTCATCCTTCCGCGCGCCTTCCGCTCGATGGTCCAGCCGCTGGGGAACATCTTCATCGCCATCGCCCTGAGCAGTTCCCTCGCCGCGGCGGTCGGTGTCACCGAGCTGACCGGCGAGACCGACCTGATCAACCTGGAGTTCGCCGACGCCGGCCCGACCTTCCTGGTCAGCACGGCGCTCTACCTCATCCTGACCCTGAGCATCGGCTTCGTCACCGGGCTGCTGGAGAAGAAGGTGGCGATCGGACGATGAGCGTGTCCGAGCAGGCCCTGTTCGACCAGCCGGGTCCCCGGGGCCGGCGATGGATCCGGCTGGCGACCATCGGCACCGCCGTCCTCCTGGTCGGTCTGTTCTGGCTTGCGATCACCGAGTTCCACGCCCACGGCCAGCTCGACCCCGCCAAATGGACGATCTTCGGGCAGTGGCCCGTGATGGCCTTCCTGCTCCGGGGCCTCGCGGCCACCCTCCTGGCCGCCGGGGTCAGCGCCGTGATCGCCGCGCCGCTGGGATTCCTGGTCGCGCTCGGCCGGCTGTCCCGGCGACGGGTCATCCGGTGGCCGGCGGTGGCGTACGTGGAACTGTTCCGCGCGGTGCCGATCCTGCTGCTGCTGTTCGCCTTCCTGATCCTGGCGCCTCGCTTCGGGCTACGGCTACCGATCTTCTGGCAACTGGTCGTACCGATCGTGGTCTCGAACGTGGCCGCCCTCGCCGAGATCTTCCGCGCCGGCATCCTCTCCGTCGACAGGGGACAGACCGAGGCCGGACTCTGCGTGGGCTTGAGCCCATCGGCCACCATGCGGCTGGTGGTGCTCCCGCAGGCCCTGCGGCGCGTCGCCCCGGCGCTGGTGACGCAGTTCATCCGCCTGCTCAAGGAGAGCACGCTCGGCTACGTGGTGAGTTTCCTCGAACTGCTCCACGCGGGCCGGGTGCTCGGCGAGTACACCCACGCCCTCATCCAGACCTACCTCGTGATGACCCTCATGTTCGTCGCGGTCAACGCATTGCTGTCGTGGCTCGCCACGGTGCTGCAGCAGCGTGGCTGACCGTCCACCCTGACCCCGGGAGTATGCACATGTGCCGTCTGTTGGGTGTGGTCGGCGCGTCCGCCGGTCGCCTGACCGAGCTGCTCGCCACCGAACTGCCCGGATTCACCGAACTGTCGGCCGAACACGGCGACGGCTGGGGCGTGGCCCACTGGCACGACGGTGAACTCCGCGTCGACAAGGAGCCGACGTCGGCCCGTACCAGCGAGGGATTCACCTCCGCGCTGAGCCGGATCACCACCGATGCCGCCCTGCTGCACATCAGGCTGGCCAATCCCGGGTCACCGCTCGTCCTGGCCAACACCCACCCGTTCCGGTCCGCGACGGTCGCCTTCGCCCACAACGGTGACTTCTCCCCGGCCGACGCCGTCGACGATCTGCTCGAACCGGAGATGCGTGAAGCGGTGGCCGGTACCACCGACAGCGAACGGTTCTTCCTCCTGGTCAGGCAGTTCCTGCGCCGCACCGACCCGGTGACCGCGCTCAGTTCGGCCGCCGCCGAGGTACGGCGTCACGCCACCCGGTACAGCGGCCTCAACTGCCTGCTGCTGACCGAACAGTCGTTGTTCGCCTACGCGGACCACGATCCGGACTCCGCTGTCAGCCGGCGTCGTGGCCCCGGGTTCTTCCCCCTCAACTACCTCGTCGAACCCGATCGCGTGGTGGTCGCCTCGACGGGCTGGGACCAACCCACCCCGCCCTGGCACCAACTGGACCAACGGCACGTGCTCGAGGTCCGCCGCTCCGATCTGCGGGTCTCCCGACACCTGACGCGGCCCGAGCTGCCCCCGGTCGCGGCCGTGGAGAGCGGCGTCCGATGAGCACGCGCCCGGTGCCACGGTGGCCTTCCCGTTCCGCGCCGTCCGGGTCGAGGTGAGGGCGCTGGCAGAATGATCGGATGTCCGCCGAAGCCGCGCACGCCGCGGAGATCCTCACCGCGCTCGCCACTCCCGAGCGCCTCCAGGCGTTGGCCGAACTCGCCCGCCGGGGCGACGACGGGCTCACGGCCACCCAGTTGGCCCAGGCGCTGGACATCCCCGTACCGAAGGCCGGAGCGGCGCTCGCCCGGCTCCACGCGATCGGCGTGGTCACCGGCACCGGCGTCTACCGGGCCCGGCTCGACGCCCTGCGGGAGACCGCCGCCGACCTGGACCGTCAGCAGCCGATCAGCCGTCTGCTCGTGGTCTATCCGGAGCTGCGGAGCGTCTTCTCGCACGGCCGGCTGACCGCCTTTCCGCCGCCCCTGTCGCGGCGGTGGGAACTACTGGCCGAGATGCTGGTCCGCTTCCTCGACCTCGACGGCCCGTGCGACGAGGACGAGATCAACCGGCGACTCTCCGCCGTCACCGACGACGTGGCCGGTGCCCGGCGGATGCTGGTCGACGCCGGCTGGCTGGAACGCGACCGCGCCGGCACCACCTACGGCACGTCGCGCACGCTACCCGCGCGCGAGTCGTCCGCCTGATCAAGCAAGGACACAGACGTGCGGCCGGGACGGTGCTGTCCCGGCCGCACGGTGCGGATCAGATGTTGGAGATGCGGAACACGGTCGCGGCGGTGTCACCGCGCGCCGCGCGGTCTCCGGCGGCCGCCGACTCCTCCGGGGTCGCCCCACGGGCCATGGCCCTGGCCACGGCCGCGTCGCGCTGCTCTTCGATCTTCCGCCTACGCCGCTGGGTGAACCTGCTCCAGATAGACATACAGAAGATCTTCCCGATCGCCGACGGACCAAACCGGATCACGGGCGATCATCGGATCACCCGTGAACCGTCGATGTCCGGACGGGTCAGGGCACCGCCACCACCGCGTCGGTACCCGGCATCCGGGTCACGCTGGGCAGTTGCGGCACCGCCTGCGCCGAACGGCTGCTCACGCCGCCGGTCGGGCAGATCGCGGTGAGCACGAACGTCTGCCAGGCGATGTCGACCGGATGCGCGTCGGGCAGCCCGATCTGGTAGTGGCTGAGGTTGATCCCGGAGGACGCCTGGCGCACACCGTCCCGGCTGTGCAGTGAGTACGTCAGGTGACCGATGACCGCGCCGTCGTGACCCCAGACCTCGCCGCACGGGGTGGAGAGCGAATAGATGCCCAGACCGTAGCCACCGGCCTCCGGCACTCCCGGCACCATCGGCACTCGGGTGAGCATCTGGTCGAGGGTGGCCGGACGGAGCAGATCACCACGGAGCAGCGCCCGGAAGAAGGTGTTCAGGTCCGCCGTGGTGGAGATCATCTCACCTGCCGCGCCGGCCCAGCTCATGTTGAACTCGCTCACGTCGCGAGCGCCGAAGGGGGCGAAGTAGGCGCCACCGTGCGGACCGCGGATCGTCGGATCGGTGCCCGGGAAGGACGTGCCGGTCAGCTTCAGCGGTCGGAGGATCCGCCGCTGCACCTCGGTCGCCGTACTGCTGCCGGTGACCGCTTCGATCAGCATTCCGGCCAGGACGTAGTTGGTGTTCGAGTAGCTGAATCCCGCGCCCGGGGCATTGGTCGGCGGCATGGCCAGACCCATGGCGACCAGCTCGGCCGGAGCGTACGTGGTGACCTGCATCCGGTTGATCGCCGCGTACGAGTCGATCATCGCGTTGGTGTAGTTGCCGATGCCGCTGGTGTGGTTCAGCAGCATCCGGACGGTGACCTGGGCGCCGGTCTCGCCCGGTACGACGTCGGGCAGCCGCTGCCCGATCGGGTCGTCCAGACCCAGTCGGCCCTCGTCGACGAGCTGGAGCACGGTGGTGGCGACGAACGTCTTGGTGATGCTGCCGATGCGGTGACGCATCTGCGGCTGCATCGGTCGTGGCTTGGTCAGGAACGCCTGGCCGGCGGCGCCCTGCCAGTCGTGTCGGCCGTCGCGCACGGCGGCCAGCGCGCCGGGCACACCGGCCTCGGGCACCGCCGCGAGCGCGGCGCGCAGCCCGGTGCGGTCCAGCTTTCCGGCGGACGCGCCGGGCTGCGCCACGGCGGAGGCGGGTACGACAGCGATCGTGGCGACCAGCGTGAGGCTGGTGGCCACCACCTTGAGTGTCCGAAGAGTACGAGACATGGAAATAGCATCGATGTGTCCTGGTCGGAGTGCATCGTGCTCAGGCGCGAGATTCGACTCCCACTGCGGAGTGAGCCGCATTCGACCAGCGGCCTACCGCAGCACCACCGCCGCAGGTCTCGCGCATGACCCGGCACCCCGCCGGTACGGATGTCCCTGGACGGCGGGCGGTCGTCCCTGTCCTCCGGGACGTCCCGCCCACCAGCCTCGGAACGGTCAGGTTCGATGCGGCCCGGCCCGTCCGGTCCCGGTCTTGGGAGGAACACGTGGTGACGACAGCGGCGAAGGGGTCGGGCAGACCGCCCGGCCGACACGGCAGGCCCACGGGCCGCCGGGGCACCCTCGGACGGTGGTGTGCCGTCGGGATCGCGGCGGTGCTGACCGTGACCATGCACCAGACTCCGGCGCGGGCGGTCGAGCAGGTGCCGTTCGACGAGCACACCGTGCACGGTGCGCTCTTCGCTGCCGTGGTGCAGCTCCACGACAACGGTGCCGCCGGGCTCACCGACGCCCTGCTCACCGCCGAACTGCTGGACTGGCGTACGGCGAACCCGAACGCCGACGCCGCCCAGGTGGCGGCACACGCCAACGGCACCCGCGCGGCCGTCGCCACGGTGGCGCCCGACGGCAGCGGGGAGGAGCGGTCCCGCTTCGCCCTGGCGATGGCCCTGCTCGCGCGGCTGGGGGAGACCCCGAGCAGCGGCGCGGTGCTCACCGGCCCGACGGTGCGGACCTTCCTGGACAGCACCGTCGGCGCCGAGGGCGCCAACGTCGTACCGGACATGCTGAACCTGGTCCGGGGCGGCTACCAGGACGCCGCGTGGAACGCGAAGTCCCGCGACGTCGTCCGCGAGACCTGGATGGAGCTGCACCGACGGGCGAAGGTGGACGACCCGCTGACCGTCGGGTGGGACGCCGCGTTCACCGGCCGCACCAAGACGGCGGTCCGCACCCCGGTGGACACGTTGCTGGCCACCCGCATCCACGAACCGCGTCCGGACGGCAACGCCGGCACGCTCGGCCACTACGTGCCGCTGACCGCCATCCGGGACGAGCGCGACGACCCGGCCGCCTTCCGCGCGCTGGTGCAGGACCGTGCCTACGCGGCGCTGGCCGTGCTGGACGCGGGCGGACGCGCCCGGGCCGACGAGGTGGTGGCCAGGGCGGCGACCTACCCGCTCAACGGCGACCCGAAGCCGACCGCGGCGGTCATCGACGAGGAGAAGCGCAAGACCGCCGAGAACAAGACGATCTTCGAGGGGCTCGGCTCCACGGTCAGCGTGCTCTCCACCGTGATGGGTTTCCACGACAAGAAGTTCGGCAAGCAACTGGAGACCATCGGCAAGGCGATCGTCACCTCGGTCACCGCCATCAACACCTACATGACCACCGTGCTCGGCCAGGGGCTGAGCACCGCCGCCGTCGCCATGGGCACCGCGGTGCTCACCGGTAACCTGCTCGGCGCGGCGGTGAGCCTGATCGGTCTGTTCGCCGGCGGCGGCGACCCGAACGCCGCCGTGCAGGCCGAGATCGGCAAGCTCCGGGACCAGATCAACCGCCTGGCCCAGGGCATGGACCGGCGCTTCGACCGGATCGAGGCGGCGCTCGGCGAGATGTACGCCAACCTGGTCGCCCAGCTCGACGCGCTGACCCGGTCGCTGGACCAGGTCCACGCCAACCTCGGCCGGATCGCCACCCAGTTGCAGACCATCGAACGCAAGGTCGACGCGATGGCCCTCGCCACCCACGTGGCGTTGCAGAACATCGCCCGTGACCCGCTGAACACGGTCATCACCACCTACGTGCACCACAAGGAGATCACCGGGGAACCGATCCCGGACTACATCAACACGTACTTCCCGAAGGCCGAGTCGCCGACGTTCGAGTTCGCCACGCTGCGCGCCGCCGCCGAGGGCACCTTCACCGTCCCTGCCGGGACGAGCACCGCCGATCCGGTCTCGCAGCTCGACCTCTTCCTGCCCGAGGGCTCGATCAACTACCTGACCCAGTGGGCCGGTCAGCGGGTCGGCGGCGCCTGGACCACCGGACCGGTGGCCAACGCCGCCGCCTGGAAGACCGCCGCCCGCACCTACAACATCCTGCAACTGCAGAACCCGCAGTACGCCAGGCGCATCGACACCGGGCGGGCCGAGGCGGTGGCGCTGGCCGGTGACGAGATCAACGAGCGGGTCCGGCAGTTCAGCAAGCCGACCGACGACGGATCCACCAACGCTCTGTTCACCGCGCTGGTCGACGACTACCGCACCGCCATGAACGGCTGGCGGGACCAGGTCGACAACGTCCGCCGCGCGGTGCTCTGGAACGGCAGCGACGCGATCCCCGAGTACGACATGTGGGGCAGCCCGGACCAGCAGATCGCCGCCGGGAACCGGATCGGCGAGACCGGTTCGATCGGCCCCTGCACCGGGACTCTCGGCAACCGCGCCGTCCCGGCGACCCTGCGGCACAACACCCTGCCGAACCCGTTCCAGTTGGCCGCCCACGGCCTGCCGCCGGCCCACCGGCCCTCCTTCACGAGCTGCTACGAGGCGCAGTTCGTCAACGTGGTGGAGAACGAGGGACCCCGCTTCCACACCACCAGCGGGGACCTGCAGATCACCGTGCGGTCCCGGGTGAAGTGGGCCGGCGGGGACTGGCAGCAGGTCCGTAGTGCCACCCGGGTCTTCCCGATCGGCGTCTACTGTTCCTGGAGCGTCCGCTCCGAGATTCCCGACGGCTACTGCTACGACGAGCGCAAGTTCCTCGACGAGCGGTGGAACACCACCTATCGGACGGCCTTCGAGTCCGCCGCGATCCCGGCGGTGGACGCCCAGACGGCGACCGCCCGGGCCAAGGCCGCCAGCATGCTCGCCGGCCGGCAGAAGTACTTCTACCGGGTGATGCTGGCCGGCTCCGGCACCGCCGCGCCGGACCCCGGCACCTGGGACTCGGCGAAGGCGCTGTGGCAGCAGGGCAAGAAGGTCTCCGACGCGCTGCGGCTGCTCCAGGCGTACACCGAGCTGGGTTGGGGCACTGCCCTGGAGTCCGACGACGGCCTGCGCGGGCTGCTCTTCGGCAGCCACGGCCTGCCGGCCGACTGGGCCCGGCCCCGCAGCGACGCCGACCAGTCCGCCAACCGGCACCTGCACAACGCGATGGCGCAGGCGCTGGCGAACTACGCCGGCTGCACGCAGCACGACGGCTGGGACCCGTGCGGCGGCGACCAGTCCGGGTTCAACCCCCTGGCCAACCAGGGCCAGTACGGTGCCGGCTGCCCGCAGGCCACGAGCGGCGCACCCCGTGACCCGCTCAGCGCCTGCCTGTTCGGCGCCGCCGAGCTGCGGGCCAACCAGCTCGCCGCCCGGTACGCCCACTGGTCCGGGCGGGTGAAGGCCAAGGCGCACGTCGAAGGGCTGCCGGACGTCACCGCGACGGCCGACATGACCCGTGCGGCCAGTCGGGCGATCCGGTTGGGCTGACCGGACGGGCCACGATCCCGCCGACCCGGGACATCCGCCCCGGGTCGGCGGGACACCCACCGGGTGACGATGGGCAGGTCGGACCTTCGCCGACGAACGCGACACCCGCGACGGTGCCACCGTGGACCCCGCGCGTGTCTACGCTTCGCGTGATCCTGAGGAGACCACCATGACCCTGCCCACTCGTGAACCGGACCGTGCCTCCGCCGACACCGACCCGCGCATCGTGCTGGTGGCCGGCGACGACACCTTCTGCCACGTCTACCGCAACCTCGCCGAACTGCTCGACGAGCAGAGGCACTACGACAAGCTCGACGGCCCGGTGGAGTTCTTCGACCCGACCGGCCGGCAGTTGATCCCGGCCTTCTCGCAGGACTGGCAGCTGGTGGAACTGCACCCCTCGCACCGCCCGGCCGCGCCGGAGGTCCTGCGCGAACGCTTCAAGGCGGTGCTGGCGCACGTCGAGCAGTTCGTCCGGGAACGCCCGCAGGTGCTCGGCGACCACCGGATCGACGTCGAGGAGGTGCTCTCCGACCTGCCCGACTGCGACGCTCCGAACTTCACCGACGTCGTCGACGCGTTGCCGTGGCACTCACACGGCCATCGGGGCAACCTGCTGCACAATGCCATGCACGCGGCGGGCTGGGCTCGCTGACCCGACCCCTTTCCGACCCGTCCCGGAGGCTCCTTTGTCGCCGACCCCGCCACCAGTGACCGTCCGCCGTCGGGCCCTGGCGGTGGCGGGGACGGCCGTCGCGCTGCTCGTGGTCATCGGCCACCTGTGGAGCCGGGACGCCGCCGCCCAGGGCCCGGTCGCGGTGACCGCCAGCATGGCCGCCGCGTTCACCGCGCTCGGCACGCTGGTGCTCGCCGGTGTGCCGGGCCATCCGGTCGGGCGGCTGATGACCGCGGCCGGCCTCACCGCCGCCGTCGCCGCCCTGTCGCTGAGCTGGTCCGGGATAACTCCGGTCGCCTGGGTGGGGCAGTGGCTCTGGTGGCCGCCGTACGGACTGGTCATCCTCGCCCTGCTGGTCTTCCCCGACGGCCGGCTGCCGGGACGGCGGTGGCGTCTGGTCGCGTACCTGATCGTCGTCACCACCGTCGTGGCCACCGTGGCGTTGGCGGTTGCCGCGCTCAGCGACCCCCGCCGGCTACTGCTCTCGGCTGAGCCGGCCGCCACCGCCCAGGCCCGTACGCTGGTGCAGATCGCGCTGCTGGCGATCGGCGTCGAGGTGCTGGCGCTGCTGGCGGTGCTGGTCGCGCTGGCCGGTCGCTGGCGGCGTGCCACCGGCGAGACCCGCCAGCAGTTGGCCTGCCTGCTCGCCGCCGCGGTGTTGTTCCTGCTCGGACTGGTGCTCGACGCGCTCAACCTCTCCGGCGCCTGGGTGCTCATGGTGATCGCCATTCCCGGGGCGATGACCCTCGCCGTGCTGCGCTACCGGCTCTACGGCCTGGAACAGGTGATCAACCGCACGCTGGTCTGGCTGGTGATGAGCCTGCTGCTGATCGTGGCCTTCGTCTCCACCGTGAGCCTGCTGCGCGACCTGGTGCTGCGCGGCGACACCTCGAACGCCTCGCTGGTGACCACCGGGCTGATCGCGGTGACCTTCGAACCGTTGCGGCACCGGGTGCAGCGCGGCGTCAACCGCCTGCTCTACGGGGAGCGCGACGAGCCGTACGCGGTCCTGGCCCGCCTCGGGGACCTGCTGGAGAGGACCGTCGAGCCGCAGGCCGTGCTGCCGCTGCTCACCCGGACCGTCGCCGGCTCCCTCCAGGTGCCCTACGTCGCGGTCGAGCTGACCGCCGACCACGACCCGGATCGGCCCCAGAAGGTGCACGCCGAACACGGCCGGCCCACCGGTTCGGTGGAACGGTTCGACATGGTCACCCACGGCGAGCGCGTCGGCTCGCTGGTGGTGGCACACCGTACCCCCGGGACCCGCTTCACCTCCGTCGAGCGACGCCTGCTCAGCGACGTCGCCCTGCACGCCTCGGTGGCGGCGGCGACCGCGCGCCTGATCCGGGACCTGCGGGCCTCTCGCGAGCGACTGGTCACCGCACGGGAGGAGGAGCGCCGCCGGCTGCGTCGCGACCTGCACGACGGGCTCGGTCCCACCTTCGCCGGCATGTCCATGCAGGTACGGGCCGCCCGCAAGCTCGCCACCGACCGGCAGCGACTGGTCGGCATCCTCGACGGGCTCGCCGAGGACCTCCGGACCTGCACCGCCGAGGTACGCCAACTGGTCGACCAGTTACGCCCACCCGCCCTGGACCGTGGGCTGGAATCGGCCCTACGGGCGGAGTGCCAGCGTTTCGACGGCCCCGGCCTGTCGGTGCGCCTGCGGGTGGAGGACGAACTGGACCGGTTGCCCGCCGCCGTGGAGGTGGCGGCGTACCGCATCGTCGGTGAGGCACTGGCCAACGTGGCCCGGCACGCCCAGGCCACCACCTGCGACGTGGTGGTACGCCGGGGTCGCGCCCTGGTCGTCGAGGTGGGCGACGACGGTGTCGGTGTCCGCGCCCGACGCCCGGGCGGCGTCGGTCTGGACTCCATGCGCGAACGCGCCGCCGAACTGGGCGGCGAGTGCGACCTGGTGGACCGCGCACCGCAGGGCACCCTGGTACGGGTACGCCTGCCGTTCCAGCCGGTCGCGTCGGCCCCCGTTCCGGTGGACGGACCCGGCTGACACCATGAGCCGGGCTGGTCGAGGCGGTCGGGCCGGAAGTGGGGCGAGAGAGATGTCCGGACAGGGTCGGGTGCTGATCGTGGACGACCATCCGGTGGTCCGCCGTGGACTGCGGATCATGCTGGAGGGGGAGGGCTGGGTCAGCGCGGTGCTGGAGGCCGCCACCTGCGCCGAGGCGATCCGGCTGGTGATGACCGAGCCGGTCGACGTGGTCGCCATGGACATCGGTCTGCCCGACGGCGACGGCGTCGAGGCCACCCGCCGGATCGTGCGGGACCGTCCGGCGACGGCCGTGCTCATGCTCACCATGGCCGACGACGACGAGGTGGTGAGCCGGTCGCTGCACGCGGGCGCCCGGGGCTACCTGCTCAAGGACACCGACCCGGACGTGATCGTCGACGCGCTGCGCACCGTGGCCGGCGGTGGACTCGTGCTCGGCCCCCGGGTCGGCCCTCGGGTGCTGGCCGACCTGCAGCGCCGGCCGGTGGAACTGCCCGCACCGTTCAACCAGCTCACCCCGCGCGAACGGGACATCCTGCGGTACCTGTCGGCCGGCGAGACCAACGCCCGCATCGCCCGCCGGGTCGGGTTGAGCGAGAAGACGGTCCGCAACCAGCTCTCCGCGGTCTTCGCCAAGCTGGGGGTCTCCGATCGGGTCCAGGCGGCTCTCCTCGCCCGCGACGTCGGTCTCTGAGAGCCGTCTTCGGCGGCGGACGAGACCCGACCGAGGTTACTCAACCAATTGGTTGACAATCATCGGGGCGCGCTGCGATGCTCAACCGAGTAGTTGAAATAGCAGTTCAACATGCTTGTCGACGTTGCCGCGAAGGAGAGCACCACCATGACCGCCAGCACCCGTGAGACCCGGATCGTGGCCGACCCCACGGTCCCTCAGGTGATCATCACCCGCGAGTTCGACGCCCCGCCGGACGCGGTGTTCCGGGCGCACACCGATCCCGAGTTGTTCGCCCGCTGGATCGGTCCCCGAGACATCGCGACCGTGATCGACACGTGGGACTGCCGGAGCGGCGGATCGTACCGCTACGTCCAGCAGGCCGAGGGGTTCGAGGGTGGGTTCCGGGGCTGCTTCCACGAGGTGCGGCCAGGTGAGCTGATCGTCCAGACCTTCACCTTCGAGGGGATGCCCGACGGCGTCGCGCTGGAACGACTCTCCTTCGAGGACCTGGGTGGGCGCACCCGGCTCACCGCCACCTCGCTCGTCGACTCGTTCGAGGATCGGGACGCGTTCCTGGCCTCGGGTATGGAGGTCGGGGTTCGTGAGGGCTACGAGCAGCTCGACGGTCTGCTGGTCGAACGGGTCGCATGATGCGTGAGACCGATGTGGCGGAAGCCGTCGCACCGCCGGGCATCGCCGTGCGACGGCGGCCGACATGAGCGCGGACACGTTGTCGCCCGTCTTCTCGGCCCTGGCCGACCCGACCCGCAGGCGGATCGTGGCCCGGCTCGCCGCCGGGGACGCCACGCTGACCGAGCTGGCCGAGCCGTTCGACATGAGCCTCCAGGCCGTGGCCAAGCACCTCGCGGTGTTGGAGGAGGCCGGCGTGGTGACCCGTGGCAGGGACGGGCGTCGCCGGCCCGCCCACCTCGAAGTGGAGGTCCTGGACCTGATGGCCGGGTGGATCGAGCGGTACCGCCAGCGGGCCGAGGAGCGCTACCAGCGCCTCGACGAGGTCCTCGCCGCGATGTCGGACGCCGAGGAGGCGTCCGAGCCCGGCCGCGACGGCCACTCCGGCGTCAGCTCAGGGTGAAGGTCACGTCGTCGAGGTCGAAGGTCGTGACGCCGTTGCCGGCCGTCTCGCTGGCGAGGAAGCTGACCGTCGCGGTGCGCTCGACCGTCGCCGTCCCGCTCGACATGGCGTACTCGCGCCACTGTGCCCCACCGTCGAAGGCGAGTGAGAATCTCGTCTTCGGGGGTATCCCGGTGACCGCCAGCCCGACGTTCAGGTAGTCGCTCCGGCTGCTCTCCGTGGTCGTGGTCCGGACCCGGAAGCGGACCGTCAGGTCGCACTCGGCCGGCACGGTGACGGTGGTCCGCAGCAGATCCGACCGGGTCACGTCCAGCCCGGCGAAGGTGGCGTAGGCGCGGCCGGAGTGGGCGGGCCGCGCCGCGTCACCGAGTACGACGATGCGGGGGCCGGCCGTCCAGCCGGTGGTGCCGCGTTCGAACCCGGGGTTGGCGTGGATCTGCCCGGTGCAGGGCGCGTCGGTCGGCGGTGGATCGGCGGGGGCGCTGCCTGTGGCCAGGAACAGCAGGGCTGCGGCCGAGACGGTGGTGACGAGGGCCTTCATGTGTCCTCCCCGTGTCAAGACAGCTACATAAATCGACTCTGCTCGATGCCGTGCGGAGCGTCAAGCCCTTCCCGGATCGGCGCCGAGGCCGGTGTCCCGCTCAACCGCCCACCGCGAGATCGGCCACCTCGTCGGCGCACCCCCAGGACAGCGTGACCCCGGCTCCGCCGTGACCGTAGGCGTGCACGAGCCGATGCCCGGAACCGATCGACCGGTCCACCTCCACCCGGGGGCCGCCGTGGCGTGCCGGACGCAGTCCGATCCGTTCGCCGAGCACCGGGGCGTCGGCCAGTTCCGGCACGAGGGCGACGCAGCGCCGTCGGATCGCCGTCGCGGTGTCCGGGTCGGGCGCGGTGTGCCCCACGCCCGGCTGGTACGTGCCGCCGAGAACCACGTCGTGTCGGCGCGGGTGCACGTAGGTGATCCCCGCCGGGTCGTCCTCGTCGCGTACCGAGACGGTCAGGCCCGGATTCGCCACCAACACCAGGTGACCGCGCACCGGGTACACGGCCGGGTCGGCGGCGAGCCGGCCGGCGGCCAGGCCGGTCGCGTTGACGACCGTCGGCGCGAGGTCGAACGCGTCGGCGAGCCGGTCCACCCGGCGGCGCAGCAGCCGCCCACCGTCGGCCTCCAACCGTTGCCGGAGCCAGGCCAGGTACGGCGTCATCTCCACCGTCGGAGCGGTGAACCGCAGCACTGCCGTGTACGGCGGCGTCGCCGGCTCCGCCACCAGGTCCGCGCACGCCGCCGACCACCACGGCGGCCCGGTGTCCGGGCCGCGCAGCAGCATCCGGGTCGGCCGGTCGACCACCCCCGGCACGCCGTCGGCCGCCTGGCGGCTCAACTCGATCCGGGTCCGGCGTGCCCAGTCCGACACCCGTGGGTCCTCGTCGGTGTGGCTCGGATACCAGACCGCGGCGGCCACCGCCGACACCGTGTCCGCCGGTTCGTCCGCCGCCAGCACGGCCACCCGTGCCCCGCGTCGCGCCAGGGTGACGGCCACCGTCATCCCGACGATGCCGCCGCCGACCACCACCACGTCCGCCGCTGCCGCCATCGCTCGCTCCCGTCTGTCGTGCCGCCTGTCTCGAATCGTGGCGGTGACGCCACGCTGACGTCCAAGACGACATGGGGCAGTCGGCGATAAGCGGCGCTTATGGTGGCTCCATGTCCGACGTGCCGGCCCGAGAAGCCTGGTCCGACCTGCGCCGACTGCGGTACTTCGCGGTGCTCGCCGAGGAACTGCACTTCACCCGGGCCGCCGCGCGGCTGCACGTCGCCCAACCCGCGCTCAGCCAGCAGATCCGCGCGCTGGAACGTCAGCTCGGCGTGCCGCTCGTGCGCCGCACCAGCCGGGGCTGCACGCTGACCGAGGTGGGCGCGCGGATCGCCGACGAAGCCGCGCGGCTGCTCGCCGAGGTGGACGCGGCGACCGCCCGCATCCGGGGCCTGGCGGGCGGACGGGGCGGCCGGCTGCGCCTGGCGTACACCCGCTCGGCGCGCGGCGGCCGGGTCGACGACCTGGTGGCCCGGTTCCGGGCCGCCCACCCGCAGGTCGAGGTGGTCCCGGAGACGGCCTGGACGGCACCGAACGTGGCCGGACTGCTGGCCGGCCGGCTCGACGCGGCGTTCGTCCGCCCGCCACTCGACGAACCGGCGCTGGCCTGCCGGACCGTCGACACCGAGGAACTGCTGCTGGCGCTGCCCGCAGGGCACGCTCTCGCCGCCGGTCGCCGCCGGATCAGCCGCGCCGAGGTGGTCGACCTGCCGGCCGTGATGTGGCCCCGGGAGAACGGCCCCGGGATGTTCGACCGGACGATCGCACAGGTCTGGCCGCACGGCGGCTTCCGGCTCGTCCGGCAGGAGCCGGACGACGAGCAGCTGCTGCGGGCGGTGGCGCAGGGCGACGTGGTCGCGGCAGTCCCGGCCGGTCGCGCACGCGCACTACGGATGCGCGGGGTACGCCTGCGCCGCTTCACCGCCCCGACACCCACCGTGGACGTCGCCCTCGCCTGGCCCCGGGACAGCACGAACCCGGCCCTGCGCGGGTTTCTCGCGCTGCTCGGCCAGCCCTGAGCCCGCCGCCGTCGCCCTGCTACCGGGCCTACGGCACGCTGCAGGTGTAGAGCACCGCGGTCAGCATGCCGAGCGAGCCGGTGACCTGCGTCGACGTCCAACCGCCGGGTCCGTTCGCGACCAGTCGGAAGGTGCCGGTGCCGATGGAGAGCAGCCCGCCGGGGACGGTGACGCTGGTGGCCGTGGGACCGAGTGTCCCGCCGCCGGTGAAGCTGCCGGACAGCGACCACGTGAAGCCGCTGCGGGTCAGGCCCCCGACGGGCAGTGTCCAGGTGAAGGTCGGCGGGGTGAGCGTACCCGCGCTGCACTGCAGGTTGGTCGGTGGACTGACGGTGCCGGCCTGGAGGGTCCCCTGGCCGTACTCGGTGCCGGTCCACGCCGCCATCGTCGATCGCGGCGGCGCGAGCACCCCGACGGTGAAGGCGAGCACCAGGGCGGCCGTACCCGCGAGCCACCGGCGCCCGACCTGTGCGGTGGCTGGTCGAGCCGGCGTGCCCGGACGCCTCACGGCCGCCCCACCCGGATGCGGCGTCGGCGTACGGCGAGCACGAGCAGAAGGCCGGCGAGCAGCGCACCGGCCCCGACGGCCAACGGTGTCCGCAGGTCGGGTCCGGTGCGCGGAAGCGGGCCGACCGTGCCGCCGGCCGAGGCCCGGTCGCCGAACCCGGTCGCGGTGACGACCAGGTCCGCCGACCCGGCGGCCGTCGCGCCGGCGAGCAGGCTCGCGGTGACGAGGACCCACCGTTGCTGATCGGCGCGCATCGAGTCGATGGTGACCGGTGCCGTGGTCAACCTGGTGGCCGGACCGTCCGCGAGGACCTGTTTCTCCTGGCCGGTGGGGCAGGCGCCCTTCACCCACCGCTGCGGGCAGACGGCGGCGGTCACCTGGAGTCCGTCCGGCCTGGCGGCGAGCGGGCCGGAGGCCGACAGCGAGATGGTCACCGTGCCCGGCTGCGGCGCGTGTGCCGAGACACCCACCTGCCAGGGCACGGGTTCCTCCGGCGACATGGTGGTCATCCGCGCCTCGTCGCCGATCGAGACCAGGGTGAGGTACCGGCTCCGGATGACCTCCTCGGTCGGGTCGGCGCGGGCCGGGCTCGGTGCCGCGAGCACCGCAGCGGTGACACCGGGCAGCACCGCCACGGCCAGAAGGAGGCATCGCAGGGTCGAACTCGGGTGCGCGCCCGTCTCTCGATCCGGTGTCGCCCCGTCCGGCCCCGTCCGCCGATGGCGAGCCGGTGGCCGGGGCTCGCTACGCGGCCAGAAGGCCCAGGTCACGATCGCGGCGGTGCTGATCGTGATCGCGCTCATCGCGTACACGTTCGACACGGTGCGGACCGCGTACCCGAGCCGGGGCGCCGACCACTCGACCAGCCGTACGTGGGTCACCGCGTACGGAGCGGTGTCGTTGGAGTCGTTCGCGTCCCCGCGCAGCGTGAGCAGGCGCGTGGACCCACCCCCGTCGGCGATCTCGACCACCCGGTGGGTGATCGGTGCCAGCGGCGAACGGTCGACGGTCACGACGTCTCCCACGACGACCTCGGACGCGGGGATCTCCCGCACCACCGCCAGTGATCCGGCGGGGATGCTCGGGCTCATCGACCCGGTCTTGAACAGGATGAGCGAGATGTCGAAGAAGAACGCCAGCGGGACGAGGACGACGCACACCGTTCCGCCGACGGCGAGCAGGGTCAGCGCCAGATCGCCGACCCTCGCGAGGAGTCGACGCCGCTGACGCGCTGGTCCCACCATCCGACCGGTCCTTTACGTAGACGTGGCAGTGAATTCCCAGGTGACCGCACCGGTGGTGCCCTGGTACGCGTTGCCGGCTCCGGACTGCACACGTGCCTCGAAGCAGAACCGCAACTGTGGCGTCGCGCCGGCCGGCGCCGTGATGGCCGACGACACCGGCGACCCGGGAACCGAGGTGATGCCCAGGTAGCTGGGCCCGACGATCCATGTCGGGGTACCGGTGAAGGCGGCGGCCGCGCAGGTGGTGCTGGTGGTGGCGGTCCGCACCACGCGGTACTCCAGTACCGGCAGCAGGGCACCGGCGTTGTTGGACGAACCGGTCAGCGCCACCGTGCCGCCGACGTTCGTCGTGGCTGTCGTCCGGATGTCGAGGTAGGCGTAGAACGAGACCGAGGGGGACATCGCCGTCGCGGTGAACGCCAGCGTCGCGGCGTTCACCGCCGGGGTGTGGCTGGCCCAGGTACTCGACGCGGTCTGCGACTCGGTGCCGAAGACACTGGCCGCGAACGACCCGGTGCCGTACTCGCCGTCCGTCCACGCGGCGAGCGTGGACGTCGTGCCCAGGCCGATGACCAGGGCACCGGCGAGTACGGCACGGGTCCGGCGGAGCCGTGGTGTCCCGGCCGGCGTGCGACGGTTGACCACGGCCACCACCTACACGGATTCGGCGAGGAGCTGCCAGGTCTCCGTGACCGACGTGCCCTGCACCAGACCGGCGTCCGCCGTGACGACGAAGCACAGGAACACCGGAGCGCCGGGTGTCGTGGGCGGAGTGCCCTGGGTCAGGTTGAACGACACCGCGCCGGTCACCGAGTCGAGTGCGGTGCCCTCGGCCACGATCCAGGTCGGAGTCGTGGGTGTCGGAGCACAGTCGCCGAACGTCGGGACGGTCGCGATCCCGTAGGTGAGCCCGACGAAGGTGGGCGGTGCGGGGGTGGCCGAGGCCACCGTGACGGTCGCGTCGTACGTCGTGGCCGCGGTCAGGCGCACCGCGAACGGTGCGGCGACCACGTCGTCCGGGCTCATGTTGTCGAAGCCCGTGCTGAACGCCAACGCCGCCGCCGTGCCGGCGGTCGGGTGCTCGGCGTAGGTGGTGCCGTCCGTGCTGCCCTCCATGCTGAAGCTACCGGCGGTGAACGTGCCCGAGGCGTACTCGGAGTCGTTCCAGGCGGCGAGGGTGATCGTGGCGCCGAGGCCGAGCGCGAGCCCGCCGGCCAGGATCGCCTTGAGCTTGCGACGACCTCCTCGACTGCTCGACTCGCCCGTCGTCATCCCTGTCGGTCCAGTCAACTTGTCCTCCTCGTGCATCCCCGTTGGCGTGCTGTCACGCAGGGACACGATAAAGCTCTAATGCGGACAAGTCGGGCATAAATTCCGAAACTTCACGGAGGTGTATCGACCGGCATCAAGTAAATCGAATTCGTTTCGCGATGCCGCTAGCATCGCCGGATGGCAACGCGACTCGTGCAGATCAACATGAAGGCCCGGGACGACTCCGCGCTGGGCGCTTTCTGGGCGGCGGCGCTCGGTTGGGGGATCTCCAGCGAGGAGCCAGGCGTCACCAACCTCGAACCCGAGGGTGTCGACTATCCCGACCCGGTCGCCGTCTTCGTCGACCTCGTCGTCTCCGCAGAACCCAAGACGGCGAAGAACCGGGTACACCTCGACCTCGCCACCACCTCGGCGGACCATCACGCCGCGACGGTCGCGCGTCTGAAGGAACTCGGTGCCACCCCCGCCGACGTGGGTCAGGGCGACGTCCCGTGGACGGTGATGGCCGACCCGGAGGGCAACGAGTTCTGCGTCCTGGAACCCCGGCCGACGCTCCAGTACGTCGGACCGGTCGCCGCCGTCGTGGTCGACTGCGCGGACCCGCGCGCCATGGCCGACTTCTGGAGCACCGCCACGGACTGGCGTGTGCACGACGTCACCGACCGCGCAGCGGTCCTGCGCTCCGCCGCCGACGTGGGCCCGTACCTGCACTTCCTCCGCACGCCCGACGTGAAGACCGGCTGGAACCGGGTCCACCTCGACGTCCGCCCGTATCCCGGTGACGACCCGCAGGCCGAGGTGGACAGGCTGCGGACACTGGGCGCCACCACCGTGGACGTGGGCCGCGACGATCTCCCGTGGACGGTCATGGCCGACCCGGAGGGCAACGAGTTCTGCCTCCTCGCCCCCGGCTGACGCGCACCCGGGATCAGCGGTCCGACGGCTCCCACCGGTCCCGGTGCACCGCTGCCTGCCAGGGACGGCGCTGCCGCCAGCCGTGTCGCTCCAGGTCCGGCACCTGCTCCAGGTGGGTGACCGGACCCAGGCACAGCCAGGCCACCGGGCGGACACCCGCCGGGATCCGCAGCAGGTCCCGCACGAACGGCTCCCGGTAGAACGAGACCCACCCCACGCCGAGCCGCTCGGCCGTGGCCGCCAGCCACAGATTCTGGATCGCCAGGCACACCGAGTACAGGCCGGCGTCGGCGATGGCGTGCCGACCCAGCACCGTCGGGGACCCCCGGTCCGGGTCGTACGTCACCACGACGGAGAGCGTCGACTCCACCACTCCGTCGATCTTGATCCGGCTGAACCGGCGCGCCTCCTCCCCGTGCAGACCGGCGGCGAAGACGTCCCGTTCCTGCTGCACGTGGCGGTGGAACTCCGCCCGCAACCCAGGATCGCGGACCAGGATGAAGTCCCACGGCTGCGACAGACCGACGCTGGGCGCGGCATGCGCGGCGGCCAGTACCCGATCGAGGACCTCGGCCGGGATCGGCGCGCCGGTGAACTCGCCCCGTACGTCCCGGCGGGCGTGGATGACCTCGTACACATCGTCGAACATGGGCAGGCTCCCGCTGCGCTCCAGGCCCTGCCCTCACGGCAGGGCAACCAGGCGCGAGGCCGGTCTTCGGACTTCCGGATCGTCACCTCACCGCCCGCCTTCCCGGCCCGAGCCGGGCCAGTGGCTGCGCGTGACGCGCGTGGGCGGCAGCTCCCCGGTCACCGCGGCGGGCCCGTGCCGGACTCTCACCGGCTTCCCGATTCTCCCCACCACCGGCGGGGCACCTCGCAACAGTTCGTGCCGCCGAGCACCCTACCGGACACCGTCGTCCGTCGGCGCTTCCCGATCGAGTCACTAGTCTCGGTGCCGTGACCTCCGAGACCACGCCCCTGCGGCAGCTCACCCTCGATCAGCTCCGGAAGCGGACGAGCGAGAAGTGGCGCGCCCACCCGGGCGACGTGCTGCCGATGTTCGTGGCGGAACTGGACGCGCCGCTGGCCGGGCCGGTCGTCGACGCGATCACAGAGGCCGTCCGACGTGGTGACACGGGCTACCCCGCCGGCACCGCCTACGCCGAGGCGCTCGCCAACTTCGCCCGCGACCGCTGGGACTTCGACGGCATCGCCGTGGACCGCACCACGATGGTCCCGGACGTGATGAGCGGCATCGTCGAGGTCCTCGACGTGATCTGCGGCCGGACGGACGCTGTCGTGGTCAACTGCCCGGTCTACGCGCCGTTCTACCAGGTGGTGGGGCGTACCGGTCGCCCCATCGAAGAGGCCCCGCTCGGCACGGACGGCCGGATCGACATGACGGTCCTGGACGACGCGTTCCGGCGCGCGGCACGTCGTGGCTCCCGGCCCGCGTACCTGCTGTGCAGCCCGCACAACCCGACCGGCAGCGTGCACACCGCCGACGAACTCGCCGAGGTCGCCGCACTGGCGGACCGGCATGGTGTGCGTGTGGTGGTCGACGAGATCCACGCGCCGCTGGTGCTGGCCGGGGCGAGGTTCACGCCGTACCTGAGCGTGCCGGGCGCCGAGAACGGCTTCTCGGTGATCTCCGCGTCCAAGGCCTGGAACCTCGCCGGTCTCAAGGCCGCCGTCGCCGTCGCCGGACCCGCTGCGGTCGACGATCTCGCCCGCATCCCCGCCTGGGTCAACGAGAGCCCCAGCCATGTCGGAGTGCTGGCCCACGTCGCCGCCCTGCGGGACGGCGGCGGATGGCTCGACGCCCTCCTGGCCGATCTCGACGAGAACC
Organism: Micromonospora sp. NPDC003816; assembly: GCF_042874705.1. Classification (NCBI taxonomy): domain Bacteria; kingdom Bacillati; phylum Actinomycetota; class Actinomycetes; order Micromonosporales; family Micromonosporaceae; genus Micromonospora; species Micromonospora sp. NPDC003816. The sequence goes on from NZ_JBIANP010000001.1 coordinate 465,506, forward strand.
GTCGTCTCCTCGCCCGGCTACTCGCCGAACACCTTCCCGCGGTCCGATACCGCCCTGGCGAGGGCACCTATCTGGCCTGGCTCGACTGCCGCGCCCTCGGCCTCGGTGACGACCCCGCCGCGACTTTCCTCGAACGCGGCCGGGTGGCGCTCAGTCCCGGCCCCGTCTTCGGCACCGGGGGAGCGGGACACGCGCGATTCAACCTCGGCACCACCCCCGAGCTGGTCGCCGAAGGAGTGCGGCGGATGGCCGGGGCACTGACCTGACGCCGGTGGCACTGCCGGCCCGTTCGCAGCGAACGCCGGGATTGCTACTGTGGTGAACATGTATGCACCCGAGGATCGCACCGCCAAGGCGATCATTCGGGACACGGCCCTGGAACTCTTCGGCGAACAGTGGCCGGCGGCCGCGTCGCTCAAGCAGGTGGCGGAGCGCGCGGGAGTCTCGCAGTCGCTCATCATCAAGCACTACGGGTCGCGGGAGGGCCTGGTCGCCGCCGTGGACGCGCACGTGCTGGGCGTGTTGGGCAACGCGCTGGAGGCACTCGCCGAGACAGCCGGTTCCGGCCCGCCCGACCGCTTCCTCGCGTCGGCCGACGCGCTGTCCTCCCCGTCGGCCACCCGGTATCTCGCGCACCTGCTCGTCGGCACCACGTCGCGCTCGGTCGAGGCGTACCGGATGCTGCAGGGGTTCGCCGACTCGCTCATGCACCGGATGGCCGACGCGGGCGCGGTCGCCCCGGACGTGGACCGGGCACAGCTCGCGGTCGTGCTGCTGGCCCACGAGCTCTCCATCATCCTGCTGCGCGACCGCATCACCGACGTGCTCGGCACCGATCCGATGGGCCACGACGGCCTGCGGCGCTGGTGGGGCACCATCGACCGGCTCTACTCCGGCACCGCGATCCAGGAGCCCGTCCCGGCCGACGGCTGAGTGACGTCGTCGAGTCGGGCTCCGCCGGACAGACCCTCGACTCGACGGGTGCATAAACGTTCACTATGCTGAGCGATAGTTCACCACCCGTCCTGCGAGCGAACGGCAGCCATGCCCACGACCTGCTGCCCGGCTCCGTGACCAGGGAAGGGACGTCATGACCGACACCGGAGAAACCCGCACGCGCACCGAGGACGTCGCCGTGTCCGAGCGTGCCCTGGCCCGCACCGGGACCCTCGTCCTCACCGGCTTCGCCCTGCTCTGGGCGGTCTCCGGCCTGCACCCCGCGCCCGCCGCCGCGCGCATCCCGCTGCTCGTCGCCGCGACCGTGATCACCGCCACCGTCCTCGCCCTGGGGATGACCCGGCCTCGACCGCAGGACCACCGCCGACTGTCGGCGTCCTGGATGCGCCGGTTCAACCGGGTCGGCGTCGTGCAGGGACTGTTGATCGGCGGCGTCTGCCTGGTCGCCGTGCCGACCGGACACCCGAGGCTGATCCCCACCCTCGTCCTGGTCATCGTCGCGGCGCACTTCGTGCCGCTCGTCGCGATCCTCCGCCAACGCGAGTACGTGTGGACAGCGCTCGCACTCGCCCTGGTGGCGGTCGCGTCCTTCGGCGCCTACGTCAGGGGAATGCCGGAACTCGCGGCGGCCGTCACCTCGTTCGGCGCGGCCATCGTGCTCTGGGTGACCGCGGTGGTGGTCACCCGACGACCGTGACGTCCTTCCAGAACGCGACCCGGTCCCGGACCATCTCCGCCTCCGGCAACGGCTCCGGGTAGTACCAGACGGCGTCCACGCTGGTCTTCCCGTCGTGATCGAGCGTGTAGTACGACGCGGTGCCCTTCCACGGGCAGTGCGTGTGCGTGTCGGACTCGCGCAACAGGTCGTCGCGGAGCGCCGCGCGGGGGAAGTAGTGGTTACCCTCGACCACGACGGTGTCCGTGCTCTCGGCGATGACCAGGTCGTTCCAGATCGCTTTCGGCATGGGCCCAGACTATGCCGATCCGCGCGCCGGTTCACCCCGTGTCAGCGCGGCACCTCGTGCAGCGTCACGGCGTCGAGCCGACCCTCGGTCACCTCGGCGGTGAGGTACGTCGCGTACGGCTGGCGCCGCCGGTCGGTCGGCGAACCGGGGTTGAGCAACCGCAGGCCACCGGGCGCCTCGCTGTCCCAGGGGATGTGGGAGTGCCCGAACACGAGCAGGTCGCAGTCGGGGAACCGGGCCGCGCACCGCCGCTCCCGGCCGCCGGCCGGACCGGTCTCGTGCACCACCGCGATCCGCAGGCCGCCGACGTCCGCGCGGGCGATCTCCGGCAACCGGGTACGCAACTCGGGGCCGTCGTTGTTGCCGAAGACGCCGATCAGTCGGGCACGACGTCGCTCCAGGTCGTCCAGCAACGACGCGTCGACCCAGTCGCCGGCGTGGATCACGAGGTCGGCGGTGTCGACGGCCGCCCACAGCTCGGCCGGCAGGTCCCGGGCACGTTTCGGCAGGTGGGTGTCCGCCATGATGACCAACCGCACCCGGCCAGCGTAACCCCGTCCGCACACGGCGACCGGCCAGGCGCTAGGCGAAGCGGTCGGCCAGTCGGGTCAACCTGGCGAGGTAATCCGGCCACGGATAGTCGGTCGGGATGTTGGTGTTCTCCTGCCGCAGGCCGATTCTCGTGTCGAGCTGCTCGCGCAGGATGTCGGCGTGCCCGGCATGACGCGCGAGGTCCCAGGTCACGTGGACGATGACCCGGTGCAACGTCACCGCCTGCCGCTCCGGCCGCCACCACGGCACCTGTCCCACCGCGTTCAGCGGTAGCCGGGTGATCGTCTGATCGGCGAAGACGGCGACGCGGCGGTACAGGTCGATCAGGCCGTCCTTCGTCTCGTCCTCCCGCGCGTACCAGTCCGCCTGCGGGTCCTCGTCGAAATCCGACTCGGAGACGAGTTCCTTCGGGGTCGGGAACGCGCGACCGAAGGTGGGACCGAAGTAGCCGGCTTCGGTGTTCAGGGCATGCTTGACGATCCCCAGCAGATTGTTGCCGGTCGGCGTGCGGGGGAGTCGGACTTCGCGTTCGCTGAGTCCGTCGAGCTTCCAGATCAGGTCGTCGCGCGTTGCCTGCAGGTAGTGCAGCAGCGCCGCCTTCGCGTCGTCTTCGTCAGCCATACCCGCAGTCTTCCTCGTCCGGGCCGCCACCGCGCGGCCGGAGAGGACGGCGTCACGTCTGTTCGAACCGGCGGCGGGAGGCCAGGACATCGTCCAGATGACGGCGGCTCCACCGGCAGAACCCGTTGATCGTCTGATGGAGTTCCAGACCGGCAGGGGTGAGCCGGTAATCGGTGCGAGGCGGCACGGTGGGGTGGAGCGTCCGGTCGACCACCCCGTTCCGCTCCAGTTGACGAAGCGTCGCGGTCAGCAGCCGATGGCTGATGCCGGTGACCTTGCGGTGCAGTTCACCGAAGCGACGCGTGTCGGTGCCGATGGCCTCCATGACCGGCAGGGCCCATTTGGTGCCGACCACGCCGAACACCTCATTGGCCACCAGGTGCACCTGGGCCACCTGCGCCGCCGTCGGCGTACCGGGAGACGGCTCGTCCACGTGCCGCTGCTCCTTCACCCGCACCGGTTACCGAAAGGTGCGTACTTACCCCGGCCGTCGTGCGGGCCTACGGTCTGGTCGACGACGTCAACGTACAGGAGCTGACATGACCGTCCTGAAGACGTACGCCCGGCTCTGGGTGGACGACCTCGACACCTCGCTGCCGTCGCTACGGACCCTGGTCGGCGCGGAGCCGGATCTGCGGTTCGGCTTCGACTCGGTCGAGTTGGCCGCGCTCGGTGACTTCCTGGTGATCGCCGGCCCACCAGCGCAACGCGCCCGCTACGCGCACGCCTCGGCGACCGTCGTCGTCGACGATCTGGATGCCGTCGTGGCCGCGCTGACCGCCGAGGGTGGCGTGATCACCACGCCGGAGGCGACCAGCCCTACCGGCCGCTACCTGTACGTCCGGCATGCCGGAGGGGCCGAGGTCGAGTACGTCGAGTGGGTGCCGGAACTGGTCGACCGTATCGTCACCGCCACCTGACTCCCGGACTGCGCGAGCCTGCGGTGCTCGCGGGGACTCACCCCGTGGACACGCTTGAAGGCCGTGCTGAAGCCGAAGGCGTCGGAGTATCCGAGTTGGCGTGCCATGGCGGCGACCGTCGCGGTGGTGCCGGTCAGCATGTCGGCGGCGAGTGTCATCCGCCAGTCGGTCAGGTAGGTCAGCGGTGGCTCACCCATCAGCTCGGTGAATCGTTTGGCCAGCGTCGTGCGGGACACCCCGGCCCGGGCTGCCAGGGAGGCGAGCGTCCAGGGCGCACCGGGGGCGTCGTGCATGGCGCGGAGCACCGGGCCCACCGTGTCGTCGCCCAGCGCCCGATACCAGCGGGGAGCCTCGGCGCCCGGCTGGTCGAACCAGTCCCGGATCGTGCAGACCAGCAGCCAGTCCAGCAGACGGTCCAGCACGACCTGCCGACCCGGGCGGCACCCGCCGAGCTGGAAGTCCAGGTAGTCACGGAGCGACGAACAGTCGTGGTCGTCCGGTACGACCAGCACCGGCGGGAGCACTCCGAGCAGCCGATGCGGGGCCTGCCCCTGGACGTGGTACGCCCCGGCCAGGAGCAGCATCTGCTCGTCCGGGTCCGGGTCCGGGTCCGGTGTCCGGATGCCCGGCGACTGGCGACAGTCGACGTCGCGCAGCTCGTCGGGTCGGAAGGTCGACCGGGGCTCGGCGGAGAGGACGAAGGGTTGCGGCCCCCGCACCACGACAGCCTCGCCGACCCGGACCAGAACCGGCTCGTCGCGTTCCGGGTGGACGATCCACGCCTCGCCACGCAGCGGTACGCAGAGCGTCAGGGGTGCGCCGTCGGTGAACCGCAGCGCCCACGACGGCGAGAGTACCGACCTGCCGAAGGCGGCACCCTCGGCGCGGACGTCCCGCAGCAGCGTGTCGAACGGGTCCATCGCTCCACCATAGGGGTGCGGACGATCGCACATGCCGGGCGTACGACGAGCCATGTCCCGCCGCTGGCCGGGCGGGTTGACTCGTGGACATGACGAAAGAAACGAACGAGATCCTCGTCATCGGGGGGACCGGGAAGACCGGACGTCGACTGGTACGCGCGCTGCGGGCGTCCGGCGAGCAGGTGCGGGCCGCTTCCCGTTCGGGCGAGGTACGTTTCGACTGGACGCAGCCGGACACCTGGCAGCCGGCGGTGACGGGAGCGTCGGCCGTCTACCTGATTGCTCCGGCGGATCCGGCGGTGGCCGACGACTTCGTGTCGTCGGCGGTGACGTGGGGTGTCGGCCGCTTCGTGGCGCTCAGCGGACGCGGCATCGACAAGCTCGACCCCGATTTCTCGCCGAGCATGCTCGGCGCGGAACAGGCGGTACGCGACTCCGGCGCGGAGTGGACGATCATCCGCCCGAACAACTTCCACCAGAACTTCGACGAGGACCTGTGGCGCCAACCGTTGGTCGACGGTCGCCTCGCCCTGCCGATGGGCGCGACTCCGGAACCCTTCATCGACGTCCAGGACATCGCCGACGTCGCGGCGATCCTGCTGACCGAGGACGGCCACCACGGGCAGGTGTACGAGCTGTCAGGCACGCGGGCACTCACCTTCGCCGAGGCGGTGGCGACGATCGCCGAGGCGTCCGGCCGATCGATCCGGTACGTGGAGTTGACGCCGGAGGAGTACCGGAGCGAGGGGCTCGCCGAGGGCTGGTCGGAGGCCGACGCGACGGCGCTGAACAGCATGTTCGCCGGAATGCGGGCCGGGTACCTCGCCCCGCCGACCGACACGGTGCGGCGGCTCCTCGGGCGCGAACCGATCCACTTCGACACCTACGCCGAGCGGGCCGCAGCGGCCGGCGCCTGGTCGTGACGAAACGCCGCCGCCGGCTGTCACCGGTGCTGTCAGCAGGCGGCGGCGATCCGTCTCCGTGATCAGAAGGGGGGTGCGTCCTCGCCCATCAGCGCCAGGACGACGCCCCCCTTACCGCGCTTGAGGCCCTGGACCACGACCGTGCCGGTGCTGCCGTCGGGCAGCTCCAACGTGAAGGTCTTCCCGACCGCGTTCTTGGGGCCGTTGCCGGCGCTGTTGGCCGGCCGGAAGTCACCCGCCCACGGCGGGATCCCACCCTTGCGGGCCGGCTCGGCGAAGAGCGCGGCGGTGCCGGGGGTCCGGGTGCCGTCTGCGGAAAGGAGCACTGAGGCGCTGCGATAAGTAGCCATATGCGGCAAGGGTATCCGGGACCGGTCCCGATTGCGCCCCTCCCGCCGTGGCGTGCCGCCGACGACGAGAGGACCGGCCGGCCCGACCGACCTCTCGTCACTGTCCGCGTAGCCCCTACGCCTCGGCCCAGACGCCCAGCTCGTTTCCACTCGGGTCGGTGAAGTGGAAGCGACGACCGCCCGGGAAGTCGTACGGCCCCTCGACCACCTCACCGCCGGCCTTCCGGACGGCCTCGACGCTCTCGTCCAGGTCGGTCGAGTAGAGCAGCACCAACGGACCGCCGGTCCGCGCCTGCTGGTCCAGGCGCAGACCGCCCACCTCGGATCCGGGCGTCGCGCCGTGGATTCCGGCGTAGGCGGTCCCGTAGTCGGTGAACCGCCACCCGAACGCGTCGGCGTAGAAACGCTTGGCGTCGGTCAGGTCGGTGACGGTGAGCTCGACGTAGTCGATGGCATGGTGCCGGTGCGAGGTCTGCTGAGACATGCCCACCATTACTTCACACCGGTACGACTCAGGTGCCGGCTTCCTGTTGGCGCCGGTACGTCTCGTTCTGCCGGCGGGCTTCCTCAAGCTGGTCCTCGAGGATGATGATCCGGCAGGCGGCCTCCAGCGGAGTGCCCTGGTCGACCATCTCCCGCGCCCGGGCGGCCAGCCGCAACTGGTAGCGGGAGTAGCGGCGGTGCCCACCGGCCGACCGGGACGGGGCGATGAGTTTCGCCTCGTCGAGCCGGCGCAGGAAGTCCTGCGAGGCGCCGGTGATCTCCGCAGCGCGGCCCATCGTGTAGGCGGGGTAGTCGTCGTCGCCGAACATGTCATCGGGTTGGGCCATATACGAATCTCTCCATGACGAGGGCCCCGGCGCGTCAGCGCCGGGGCCCGGGGTTACGGGTTGGAAACACCATCTACCGACTGATTCGTCGGGTTGTCGTGTCCGCACCTGACGCCGTCAGAGGCGTGGGGTGCGAGGATCGCATAAGCGTGACCGGAGACCACCTCTCGTTCGATGGAAACTGCGGTGTCCGCGCCAGAGTTGCATCTGTGTCCTGGCAGCGGGCGATCCAACGGTGTTCAGCCCTCCCTTTCCTCTGCTTCCACATGTGTCGTGCTGCCCGCCGGTGTCGGAGCCCACGCGACTTCATGGCCCCGCACACGTGCGGCGAGCTGTCCTGCCGGGCTGGGGAGTGCCCTGCCCGTCTTGCCCTGACCTGGAATCTCGTCAGGTTACTGCTGCGGTTGCAGGTCCTTGCACCGCTTGCCGAGCGAGCCGCGAACGTCCGGGCCCTGCGTGATGCTCGGTCTTGGTCGTCTGCGTCTTTCTCGGACCTCATCTCTCAACACCAGGAACACTAGCCAAGCCTGGAGCGAATGTCTAGCGCTTCGGGCATAGATTTTCTCGGTCACGGTCCGGCATTGCGGTATCGCGGTCAGTGCGGAAAAGCGCGGGGCACGCGGGACCGGAGGAGCTCGTCGAGGAACGCTTGGATGCGGGCGGATCCATCACCGTTCCATGACCAGCCACGCCACCGGACCGTGCCCCCTCGCGCCCGCAGATTTCCTGTCCTAACAGGAATCTGATGAGTGGTCCGGATGATGCTTCTACGTCGTGATCGTCTGATGTGGAGGTCTGATGAGGGGACTCAAACGGATCGGTGCGGCCGGGCTGGCCACCGCTCTCGTGCTGGGGCTGGGGCAACCCGGCGGTGCTGCGCCGGGCGGCGGTGGTGCGCCCGGTGACGGCGGAACCGGACGCAGTGGCGGGTCGCCGGCCGGGGCCGGCCACCAACCGGCCACGGTCACGCTGATCACGGGGGACCGGATCACCGTCGACCGGGGCGGCCGCGTGACGATCCGTCCGGCGAAGGACCGTGCGGACATCCGCTTCCGGTCCCACCAGATCGACGGTGAGCTGCACGTCGTACCCGTGGACGCGGTGCCGCTGATCGCCTCCGGCGTGCTGGACCGGCGACTGTTCAACGTCAGCAAGCTGATCGAGTACGGCTACCACGACGCCGCGCGCGACCGGCTGCCGATGATCATGGCGTATCCGGACGGGGCGGCGGCCCGGCGCGGCGGCTCGCCGGTGCCCGGTGGCGAGGTCCGGGTGGACCGGGCGCTACCGGCGATCGAGGGCGTCGCGGTCAGCGCGGACAAGACCGACCTGGCCGACGTCTGGACGGCGCTGACCGGGGGCGGACCGGAGACGGCCGACCGCATTCCCGGCGTCGAGCGGATCTGGCTCGACGGGAGGCGCCGGCCGGCGGTGGACCGGGGTGTACGGCAGATCGGCGCGCCCGCCGCGTACGAGGCGGGCTTCACCGGAGCCGGAGTGACCGTGGCGGTCCTGGACAGTGGCGTCGACCTGACCCACCCCGACCTGGCCGACGCGGTGAGCGAGGCGGTCACCTTCGTGCCGGGCACCGATCCGGTCGACCGGTACGGGCACGGCACGCACGTGGCCTCGACCATCGCCGGCCGGGGCACCGCCTCCGGCGGCACGTACCGGGGTGTGGCGCCGGACGCCGACCTGGTCTCCGCCAAGGTCTGCGACGACTGGTGCGAGGACTCGGCGATCCTCGCGGGGATGCACTGGGCGGCCGTGGACAAGCAGGCCACGGTCATCAACATGAGCCTCGGCGGGTGGGACGGGCCGGAGATCGACCCGATGGAGGAGGCGGTGAACACGCTCACCGCCCAGACCGGCGCCCTCTTCGTGGTCTCCGCCGGCAACGACGGACCGGGCGACCGTACGGTCGGCTCGCCGGGCAGCGCGGACGCCGCGCTCACCGTCGGGGCGGTCGACCGGGACGGAAGTCTCGCGGACTTCTCCAGCCGGGGCGCGCGGGTCGGTGACGACGCCGTGAAACCGGACATCACCGCGCCGGGCGTCGGCATCGTCGCCGCGCGGGCGGCCGAGGGCGTGATGGGCGTACCGGTCGGCGAGCACTACGTCGCCGAGTCCGGCACCTCGATGGCCGCGCCGCACGTGGCGGGCGCGGCGGCGCTGCTCGCGCAGCAGCACCCCGACTGGGACGCGACGCGCCTCAAGTCCACCCTGATGGGCTCGGCCAACCCCCGGCCGGGTGACACCGCCTACCAGCAGGGATCGGGTCTGGTCGACGTCGCGCGTGCCGTGGGGCAGGCGGTGACCGCCGATCCGCCGAGCGTGTCGTACGGCCGCACCCGGTGGCCGCACCACGACGACGACCCGATCACCCGGACGGTCACCCTGCGCAACGACGGAAGCGAGCCGCTCACCCTCGACCTGACCTGGCAGATCATCGGGCCGGACGGCAAGGCCGCCCCCGCCGGCATGTTCCGCACCGCAGCGCCGCAGGTCACCGTGGCGGCCGGTGGCACCGCCGAGGTGGCCGCCACGGTCGACACCAGCGTCGACGGGGTGGACGGCTACTACAGCGGGCACCTGGTCGCGACCGCCGGTCAACGTCGTACCGTCGTCCCGGTCGGGGTGCACCGCGAGGTGGAGAGCTACGACCTGACCGTCCGGCACCTCGACTCGACGGGGGCGGCGGCCGACACGTACTGGACGCTGGTCAACGGGATCGACGGCCCGGCGTACGAGGCGCTCGACGGCACGTCCGGCGGACCCGCCACCATCCGGATCCCCACCGGCCGCTACGCCGTGACCGGCCTCGTCGAGGAGTTCGGCGAGCGGGAGCGCAGCACCGTGCTGAGCCGCCCGGAGATCGACCTGAACCGGGACCTGACGGTCACGCTGGACGCCCGGAAGGGCAAGCGGATCACGGCGACGGTGCCGGAACGCACCGCCCGCCCGGTGCTGGTGCAGGCCGGGGTGCTGGTGGACATGTACGAGAACTCACCGGCGAAGATCGACGTGTGGGCGGGCGGCTTCGACGGCCTCTACACGGCCCAACTCGGAGACCGGGCGACCCACGATCACATCAGCGGCTTCGTCGCACACCAGTGGGCCAGGCCGGACGGCGACGGTGGTTTCGCCGGTAGCCCGTACATCTATCACCTGGGTGAGGGATTCCCCGGCCGGTTGCCCACCGGCTACCGCAAGGACGTGCGGCGCGCGGAGTTGGCCACGGTACGGCACGAACTGCGCGGTGAACGCCTGGGCGACATGATCGAGCGGAGCATGTCGGCGGAGTTCGACGGGGTGTACGGCTGGACCGCGAGCGCGTCGTTGCCGGTCGGCGACGCCTGGACCGAATACCACAGCACCACGGACTCCGCCTGGTCGGGCGCAGTCAGTGTCGCGCAGAGCGGCGACGGGGAACTCGACGAGGAGTTCCGGAAGATCCTCTACGGCGCGTCGGAGCGATACCGGGCCGGCCGCAGCTACCGGGACGTCTGGAACGCCGCACCGATCGGGCCGACCCTGCTACGCAACGACACCCCGTTCAGCAGCGCGAGCCGTATCGAGGACTTCATGCGGATCGACATCCCGCTGCACGGCGACGCGGCCGGGCACGGTGGCGTCTCCAACGGGGACAGCGGACGCACCGCGCTGTACCGGGGCGACGAGCTGGTCGAGGAGTACATCGGGGCGCTCGACGCCGGTTTCGGCTTCTTCGAGGTGCCGCCGGAAGCGGCGTCGTACCGACTGGAGACCTCCTCCCGGCGCAGCTTCACCGAGTTGTCCACCGAGGTCGCTCTGACCTGGCAGTTCCGGTCCGCGCGGCCGGCCGGGGACGACTGGGAACGCCTGCCGGTCATGGTGGTGCGGTTCGATCCGAAGCTGGACCGCGACGCCGCCGCGCCGGCCGGTAAGCGCCTCGACATCCCGCTGCGCGTGCTCGGCAACGAGGGAGTCGCGGTGACGCCGAAAAAGGTCACCGTGCAGGTCTCCTACGACGACGGAAAGACCTGGCAGCCGGCCACGGTCCGGTCGACCGGCACGAAGTTGACCGCGACGGTCCAGCACCCCCGCTCCGGCGGGTTCGTGTCGCTGCGTGCCTCGGCGACCGACGGGGCGGGCAACAGCCTCGACCAGACGATCATCCGGGCGTACCGGCTGCGCAACGGGTGATGCTGGGCTGACCTCGGCTGCCGCGCCGGGCCTCACCGGCCCGACCCGGCAGCCGAGAGCGCCCGTGCCGCCCGGTCGATCCGACCGGGCGGCACAGTGCTGCTGCTTCGGACCACAGCGCTGCGGTCAGTGGGCGGACAGCGTCCCACTGATCTCGTTCGGGGCCGACGGGAGCTCCACCGAGCCGACGATCGTGCCGGTGGTCAGGTCGAGCCGGTGCACCTTCCTGCTCACGGGCTCGGTGACATAGGCGGTGTCGCCGCGCACGAACAGGGCGGGACGGGGCTCCTGCCAGTTCATCGGCTCCTTCCACGCGGCCACGACGGGCCACGAGGCGGCGAAGGTGCCGGTGGCCGGGTCGACCACGTGCAGCTTGCCGTCGGTGCCGAGGATCAGGCCCTCGCCCTTCGGGCCCCGGGCCAGGGAGCGGAAGCTGTAGCTGACGCCCTCGGGCATCGGCACCACCTTCAGGGCGTTCGCGGCGGTGTCGATGAGCGCGAACTGCTCCGGGAACTCCCGCTCGGCGTCCGGATCGATCTTGTAGTCGCCGAGCAGGACGGGCGATTCACCGCTGCCGGCCTGGGTGCCGACGGCACCGTACGCCCGGTCGCTGGGAACCTTGACGAACGCGCCGTTCTTGAACAGCAGGACGCCGTCCTTGCAGCCGAACGCGACGACCTCGCCCTGGGCGACGGCCTCGCCGTGTACGCCGGGGCACTCCTCGCTGCGGGCGATCTCCTTGCCGTCCTTGTCGAGCGCGATCGCGCCGGGCCGGGACTCCTCGGTGCCCAGGGTGACCACGAGGGTGCCGTCGCGCAGTTCGACCGCCACGCCGTGGTGCGGCTGTGCGGTCTTGTACTGCCGCCCGGCGGGCTTGCCGTCGGCGAGGTCCGCCGAGACGAAGCTGTGCACCTCGCCGGTGCCGTCGGTGAACAGGATGGTGCGGTCACCGTGCAGGACGACGTGGCCGGGCTTGGCACCGGGGTAGGTGATGTCGGTCATCGTGCCGGCGGCGGCGTCGAGCACCTGGAAGCCGGCCTCGGTCGAGACGAAGACACCGGTGGCGTTGCCGGCCGGGTTGACCCGGTTGAACCCGTCGAGGGTGACGGTGTGCGCCACCCGCAGGGTCTCACCGTCGAGGACGTAGATGCCGCCGTCGTAGGTGATCGCCACCGGATCCGGCACCGATCCGTTGGGCGACGGTGCGGGTGATCCGCTCTCGCCGGTGGTTTCGGTGGCGCATGCGGCGAGCGCCAGCGATGCGGCCATGAGCACGGCCAGACCACGGCTACTGCGTCGAGTCACGACGATTACTCTCCTTCTGAAAGTGACAACCATTTTCAACTACGATACAGAGGGGACCCGGACGGGTCGCGCCGGGGGTCAGCCGCTCAGGCCACCGATGATCGCGTCGACGTTGAAACGCATCATGTCCAGATAGGTCGGCGCGTCACCGTCGGAGTCGCTCAGCGACTCCGAGTACAGCCCGACGACGCGTACGGAGATGCCGGCCTCGCTGGCGAGGACCTCGGCGAGGCGTGCGGGTTGCGCGGTGTCGGCGAAGATGGCCGGTACCCGGTGGGTCTCGATGGCGGTGACCAGCGAGGCGAGGTCGGAGGCGCTCGGCGAGGCCAGAGTCGTCCCGCTCGGAATGATCGCGCCGACGACCGTGAGGTCGTAGCGCGCAGCGAGGTAGCCAAAGACGTGGTGGTTGGTGACCAGGACACGGCGCTGCTCCGGCACCCCGGCGAAACGCGCCGCCACCGTCGCGTCCAACTCCCCGACCTGCTTCGCGTACGACTCGGCGCGCCGCCGGAAGGTGTCGGCGTCCACGCCGTCGACGTGCGTGACGATTTCCTCGGTCAGCAACCGCACCGCGGTGACGACGCGAACGGGGTCGGTCCAGAAGTGTGGATCCGGAAGGCCGGCGGCGTCGCCGTCCCGATAGTCCATCGGCTCGACCCGGGCACCCACCTCCACCGTGGGCACCCCCTCGGATCTCGCCGCCTCCACATGGTGCAGCACGCCCTCCTCGAGCCCGAGGCCGTTGTAGACGAGCAGGTCGGCCGTCTGCATGGCGTGTGCCTCCCGGGCGGAGACGGCGAACGAGTGCGGGTCGGCGTTCGGCTTCATGAGCACGCTGACCCGAGCCTGGTCGCCGACGATCTCGCGGACCACGTCGCCGAGGATGTTGGTGGTGACCACGATGCGGGTCGGCTGTGGTCCGGTGCAGGCGATGCCGCCGGCCAGCAGGGCGGCCACCGTGGCGAGTGCCGTCAGGAGTCTGGGCGCCTTCACCGGCCGACCTCCACCACGAGATCCGGTCGTTCGGCGACCCGCAGCTTCCGGGCGGTGCGTAGCCCGTCACGAGAGTCGATCTCGTGGATGACCCGGGCCGCTGGCTCGGTGAGGTAGGCGCGGTCGACGTCGAGCGTCAGGTTCGTCGCCGGCACGGTCGACTGTGCCAGGACCTTCCCGGTCTCCAGGTCGTAGCTGACCAGGGTGCCGGTGTCGTCCAGGGCCAGCACCGTGCTCCCGTCGGCCGGCGAGGCCGCCGCCACGAGCCGACGGTCGTCCACCGGCAGGTAGCGCAGGGTGGCCTTGGCCGCGTTGACCGACCAGATCCCGTCGTGGTCCGCGACCGCCGCCTCGTTGCTGCGCGGTCGGTATCCGAACGCGTCGGTGGCGACCGGCTCACGGGGACTGGCCAGCGTGGTGGCGGTGAGCCGGTCACCGTCGCGCTTCACCCGGAGGAGACCGTCCGCACAGGCGATGACCGCGCCGCCGCGCAACACCGCCCATCCGCGCGGGGCGACGCAGGCGACGTCGAGCCCGCCCGTCGGTTCGCCCCGCTCGTCCATGGCGACGATCCGGTCCGCCGGCCGACCCGGATCGTCGCCGACGGCGACGAGAAGGTGCTCCGCGTACGGCACGGCGAGCGCCGTGGCACTGCCGGAGGGGATCGTGGCGAGCCGGGTGACCTGGCCGGCTTCGAGTGCGCGTCGGTCGAGCACGAGGACCGTGCCGTCGGCGGTGCCGATGGTGGTGTGCGCCTCGAAACCGGCGACCGTCGTGATCGGCGCGTCGAGCGTCAGCGAACCGACCGGACGTGCCGGCGCGCGGTAGTAGTGGACGTGGTCGGTGTGGTCGACCGTCCAGACCCCGGTGTCGACGATCTCGACCCGCCGGTCACCGTCGTCGACGTAGACGAATCGACCGTCCTCGGTGATCCGTTCGGCGCCGAACGGGAGGTCGATCCCGCTCTCCGACTCGGTGATCAGGTCGAGCAGGTGCAGTCGCCCGGCGCCACGGGTCGCGTACGCGATGGCCGACTGGGCCTCGGTCATCTCCTCGGCACCGGCGACGTAGCCGTGCGGTGTCTCCTCGCTCGTCGGGGGATCATCCGATCCACAGGCGGCCACAGTGAGCGCGAGGCTCAGGGCGACGACACAGGCCAGCGGCCTGTCGGTTGGTGTCACGGACGTCCTTCCAGCGTGGGGGTGGCGACGGATGCGGGCACCGGGGACCGGAGACGCCACACCTCGGTGGTGACCCACCGCGCGCCGAGAATCGTGAAGAAGATCAGTACGGTGACGGCCGCGATCGTGGCACCGGCGGCGGTCGCGGCGTACCAGGAGATCCAGAGGCCGACCACGGTGGCGGCGGAGCCGATCAGGAAGCTGGCCAACATCAGCGCGGGCAGCCGCCGGGCGACGAGCATGGCCGCTGCGGACGGTGCGATCAGCATGCCGAAGGCGAGCAGTGTGCCGACGACGCTGAAGGCGACTGCCATCGTGATGGTGAGCAGCGCGAGCATCGCCGCGTTGGCCAGGTCGGGGCGCAGCCCGAGGGTCCGGGCCTTGCGGGGGTCGAAGGTCAGCGCGAGGAACGGCCGGTAGCACGCGGCGGTCACCGTGGCGACCACCGCGACCGCGACGCCCAGCATCACCAGGTCCGACCAGCGGATCGCCAGCACGTCGCCGAACAGGAACGCCGTCAGGTCGGTGGCGAACGACCGCGAGTGCGACACGATGATGACGCCGACCGAGAGCATCCCGACGAACAGCAGCCCGATGGTGGTGTCGCGTCCGAACTCGCGGCTGTGTCGGAGTGCGTTGACCCCGGCCGCCATCGCGAAGGCGCTGGCGGCGGCGCCGACGACGAGGTTGCCGCCGAGGATCGACGCGATCGCCACGCCGGGCAACATGCCGTGGCTCATCGCCTCGCCGAGGAAGGTCATCCCACGAGCGATCACCCAGACGCCGACCAGCGCGCACGCGCCGGCCAGCAGCACGCCGCCGACGAGCGCGCGGACGACGAAGGACACCGTGAACGGTTCGACCAGGGACGACATCACCCGGCCGACTATACTGAAACGAAAATCGTTGCCGTTAAGGGGTTGCTGTGGGTACCGACGTCCTGACCGCCGAGAACGTCGGCTTTCGATACGCCGACGTTCCCGTCCTGCGCCATGTCGACCTGGGCGTCGCATCCGGAGCCGTGATCGCGCTGACCGGCGCCAACGGCTCCGGCAAGAGCACGCTGCTGCACCTGCTGGCCGGCGTCGCGCAGCCGGCCGAGGGGCGCGTCCACCGTCGGCCCGGCACCCGCCTCGCCCTGCTGCCGCAGCGCACCAGCGACATCGACGCCACTCCGCTGACCGTCGCCGAATGCGTTCAGATCGGGCGGTTCACGCTGCGTCGCCGCCTCAGCCGCGACGACCGTGCGGCGATCGCGCAGATCATGCAGCGACTGGACATCGCCCACCTGGCCCGCCAACGGCTGCGCGAACTCTCCGGCGGTCAGCGACAACGCACGCTCATCGCCCAGGCGCTCGTCCAGGACGCCGACGTCTATCTCCTCGACGAGCCCACCACCGCCCTCGACACGCACAGCCGACAGCGGGTCCACGAGCTGCTCGCCGAGCGCGTCGCCACCGGCGCGGCCGTGGTCGTCGCCAGCCACGACCCCGCCGAGACGGCGTTCGCCGACCGCACGTTCCACCTCGACGGCACCATGACCAGCACCGCCATCGCCCGGTGACGACCCCTACCCGGCCCTCAGTGGCCCTTGGTCACGTCCAGTCCCTTCGGGGTCAGGGCGAACACCACGACCACCGACACCAGCATGATCGCGGCGCCGATGCCACCGACCAGCATCAGTCCGTGGGTGAAGGCGTCCTGGGCCTGGGCGGCAGCAGCGGCCCCGGCCGGGCCCAGTCCGTCCAGCACGTGCAGGGCGCCACCGAGCGACTCCTGGGCCACCCCCACCTGCTCGGGACTCAGCCCGGCGGCGGCCAGGTCCGAGGCCGGGAGTTCGGCGCGGTACAACGCCGCCGCCGTGCTGCCCAGCACGGCCACGCCCAGCACCGCGCCCAGTTCGTAGGAGGTCTCCTCGATGGCGGCGGCGCTGCCCGCGTGCTCGGCGGGTGTCCCGGACATGATGATCGCCGAGGCGATGGCCAGCGAGCCCATCCCGGCCCCGAGCAGGGCCAGGAAGATCCCGACCGGGGTGTAGCCGAGCGGCTCGGGGGCCACGGCCAGGACCGCGAAACCCAGGCCCGCCAGCGCCAGGCCCCCCACCAGGACGGTACGGGCGCCGATGCGCTGGGCCAGCGCCGGTGCCAGCGGCGAGACCACCGTCGCGGCGATGGCCAGCGGCAGCAACGCGACACCCGCCTGCAACGGCGACATGCCCCGCACGAGTTGGAGCCACTGGGCCGAGAGCAGCAGTGCCGACCCCATGGCCATCATGGTGAACAACGCCGCCAACGTGCCGGCCGTGAACGAGGGGACGCCGAAGAGGCGTACCCGCAGCAGCGGCGAATCGCTGCGCAGGCACCGCAGCACGAACCACACCAGCAGGGCGAGCCCCGCCGTCAGGGCCGCCAGCGCCAGCAGATCGGTCGGCCCCTCCTTGGCGATGCGCTTGATGCTCCACACCAGGGCGGTCATGCCCGCGATGGACAGGACGGTGGCCAACGCGTCCCAGCGGCCCGGGTTCGGGTTGCGGGCCTCCGGCAGCAGCAGCACCGCCGCGACGATCGCCGCGACCATCCAGGGCACGTTGAGCAGGAACGCCGCCTGCCAGGCGAAGTGCTCCAGGAGTACGCCACCCACGATCGGCCCGACGGCCGCGCCCAGGGAGGCCACCGCCGCCCAGATGCCGAGCGCCTTGGCGCGTTCGGCCGGATCGGTGAAGAGGCTCCGGATCATCGACAGGGTCGCCGGCATGATCATCGCCCCGCCCACGCCCAGCAGGGCGCGTACCGCGATCACCATCGGAGCCGACTCGGCCACCAGGATCAGCAGGGACGCGCCACCGAAGACCGAGAATCCGGCCAGGAGCAACCTGCGGCGACCCCACCGGTCGCCCAGGGTGCTCATGCTGACCAGGAGCCCGGCCAGGACCAGCGAGTAGATGTCGACGATCCAGAGCTGCTGGGCGGCGGTCGGCGACAGCGCCGCGGCCATGTCGGGCAGGGCGACGTTCAGGATGGTCATGTCCATGACCACCACCAGCAGGCTGGTGGAGAGCACGGCCAGGGCGGCCCATCGGCGCCGGGGGGACAGGTGCCCTGCGGTGGCCCCGGGTGCGCCCGAGGTGTGCGTCGTACTCACTGGTTCTCCGGGAGGGACGTCCCCATCAGGGCGGCGATGGCCATGCGCAGGGCCCGCTCGTCGACGGGCCGGTCGTGCAGCAGGGTGTAGAGGATGACGCCGTCCAGGTAGAGGGCGGTGGCCTGGGCGGCCTCCGGGGTGGCGTACGCCGAGAGCATCTCGGTCGTGCCCCGGATCCAGCGCTGGGCGTACGGACGCAACTCGGGCTGCTGGACGCCGGCGTAGTAGAGCAGGTTCTCGGCCTTGAGCCGCGCGCGGTCGCTCAGGTACTCCATGAACAGCGCGGCAAGACCTTCGGGGCTTCCCGCACAGGCGTGGACGGCCTGCGCGACCTGCCGGATCTCCTCGTCGGCCTGGGCGACGACGATTTCCAACGCACTCGTGCGCAGGTCGTCGAGGGAGTCGAAGTAGTAGGTGGTGGCGCCCAGTGGCACCTGGGCCAGCTCGGCCACCCGGCGGTGGGTCAGCGCCTCCCAGCCGTTGTCGATCATCTCCTGCGCGGCGACGTCGAGCATCGCGCGCCGACGCCCCTCGGGATCCCGTCGGGGGGTCATGGGCGCTTCCCGCATGCGGGCCGTCCGGTGGTCATGCTCAGCCTCTCCATCTAGTACGTCCGTACAAGTACAAACGTACTAGATGCCGCGCGCCTTCCCGGTGTGGCCCGTCTCGCTGCACGGGGCGGCGCGTGAAAGGGGGGGTCCCCGGCTAACGCCTGGTGTATTACAAGGGTCCCCTCCTTGCATGTGTGCGACCCCGGAAAGAATGCTGCAAACATCGATCAAAGTCATTGCATTGCGACATGTTCAAGTGGTGCCGAGCATCGTTTGCCCTGTTCAACTGAGGTTGAACGCTGAGAATTGTGCGACAAAGAGACACGTCAACGGTGGTTTACCGTCCTGTTACCTTTCTTGAGTGGAGCGACTTTGGGAGCGCTCCCTACACTCGTCGCGATGATCACCTCACTCGAAAGGAGTTTGTGATGAGTGGAGCATTGGATCTGTCCGACCTGGACGCCACCGACATCTCGTGGGCGGACGGCGACGAGCAGTCGACCGGCCTGTACGCGGTGGCGCCGGTCGGCAGCGTCGTCCTGACCGAGGGCGCGAGCGACGGCAAGACCTGCGGCGGCGGTTCCTGCGGCTGCGGCGGTCGACCGATCAGCTGGTGCTGCGTCAACTGCCACTGATCGGGTAGCGGGCGCTGGTCAGCCGCGACGCGGTGGTCCAGCGCCCGGTTGGGGCGTCGACGTCGACGTCGACGCCCCAATCCCTGCCAGTACGTGCGGATCCGGGAAGGGATTCAGGAATGACCTCCGAGGTGAACACCGGCGTCGAGATCAGCGTGGTGATCCCCACGTACGAGGACGCCCAGTGTCTGGAGCTGACGCTGCGGTCGCTGCGTCGGCAGAGCCTGGCACCGGAGCGGTTCGAGGTGATCGTGGTGCGCGACGGCGGTGACGGCGGGGAGTACACCGACGTGGCCGATGCCGGCAAGGGGCTGAACCTACGGCTGGTCGAACTGCCCGAGCGGCAGGGCCGGGCGGCGGCACGTAACGCGGGGGTGCGGCACGCCTCGGCCGACCTGCTGCTCTTTCTCGACTCCGACTCGTACGCCACACCCGAGCTGGTGGAACGGCACCTGGTGCACCACCGGGGCGCGGGCCGCCCCGCGGTCCTGCTGGGGCGGCGGGACGAACTGGGACTGCCGTACGTCAACGCCGCGCTGGCCGGCGAGCCGACCATTCCGGTGCCGCACCGACGTGCCGACGGCGGCGGTGACCTGCGCTTCCCGGCCGGAGTGGCCCCGGTGGGGGAGGAATGGCTCCAGGCGGGATGGATGTTCGCCTACACCCACAACGTCTCGGTCTCCCGAGCGCTGTTCGACGCGGTCGGCGGATTCGACGAGCGGTTCGGCCTGCGCTGGGGGCTGGAGGACATCGAGCTGTTCTACCGGGTGCACGAACACCTCGGCCTGCACGACCGCAACTTCGCCTTCGACGAAGCGGCTGCCGCCTACCACCTGCCCCATCACCGCAACGTCGACCGGAACTGGCAGGAGTTCGGGACCAACCGCAGTCTCGCCGCCGAGAAGTACCTCATCCTGGAGTGGGAGTTCTTCGGCATGTTGGACGTCTACGACTCGGCGGAGCGGGTGGTGGGCTACCGGGCAGCGATCGCCGACTGCCTGGCCCGGTCGGCCTGCCGGATCGGAACCGCCGTCGCGCTTCTCACCCCGCAGCTGCCGGGCGAGCGGGTGCTCTGGGTCGGCACGGGCAGTGACCGGACGACGCTGCCCGAGGGGGCCGTGACCTTCGACTTCTCCGTTCCGGTCAGCGCCACCAACCACCACCTGATCGGCATGGACCCGCCGATCGCGCCCGGCAGCCTCGACGCGGTCGTCAGCGTCGACTTCTGGCGCTACCTGAGGTGGGAGGAGTTCTGCCAGTTCGTCAACGTGGGCGGTGCCCTCGCCGGGGAGGTCCATCTGGTCGACACCGGAGCCGAACTCGCCAAGGCGGTCGACCCGGACATGTCCACCTTCGGCTATCTCACCCGCGTCCTGCGGACCGCGTTCGACAGCACCGTCGGCGAGGTCGAGGGCCTGGGTACGGTGCTGCGCCTGCGCCCGCGCGTCCCACCGGCCCTCCCGGCCGAGTGACGCCGACCCCACGACGCCGATGACCCCCACCACCGTGATCGAGGCCCGTGGCCTGACCAAGACTTTCCGGACGCCCGACAAGCAACCGGGACTGGCCGGATCGCTGCGCCATCTGGTCCGGCCCAGGCACCGCTCGCACACGGCCGTGAACGGCATCGACCTGACGGTCGCGGCCGGGGAGGCCGTGGCCTACGTGGGACCCAACGGTGCCGGCAAGTCGACCACCGTCAAGCTGCTCACCGGCATTCTCCAGCCGACCTCGGGACAGGTCGAGGTCTGCGGCATCGTGCCGCACCGCAACCGGTTCGCCAACGCCCGCAACATCGGCGTGCTCTTCGGCCAGCGAAGCCAGCTCTGGTGGGACCTCCAGGTCCGCGACTCACTCGCGCTGCTGCGCGACATCCACCGGATTCCGCAACGACGGTACGCGGAGCGGATCGCCGAGTTCGACGCCCTGCTCGGCCTGGGGGAGCTGCTGCCGGTGGTGACCCGCCGACTCTCCCTCGGCCAGCGGATGCGGGCCGACCTCGCCGCCGCCCTGCTGCACTCACCCTCGGTGGTGTTTCTCGACGAACCCACGATCGGGTTGGACATCATCGCCCGCCAGGCGGTCCGCGACTTCCTGCGCGCCCAGTGCCGTAACGGCACGACACTGCTGCTGACCACGCACGACATCGGTGACATCGAGCAGGTCTGCCAACGTCTGATGATCATCGACGGTGGTCGGGCCATCTTCGACGGACCGATCGACGCCGTACGCGCACAGGTCGCCCGGCAACGCACGCTGCACCTGACCCTGGACGCCGACTGGTCCGCCGCCCACGACCCCCACCTGCCGGGCACCCGCCTGTCCCCGGGCACCTCACCGCGACACGTCTCGATCGCCTTCGACCACGCTACCTACGGCGCGGGCGAGATCGTGGCCGCGATCGCCGCCCGGGTGCCGGTGGTCGACCTGCGGATCGACGAGCCCTCCATCGAGGACGTGGTCCGCCGGGCGTACGCGGGCGAACTCGGTCAGCCGACCGTGGGACGACCGGCATGAGGGCGTACCGGACGCTGGCCCGGATGGCCTGGTCGACGGTCCTGGTCTACCGGGGCGAGTTCCTGCTGCAACTCGCCGGGGTCGCGGTGCAGACCGTGGCGCTGTTCGCGGTGTGGCGGGCGTTGTTCGCCGCCGACCCCGGCGGCGAGATGGCCGGCCTGACCTGGGAACAGATGAAGGCGTACCTCTTCGTCGCCTTCCTGGCCGGTACCCTGCTGTCCAGTTTCACCGACGGGCAGGTCGCCCTGCGGGTGCTGGACGGCTCGGTCGCCATCGACCTGCTCCGCCCGATCGACTACCAGGTGGCCCGGTTCGCCGAGACGATCGGCTATCTCGTCGGCGAACTGCTGGTGGTCGCGGTGATGGGCTCGGTGCTCCTGCTGGCGTTCGGCGGGATGCCGCTGCCCGACCCCACCCAGGCCGGGCTCTTCCTGCTCAGCCTGCTCGCCATGGTGCCGCTGAAGTTCGCACTGGTCTACCTGGTCGGCCTGGCCTGCTTCTGGACGGGCAACTTCCACGGGTTGAGCATGTCCCGGATCGCGATCACCAACATCCTCTCGGGCGCGCTGGTGCCGATCGCCCTGTACCCCGACTGGCTCCAGACGATCTGTGCCTGGTCGCCGTTCCCCGGCATCGTCTCCACCCCGGCACTGATCTTCCTCGGCCAGGTCCGGGGCACCGAGTCGCTGTACCTGATCGGCGTCCAGGTGCTCTGGGTCGCGGTGCTCTGGACCGGCGCCCGGCTGCTCTGGCGCGTCGCCGTACGCCGACTCGTGGTGCACGGAGGCTGACATGCTCGCAACGATCGAGGCGGTACGGATCTACCGGCGGCTGCTCGGGGCCCACCTGCGGGCCGTCCTGGAGTACCGGGCCGACGCGATGCTCACCATCGCCGCAGCCGTACTCGGCCAACTGGCCGGGCTGATCTTCGTGGCCACGATCTTCCGGCAGGTGCCCGTCCTCGAAGGCTGGACACAGTGGGAGGTCCTCTGCGTCTGCGCGATGGTGATGCTCGCCGAGGGGGTCGGCTCCCTGTTCTTCGAGGGCACCTGGCACCTCAGCGGCATGGTCAACCTCGGTGCCCTGGACTACCTGTTGGTCCGCCCCTACCCGGTGATCCTCCAGGTGACCGGCGCGGCGGTCGGCGTCAACGGCCTCGGCAACGTCGTGATCGGCACGGTGCTGCTGGCCGGCGCGGTGGGGCGGACGGACGTGGTCTGGTCGCCGGTCACCGTGCTGTGGGCGGTGCTGCTGCTGGCCAGCGGTCTGCTGGTGAAGATCGCCGTCAGCCTGGCCACCAACGCGCTGACGTTCTGGCTGCTGAGCCCGTCGAACTCCGTCGCGGTCAGCGTGCACATGCTCGGTGACCTTGCCCGGTACCCGCTGACCGTCTACGGCACCGGCGTACGGGCGCTGCTCGTCGTCGTCCCGGTCGCCTTCGTCGGCTACTTTCCCGCCGCAGCCCTGCTGGACAAGGGCGTCTCGGCGACGATCGGCCTGCTGACCCCGGTCGTCGCGCTGGCCTGCGCCCTCGCCGCCTGGCGGATCTTCGAGGCCGGGCTGCGTCGCTACGAGAGCGCGGGGACCTGAGATGACACCCGAAGCACAGAGCGACGTCGTGACGCGCTACCTGGACGCGGTCGACGCCCAGACCGGCGCGGCACCCACCTCCTACCTGCCGCCGCAGAGCAAACGCTACCCGGGCAGCCCGCGTACGTCGCTGCCCTGGCCGGGGCCGGGCGCACCACCGCTGACCGACACCGGCCTCGACCGGATCAGCACGCTGCTGCTGGGCTACGGACCGCGCCGGGTGGAGATGCTCACCCAGGCCGGGATGTCGGCGTTGACCGGCACCCCGTTCAGTGGGCCGGCCTTCACCCGCGTCCTGCCCGCCTGGTTCACCCTGCGCTGGACCGTACCGTCCGGCGGCGCCTACTACCCGGGCGAGATCTACCTCGCCTGGACCGGATCCGGGGACCTGCCTTCCGGCGTCTACCACTACGACCACGTCCACCACTGCCTCGAACTGCTGCGCGACACGAATCCCGCCGCCGACGTCGACCGGCTGCTCGGCCCGGCGACCGCCACGGACGGCGCCGGACGTAGCGCGCTGCTGCTGGCCTGCCGACCGTGGAAGAACGGCAGCAAGTACCGCGCGTTCGGTTACCAGCTCGCCACCGTCGACGTCGGCGTGCTGCTCGGGCAACTGCTCACGTGGCCGCAGACCGGCACCGCTGACCTGGCCCCCGATCCACGGGCCGCCGACGACCTGCTGGGACTCGACGGCATGCTGGAGACCGTCTACGCGGTGATCGAGATCCCCACCGCCGCCACGCCGGACACCCCGCCCGAAGCCGGCACCCCGCCCGGACCCGACACCCCGCCCGGACCCGGCACCCCGCCCTGCCGGACCGCGCCACCGGAGCCGGTCGGCCTGACCCACGACCGGCTCGTCCTGGCCGACGCCGATCCACACGCGGTGGCCCTGCACCGGGCCGCCTGGGCCGAAACCGACATGCCGCGGCGCGCGGTGCCACCACCTGCACCGCAGGCCATGACACCGTCTGACGCGGCCCCCGTCCACCTGCCCGAGGTCGCGGCGCTGGACCTGACCGGTGCCGCTGCCGGCCGGGCGTCGGCCTGCGACCTCGCCCCTGGCCTGCGCCTCGCGCAGCTCGCCGACGTCCTCGCGTACGCCGGTGGCCACCGGCCCACCACCGCCGCCCTGGACGAGCTGGCCCGGCACCCGCTGTACCCGACACTGTGGTGCCTGGTCGGCCAGGTGGACGGGCTGCCGCCCGGCGCCTACCGCTACGACCCCCGACACCACCTGCTCCGACCGTCGACCGGTGCCGACCGGCCGGGACCGCCCACCACCGTGGTCGCGCACCGCATGGCGACCGCCGGCGTCAGCATCGTCGTCGTCGCCGGGGGAGGACGACCCATGACCGGGCTGACCCCTGCGGAGTTTCGCCGACTCCACCTGCTCACCGGGACCGTCGTGCAACTGGCCGCCCTGACCGCGCAGGCGGTCGGCGCGGCGATCCGCCCGATCGGCGGGTTCTCGGCCCCCGACATCGCCGCACGACTCGGCCTGCCCGGCGGAGACACCCCCGTCCTGCAACTCCTGCTCGGCGCGCCCACGTCGCGTGCCGGACTGCTGGCCGTGGCACTCACGGAAGGAACCACGAATGGATGACCAACGGATCCCGGTGCTCACCGGTCAGCCGGCGCCGGAGACGGTCCTGGCGACGGTGGCTCGGCACGGGGCGGCCCTGCTGCGCGACGGCGACCGCCGACGCGAGGCGTTCGTCCGGCTCGGCGACGCGGTGATGTCGCCCCTGCCGTACGACGGCGCCTTCCACGACGAGCGGGACGTCGTCGACGACGACCCGACCACCACCACGGTCACCCGTGGCACCCAGGGGATGCCGCTGCACCGCGAGGCGTCGTACGCCCCGGGCTCACCGGACCTGATGACCTTCTTCTGCGAACGGCCCGCCGCCGACGGCGGGGGCGGCACCACGCTCTGCGACGGTGTCGCGTTGCTCGCCGCCCTCCCCACACCGGCGCGTGAGCGGTTCACGCAGATGGAGATCGTCTGGGAGAGCCGGATGCCCACCGCCGACTGGCAACGGATGTTCGGCACCACCGACCCGGCCGAGGCGCGGGGCGCTCTGCGACGGTGGGAGCCGTACCTGCGCCCGTGGGAGTCGATCCACGTCGACGTCACCGACGAGGGGATGACGACCGGCTTCGGCACCCACTGCACGCCGCCGACCAGGTTCGGCGCCGTACCCGCCTTCTGCAACTCGCTGTTCGTCAGCCGCCCCCGCGACGACGAGTACCACGATCGGCGACTACGGGTGCGCACCCCGGACGGACCACCCGTGGACGGCGCCCTCGTCGCCACCGCCGCCGAGGTCGCGGCCGATCTCACCGTCGCCGTGCCCTGGCAGGCCGGTGACGTCCTGGTCGTCGACAACTCCCGCTACCTGCACGGCCGCCAGGCGTTCCAGGACACCGGCCGCACCGTCCTGGTCCGGATGGGCATGCTCGACCGGGCGGTGGCGGCATGAGGGCCAAACTGCGCGACGACCTGATGTACGTGCCCACCGAGGACGGCGTCTACCTGGAGACCGGCACCACCGGCACCGAGATCAGCGGCGGATCCGCGTACGGCCTGATCCGCCGGATCGCCCCGCACCTGGACGGCACCCGCACCGTCGCGGACCTGACCGCCGGCCTGCCCGCCCCGCAACAGCGCCTGGTCACCGACCTGGTCACCATGCTCGTCGACCGGGGCATCGCCCGCGACCTGGACCGGGACCCGCCACACGGACTTCAGGACTGGGAACTGGACCGGTACCGCCAGGCCATCTCCTTCGCCGAGCACGCCGCCGACGCTCCGCCGCACCGCTTCGAGTCCTTCCGCAACAGTCGGGTCCTGCTGGTCGGCGCCGGTGCGGGCCTGACCGCACTGGTCCAGACCCTGTTCGACCTCGGACTCCGGCGGGCCACCCTGGTCACGACCGCCGAGTCGCCGACCGACCCGGCGGCCTGTCGGCGGATCCTCGACCGCCACCGCGCCGACGACCCCACCGCCGAGCTGGACCTGCGTCCGGACCTCGCCGCCGCGCTCACCGACGCCGCCGCGCTCACCGCCCTGATCGGTACGCACGACGCCGTCCTGCACTGCACCGACCGGCTGATGGCCGGCCGGGCGCTGACGCTGAACCGGGTGGCCCGCGCCCACGGCGTCGCCGCCCTGCACGCCCTCGCCTTCAGCGGCAGCGCATGGGTCGGCCCCACCGGCGGCGGGGCAGCCGGTGGCTGCTGGGAATGCGTGGTCTGGAGCCTGCACGGCACCAGCCGCTCCGGCGACGCCCCGTGGCGGGACGACCGGCCGGACCAGGTCCCGGAGTACCTGACCGCGCCGGTGGGCGCCCTCGTCGGCACCGCCCTCGGCTTCGGCTACTTCCGGCACGCCGTCGGCGCCGAGACCGACACCACCAACCGCATGACCCACATCGACCTGGCATCGGCCGTCACCAGCGAACACCTGCTCACCGTCCATCCCCGCTGCCGAGCCTGCCGCCGCGACCGAGCGGCCGTCGACCTCGCCGAGCGGATCGCCACGATGACCGGACGTCCGGCGGTCGACGCCGAGACGTTCGCCACCCGGGTGGCCACCCTGATCGACCCTCGACTGGGTCCGGTGCTCGACATCGGCACCGGCCGCCAGTCACAGACGTCGGTGAGCTGCATCGAGGCGACCGTCGCCGACGTGACCGGCACCGGGACCGGACCGGCGACCGTGACCGCCATCGGCGACGACCGCCGCCAGGCGCTCAACCGCGCCGCGGTGGCCGCCGTGGAGTCGCTCGCCGGGCAGGCGGCCACGGTCGCCGACGCCACCCCGACCCACTGGTGGGACCTGGTCGCCGGGGAGGTCGTCCCGGCGGAGCCCACCGCCGTGCTGCTGGCCGCCGGTTTCACCTGGACTGAGGCGGTGGGCCGGGCGCTGCTCAGGTTGCGCCGCACGACCGCGACGGCACCGGACGCCGGTCACCTGTCCGACCCACCCTCCGACGCGACGCACCCGGCCGGCTCCGCACTCGACCCCGCCGACTGGCCGGAACCGGTCCGGACCAGGGCAGCGGACATGAGCGTCCTCGGACACGACCTCGCCGCCTGGTGTGACACCTCCAGCACGCCGACC
This sequence comes from Micromonospora sp. NPDC003816, assembly GCF_042874705.1. NCBI lineage: Bacteria > Bacillati > Actinomycetota > Actinomycetes > Micromonosporales > Micromonosporaceae > Micromonospora > Micromonospora sp. NPDC003816. The sequence continues at coordinate 492,774 of NZ_JBIANP010000001.1, forward strand.
GTCTTCGTCGGCACCACCGGCGGCTGGCTCGCCCACAGCACCGCCCCGGACACCGCGACCGCCCTCGAACAGGCCATGCAGACGGCGGTCGCCGCCCTCACCGGACGCGTACCGGCCGGTGCGGACGTCGGCCCGGACCTCGGTGCCGGCGAGTGGGACGCCTGGCTCCCGCCACTGCTCAAGGAGGTGGACGCCGCCGGGCAGCGCCTTCTCCTACGGCCGGTCGACCACCTGCCCGACACCCGGGACGTGCTCCCGTTCCTCGTCGAAGCCATGCTCACGCCACGACCCGGAGGCGCTGGATGACCGACACGACCACGCTGACGCACGCCGTTCGCGTCCACGGCGACGGCGCCCTGTTCCAGGCCGTCGCGGACGCGACGGAAGCGATCCGGACCGACCGCCCGGTGGACCTGTTCGTCGTCGACGACCAGACCGACCGGGTGCAGGACGCGGCCCGCCGCGCCCACCAGGAGGGACGGGACTTCCTTCCGGTCTACCCGACGCTGCGCGGTGTGCGGGTCGGCCCGTACGTCACGGTCGGGCAACCCGGCTGCCACCACTGCGTCCGTGTCCGCGAACGTCGGGCCCGCGTCACCGGGACACCCCAGCGCTCGGCGCTCTGGCGTGCCCTGTACGAGGGATCCGTCACCGCGCCGACCCCCGTCCTCGGCCCACCGGTGCGCACCACCGTGGCCGCGCTGGTCACCGACGAACTCGCGCGGGTGGCCCGCGGTGCCCCTCCGCGGTGCGCCGGCGCGGTGCTGGAGGTCGGCACCGTCACGCTGGCGGTCAGCCGCCACCGGTTCATCGCCGACCCCGAGTGCCCGTCGTGTGCGACCCTGCCCGACGACGGTCCCGAGGCGGGCACCTTCACGTTGGTGTCCCGCCCCAAGTCGGCGCCGGACAACTACCGCGCCCGCAGCCTCCCCGCCGAGCACGAGCGGCTGCTGGAGACCATGGTCGACGTCGAGACCGGCCTGATCTCGTCGATGACGCTCCACCACAACCACCCGATGATCCTGGCCGCCGCCATCGGTGGCCCGGCCTGCTGCACCGAACTGTCCGGATACGGGCGCACGTTCAGCTATCCGGCCAGCGTGTCGGTCGCCATCGCCGAGGCACTGGAACGGCTGGGCGGCACCCTGCCCCGGGCCCGCCGGACCCGGGTCCACGCCTCGTTCCGCGAACTCGGCCCGGACCGCGCCGTCGCACCCCCGGCGCTCGGTCTGCCCGACTCGCCGCCGCACCACAACGCCGTGCGCTACCACCCGGACCTGCCGGTGGAGTGGGTGTACGCGTACTCCTTCCGCCGCGACGGCCCGGTCCTGGTCCCGGAGAGCACGGCCTACTACGGCTCGCACGCCACGGCGTTCGGCCTGGAGAGCTCCAACGGCTGCGCGCTCGGCGGCAACCTGGAGGAGGCCGTCCTGCACGGCATCTTCGAGGTGGCCGAGCGCGACGCCTTCCTGGCCACCTGGTTCGCCCGGCTGCCGGTGCCCCGGATCGACCCGCTGACCTCGGCGGACCCGGCGACCCGGCTGCTGGTGCGCTGGCTGGAACGCACCACCGGCAGCCGGCTGCACGTCTTCGACACCACCATGCCGGAGGGAATCCCCGCGCTCTGGCTGATGCTGGTGGACGAGGACGACCGGGCCGGCGAACCCAAGGCGTTCTGCGGCGCGGGCGCACACCTCGACCCCGAACGGGCACTCTGGTCCGGACTGGTCGAACTGGCCAGCGTCGCCGACGCCACGAAGGAGATGGTGGCCGCCGACACCACCGCACCCGACCTGGTCGCCGACTCCGACCTGGTCCGGTCGATGGAGGACCACGCGCTGGTCGCCGCCGCCCCGCAGAGCTGGGACCGTTTCGCCTTCCTCTACCAGCGCGACGAGATCCTCTCGATGGAGACCGCGTTCCCGCCCGCGAAGCGGTACCGGCCCGCCACCGACCTGCTCGACGATCTGCGCTGGGTCGTCGATCGGTACCTCGACAGCGGCCTGGACGTGGTCGTCGTCGAACAGACGGCCCGGGAACAGGCCACCGTCGACCTCACCTGCGTCAAGGTCATCATCCCGGGCACGCTGCCGATGGTCTTCGGGCATCGGAACCGCCGGGTCGACCTGCCCCGGCTCAGGGAACTCCCGGTACGGCTGGGCTACCGGTCCACGTCGCTGCCGCCCGAGGAGATCAACCCGCACCCGCACCCGTTTCCCTGACCCGCACCGCGACAGGTCGGCGGTGACGGCCACCAGCCGCCACCACCGACCATGCTGGTGCCCTCGCGCCGGGAACGTCCGGGCTGACCTCGCGGGTGAGCTACCAGGTCCACGCCGGCCGTGTGCGCGATCCGGCACTGCCGCACCGGCGACGGGTGTCGGCGGTGTGATCGTGCGTGCAGCTGTACCGGCCGCGGCCTGAAGGTAGGTGGTGGCCTGCGCGGCGCAAAAGCCGCGACGTCTGTCAGTGACTGCGGTGGCGAGCGCCTTATCGCCTTCGCTACGCCGGCACCGATGGGGAGATCGGTGACCGGACGTCGATGCGATTCCTGTGTCACCGGGGCAGATTCATGCACCACCGGTAAAAGGCCCGTCACGGTGCGCGTGCCCCCGTGTGTGGGCAGAAGCTTCACCGCACCGGAACGAGCGTTTCGTCGCGCCGTGTGAGAGGTGCCGTGCGGTCGGTCAGCGACCGGCTTTCGCGTGGTACTCGTCCACGATCTCCTGCGGAATGCGGCCCCGGTCGGAGATGTCCTTACCGGCCTTCTTGGCCCACTCCCGGATCGCCTTGTTCTGCTCCCGGTCGGTGCTGGCGGAACCCTGACCACGAGCGGCCCGGCCACCGACGACCACACCGCCGCGACCCACCTTCGTGCCGTGGGCCACGTAGGAGGCGAACGCCTCCCGCAACTTCGCGGCATTGCTGCTGGACAGGTCGATCTCGTACTGCACGCCGTCGAGAGAGAACTTCACGGTCTCGTCGGCGTCGCCGCCGTCCAGGTCGTCGACCAGCTTATGAATGATCTGCTTAGCCACGTCTGAGCACATTCCCTTCCAGTGGAGACAGTTCCACGAACGTGGTAGTCACAATAGCGCCTGCGATACTTGTCGCGTCAACGGGATCCACATAACAGCCCAGGTATTGACCGGTCCCATCCCCGGTGCGGATCTGCCCGTCCCGCGCGACCCGAAAATGTTCGGTGCGGTAAGTGGACGGCGACTATGTGTCGCGGCGGAGGCGCGATCCGCCGGGCGATCTCCGGCCGGAGGAAGTGGCTGCCGCCGGGCCTTCTTCTTCCGGTGCCGGGAGGCCGGCGACACCCGTCCCGGGGAGATCGCGGTCCGCGTGTCGTCGGCGTGTGCCGTGTAGGCCCTCGACGCCGGCCTCGCGCGGCTGTGGTGGCGCTCCGAGGAACTGTTCGCGGAACGGCTGGCCGGGGCGGCGGAACGAATTGTGGGGCGGCATTTGCGGCGGCGAGTGTCGCCCTACGCACCGTTACTCCGGCCCGGAAGATGCCCGGACCGGAGTAGCGGCGTAATTGCGACCTTGCGGATCAGACGATGTTGATGTCGCTGCACCACATGTAGGTCTGGTCCATGTGCGACGCCTTCCAGATCACGAAGAGGACGTGCTGTCCGCTACGGCCCGAGGTCGAGACGTTGAACGAGATGTTCTGCGTCGGCGCGTACCGCCCGGTCGTCTGGATCAGGTCGATGTTCCCCCACCCGACCTGCTGGGTGGCCGGGTTGAACCCCTGCCGGGTCAGGTAGACCCGGAAGTAGTCGGCGCCGTGGCTGGCCTGGTCGTAGAACTGGAGCGTGAAGCTCCGGCTGACCGTGGTGGCCTTCCAGGCGCCCGGCTGGTTCAGGGCGTTGTTCCGGGAGAGGGCGTTGCTGCACAGTTGGCCGTCGGGCGTACGGGCCTGGAACTGCCCGCCCAGGCCGTCGCGCAACTGGCTCATCCAGTTCCACATGGTGTCGGGGTTGGCCTGGAACGCCCTGTAGCACATCGGGTCCTGCGTCTGCATGGCCGGATCCATGTGCCGGTGGCCCCAGTTCTGCCAACACTGGTAGGCGCGGGTCGCCGGGTTGATGACGGTGCCGTGGGCCTGGGCGGCGCCGGCCCAGGGCAGCATCGCGACCACCATGGTGAGCGCCAGGGTGAGCACCTGGAGGGGGCGGCGGACGGCCGGCCGGGATCGAGGGGGGTGGTGTGAACGCACGGTGCATCCTCCGTTCCGAGCGCTCCGGGACGGTGTGTGGGAGCGCTTCCAACGAGTATTGCATCGAGGGTAGCGCATATCAATGATCGTCTATTCGCTTTCGGTGTTTCGGAACTACTGAAGTCGTCGCCGGGATTCACCGGGGCGGCACCGCCTCGGATCGATCTCGACAGGTCGACATAGGATGATCGACAATTTTCCGGGCGCTGCGGAATGCACATCCCACGTCGCACGGGCAATCGGAGGTGGTGACGGCCGTGGTCACGGACCGCCTGCACCGCCCGCGACGCGGTTGAGGAGGCGTGCGCGGCAGCACGGCCACGACTTGTGAGCAGATGGGCGTCGTCCCGTAGGTTGACAGCGCTCGGAACGGGATCGACGGCGAGGGGCGGACCACACATCATGACGGCGCTATCGGGCCGGAGCCCTGCTGCTGCGGGTCCGGCGGGGACCACGCCTGCGGCAGAGGACGACCTGCGCACGTTGTTCGGCCAGTCCATCGCCGTATTCGCCGCACTCGCCGGGCCGTCGCACGTGTTGGAGGCCGCGAACCCGGCATTCTTCACGACGATCGGCCAGGAACGCGCGCGTACCGGGGTCCCGCTGGCGGACCTGATGCCCGAACTCGCCGGTCAGGGCTTCATCGGCCTGCTGGACCAGGTCTACCGCGCGGGGGAGCCCTACACCGGACGTGACGTCCGGGTCGTGCTGGGCACCGGCCCGCAGGCCCGGGAGACCTTCTTCGACTTCACCTACGAACCGCGCCGCGCCGCCGACGGCACCGTGATCGGGATCCGGGTGATCGGTGTGGAGACCACCCAGGTCAAGCACGCCCAGTGGTTGATGGCCGAACACCGCGCGCTGCTGGAGCAGATCGCCCGTCAGGCACCGCTGACCGAGGTTCTCGACGGGATGGCCCGCTGCATCGAGAACCTCGCGCCGCTGGAGGTGCTCGTCTCGGTCCTGCTGGCCGACCCCGACGGCCGGCACCTGCGCCACGGGGCGGCGCCCAGCCTGCCGGACTTCTACAACGAGGCCATCGACGGCATCGCCACCGGCGAGGGCGTCGGTTCCTGCGGCACCGCCGCCCACCGGCGTCAGCCGGTCGTCGTCACCGACATCGCGACCGACCCGTTCTGGAACGACTTCCGCGAGTTGGCCGACCGGGCCGGGCTGGCCGCCTGCTGGTCCACGCCGATCCTGGCCCGTGACGGCGGCCTGCTCGGCACCTTCGCCATGTACCACCGCGTTCCGCGCGTCCCGCAGGACACCGATCTCGCCATCGCCCGGCTCTTCGCCGGCACCGCGGCACTCGCCATCGAACGCCACCACATCGAGCGGGCGCAGAAGGCCGCCGAGGAACGCGCCGCCGCAGCCCACGACGAACTCGCCAAGGCGGTACGCGCCGAGCGCGAACTCCGCGCCGAGGCCGAGCGCCGTGCTGCCGCCGCCGCCGAACTCAACGCTCGGATGCAGTCCGCCGCCGCCGCGCAGGTCGCGGTGCCGCACCCCGAACACTGCCAACTCGGCGGTGCGGCCGGATGCGCCGCACCGGCCGAGATCAAGATCGCCGACTCCTGGGGTGACGCCGCGTGGGGCTGCCCCACCCACGTCGAGGAAGCCATCATCAACGTCCGCTCGGTGTTCATCGCCAACGAGGAACTCGGCGGCCTCGCCGCCTACCTGCACCGCTGAACCGGTGTGCCGGCCGGGAACGACGCGGGTGGCGACGACGGCGCGCGGCCTGCGGTGTTGGATGGGCTGATGGCAACCATCGCGCGCCTGGCCGCAGGCTCCCGGATCGGGTTCGGACTGGCGGCCGTCGGCCGTCCGGGCTACATCAATCTCGGACGCGCCGCGGACCTGCCGGCCGAGCGGACCGTCGAGGCGCTACGCGCCCGCGCGAGCGAACTCCTCGACCAGGCGTACGCCGCCGGGGTCCGCTACGTCGACGTCGCCCGCTCGTACGGCCGGGCCGAGGAGTTCCTCGCGCACTGGCTGCGGAGCCGGCCGGACGTCGACGACGTCGTCGTCGGGAGCAAGTGGGGCTACACCTACACCGCAGGCTGGCGCGTCGAGGCCGAGACGCACGAGGTCAAGGACCATCGCCTCGCCACCTTCGACCGGCAGTACGCGGAGACCACCGCGCTGCTCGGCGACCACCTCGACCTCTACCAGATCCACTCGGTCACTCCGGAGAGTCCCGCCCTGCACGACGTGGCCCTGCACCGACGACTCGCCGACCTCGGCCGGCAGGGTGTGCTGGTGGGACTCTCGACCAGCGGACCGAGGCAGGCCGAGGTCATCCGCGACGCGCTCGACGTCCGCGTCGACGGCGAGCCGCTGTTCCGCAGCGTGCAGGCCACCTGGAATCTGCTGGAGCCCAGCGCCGGCCCGGCCCTGGCCGAGGCGCACGACGCGGGGTACCTGGTCATCGTCAAGGAGGCCCTCGCCAACGGCCGTCTCGCCGTACGCGAGGACGTCGGTGACGCGCCCGCGCTCGCGGCGGCGCTGCACCAGCCGTGGGCGACGATCGTCCTGTCCGGGGCCGCCACCGCCGACCAACTGGCCTCGAACCTGCGGGCGCAGACGCTCACCGTCGACCCGACCCGGTGGGCGGACCTGGCGTTGCCGCCGGACCGCTACTGGCAGGAACGCGCCGCCCTGCCCTGGACCTGACGGACTACGCGCGACACCGACACCGGTGGGCACGCCCGCCGCCGCGCCCGACTGGCAGGACGAAGGTGATGGCCGTCACAGTGATCCGGGACCCGATCGTGGTCCGACCGTCGTCTTACCCGGTGTGAGTACCGGCATGGACGCAGCGGACGAGGGTGAACTCGTGCGGCGCGTCGCCCGTGGTGATCGGCGGGCCTTCGACGAGCTGTATCGGCGTACCGCGCCGTGGCTGGAGGTGCGGCTGCGCCGCCGGTGCGCCGACCCCGACATCGTCGCCGAGGTCCTCCAGGACACCTACCTGACCGTCTGGCGGGCCTCGGGCACCTTCGCCGGAGCCCGGACGGGAAGCGGCGGTGGGGCGCGGGGCACCGCCGTGGGCTGGCTGTGGACCATCGCCGCCCACCGACTGGTCGACGCGTTCCGTCGCCGGGCCCGCACGGCGCAACTGCCGCAGGTGCCGCTGACGCCGGCCACGGCACCCGCCGCCGAGGACGAGGTGATGGCGGCGCGGATCGGACAGGAACTCGAACAGGCACTGCTCACCCTGCCGCCCGAGGTCCGGGCCGCCCTGCGCGCCACCGTCCTGGACGGGTTTTCGACCCGGGAGGCGTCCGTGCTGCTGGGCGTGCCCGAGAACACCGTCAAGTCCCGTGTCCGCCGAGCCCGGATCGCGCTACGGGAGGCCCTGTCATGACCCCCCATCCGACCCTCACCCAGATCGAGCGGTACGCCACCGCGGACCCCCGCCTCGACGAGCCCGGCGTCTGGGCCATCGAGGTGCATCTGGAGGACTGCGCCGACTGCCGGGCGCGGCTGGCCGGCAGCACCACCGCCGACACCCGTACCGTCCTCGCCCGGGTCGCCGTCACCCTGGACCGGGAGATCGCCGCGTCCCCGGCCCCGGTCGCCCGCAGCCGGTCCTGGACGGTGCTGCGCCGCCGCTGGCTGGTCGGCACGCTCGCCCCCTGGCTGGCCATGACCGCCGCGGTACTCGCCTGCGCCGTCCTGCTCAGCGAGTTGTGGACCGCGTTGCCGTCGCTGGTGCTGCTGCTCGCCCCACTGGCCCCGTTGCCCGGCGTCGCGATCGCCTGGCACCGCCGGGCCGATCCCGCCTGGGAGTTGATCGCCACCACCCCCGGGGCCGGTCTGACGACCCTGCTGCGCCGCACCGCGACGGTGCTGGTGGTCGTCATCCCGCCCCTCGCCCTCGCCGGCTACGGCACCGGCGTGCCACCGGCGCTGACGCTGTTGCCCTGCCTGACGTTCACCGCCGCCACGCTCGTGCTGGGGAGTCTCGTCGGCGTACGCCGGGCCGCGATCGGACTGATCGCGATCTGGACACTCGCGGTGATCACCCCCAGCCTCGCCGCCGCCCGGACGCCACTGGTGCTGACCGAGGAGAGCACCGGTGTCTGGGCACTGGCCACGGTCGCCCTGACCCTCACCGTGCTGCTGCGGACCGATGGGCTCCGACGAGCCGCCCAGCAGTAGGACCTCTGCGCCACCGGACGCGCGACGCCGCGTCCCTCTCCACCGACCCCGAACGAAGGAAGATGCCGATGCGTGCCCTGAGCGTGGCCGAGACGGCCGCCACCACCAGTCCCTGGGTCGTCCACGCCGAGAGCCTGAGGGTCCGCGCCGGGCGGCGCCTGGCCGTCGACGGCCTCGACCTGGCGCTGACCACCGGGGTCCATGGACTGCTCGGCCCCAACGGCGCCGGGAAGACCACGCTGATGCGCTCCCTGGCCACCGTGCTCGCGCCGACCGCCGGGCGCCTGACGCTGCTCGGACACCCGGTCGACGGCCGCGTCGACCTGCGAGCGGTCCGTCGCGGCCTGGGCTACCTGCCGCAACACTTCGGCTTCTACCCGCGCTTCACGGTGCGCGAGTTCGTCGGATACATGGCCTGGCTCAAGGAGATGCCCAAGGCGGCGATCCCGGCGGCGGTGCAGCGGGCCGTCGACCGCGTCGGCCTGACCGACCGGGCCGACACCCGGCTGAAGACCCTCTCCGGCGGCATGCTGCGCCGCGCCGGCATCGCGCAGGCCATCGTCAACGACCCGCAGCTCCTGCTGCTCGACGAACCGACCGTCGGCCTCGACCCGGAACAACGACTCGACTTCCGCGAGCTGCTGCGGGACCTCGGCACCGACAGTTGCGTCGTGGTCTCCACCCACATGGTCGAGGACGTGGCGGCGGCCTGCACCGACGTCATCCTGATCAACGAGGGCCGCCTGGTCTGGCAGGGCACCGCCGAGGCCCTCAGCGCCCAGGGCGACCAGAGCCACCCGGGCGACAGCCCGACCGAGCGGGGCTACTCCGCCATCCTGCGTCGGCACCGCGCGGAGGCCGTCCGATGAGCATCCTGGGTGTCGAGATCCGCCGCTCCGCCGCGCTCGGTGCCGCGCTGATCACCGTGCTCGCCGGAGTCGGCGCACTCTACGTGGCTCCGGCCCGATGGTCCGGTGGCCTGATGTCGCTGGCCCTGGTCACCCGCGAGTACCTGTTGCTGATGTGGCCGCTGGCGCTGGCCGCCGGCGCCTGGCAGGGGCGTCGGGAGCACCGCTCGAACGTCGCCGAGCTCTTCGGCACCACCGCCCGACCGCCCGTCCAGCGGATGCTGCCGGTCCTCGGCGCGATGGCCCTCACCCTCGGCAGCGCCTACCTGCTGGTGACCGTGGCGGGCGTCGCCCGGATCGCCACCAGCGCCGGCTACCTGCCTCTGCTCGGTTTCACCGTCGTCACCGGCGTCGGCGTGCTGTCCCTGATCGCCGCGGCCTGGCTCGGTCTGGGGATCGGGCGTCTGCTCCCCGTTCCGGCGACCGCACCCGCGTTGGGCGTGGCCGGCGTCCTGTTCGTCTCCTTCAGCATGTTCCTCCGCCCGGAGTGGCTGGCCGCAGCGCTGTCCCCGATCCACGGCACGAGCCAGTTCCACGCCTATCAGACGATCGACAACCAGGTCAGCGGTGCGCTGGCGATCTGGCTTGCCCTACTCGCCGTCGCCGGCCTGGTGCTGTTCGTCGGCGATAGCTGGCGGACCCGTACGGCGGCGTTGGTGCCGGTGCTGCTCGGGCTCGTCGGGGCGGTGGCGGTGGTGCCCCGGGACCCGGCCGTGCTCGACGCACCGGTCGACCCGGTCGCCCGGGAGATGGTCTGCACCGAGGACGCTCCGACGGTGTGCGTGAGCCGGGTCAACGCCAGGGTCCTCGACGACCTGGCCCCGCTGGCCCGTGACGGTCTGGTGGCGTTGGCGAAACTCCCGGACGCCCCGACCGCCGTGCACGAGGACACCTCCACGTACGGGCGCGACGGGGAGACGCCGTCCCGCGACGACGTCGTCGAGGTGCCGGTCCGGATCGACAAGTTCGGTGGGCTCGCGCACCCGGACGTCGTGGCCGTCGAGGTCGTCCGAGGTCTGGGCGTACCTGTCGACATCGAGTGCCGGCAACACCACGAGGCGGTCGACCGGGCGGCAGCGTACTGGCTGCTGGGCCGCGAGCCGCGATCCGACGTCGGGCTGATTCCGGGCATGATCCAGGAGGATTTCGAACTCAACGCCGAGGCGCTCGCCCTGTGGAACGGGCTGCGCGAGGTCTCCGCCGAGGAGGCGCTGGCCCGGGTGACGGCGGTCCGTGACGCCAAACGCGCCTGCGAGGACACCAGCGAACTGCTGTCCCGGAGTTCCCGGTGACCTGGACGCTGCTCTACCTGCGCTCCCGGCGCGTACCCCTGGCCCTGGCCGTCGCCGTCGGCGGGGCGGCGGTGATCTGGACGCTGTGGCGGACCGTCGCCGACGAGCGCGACGTCGCCCCGACGATGGTGGTGCTGACCGTCCTGCTGATGGTCGCGGTGCTCTCGGCCACCCTGACCGCCCCGGACGAGAACCTGGACCGGACCGCCGCGCGGCGATGGCCGCCACGGCGTGCGGCGCACCTGTTGGCCGGCCTCCTGGTGGTTCTGCTGGCCCTGCTCGCCACGCGGTACACCGGGGCCCGCTTCGGGCCGGCCACGCTGGTGTTCCGCGACGCCGCCGGCCTGCTCGGGTTGACGGCGCTGTGCGCCACGGTGGTGGGCGCCGGTCGATCGTGGTTCCTGCCGCTGGGCTGGACCACCGTCGCGGTCATGTATCCCCAGCAGGGCACCGGGGGAGCGGTCCTGACCTGGCAGGCCCAACCGACCGACAGCACTGCGGCAACGGTGACGGCGGCGGTGTTCGCCCTCGGCGGGCTGATCGCCTACTCGCTGGCCGGCCCGGCCCGCAGGGAAGCCACCGAGTCGATCCCCTGAGGCGTCCCCCGGCTTGCGCGAAGGATTGATACTCTTCGAGGAAATCGAGCTCGTGCTGCTCGTCATGGAGGTCATCATGCGCCTGCGCCGCACGGTCGTGTCCCTCATCCTGCTGGCCGCCGCCGGGGTGGTCGCCGCCCTCGGTGTCGACCAGGCCCAGGAGACCTCGCACCTGGCGGGATTCACCTGGTCCAACTGACCCGACGACACCTGCTCGCGATCATGGAGTGCGAACGATCGCGAGCAGGTGCGGGATGACGCCGGAGCAGCATCTGCGGGTCAGCGGCGCGCAGTTGTACGAGTCCATCGGGTCCGCGTATCCGGCGACGCGACGCACCGAGCCGCGCATCGCCGCGCGGGTCTGGGAAGCGCTCGGTGACGCCCGCGCGGTGCTGAACGTCGGGGCGGGCACCGGCTCGTACGAGTACATCCTGTCCACCGAGGTACCTGCGGCGACCGCCGTGCTGGGCGTCTCGCTCCAGACCTCGTGACCGGTCGTCGGCGTGGCGGACGGGAGCGCCCGCCACGCCGGCGCACGCGAAGGACGGGAGATGAGAGTGGCAATCCGGATCGCCGTCATCGTCGGTGCTCTCGGCAACCTGTTGGCGGTCCTGGTGCTGCCGTGGGCGGGCTACGGCAGCATCGAAATACCGCTGCACCGATTTCCGGGCTGGTTCGTCCACCTCGCCGCCGTCATCGTCCTGTACAGCGCGGCGCTGTGGGCACTGCTGCGGCCCCCCGCACGCCGACCCCTCGCGGTCAGCGCGGCGGCCGGACTTGTTGCGGCCGGCTCTGCCGTCGCCATCGCCATCCGCTACGACGACGCGAGCAGCTTCTTCGACGGGACGGTTCCGGCGGTCATGCCCGCGCTCGGGCCGGGTGGTCCGGTCGCCGTCCTGGCCGTACTCGTCAGTGTCACCGCGCTCGCAGTCCTGGCGGCACGGACGAGGGGCACGCCGACTCGAACCATCGGTCGGCCCGGTGTCCCGACACCGTCGCACGACAGCTAGCTTGCACCTCACGTGACGTCATGCCGCATCGTCGACGAGGTGACCGAGTACCTGACCGTGGGACGCGTGGCGAGTATGGCCGGCGTGAGCGTGCGGACGCTGCACCACTACGACGAGATCGGCCTGCTGCGACCGGTCGCCCGGACCGGCGCCGGCCATCGGGCCTACTCCGCGAGCGACGTGGAACGACTGCGGGAGGTGCTCGCCTACCGGCGGCTGGGCTTCGGCCTGCGGGAGATCGCCGCGCTGGTCGACGATCCGACCAGCGACGCGGTGGCCCATCTGCACCGACTGCGTGGCCTGCTGCTGGCACAACGGGACCGGGCCATCGCCACGGTCACCGCCATTGACAGGGAACTGGAGGCCCGGGCGATGGGCATCAGCATGACGCCGGAGGAGCACCTGCGGGTCTGCGGCGCGCAGTTGTACGAGTCCATCGGGTCCGCGTATCCGGCGACGCGACGCACCGAGCCGCGCATCGCCGCGCGGGTCTGGGAAGCGCTCGGTGACGCCCGTACGGTGCTGAACGTCGGGGCGGGCACCGGCTCGTACGAGCCCGCCGATCGTGAGGTCACCGCAGTGGAACCCGCGGCGACCATGAGGGCGCAACGTCCCGTGGACGCGGCACCGTGCGTGGCCGCCAGCGCGGAGAACCTGCCCTTCGAGGACGGGGCGTTCGACGCCGCGCTGGCCTTCAGCACCGTCCACCACTGGCACGACCCGATCGCCGGGCTACGCGAGATGCGGCGGGTGGCCCGTCGTGTCGTGGTGTTCACGCACGACGCCAGTGACACCGGCTGGCGTCAGCGGTTCTGGCTCAGCCGGGACTACCTCCCCGAGGTCGCCGGCCTGGTGGTCGGCCGCCCCTCGGTGGACGAGCTGGCCCGCGCGATCGGGGCCCGCATGGAGCCGGTGCTCGTCCCGTGGGACTGTGCCGACGGCTTCTTCGAGGCGTACTGGCGCCGGCCCGAGGCGTACCTGGAGGAGCAGGTCCGCCGCGCGGTGTCGGTGTGGACCCGGGTCGGGCCGGCGGCCGAGCAGCGTGCCGTACGCGCCCTCCGACAGGACCTCTCCTCCGGCCGGTGGGCCGACCGCAACCGCGAGCTCACCGACCTTGACGCGGCCGAACTGGGCCTGCGACTCCTCGTGGCCTGAAGCTCAGCATCGAACCGGGGATCAGCTCAGGCGAGAGTGGTCTAAAGCGTAACCTATGGGTTACGCTTTAGTCGTGGACGAGGTGGCGGCGGCGATCGCCGATCCGGTGCGTCGGGAGATCCTGCTGATGCTGCGCGACGAGTCGCTCTCGGCCGGGCAGATCGCCGACCGGTTCGTGATCAGCCGGCCGGCCGTCAGTCGGCACCTGCGTGTGCTGCGGGAAGCCGGCCTGGTGCGCGACACGGCCGACGGGCGGCGGCGGGTCTACACCCTGACCACCGCGCCCCTGGACGAACTGGTCGGGTGGTTGGGACGGCTGATGCGCCCGTCCCGGTGGCAGCAGCACCTCGACGCGTTGGAGACCGAGGTCTACCGCACCCGCCGCGAACGGCGCCCCGCCACCGAGCGGGGCACCATCACCACCGAACGGCATCCATCGACGAAGGAGACGGCGTGACACCGACACCGACCGGCCGACTGTTCGGCGACGACCTCGTGCTGACCCGCACGTTCCGCGCACCCGTCGCCGACGTCTGGGCGAGCCTCACCGAGTCACCACGGACGGCGCGCTGGTTCGGCCCGTGGCAGGGCGACGCGGCACCGGGGCGGACGATCAAGGTCCAGATGGCGTACGAGGAGGACGAGCCCTGGATGGACGTGACCATCGAGGCGTGCGAACCGCCGAGCCGGCTCACGGTCTCCGCGGTGGACGAGTACGGCAGTTGGCACCTGGACATGACGCTCGTCGAGAGCGCGGGCGTGACCGAGCTGCGGTTCACCCACTACCTGACCGGCACGGAGCACGCCGGCGAGGTCGGGCCGGGGTGGGAGTACTACCTCGACGCCCTGGTCGCCGCGCACACCGGTCAGCCGAGGCCGAACTTCGACGACTACTACCCGGCGATGAAGGAGCACTTCGAGGCGCAGTGACAGGCGTATCCAGCGTCCGCTGCCTCGCTCTGCCAGGACACGTTTTCCCGAGATATCGCGACATCAGCGGATTCGCCGACCCACGACGGGAGCGAGTGGGTCGACAATCCTCTATGGATTGGCGATCGCGTCCGGCTGGGGAGGGGTGCGGGATGAGCGGACCGGCCGGGGAGGCGCAGGCGGCTCTGGCCCGGTTCGTCGACGACCTCAGGCGCCTGCGGCAACACTGCGGGTCCCCGTCGCTGAACACCCTGGTGGCCGTGTCGACGGCGCTGGGATCAGCGCTGGCCCGCTCCACGCTCAGCGACAAGCTCAACGCGAAGTCGTTGCCCGAGTGGCCGTTCGTCGTCTCCTACGTGACCGCCTGCCTGGCCCACGCCGCGCAGACCGGCCGCCCGGTGCCGACGGAGATGGCGGAGCTGAGCCGCTGGGACGCGGCGCACTGGCGACTGTTGCGCGCCGTCGACGCCGGCCGTGCGGAGGACCGGCTCCGGGCCGCCGCCCACGCGCAGCTCGCCCGGCGTGCTGAGGACACCGCCCCGCACGTGACGCCGCCGGTGACACCCCGGCAGCTTCCGGCGGCCGTACCCGTGTTCGTGGGACGGCGTACGGTGCTCGCCGGGCTGGCGATGTTGCTGGCACGCCAGCACGGCGCGCCGGGCACCGTTCCGGTCGCGCTGATCAGCGGTACGGCCGGCGTCGGCAAGACCGCGCTGGCACTGCACTGGGCACATCGGGTCGCCGACCGCTTTCCCGACGGACAGCTCTACGTCGACCTGCGCGGGTTCGACCCGGACGGGCCGGTACCGGAACCGGCGGAGGTGCTGCGGGAGTTCCTGGAGGCGTGCGGCGTGTCCGCGCCGCGGATCCCGGCGGGACTGTCCGGCCGCTCCGGACTGTTCCGCAGCCTGCTGGCCGACCGGCAGGTGCTCGTGCTGCTCGACAACGCCCGGGACGCCGCGCAGGTGCGTCCACTGCTGCCGAACTCGCCCGGGTGCCTGGTGCTGGTGACCAGCCGCAACCAACTGCCGGGACTGGTGGGCATCGAGGCCGCCCAACCGTTCGTCCTCGCACCGCTGACGCCGCCGGAGGCGTACGAGCTGCTCGTCGCGCGGCTCGGTCCGCAGCGTGTGTCCGGCGAGCCGCAGGCGGCGGCGCGGATCGTCGGCGCGGCGTCCGGACTGCCGCTCGCGTTGGCCATCGTGGCGGGACGGGCCGCCACCCGGACCGGTCTCAGCCTCGGTCGCCTCGCCGACGAGCTGACCGAGCCGGGGCGCCTCGACGGATTCACCGGCGGCGACCGGACGCTCGACATCCGGGCGGTCTTCTCCTGGTCGTACCGGAGTCTCGACGCGACCACGGCGTGGGCGTTCCGCCTGCTGGGGCTGCACCCCGGGCCGGAGGCCACCGTCGCGGCGCTGGCCAGTCTCACCGGCGTGCCCGCCGCGCAGGCGGGACGGGCACTGACGGCCCTCGTCGAGGCGAACCTGGTCGCCGAAGCACGGCCCGGCCGGTACGTCCTGCACGACCTGTTGCGCGCCTACGCGGCCGAGCAGGCGGCCACACACGACCCCGATCCGGTACGCCGGGAGGCCCTCGGCCGTCTCCTCGACCACTACCTGCACACCGCGTACGCCGCCGCGCTGCTCCTGTACGACCATCGTGACCCGATCGACCTCGTCCCGGCACGCGTCGGGGCGGTGGTCGATCCGCCCGCCGACCGTGCCGGGGCGTGGCACTGGCTCGTCCGGGAACATCGGGTGCTGCTCACGCTCGTCGCTCTCGCCGCACAGGCCCGCTTCGACACGCACGCCTGGCAGCTCGCCTGGACCCTGAACACCTATCTCGACCGCATCGGCGCCTGGCCGGAGCAACTGGTCGTGCAGGAGGTGGCGTTGGCCGCCGCAGCACGGGTGGACGACCGGGACGGCCAGGCCCGCGCCCACCGTAACCGGGCCGTGGCCTGCCTACGGCGGGAGGACCACGAGCAGGCCCGGTCCCACCTGGACACCTCGTTGGCGCTCTACGCCGGTCTCGGTGACGCCGTCGGCAGCGCCCGGGTGCATCTGAACCTCGGCATCCTTGCTGAACGTCAGGGACGGTTGCGGGACGCCCTCGACCAGGCCCGGCGGGCGCTGGAGCTGTTCATCGGGGCGGGAAACGTCGGCGGCCGGGCCAACGCGCTGAACAACATCGGCTGGTACCACAGCCAGCTCGGCGAATACCCGCAGGCGTTGGCGCACTGCCAGCAGGCGTTGGCGCTGCAACAGCAGGTCGGCAACCGGTACTGGCAGGCGCACACCTGGGACAGCCTCGGCTTCGTGCACTACCGGCTGGACCGGCAGCCGCAGGCGATCCGGTGCTATCACCAGGCGCTGATGCTGTGGCGGGAGTCGGCGGAACGCTACTTCGAGGCGACCACGTTGACCCACCTGGGCGACAGTCACCGCGCGGCCGGCGAGCCGGACTTGGCCCGTACCGCCTGGTGTGGGGCGCTGGAGATCCTGGAGCAACTCGACCACGCGGACGCCGCGCAGGTCCGGGCGCGGTTGACCGCCGCGCCGGCCCGGTCGGCCTGACCGGGCCGGGGCGGACTCGGGAACGGCCGCCCCGGCCGGAGTGGGCAGGAGTCACCGCCACTGCGCGAGGTTGGCCACGGCCTGCTGGGTGAGCCGGGTGGCGACGCTGTAGGCCACGCCGGGGCCGACCCCGTCCGGGCCGCTGGTCAGGATCCCCAGCGCGGTGCGGGCGAGCGGGCACGGGCAGGGCGGCTTCGGCCAGGGGAAGTCCAGTCGCGGCGGCAGCGGGCACCAGTCCTCCGGGTCGGGGGTGTAGGCGACGGGGCTGCCGTCCTGCCCGCCGCCGAAGCTGTGCGACGTGTAGAGCTGCGTCGAGGTCTCGTAGCGGATGCGGTCGACGCTGGTCCACTGTCCGGGCCGGTCCGCCGGATACCCGTGCGTCGTGGTGCACGAGCCGGTCAGCGGCTGGGTGGTGTAACCGAGGTCGTACCAGCCGGTGACGTTGCCGATGCCGCAGTTGAGCTGCACCGCCCCGTAGTTGTAGGCCGGGTCGCTGCCGCCGGGGTGGGTGAACGAGCCGGTCCAGCCCTGTGGTGCGAAGAGCTGGGTCGCCGCGCAGGAGCCGAAGGGTGCGGTCGTCCCGTTGTGCCCCGGGTACGCGACGACGTTCGTCCGCCAACTGCCCCGGGAGCCTCCGGTGTGCACGCAGTGCCCGGCGGTCGCCACCGTTCGGGGGCTGATCATGAAGCCGCTGCACCGGCCGCCGGGGAACGTCAGCAGCACGGTGGCGCTGGCGGGATACGTCGTGGTCGACGTGACCGGCACCCGGATGTCCGGTCCGGAGCTCGTCGCGGCCGCCGCCGGTGCCGCCGCGAGGGCGGTGGACGCGAGCGCCACGGCGGCCAGGGCGACGAGCGCCCCACTTCTTCTCAGCATCGGTTCTCCTTCGTCGGGGGTGGTGTACGCCCACGGTGGCCCGACCGTCTGCTGTCCGGCCGGTTCCCGGACACCGGTGGCGGTCGGACGGTGGGGACCCGGCTGCGCGGCGGCGGCCGGTGCGGCAGACTCAACCGGATCGCGCCCCGCCGGTCTGACCGTGGCGGTGCGGCGGCACGGACGATCGCGGGGCGGGCGGAGGTGTGACGTGCGGATCGCGGTGTTCGTGACCTGCCTGGCGGACACGATGTTCCCCGAGGCGGCGAAGGCGACGGTGCGGTTGCTGGAGCGGCTCGGGCATGAGGTCGTCTTCCCCGAGGGGCAGACCTGCTGCGGGCAGATGCACGTCAACACCGGCTACCAGGGGCAGGCGTTGCCGTTGGTGCGCCGGTACGCGCGGGTGTTCGATCCGTACGACGTGATCGTGGCGCCGTCGGGGTCGTGTGTCGGGTCGGTACGCCACCAGCACGGGGTGGTGGCCCGGCGGGCCGGTGACGAGCGGCTGGCCTCGCGTGCCGAGTCGGTGGCCGGGCGCACGTACGAGCTGTCGGAGTTGCTGGTGGACGTGCTCGGGGTGACCGACGTGGGTGCCTTCTATCCGCACCGGGTGACCTACCACCCGACGTGTCACTCGCTGCGGGTGCTGCGGGTGGGGGACCGGCCACTGCGGTTGCTGCGCGAGGTGCGGGGTCTGGACCTGGTCGAGTTGCCGGCGGCCGAGCAGTGCTGCGGGTTCGGCGGGACGTTCGCGGTGAAGAACGCGGACACGTCGACGGCCATGCTGGCGGACAAGATGCGGCACGTGCTCGCCACCGGCGCGGACGTCTGCACGGCGGGGGACGCGTCGTGCCTGATGCACATCGGCGGTGGGTTGTCCCGGCTGCGGACCGGGGTGCGCACCGTGCACCTGGCGGAGATCCTGGCCTCGACCGAGCCGGGCGGCGATACTCCTGACCAACGCGGCGAACTGGTGGTGAGGTCGTGAGCCGGACCTTTCTCGGCATGCCGGCGACGGCACCGCAGGGTGTGGGGCAGTTGCGGGGTGCGGAACCCTTCCCGGACGGCGCGCGGAGGGCCCTGGCCGACCCGCAACTGCGCCGCAACCTCCGACACGCCACGGCGACGATCCGCGCGAAGTCCGCTGCGGTGATCGCCGAGGTGCCGGACTGGGAACAGTTGCGGGCGGCCGGTTCGGCGATCAAGGCCGACGTGTTGGCGCGGCTGCCGGAGTTGCTGGAGCAGGTGGAGGCACGGGTCACGGCGGCCGGGGGAGTGGTGCACTGGGCCGCCGACGCGACCGAGGCGAACAGCATCGTCACCGAGCTGGTCGCGGCCACCGGCAGCGACCGGGTGATCAAGGTCAAGTCGATGGCGACCCAGGAGATCGGCCTCAACGAGGCCCTGGAGTCCGCCGGGATCACCCCGGTGGAGACCGACCTGGCCGAGCTGATCGTGCAACTCGGCGACGACCGACCCAGCCACATCCTGGTGCCGGCGATCCACCGCAACCGGGCCGAGATCCGGGAGATCTTCCTGCGTGCCATGCCCGGGGTGGACCCGGCCCTGACCGACGAACCGGTGGTCCTGGCGGCGGCGGCCCGACGCTACCTGCGGCAGACGTTCCTCACCACGCCGGTGGCGGTGTCCGGGGCGAACTTCGCGGTGGCCGAGACCGGGACTCTGGCCGTGGTCGAGTCCGAGGGCAACGGGCGGATGTGTCTGACCCTGCCGGAGACGCTGATCACCGTGATGGGTGTGGAGAAGGTGGTGCCGACCTGGCGCGACCTGGAGGTGTTCCTGCAACTGTTGCCCCGGGCCTCGACCGGCGAGCGGATGAACCCCTACACCTCGATGTGGACGGGCGTGACCCCGGGCGACGGCCCGCAGGCGTTCCACCTGGTGCTGCTCGACAACGGGCGCAGCGCCGTCCTCGCCGACGAGGTGGGCCGGCAGGCGTTGCACTGCATCCGCTGCTCGGCCTGCCTGAACGTCTGCCCGGTGTACGAACGCACCGGCGGGCACGCCTACGGCTCGGTGTACCCGGGTCCGATCGGGGCGGTGCTCTCCCCGCAACTGACCGGGATCGCCGACAACGCCTCCCTGCCGTACGCGTCGTCGCTCTGCGGCGCCTGCTACGACGCCTGTCCTGTGAAGATCAACATCCCGGATCTGCTGGTGCACCTCCGCGACCAGGCACCCCACCCGCGCGCCGAGGCGACGGCGATGGCCGCCGCCGCGTACACCATGGACCATCCCGCCCTGTACGCGGCCGCCCAGCGCGCCGCCCGGTCGGGCCGGCTGCTCGGTCGGCGCGGGCGGGGCCTGCCGCCGCCCCTGGACGGCTGGACCGCCAGCCGTGACCTGCCCGAGCCGCCCGCCGAGTCCTTCCGCGAATGGTGGTCGAAGCGGTGAGCGGCCGGGACGTCGTCCTCGGTCGGCTGCGCGCCGCGATCGGCGAGAGCGGAGCCGGCATCCCGGTGCCGCGCGACTACCGGCGGGAGGGTGCAGTCGACCTGGACCTGCTGGTGGACCGGCTGACCGACTACCGGGCCCGGGTGCACCGCGTGCCCGAGACGACGGTCGCCGAGACGATCGCCGACCTCCTGCCGGCCTCCGCGACGGTGGTCGTCCCACCGGGGCTGCCGTCGGCCTGGCTGCCCGCGACGGTGACCGTGCTGCCCGACGACGGGCTCGACAACGCCCGGATCGCCGCCGCGGACGGTGTCGTCACCGCCGCTGCCGTCGCCGTCGCCGAGACCGGCACCGTCGTCCTCGACGGCTCACCCGACCAGGGACGACGTGTCCTCAGCCTCCTGCCGGACCTGCACATCTGCGTCGTCCGCGCCGCCCAGGTGGTCGCCGGGGTGCCGGCGGCGCTCGCCCGCCTCACCCCGCACCGCCCACTGACCTGGATCAGCGGACCCTCGGCCACCAGCGACATCGAACTCCACCGGGTCGAGGGCGTGCACGGCCCCCGGACGCTGCACGTCATCCTGCTGCCCTGAGGCGTGGCCCGGCCGCTGTCGCGGCGGGTCACAGCGGTGGCGCGGCCGGTACGGGGTTGCGGCGTCCGCCGAGTGCGACATCGAACAGGACGATCGCCAACAGGACCAGGTTGGCGCAGACCACCGCCAGCAGCGGGGTGAGTGCCGACGCGACCGGGGCGAGCACGCCGAGGAGCGCGATACCGGCCAGCAACGGCCAGGCCACCCGGCCGAAGACCTCGTACTCGAAGCGGGTCCGACCGAGGAGGAAGACCGCCGGTCCGCCGACGACGACGGCGAGCACTTCCGGCCCGACCGTCCCGGCCGGCTCGGTGATGATCAGCTTCGCGCTGGCGGCGGCGGTCACCACCCCGCCGATCATCAGCAGGTGGGTGTAGGGCGCGGACCGTGCGAACCGGCCGGGTTCCCGGGCCTTCTCGATGGCCTGGGTCAACTGCGCCGCGGCCCGGTGTACGTAGATCCGGAACAGCAGCGTGGCGCTGGCGAAGGCCACCACGATCGCCGCGGTCCGGTCGGCGGTGACCGGGTACGCGCTGTACGTCAGGCCGGCGACCAGGATGATGTCGCCCAGGGCGATGATGAAGAACTGGTGGTACCGCTCGGCCGTGTGTTCGGCGATCGGGTTGAACTGGGCCGTGCCGATCCGTCGTCGACCGGGGAACGGGTAACCGAACGCGAAGGCCAGGTAGTCGACGGCCGCCGCCCCACCCCACCACCACAGGCGTACGTCACTGTCGGCGAAGGCACCGGCGATCCACCCGACCGAGGAGATCCCGAACCACGCCCAGATCCGCACCGCCCGTCGGCGCGGGACCGGCTCGTGCAACGTCAAAAAGAAGAGGAATCCTCGACCGAGGTGGCTGGCCACGTACGCCCCGGCGAAGATGCCCGCGCGGTCGCCGAACGCGGACGGCAGCGCGGCGGCCATCATCAGCGCGCCGAACATGACGCCGACCGTCACCACCTGGATGACCCAGCTGTCCGGGTTGTAGAGGTCGGTGACCAGTGTGGTCAGCACCCACACCCACCAGACGGCGAGCAGCACGACGACGGTCTCGGCGACGCCGCGCCAGGTCAACTCGGTCACCAGGGTCTCGGACAGCAGCGCGAGCGCGACGACGAAGACGAGGTCGAAGAAGAGCTCCAGGAAGGTGGCCCGGCGCGGGGCGGCGGCACTGCGGAGCAGGCTGTTGACAGAGGTCATCGCGGTATCCGGCCGTCGGCCGGCACCGTCACCGCGGATTCCCCTTGCGTCTCCATATGGGCTATATCGTATGAATGTCCCGGCTGTCAGGTGCGCGGTCCGTCGAGTACGCGCCTCCTCCTCGCGCGAACCGTGCCGACTCGCGCCGACCGGGCCCAAAAGGCCGGGCACGGTCAGCGCAGACATCCACCGTCTGCTATATATGGGAACGCTTCCACAGGCGGTCGACGGGCCCGTGTCCCACCGTCCCGCCTGGGCACCCGTGACGCACCGGAGGTCGGACGCCGGGTGCCCGGCGGCGGACCGCCGCAGTGGCGACCATCGGAGGACAGGCATGCGCACACTTCTCGCCGCGTTGACCGCCGCGCTGACGCTCGCCGTCACGGCCGGCAGCGTCCCGTCCGACGCCGCGAACGCCTCGCAACGCGGCTCCTGCACCCGGCACCTGCTGTTCTGCGAGGACTTCGAACGCCTGCCGCGCGGCGGTGCCAGCAGCCTGAACTGGGGCATCGACACCCGCAACGGCACGCTCGCCGTGGAACGCACCCACCGGGGCAACCAGGTGCTGCACGTCCACACCGTCGACAACGGACGCGCCTTCCTGCGCGTCGACGACTTCGCCGCACCGGGCAACCGCTTCTACGGCCGGATGCGGCTGCGCGTGGACGCCTTCCCCACCGCCCCCGACTGGGCGCACTTCACCCTCGTGGAGGCCACCGGCAGCGGCAGCACCGAAGTCGTCCGGCCGGTCGGCGGCCAGTACGCCCCCACCGTCCCCGGCATCTTCTGGGGCGTCGGCGCCGACGGCGGGCCGACCGGCGACTGGACCAACTGGCGGGAGTCGGCCCCCGTGGTCGAGGACACCTGGCAGTGCTTCGAGTGGAAGATCGACCCGACCGACAACCGCGTCACGGTCTGGATCGACGGGGTGGCGAACCCGGAGCTGACCGCCTCCACCACCGAGCACGGCGGCAACGACGTGCCGTTCATCCTGCCGAACGTCAACACCGTGAAGATCGGCTGGCAGCTCTACCAGGGCGGCACCACCCCGGGTGCGTTCGACCTCTGGATCGACGACATCGCCCTGGCCAGCCGCCGCCTCGGCTGCTGACCCACCCTGCCGGCCCCGGGGCTCCACCCGGCCCCGGGATCGGCTACCACTGCAACGTCTGGACCTCCGTGTACTCCAGCACCCCCTCCAGGCCGAACTCCCGGCCGATCCCGGAGCGCCCGAAACCGCCGAACGGCAACCGCACGTTAGGGGTCGCACCGTCGTTGACGCTCACCCGTCCGGCGCGCAGCCGCTCGGCCACCGCGACGGCCGCCACCCGGTCGGCGGACACCACCGCACCGGCCAACCCGTACGGTGAGTCGTTCGCCAGGGCCACCGCCTCCTCGTCGGTGTCGAACGGCATCACCACCGCGACCGGGCCGAAGATCTCCTGCCGGGCGACGGGGTCGTCGTTGCCGACACCGGTCAGGACCACGGGTTCGTGGAAGAAGCCACGGCCGTCGACGCCGACCGGTCCACCGTCGACGACCGCCCGGGCGCCCCGGGCCCGCGCCGCGCGGACCGCTGCGGACACCCGGTCCCGGTGCGCGGCACTGATCAACGGGCCCAGGGTCGTCCGCTCGTCGGCGGGGTCACCCGGTACGGCGGCGGAGAGCCGCTCCGCGAGCGCCGCCACGTAGTCGGCGACCACGGCGCGGTGCACCAGGTGACGGGTGAGCAACGCGCAGCCCTGACCGGCGAGCGTGGTCGTGTTCACGGCACCGATCCGGCTCGCCATCGCGAGGTCGGCGTCGGCCCTGACCACGAGCGCCGACTTGCCGCCGAGTTCCAGCACCACCCGGGTGACGTTGCGGGCGGCCTGGGCCATCACCTGCGCCCCCACCGTGTCCGAGCCGGTGAACGTCACCAGACCGACGCGGGGATCACCGCTCAGCGCCGCGCCGACGTCGGCGCCACCGGTCACCACGTTCAGCACACCGGGCGGTATCCCGGCCTCGTCGGCGGCCTCGGCCAGGGCGAGGATCTCCAACGGCGTGTACGGCGACGGCTTCACCACCACCGTGTTGCCCATCGCCAGGGCTGCCGCGACCTTCGGCAGGGTCAGCAGCAACGGCGCGTTGTACGGGGTGAGCGCCGCGACCACCCCGACCGGCACCCGGCGCACCAGACTCGCCGTCGTCCGGGGTGGGCTACCGGCCGCACGGGGCGGCGGGGGCAGCATCCGGTCGTGTTCCCCGGTCGCGACCTCGATCGCGTACCCGAGGTGCGCCAGCGCGGCGGCCACGAACGCCGCCGACTGGCCCCGCGGCGCACCCGACTCGGCGACCGACAGTGCCACGTGGTGGTCGATCCGGTCGCTCAGCCTCCGCCGCAGTCGGCGCAGGGCGGCGGCACGGTCGGCCGCCAGCAGTCCGGACCAGCGACCGTCGTGGAACGCCCGGTGTGCGGCGGCCACCGCGTCGGCCGCGTCGGACACCGTGCCGACGGCCGTGGTGCCGATCACCGCCTCGGTCGCCGGGTTCACCACGTCCGCCGTGTCACCGTCGGAGGCCGCGCGCCAGCGGCCGTCGACGTACAGTCCCTGTCCCATCAGGCGACCATAGGACCGGCCGGAGACCGTCGGCGGTCGCGCGGTGATGGGTAGTGCCTATCGAGCGATACGCGGTTCGTCTTTGTGTACCTCTGCCCGGCCGGGTGGGATGGGGAGAGGGAGCCCTGCGGCCTGAGGAGCAGTCTTGCGTGATGCGGTGATCGTCGACGCCGTTCGTACCCCGATCGGCAGGCGCAACGGAGCCCTCGCCGACTGGCACCCGGTGGATCTCGCCGCCGAGGTGCTCACCACACTCGTCACGCGGACCGGGGTCGACCCGGCCGAGATCGACGACGTCATGTTCGGGTGCGTCAACCAGCTCGGTGACCAGTCCACCAACGTCGGCCGGATGTCCGCGCTCGCCGCCGGTTGGCCCGAGACGGTGCCGGGCGTCACGATCGACCGGGCCTGCGGGTCCAGCCAGCAGGCCCTGCACTTCGCGGTCGCGAGCGTGCTGTCCGGCATGGCCGACACGGTCGTCGCCGGCGGCGTGGAGATGATGTCGCGGGTACCGCTGGGCGCGGCCCGCGCGACCGGCATGCCCTACGGCCCCAAGGTCCGCGCCCGTTACGCCCGCGACTCCTTCAGCCAGGGGGAGGGCGCGGAGATGATCGCCGAGCGGTACGGACTGTCCCGCACCGCTCTCGACGAGTTCTCGGTACGGTCGCACACGCTCGCCGCGCAGGCGACCGACGCGGGCGCCTTCGCCGGCCAACTCGTCACGTTGCCGGACACCAGGCTGACCGCCGACGAGGGTATCCGCCGGACCTCCACGGTGGAGACCCTGGCCGGTCTCACACCCGCGTTCCGCCCCGACGGCGTCATCCACGCGGGCAACTCGTCCCAGATCTCCGACGGCGCCGCCGCCCTTCTCGTGACGACCGGTGACCGGGCCCGCGCGCTCGGCCTGACACCGATGGCCCGCTTCCACAGCGGTACGGTCGTCGGCGACGACCCGGTCGTCATGCTGAGCGCGCCCTGGCCGGCGACGCAGAAGGTGCTCGCCCGAGCGGGCCTCGGCATCGACGACATCGGCGCGTTCGAGGTCAACGAGGCGTTCGCGCCGGTACCGCTCGGCTGGCTCGCCGAGACCGGCGCGAAACCGGAGCGGCTCAACCCGCTCGGTGGTGCGATCGCGGTCGGCCACCCGCTCGGCGCGTCCGGGGCGATCCTGATGACCCGGCTGCTGCACCACATGCGCGACCAGGGCATCCGGTACGGCCTGCAGGCGATGTGCGAGGCGGGCGGCCTGGCCAACGCCACGATCGTCGAGCTGGCCGAGTGACCTTGCTGGCCGGTCGGCGGGTGCTCGTCACCGGTGGTTCCCGGGGGATCGGCCGGTCGATCGTCGAGGCTGCGACAGCGGCGGGGGCCCGCTGCGCGGTGCTCTGCCGGGATCCCGCCGGTGCCGCCGCAGCGGTCACCGCGTGCACCGACGCCGGCCTGCCGGCACCGTCGGTGCACGCGGCGGACATCACCGACCCGGTCGGGTGCGGGCGCGCGGTGGCCGACGCGGCAGACGCGCTCGGTGGCCTCGACGTGGTGGTGAACAACGCCGCCCGGGTCTCCGGTGGAGTGCCCGACGGGCTGTTCTCGACGACGGACGCGTTGCTGCGGACCGACTTCGAGGAGAAGGTCGTCGGCTACCTGCGCGTCGTCCGTGCCGCCGTGGCACACCTGCGGGCCGGTGGCTCCGGCCGGGTGGTCAACATCGGCGGCGAGGCGGCACGGATCGCCCGGCACAACGTGAGCTCCGGGGTACGCAACGCCGCTCTCGTCCACCTGACCCACTCGATGGCCCGTGAACTGGGCCCGGACGGGATCACCGCGAACGTCGTCCAGCCCGGTGTGGTGCTCACCGGTGAGGTCCGGGCGATGCTGCTGGCCGCCGCTCCGTCCGGCACGGACCCGCAGGACCACCTGCGACGTCTGGCCGCCCGCCAGTCGCTGCGTCGCTTCGTCGAGCCCGCCGAGGTCGCCGCGGTGGTGGTGTTCCTCGCGTCCACGGCGTCCTCGGGGCTGACCGGGCAGGTGCTCACGGTCTCCGGCGGGACGTCAGCGGCGGTGCACTACTGAGATCCGCTTGGCGGCGAGGACCAGACCGCCGTGCGTGGCCCGGGTGACGAGGTCCTGGTATCGACCCCAGGTCTGCACGATCTGGCCGTCGGCGTCCTTCGACACCGCGTGGAACAGTGACCGGACCGCCACCGGATCGCCGTCGCCGAGCACCTCCACGTTGGACACCAGGTGCAGGCCCGGTGACGCGGCGGCCGTCCAGTACCGGGCGAACAGCCCGACGAACTCCTCCGCCCCCGTCCGCCGCACCCCGTCGGCGCCGACGACCTCCACGTCGTCGGTGACGACCGCGCGCAGCAGGTCGGGGTCGCGGTCGTCGATCCCTCGGCAGTACGCCGCCTGCAACGCCGACACCTCCAGCAGCAGCGTCTGCGCGGCGGGAGTCACCGGACCACCCTGCGCGGGGCCGGAGCGGGGGCCGGGCGCCCGCCCGAGTCGACGAACGTGCGCCGTGACGCGAGCGCGGGGTGCTCGGGTGCCTCACCCGGCGTGAGCACCGGGGTCACGCAGGCGTCCACGTCGTCGAAGACCTCCGCCCACTCGGCCCGGGTCCGGGACGCGAAGATCCGGGCCAGTTCCCGCCGCTGGTCTGGCCAGCGGCTGCGGTCGTGCTGCGGCCAGCCGGCCGGGTCGATCCCGAGGACGGTGAGGAACGCCGCGTGGAACGCCGCCTCGATCGCGCCGACGGCCATGAACCCGCCGTCCGCCGTGCGGTACGTGCGGTAGAACGGTGCGCCACCGTCGAAGATGTTGGACTCCCGTTCGTCCGACCACAGTCCGGCCGCCCGCATGTCGTGCAGCAGCGTGGTCAGCGACGCCACCGCGTCGGTCATCGCGACGTCCAGCACCGCACCCCGTCCGGTACGGGTCCGCTCCAGCAACGCCGCGAGCACCCCCATCACGAGGTACGTGCCACCCGCGCCGAAATCGGCGAGCAGGTTCAACGGCGGCAGCGGCGGCCGGTCGGCCGGACCGGTCGGGTGCAGCGCCCCGGCCACGGCGAGATAGTTGATGTCGTGCCCGGCCCGCTGCGCCCAGGCCCCCTCGTGGCCCCAGCCGGTCATGTGGACGTAGACGAGCGCCGGACACGCGGCACACAGCGTGGCCGGACCGAGCCCGAGCCGCTCCGCGACGCCGGGACGGTACGGGTCGACGAACACGTCGGCGGTGGCCACCAGGCGGCGTACCGTCTCCCGACCCTCGTCGGTCTTCAGGTCCACGGTGACCGCCCGTACCCCCGACGACCGGGAGTCGTGGTGCGCCGGCAGCCCGGAGACGCCGACGCCGCCACCCGGGCGGTCCACCCGGATCACCTCCGCGCCCAGGTCCCGCAGGAGCATCCCGGCGAACGGCGCCGGGCCCGCACCGGCGAGCAGCACGACGCGAACCCCGGCGAGCGGCCCCCGACTCACGGCAGGCGCAGCGCGAGCAGTGGCACGAACTGCGCCGCGCTGTCCAGGTCGGTGTCGTCGGGGCCACCGGCGACCGTCCGGCGGGGCATCGTCACCTTGATGGCGTTGGCGGCCGGGTAGTCGATGACCTGGACGGTCGCGGGGTCGACGTGCAGCAGGTCGGCGACCGTCCCGGCGGTGACGGCCCCGGAGTCGCGCCACGTCAGGTACGCCTCCTCGGTGCGGAACACCATGTCCACCGAGACGAGGAACGCCCCGGCGTTGCGGGTGCGGAACGTGCTGCAGTCCGATCGGATGTCGCTCATGCGTTGACCGTCACCTTCTCCACGGCGGCCGAATCGGTGATCTCCAGGGTGAACGGTTCCATCGGGTGTTCCAGTGCCGCGCCGTGCCAGACGCTCCAGGTGAACACCGGCCCGACGTCGACGACCGACGGGGCGTAGGCGAGCGCGCCGTTGGCCGAGTTGGCGACGCCGGGCACCCGTACGCCGTGCATGAAGAACGGCATCGCCCCCGAGACGATCTCGTGCGCGATCTCCTGGTCGGCGGCGACCGCCTCGGCGACCAACCCGATCTCGTAGCAGCCGGCGTACCCGGTGGCCGCGTTCGGCTCGGCGGCGCCGAGGACGGCGTCGTATCCGTAACGGCGGAACCCGAACGTGTACGCCGACTCGTCCAGGCCGTACCGGTCCCGGGCGGTGCGGTGCACGAGGTCGGTGATCGCGGCGGTGTAGTCGGCGACGTTGGCCACCACGGCGGGGTCGCGGACCCCGAACAGGCACATGCTGCGGTAGCCGAGCTGCTCGACGCCCTCCAGCCGCACGCTGTACGGCTCGGGGGTGAACGTCGCCCCGACCACACGGACGCTCTGGTCGTCGAGCTGGAGGTACCGGGCCGCCGACGTGTCCAGCGTCCCCGGCGGCTCCCGCAACAGGTACGGCGTCGCGTTCTCGTACAGCATCTGCGCGGCCACCGACCGGACGGTGCAGCGGGACCGGCCGCCGACCGGGCGAACCGTGAAGCCCTCGTCGTCGACCTCGCCGACGATGCACTCGCCGGCACCGATCGGCTCCTCGATGGCGTACCCGCACTCGACGGTCTTGCCCATGTGCCAGGCCGGGCCGGGCGCGATGCCGCGCAGCAGCGGGACGGCCGCATAGATCGCCGCGTCCGAGGAGCGGCCGGCCAGCACGATCTGCGCACCGGCGTCGAGCGCCTCGGCGTAGGGCTCGGGGCCCATCATCGCCACGATCCGCGTCGCCCGCTCGACGTCGGCCTCGGTCAGCTCGGGGCGGCCGTCGAGTCCCCACGTCTGTCCACTCCGGACCTTGCCGAGCACCCAGTCCTTCGGCTGCTCGGTGCGGATCGTGGCGATCCGGGCGGTCCGGCCGTGGGCGGCGAGGATGTCCGTCACGATCCCACGGAACCAGGTGAGCCCGGCGTCGCTGCCGGTGAATCCGGCCGACCCGATGAGCAGTGGCACCCCGATGTCGAGCGCGCCGATCACCATGCGCTCCAGGTCCCGGCGGGTCTGCCGGTAACCGGCCCAGCTCGCCGCGGCGCCCAGGTAGTACGGACCCCAGTCGGTGCTGCCCGCGTCGCAGGCGATGAAGTCGGGCTTCGTCTGTAGCGCGGCGCGGAACGACTTCGTGGAGAAGCCACCGCCCATCACGGCGGCGGGCGCGACGAACCGCACCCGGGCGCGACGAACCGCACCCGGGACCGGTCGTCAGTACTCATCGTTCACCTCTCGTCGACCAGTGCGAACAGTGCGCGCCGGTGCTGGTCCGGCGTTCCGGCGAGCACCGCGGCGGCGTGCGCCCGGCGCAGTAGGACGTGGGCGGGGTACTCCCAGGTGAAGCCGATCCCGCCGTGCAGTTGGATGGCCTCGGTGGTGACCGTCACGGCGGCCTCGGACGCCTTGACCGCGAGCGTGTGCGCGCTGCGCTCGTCCCCGCCGCACCGCGTGACGTACGCGGCGGCCGACCGCGCCACCTCGACCGTGACGGTGAGGTCGGCCAGCGTGTGCGCCAACGCCTGGAACGCGCCGATCGGCCGCCCGAACTGGTGGCGGGTCCTGGCGTGGTCGACGGTCAGCTCCAACGCGTGCCCGGCCACGCCCACGCACTCGGCGCCCAGCGCGATGCAGGTCGCGATCTCGGCCCGCCGGATCGCCCCGGCGGCGGCGGCACCGTCGGCGAGGACGGTGGCGGGGGTCTCGTCGAACCCCGCCCGCCAGGCCGGTCGGCTCAGGTCCAGCGACGGCAGGGCGGTCAGCGTCGCGCCGGGTGCGTCCGGCGCGACGAGGGCGAGCACCGGCGACCCCGCCACGTCGACCGGCACCAGCATCGGGCAGGGCGGCGGGACGGCCAGCACCGGCCCGACCGTGCCGGTCAGGGTAAGCGCGCCGTCCGCCGCCGTCGACGCGGCCACCCGACGGCCCGAGGCGAACGGCACGTGCACCAGCGTGGGCAGCGGGGACCCGGCGGCGATGCCCTCCAGCAGCTCACCCGAGCGGGCCGTGTCCACCGCCGACAGTGCCGTCGCCGCCGCGACCGCACCCGGCACGAACGGGCCGCCGACGACCGCGCGGCCCAACTCCGCCGCGACGGCGACCAGTTCGGCCGCGCCGAAGCCCAGCCCACCCCGCGACTCCGGGACGAGCAACCCGGCCAGACCCAGCTCGCCGCTGAGCCGCGACCACACGTGCCCGCCGTCCTCCACCGGCACGACGGGGTGGGCGTACGCGCCGAGGAAGTCCCGCAGCGCGGAGCCCAGCTCCGCGGCCACCTCCTCCGCAGCGGTCACGACACGGTTCCCGGCGTCGGATCGGCGGTCGGCTCCTCGATCCCGCACACCTTGCGGGCCAGGTGCTTCGCGTGCGTCATGTCGTAGTGCTTCTCGACGATGAGGCGTTGCGCGTGCAACCCTCCGCCGCCCTGGAGGATGGTCACGCTCTGCCAGCCGCCGAACGTGTCGGCGGTGAAGTCGCGGATGCCGTGGAAGAGCCGCATCCGGTGCTCGGCGTCGACGCCCTCCATCGTGCGCATGTACTTCGCGACGAACTCGCCCGTCTCCGGGTGACGCAGGTCGTCGAGCATCGGCGCGGTGAGGATGCTGCCGCCGGCCACGTCGTGCAGGTTGCGCACCATCTCGGCGTAGTTCAACGCGGCGAAGTACTTCGCCGCGTTGGTCATCAGCTCGTCCGGGGACGCCCAACCCTCCGCGGTGAACTGGGCGTTGTTGACGGCGGCCTCCAGCCCGGCCCGCACCATCGTCGCGTAGTTGATCAGCTCGGCGATCTTCTGGCGGATGTGCGGGATGCGCTGCAACCCGTTGGCCTCGGCGATGAGCTGGGCCATACCGACGAGCGTGTCGGCCATCTCGACGTAGTGCGCGACACTGCCGATGCGTTCCCACAGCCCGAGCGAGTGGGCGAACGTGGCGGAGTGCTCCACCTCGCCGTCGAGGAACACCCGCTCGTTGGGCACGTAGACGTCGTCGAAGATGACGAACCCCTCGGCCATGTTGCGCCGACCGCTGTAGGGGAAGTAGTCGGTCGGCAGGTCCGGACGCGGCGCGTACGTGGTGGCGACGATCTTCACGCCGGGCGAGTTGACCGGCACCGCGCAGGCGATCGACCAGTCCTCCTCACCCGGCTTCATCCGCTTGGTCGGCATCACGATGAGGTCGTGGTCGATCGGGGCACCGGTGATGTGCAGCTTCGCCCCCCGGATGACCACCCCGCCGGAGTCCCGGCTGACCACCCGGACGTACAGGTCCGGGTCGTCCTGCTTCATCGGCGACAGGGCCCGGTTGCCCTTGGCGTCGGTGATCGTCTGCACGCAGCGCAGGTCGACCTTCTTGGCGTGCTCGAAGTAGTCCATCACCCGGTCGGCGTACTCCGGCAACTGCGACCGGATCCGGCTGGCGGCGGTCATCAGCATCAGCAGGCTCACCGACGTGGTGCGGGTGGGATTGGCCCACTTGAGCTGCTCCACCTCCTGGTAACGCAGATCCTCCACGCTGCGCGGGATGAAGAACAGCGGCCCGTACGCGTCGTCGCCGGGCCGGTAGAACTCGTCGTAGTTCGCGGCGGTCATCGCGATGCTCTGCCGCAGCAGCGGCTCCTCGGTGACGTCCTCGATCCGCCGGCCCGCGAGGTAGACCTGACGGCCGTCACGGAGGCTCTGCCGGTACTGTTCCCCGGTCATCATGGCGCTGCGGGTCCTTTCGTTCGAGGGTGCCGGTCACGGGGCAGGCCGAGCACCCGCTCGGCGACGATGCCGCGCTGGATCTGGTCGGTGCCGCCGGCGATGCGTTGCGCGGGTGAGCTGAGCAGGAAGTCCGACCAGGCGGAGCCGCCCGAGCTGCCGTCGTCGGCGACCAGGTCGGGTCCGAGCAGCCGCGCGGCGGCGCGGCCGTAGAAGCCGAGGTCGTCGACGAGGGCGAGTTTGCCCACCGACGGCGAGAGCCCCGCGGTGGCGACCCGGTCCGCCGTGACCCCGGCGAGCTGCTCGCGGATCCACGCCTCGGCCAGCAGCTCCCGGTCGGCCTCGCCGAGTGGGTTCCGGTCGCCGACCAGGGCACGCAGCCGCCGGAACGGCTGGCTCAGGTACGTCTTGTCCCGGCTGCCCATCGCCGCGCGCTCGCTGGTCAGCGTGGACATCGCGACGGCCCAACCGTCGTCGACGGCACCGAGCCGGGCACTGTCGGGGATCCGGACGTCGTCGAAGAAGACCTCGTTGAAGTGGCTGTCGCCGTTGATCTGACGGATCGGCCGGACGGTGATGCCGGGACGGTCCATCTCCACCAGGAAGGCGGTGATGGACCGGTGACGGTCGGCGGGCGCCCCGGTGCGGGCGAGCAACTCGCCGACGTCGGAGAGATGTGCCCACGAGGACCACACCTTCTGGCCGTTGAGCACCCAGTCGTCACCGTCGCGTACCGCCGTGCAGCGAAGCGCGGCGAGGTCGGAACCGGCTTCCGGCTCCGAGAAGAGCTGGCAGGCGAGGGCGTCCCCCCGCCACAGGGCCCGGACCCAGCGGTCCCGCTGCGGCGCGGTGCCGTGGGCCAGGATCGTCGGCGCGACGATGCGCCGGCTGACCGTGAAGTACGCCTGGTCGGGCAGCGCGTACCCGCACAGGACGTCACGCAGCGCGGCGGCGACGTCCGGGTCCAGGCCCCGGCCGCCGTGCTCGACGGGTCCGTCGAACCAGGCGAGGCCGGCGTCGAAGAGCCGTCGCTGGAACGCCGAGGAGACGGCCAGCCCGCTGTCACCGCCGCCGGGCTCGTCCACCACGGCCTCCGGGTCGTGACGGACCAGCCCTTCGGCGGCGGCGAACGCGTGGATCTCGGTGACCAGCGCGTCGAATGTCGGGTCCGGCATGGTCACCGCCCCGCCCAGACCGGCGCGCGCCGCTCGGCGAACGCGCGCGCGCCCTCGGCCGCGTCCGCCGAGGCGAACACCGGGTCGAACCACTCGTCCTGCCGGGCGAACGCCTCGTCGTCGGACCAGTCCGGGCTGCGCCGCAGCACCTGCAGACTGGCGGCGACCGCGAGCGGTGCGTTCGCGGCGATGGTCTGCGCCAACCGGAGTGCCCCGTCGAGCGCCCCACCGGCCGGCGTGAGCTGGTTGACCAGCCCGCACCCGGCGGCGCGCGGGGCGTCGATCGGTGCGCCGGTGAGGACGAGCTCCATCGCGAGGGCGTAGGGCAGTCGGCGGGGGAGCCGGAACGTGCCGCCGCCCCGGGCGGCCAACCCGCGAGTGACCTCCGGCAGCCCGAACCGGGCGTCCTCGGCGGCCACGACCAGGTCACAGGCGAGCACCATCTCGAAGCCGCCCCCCAGCGCCCAACCCTCGACGGCGGCGACGATCGGCACCTGCGGCGGAGACTGCACGAACCCGGCGAACCCCCGGCCGGGCACACTCGGCCGGCCCTGGACCGGGAAGTCACGCAGGTCCATCCCGGCGCTGAACGTGCCACCGGCGCCGGTGAGCACGACGGCCCGGACGCTCGCGTCGGAGTCGAGCGAGATGAACGTCTCGGCCAGCGCCTCCGCCGTGACCCGGTTGATCGCGTTGCGTCGGTGCGGCCGGCTCACCGTCACGACCGCGACGTGACCGTGGCGGTGCAGGAGGACGGCGGGCGCGTCGGCTGGTGCGTGCGGAGCGCCGGCCATCAGCGTGGCGCCATCCGGATCGCCCCGTCGAGGCGGACGGTCTCACCGTTGAGGTAGCCGTTGGAGAGCATGTGCACCGCGAGTGCCGCGTACTCGTCGGGCGCGCCGAGTCGCTTCGGGCTCGGGACGCTCGCGGCCAGCCCGGCGCGCAGGTCGTCGCGCAGCCGCCCCAGCATCGGGGTGTCGAACACCCCGGGCGCGATCGTGTTGACCCGGATCTGCCGGCTCGCCAGGTCCCGCGCGGTGACCAACGTGATCCCGTGCACCCCGGCCTTCGCGGCGGTGTAGGACGCCTGGCCGATCTGACCTTCGAACGCGGCGACCGACGCGGTGAGCACACACGCGCCGCGTTCCCCGTCGACCGGCTCGGCCTCCGCGATCGCCGCGGCGACCAGACGCAGCACGTTGTACGTGCCGACGAGGTTGACCCGGACCACCTCGGCGAAGCCCTCGATCGGTGCGGGTCGACCCTCCTTGTCCAGGATGCGCAGGCGGTCGCTGCCCCGGCCGGCGCAGTGCACCAACCCCCGTACCGGCCCGCGCTCCCGCGCGACGTCCACGGCTGCGGACATCTCCTCGGTGCTGGTGATGTCGGCGGCGACGAACGTCGCGGCCGGGCCGAGCGCCTTCGCCTCGGCGGTGCCGGCCTCGGTCGCGGTGGGCAGGTCGACCATCACCACGGTCGCGCCTCCGGCGACGAGTCGGCGTGTGGTGGCCAGGCCGAGCCCGGAGGCCCCACCGGTCACCACGACGGTGGCCTTGTCCAGATTCACGTTCAGTTCTCCTGCCGCCATTGCACCACTGACGCCATTGACGATTACGGTAAAACGCGGCCACGTCCAATACACCTCTGCGCCGAACAGATAGGGGATGCCTATCGGACGGTTCGGCGCCTTCGTCTTGACACGGATTGTGTGCCGACTAACGTCGTCCGTGGCAGTGGCGCGGGCATATTCGGAAGCACATTCTGCGGGAGTGAGCCGGTGAGATCCTTGGCCTCGGTCGGACCGGGTGACTGGCCCACCATGAGTGCGCACGCCTACCCGGACGCACCGGCGTTGCGGACCCCCGACGGGGTCGCGCTGACGTTCGCCGGACTGGAGGCCCGCGCGTCGCGGCTGGCGAGCGCGTTACGGGCGGCCGGCATCGCACCGGGCGAACGGATAGCGATCCTGGGCACCGACAGCGTCGGCTACGCGGTGACGCTCTTCGCCTCGCTCAAGCTGGGCACGATCGGCGCGCCGCTGAACTACCGGCTCGCCGCTGCCGAGCTCTCCGCGTTGACGGCGCTGGCCGACCCGGCCGTGCTGGTGCTGGAGTCGCGCTACGCACACCTGCTCGACGACCTGCGGGCTGCGGCACCGGGGCTGCGCCTGGTGTTGACCCTGGACGGACCGTCGGCCGGGATCGCCTCGATCGAGGAGTTCGGCGACGCGCACGACCCGCCCGGCCCGGCCAGCCTGCCGGCCGCGACCAGCGACGACGACGTGTTGCTGTGGATGTTGACCAGCGGGACCACCGGCACCCCTCGGGTGGTCGCGCAGACCCAGCGGATGCTCAAGGCGAACACCGCCAAGGGCGTGCTCGAACAGGGATTCCAGCCGGGGGAGTGCCTGTACGCGGGCACCCCGCTGTTCCACGTCTCCGGGATGGGCTGGCTCTACTACGCGATCTCCCGGGGCGCGGCGCTCATGCTGCTCCCGCAGTTCGACTCGGCGGCGGTGCTGGGCTGTCTGCGCAGCGGCGTGGTGACCCGGTGCCTGCTGGTGCCGAGCATGGTCGTCGCACTGCTCGACCATCCGGACGCGGGTGCGGCCCCCGCCCTGCGCAGCATCGCCTACGGCGGCTCCGCGATGCCTCCCGAGCTCGTCCGTCGGCTGCACGAGACGTTCGGCTGCGACCTGTACAACACCTTCGGCGCCGGCACCGAGGGGGGTGGGCAGACGATCCTGCGTCCGGCCGACCACCGTGCCGCGTTCGCCGGGCAGCCGCACCTGCTCGGCTCGATCGGCCGTCCGATGTTCGGCGTCGACCTGCGGTTGTGCGACGCGGACGGCAACGAGGTCGGCGTCGGCACGGTCGGCGAGATCCGCACGCGCAGCGACACGGTGATGAGCGGCTACGTCGGGAACCCCGAGCTCACCGCCACCAAGGTGGTCGACGGCTGGATCCGCAGCGGAGACATGGCCTGGCGGGACGACGAGGGTTACCTCTATCTCGCCGGCCGCGTCGACGACATGATCCTGCGCGGCGGCGAGAACATCTTCCCGGCCGAGATCGAGAACGTGCTGGTGGACCACCCGACGGTCGCCGAGGCGGCGGTGGTCGGCCTGCCGGACCAGCGGTGGGGGCAGATCGTCGTGGCGGCTGTCGTCGCCGCGCCCGGTGCCGTGCCCGACCCCGACGAGCTGCGGGCCCACTGCCGGTCCCGGCTGGCCGGCTACAAGACACCGGCGCGGGTCGTGGTCGTCGCCGCGCTGCCGAAGAACGCGTCCGGAAAGACGGTCCGTGCCGCACTCGCCGCCGACCTGGCGGTGACCACGTGAGCGCCCCGGAGCACGGCGTCCCGCCGGCCCGACCGGCCGACCCGGGGGCCGCGTCCGGCGACACCGATGCGCAGGCGGTGCGGGTGACCCGCGACGGACCGGTGCTGACCGTCACGATCGACCGTCCGGCACGACGCAACGCGATGACCTATGCGGCCTGGGACGAGCTGGGCGCGGCCCTGAGCGAGGCGGCGGCCGGCGACGCCCGGGTGGTGGTGGTGACCGGCACCGCCGGGGCGTTCTGCAGCGGTGGCGACCTCGACGGCGGCGACCGGGCGCCGCATCCGCACGCGCAGCTCGCGGCCGTCGCCCGCACCTGTCAGACCCTGGTGTCGCTCCCGCAGCCGACGATCGCACAGGTCGACGGGCTCGCCGCCGGCGCCGGCTTCGGCCTGGCGTTGGCCTGCGACTTCGTGGTGGCCAGCAGGCGGGCACGATTCGGCACCATGTTCCTGGCCCGTGGTCTGTCGCCGGACTTCGCCACATCGTGGCTGTTGCCCCGGCTGGTCGGGCCACGCCTGGCCACCCGGCTGTGCCTGCTGCCGGAGATCGTCGACGCCGACCGCGCCCACGAGTGGGGTCTGCTGGAGGACGTCGTGGAGCCGGACGAACTGCCCGGACGGGTCGAGGCCCTCGCCGCGCGACTGGCGGCGGGCCCACCGATCGCGACCCGGCTCACCAAGCAACTGCTCCGCGACTCGTTCGCCCGTGGCGTCGAGGAGTCCCTCGCCGCGGAGACGATGGCCCAGTCGATCAACCGGCTCTCGGCGGACGCGCAGGAGGGGATCGCGGCGTTCCGCGAACGCCGTCCCGCCCGGTTCGAGGGGCGATGACGGACAAGTCCGGTGCTGCGGAGTGGACGGCGGGCCGTTCCGTCGCCACGATGTCCGACGTGACGGTGAAAGCCTCCGCGGTGAAGGTAGCCGCGTCGCGCGTGGTCGCAGCTCCGGCTCAGCCACGCACCCCGGCCCAGCACGACCGGCGTAGTCGCGTCCTGGCCAGCGCCTCGGCGATGCTGGCCACGGGTGGCGAGGACGCGTTGCAGATGAAGCGGGTCGCCGAGGACGCGCGGGTGTCGCTGGCGACGGTGTACCGCTACTTCCCGTCCAAGGACCATCTTCTCCTGGCGATGGCCCGGGCCCGGTTCGAGCGGGCGCTGGTCCGGGTCCAGCAGGCCGACATCGACCTGGCCGGCTCGACCGCGGGCGAGCGGGTCAGCGCGTACCTGTTGCGGGAGTTCGCCGCGCAGCAGCGTCAACCGCACGTCACCTCGGCGTTGGCGCGGGTGCTGATCGGCACGAACCCGGACTACCGCGAGACCCACGACGAGGTCCAGCAGATGCACCTACGGCTGCTCTCGGTGATCGCGCACGGCCACGACAGCACCCCCGGGTACGAGGCGTGGATGGTGCTGCGGGTGGTGGCCGGTTGCTTCGGCTCGGCCACCCGCAACTGGATCGCCGGTCTGCTCTCGGCGGACGAGGCGCGGTTCGAGATCGCGCTGGCGTGCCGGTTACTGGACCTGCCGCCGGAGTCGGTCGGCAGCAGAACCGGTTCTGTCTCTCCGTGACGTTGATCGCTGCGGCTGTCTCTGACCAGGCACTATCGGCGATATCGCGCGTTAACGCAACCGTTGAAAACCAGACTTGATTCTGGAACACTCGCCGGCTAGAACCCCCGGCGATGATGCGTGAGGTGCGGGATGACCAGCATCGAGGTTCGTCAGCTCGAGTACTTCCTGGCCGTTCACGACTACGGCGGGGTGACCCGCGCGGCCAAGGCCCTGCACCTGTCCCAGCCGTCGCTGTCCCAGGCGATCCGCAGCCTGGAACGGCAACTGCGCACCGACCTGTTCCTCCGCGTCGGCCGTGGCCTGGTGCTCTCCCCGGCCGGGCAGGCCCTGGTCGGCCCCGCCCGCCAGGTCGTCCGCTCGGTGGAGCGGGCGCAGGTCGCCGTGCAGCGGGTCCGTGAACTGCACGCGGGGCAGATCTCCGTCGCCGCCGGGGCGGGACTCGTCGCCGACCCCCTCGCCCCCTGGCTCGGCCGCTTCCGTCGCAAGTATCCCGACACCGTGGTGCGGGTCGAGGAGAGCGAGAGTGACGACGGCGTCGCCGAACTCGTCCGCTCCGGCGACTGCGAGCTGGGCCTGACCGCCGGCCTGATCGTCTGCGACGAACTGGAGCAGTTGCTGGTCAGCGAGCAACACGTCGTGCTGGTCTCGCCGCCCGGCACGCCCTGCGCGGGTGGGCCGGTGCCGCTGGAACAACTCGCCGGCGTGCCGATGGTCGTCGGTGACCGCCGAGGTCAGGCCTGGACGGACGTGGAACGGGCGATGGCGGCGCGGGGGGTCGCCGCCACGGTCGTCGTGGAGGTCGCCCGCACCTCCTCCACGATCCCGCTCGTGCTGGCCGGGGTCGGCTCGACGTTCCTGACCCTGCGCCTGGCGATCGAGGCTCGGGCACGTGGCGCGGTGGTCCAGGAGATCACGCCCGCGCAGGTCCGCCGGCTGCGGCTGCTCCGCCGTCCGGGGGACCGGTCGGTCGGCGTCAACGCCCTCACCGGCGTGATCCACACCGACGCGAAACGATGGGTCACCGCGCTACAGGAGCAACAGGACCTCGGCCTCGGTCTGGTCGCCGCCGGTGCCGCCGTCGACGCGCGGATCCGCGACGCCCGCGCGGCCGCGGCGAGTCGCCAGGTCCGCCTCGCAAGCTGACGCATGCGCGTCGCCGAATGCGACCGATACTTCCCCGCTATGGGTGCAGTCGAACTAGGTATGCGGTAGACCGAATCGTACGTTGACCACCGCTCCCCAGGCCGTGACGATGATTTCGAGCAC
Source organism: Micromonospora sp. NPDC003816 (assembly GCF_042874705.1). Lineage (NCBI taxonomy): Bacteria > Bacillati > Actinomycetota > Actinomycetes > Micromonosporales > Micromonosporaceae > Micromonospora > Micromonospora sp. NPDC003816. The sequence continues at coordinate 532,383 of NZ_JBIANP010000001.1, forward strand.
ATTTCCTGTGACCCTCACGCATCTGCATTCGCAGGATTTATTCCAGGCTTTGGAGGAATTCGGTGGCTTCGACGATGAAAAGGCGCAGGGCGCTGGCGATGGTGGCCGCGCTCGCTCTCCTACCTCTTACCGCGTGTGGCGACGACGATTCCGGCACCACGGGTGCCGACGGCGAGATGACGCTCCGCCTCGGATTCGCCGGAGCGGTGTTGTCGCCCGGTGCCGCCATGTACACCTCGCTGCCCGACCTGCTCGGCTTCTGGGGCGAGGACAAGCTCACGGTCGAGATCACCCGGATCGAGGGCACCGCCGTGGCGCTGTCGGCGATGGTCGGTGACCAGATCGACGTCGCGGTCGTCTCCGGCGAGGCGGTCGTCCCGCCGATCTCGGAGGGACAGCCCTTCGTGATCCCGTACTCGCTGAGCCAGCGCGGCATCGTCGTCACCGCCGTGCCCGCGAACAGCGCGATCAACGGTCTCGGCGACCTGGGCGGCAAGACCGTCGGCGTGCCGAACCTCGCCAGCGGTGCGGTCACCTTCACCAAGGCCGGTGCGGCCGAGGCCGGCGTCGACCCGAACAGCATCACGTTCGTCGCGATCGGCACCGGTGCACAGGCCGCCAACGCCATCAGGAGCGGTCAGGTCGACGCGGTCAGCGACACCGACACCTCGGTCGTCGGCTTCCAGCAGGCCGGGACCGAGCTGAAGCTGCTCGACAGCGCGATCAACGACAAGCTCGTCATCGGCGTCGTCGCGGCGACCACCACGTCCAACATGAGCGGAAAGAAGGACGCGCTGGAGGCGTGGGCCAGGGGCGTCGCCAAGGCCACCGAGTGGATGCAGGCCAACCCCGAGGAAGCGGTCAAGCTGCACTACCGCAAGTTCCCGGAGACCAAGCCCGCCGGTGACGACGCGGCGGTGATCGCCTCCGGCGTGGCCCAGGTGACGGCCCGACTACAGGCCATCAAGGCGGCGGACAACGGCGAGTACGGCTCGATCCGCCCCGACCAACTGGAGTACATCGTCGGCTACCTCACCGAGAACGGGCAGCTCACCAAGCCGGTCGAGGTCGGCGCGATCTACGACGGGTCCCTGATCGCCGGCGTCAACACCTTCGACAAGGCGGCCGTACGTGCCGTGACAGCACCCAGCTGATGGAGGTCAGCGTGACCATGCAATCCACAAGCGGACCGGGTGCCGTCGGCGTGGCCCCCGGGATCGAGGTCAGCGGGGTGTCGAAGACCTTCCGCACCAACGCCGGTGACGTGGTCGCGCTGACCGACATCGACCTGGAGGTCCGGCAGGGCTCGTTCGTGTCGCTGGTCGGCCCGAGCGGCTGCGGCAAGTCCACCCTGCTCCGGATCGTCGCCGGGCTGGAGACCAGCAGCGGTGGCACGACCAAGGTGGCCGGCACACCGGTCGACGGGCCGCGACGGGACTTCGGCATGGTGTTCCAGCAGCCGGTGCTGCTGCCCTGGCTGACCATCTTCCGCAACGTCATGCTGCCGGCCGACGTCGCCCGGGACCGCTCGCCCCAGGCCCGCCAACGGGCTGCCGACCTGCTGGAACTGGTCGGTCTCGACGGCTTCCAGCATCGTTACCCCCGTGAGCTGTCCGGCGGCATGCAGCAGCGTGCCGCGCTCGTCCGGGCCCTGATGAGCCGACCCAGCCTGCTGCTGATGGACGAGCCGTTCGGTGCCCTCGACGCCCTCACCCGGGAGACGATGAACTCCGAACTGCTGCGGATCTGGTCGGAGACCGGCGCCACCACGCTGTTCGTGACGCACTCGATCGCCGAGGCGGTGTTCCTCAGCGACGTCGTGGTGGTGCTCTCCGGCCGTCCCGGCACGATCCTCGACCAGGTCCGGATCGACCTGCCCCGTCCCCGCACGTTCGACGTCATGGACTCGCCGGAGGCGTCGAGGCTGACCAGCCACATCCGTGGACACCTGCATGCACGAGGAGCGGTGGGATGACCGTGACCAGGAGCGAGCCCGTCCAGGGCGAGGCCGGGGCGACCGGTCCCGAGCAGCCGACCGCGCGCAGGCGTCGGTCCCGGTCACTCGTGCGCCGGTACCCCACGCTCATCGTCAGTCCGTTGATCGCGCTCGTCGCGCTCACCGCCTGGGTGTCGGCCATCGAGATCTTCGGTGTGGAGCCACTGATCCTGCCGCCGCCGCTGGACGTGCTCGACGAACTGTGGATCATGCTCACCGGCACGGAGTTGTACCGGAACCTGCTGGTGACGGTCTCCGAGTTCGGCATCGGGTTCGTGCTGGGTTCGGTCTCGGCGATCATCGTCGCGGCGGTCCTGGTGCGCATCCCGCCTCTGGAGAAGGGCTTCTCCCCGTACATCATCGCCTTCCAGAACTTCCCCAAGATCGCCATCGCGCCCATGCTGGTCACCTGGTTCGGCTTCGGCATGGCACCCAAGATCGCGCTGGCCACCGTGCTGGCCTTCTTCCCGGTGTTCGTCAACGTCATCGTCGGACTCAAGTCCTCCACCCGCGAACAACGCGACCTGATGCGGATGCTGCAGGCATCGGAGTGGCAGACGTTCCGGATGCTGCGGGTCAAGGTGGCGTTGCCGTACATCTTCGCCGGTCTGCGGGTCGCCGCCGTGTTCAGCCTGCTGGGCGCGATCACCGGGGAGTTCATCAGCTCCTCCCAGGGGCTGGGCTACATGCTGTTGCAGCGCAACGCCCAACTGCACGTCGACGGGGTCTTCGCGCTGCTGGTGGTGATGGCGGCGATCGGCCTGGCGGTGCACGGCATCCTCGCGCTGCTCAACCGGAAGATCATCTTCTGGGAGGACCACGACCAGGCCAAACGCCCGGCACAGGAAGAGAGCGTCTGAGGCGATGCGGCGCACGTTGTTCGCACCGGAACACGAGGAGTTCCGGCACCTGGTCCGCAAGGTGATCGAACGGGAGGTGTCGCCGTACCACCAGCAGTGGTGCGAGGACGGCATCGTGCCCCGCGACCTGTTCCGCACCCTGGGCGCGGTGGGGGTGATGGGATTCTCCGTCCCGGAGGAGTACGGCGGAGCGGGCACCGTCGACTACCGCTACAACGTGGTGATCCAGGAGGAGACCGCCCGCGCCGTGGTCACCCTCGGCGGTCTGCGTACCCACCTGGACATCGTGCTGCCGTACCTGCTCGCCTTCGCCGACGAGGGCCAGCGGGAGCGGTGGTTCCCCGGGTTGGCCTCCGGTGACCTGTACACCGCGATCGCGATGAGCGAACCCGGCGTCGGCTCCGACCTCGCCGGCATCAGCACGGTCGCGGTCCGCGACGGCGACCACTACGTGGTCGACGGTGCGAAGACGTTCATCACCGGCGGGGAACTGGCCGACCTCGTGGTCGTGGTGGTCCGCACCGGACGGGAACCGGACGACCGCCGGGCCGGGCTCTCCCTGCTCGTCGTGGAGAAGGGCACGCCGGGCTTCACCGTCGGGCGTCGACTGCACAAGATCGGACTCGCCACCCAGGACACCGTGGAGCTGGCCTTCGACGGGGCGCGCGTCCCCGTCGCCAACCGGCTCGGGCCGGAGGGCGCCGGCTTCACCGCGCTCACGCACAACCTCGCCCAGGAACGCCTCGCGATCGCCGTCGGCGCCGTCGCGCAGGCCACCACCGCTCACGAACACACCATCCGGTACGTCCGCGAGCGGACGGTCTTCGGCCGCCCGCTCGGGCACTTCCAGAACACCAAGTTCGAGCTGGCCGCGATGGCGGCCGAACTGGAGGCCGGGCAGGCCCTGCTCGACACGGCGGTGCGGGCGCACCTGGACGGGGAACTGACCCCGGCCGACGCGGCCAAGACGAAGCTGTTCTGCACCGAGATGCAGGGCCGCGTCGTCGACCGGTGCCTGCAACTGCACGGCGGGTACGGCTACGTCACCGAGTACCCGATCGCCCGGATGTACGCCGACGCGCGGGTCACCCGCATCTACGGCGGCACCAGCGAGGTCCTCAAGAGCATCATCAGCAAGTCCCTGGAGCTGTGACCCGTGCCGATCTACGCCCTCGGGGACCTGGTCCCCGACATCGACCCCTCCGCGTACGTCCACCCGGACGCGGTCGTGATCGGCCGTGTCCGCCTCGGAGCCGACACCTCGGTGTGGCCCGGCGCGGTGCTGCGCGGTGACGGCAACGAGATCGTCATCGGCGCGGGCACGAACGTCCAGGACGGCACTGTCGTCCACGCCAGCGAGCGCCACGCCACCCGGGTCGGCGAGCGCTGCGTCATCGGGCACCTCGCCCACCTGGAAGGCTGCGTCGTCGAGGACGACGCGCTCGTCGGTTCGCAGGCCGTCGTGCTCGCCGATGCCGTGGTCGGTGCCGGCGCGCTGGTCGGCGCGGCGGCGCTGGTGCCACCCCGCTTCGTCGTCCCGCCCCGCACCATGGCACTCGGCGTGCCGGTGTCGATCCGCGACACCCCGCCCGATGCCGACGTCCTGCGGATCAACGCCGCGCGCTACGTCGAGTCGGCACGCCGGTACCGCACCTCACTCCGCCGGATCGACTGAAGGGCAACATCGATGCAGCAGCAGATACCGGCGCTGGACGGGGTCCGGGTCGTCGAACTCGGCCAGCTCATCGCCGGACCGTTCTGCGGCCAGTTGATGGCCGACTTCGGCGCCGACGTCGTCAAGGTCGAACAGCCCGACCAGGGCGACCCGATGCGTCACTGGGGCCACAGCAAGAACGGCAGGTCGCTGTCGTGGAGCGTGATCGCGCGCGGGAAGCGCAGCGTGACCGCCGACCTGAAGTCCGCCGACGGCAGGGCCTTCGTCCTCGCGCTCGTCGCACAGGCCGACGTCCTGGTGGAGAACTTCCGACCGGGCACCCTGGAGCGCTACGGGCTCGGCTGGGACGAGCTGTCCGCCGCCAACCCGCGACTGATCCTCATCCGGGTCAGCGGCTTCGGCCAGACCGGGCCGTACGCCACCCGGGCCGGATACGGCTCGATCGGTGAGGCGATGGGCGGCCTGCGCCACCTCGTCGGCGACCCGGACCGGCCACCCAGCCGTACCGGACTGTCGATCGGGGACATGCTCGCCGGGATGCACGCCGCGTACGGCGCCCTCCTCGCGCTCTACGCCCGCCAGCGCACCGGCGCCGGTCAGGTCGTGGACGTCTCCATCTACGAGTCCGTGCTGGCCATGACCGAGGCGCTGGTGGCCGACTACGCCATCGCGGGTGTCACGCGGCAGCGTTCCGGTGCCGTGCTCCCCGGCATCGCACCGTCCAACGTGTACCCGACCTCCGACGGCGACTTCGTGCTCGTCGCGGCGAACCAGGACACCGTGTTCCGCCGCCTCGCCGCCGCCATGGGACGACCCGACCTGGCCACCTCGCCGGAGTACGCCACCCATGCCGCCCGTGGCGTACGCCAGCGCGAGCTCGACGACCTGATCGCCGGTTGGACCGTGCACCACCGGGCCGACGAGATCCTGGCGGTCCTGGAGCAGCACGGGGTGCCGGCCGGCCGGGTGTACACCGCCCGCGACATGCTCGACGACCCGCAGTTCCAGGCGCGGGAGAGCATCGTGCGGGTGCCCGATCCCGACCTCGGTCCCATCCCGATGCAGAACGTGGCACCACGCCTGTCGGCCACCCCCGGCACGATCCGCTGGCCCGGCCCGGCGCTCGGCGCCCACGACGCGGAGGTGCGGGCGGCCCTCCTGCCAGGTGAGTAGGGGAGGGCGGTGCGGGTGGCGTCGCCGTTATGTGCAGGTCCGGCGGGAGTCCGGGTACCCTCGGGCGGGTGCGGATCATCGCGTTCATGGCTGTCCTCCTCGTCGTGCTGGCCGCCGTTGCGCTCATCGGAGGGGTGCTGACGGCGGGCACCCGACGTCGCCGTCACGCGGCGCAGGTGTCGGCGCGGTGGACGGTGCGCCACTACGCCATCCCGGGGCGTGGGCACACCGTGGTCGGTGTCAGCCTCATCGACGCCGACGGCCGGATCCACGGTGAGAACGTGGTCGCCCGCATCCCGGACGGCGCTCCCGACTGGCAACGCGACTTCGTCGCGGCCCGCCAGGAGGCCGAGGAGCGCGCCTTCCACCTGAACAGCGACCGCCCGCCGATGCTCGGGAGCTGAGGCCGTCGGGTCGTGCGGCCCCGGCCCCGGCGGGTCGACTAGCCTGCCTGCTCATGGAGGCCACCGACGACCGGCTGGAACTGGTCGTCGACCCGGCCCGGCCCACCGGGCGCACGCTTCTGGCCGGTGGCGTCGAGCAGTCGTACGTGGATCTCGCCGACCCCACCTACCTGCACTTCGAGTACGTGCGTCGGATGGCCGCCGTGGCCGATCTCGCCGCACCGGCCGGTGATCCGCTCGACGTGCTGCACCTGGGCGGCGGCGCGCTGACCCTGCCGCGCTACGTCGGTGCGACCCGGCCCGGCTCGGCACAGGTGGTCGTCGAGCGGGACCCTGCCGTGGTCGACCTGGTGACCCGGGACCTGCCGCTGCGGCAGCCCGGGGTCGAGATCCGGGTAGACGACGCGCGCGAGGCCGTCACCGAAGCCCCCGCCGACGCGTACGACCTGGTGTTCGCGGACATCTACCGGGCGGCCCGGATGCCGCCGCACGTGGCCACCGTGGCGTTCGCCGCCGAGGTCGCCCGGACGCTGCGGCCGGGCGGCGTCTACCTGGTCAACGTCACCGACCTGCCGCCGCTGGTCCTCGCCCGGGTACAGGCGGCCACCCTGCGCGCGGTCTTCGCCGACGTCTGCGTCGTCGCCGACCGGCGGATGCTGCGCGGCCGGCGGTACGGCAACCTGGTGCTCGCGGCGGCCAGGAGCCCGGGTCGGCTACCGGTGGCGCGCCTGACACAGCGGGCACGCCGTGACCCGGTACCCGGCGACGTGCTGCACGGACCGACGCTCGACGTCTTCGTCGGCGGTGCCCGACCGCGCACCGACGACGCCGGGCACTGACACCCGGCCTTCTCCGCCAGCGTGACGCCTGCCCGTCGACGGCGTATTGGCAAGCAAGTGCTTGTGCAAACAGTGGCTTGTATTAGGGTTGGTGTCATGCCAGCCTCGCTCGTCGCACCCGGGCCTGACCTCGACTCGGCCTTCGCCGCACTCGGTGATCCCGTCCGCCGTGCCCTGGTGGCTCGCCTCGCACAGGGTGATGCCACGGTGGGTGAACTCGCCGCGCCGTTCGCCATGACCCCGCAGGCGATCTCGCACCACGTCGGTGTCCTGCGGCGGTGCGGTCTCGTGGAGCAGCGGCGCGAGGGCACCAAGCGTCCGTGCCGGCTCCGGGTCGACCACCTGTCGCAGCTCAGCACGTGGATCGACGATCAGCGCCGCATCTGGGACGACCGGCTCGACGTCCTGGCGCAGCACCTCGCCGACGACGGAGCGCCACGATGACCGCCCGCGCGGAACTGCACGGCGACGAACTGATCGCACGGCGGCGTCTCCCGGCGGCACCGGAGCGGGTCTGGGTGGCCTTCACCTCGCCGTCCGGCATCGCGGCGTTCTGGGGCGGTACGCACGCCACCGTGCCGCCCGAATCGGTGACCGTCGACCTGCGTCCCGGTGGAGAATTCGCGCTCGACACCCGTGGGCCGAACGGCGCGACCCGGCGGCTCCGGTTCGTCTATGTGAGCGTCGACGCACCGCACCGGCTCGTGTTCGACGAGTCCACCACGGGCCTGCGGACCACCGTCACCGTTCACCCTGCCGACGGCGGCGCGGATCTCACGGTTCACCAGCGCCGACTGCCGCCCGAACTGCGGACGGCCCAGGCAGCCGACGGGCTGGCCTCGATTCTCGACGCACTAGCCACTCACTTGCACCATTCCGATGTCACGCCAGGACGGAGCACCCGATGACCCAGCAGACCCAACGCCACCTCGTCGCGGAGTACTTCGAGGGATTCCGGACGAGCGACCACCGGCGAATCCTCGCGACCCTCAGCGACGACGTCGAATGGGTCATCCACGGCCACCGCACCACCCACGGCAAGACGGCGTTCGACGGCGAGATCGAGAACCCGGGCTTCACCGGCAGCCCCGAACTCGACGTGCAGCGTGTCTACGAGGACGGCCCGGTCGTCGTCGCCACCGGCGAGGGACGTGGCACCAGCGTCGATCACGGGCCGTTCCGCTTCGCCTTCAACGATCTGTTCACGTTCCACGACGGGTTCATCGCCCGCGTCGACTCCTACGTCGTTCCGCTGTCCTGAGGCACGCGGTGCCGGGTCGATCACCGCGCAGGGCTGTGGAAGGTGGTGGTCGGCGAGTGTGGTGACCGACTGCCACCACACTCGCTGACCGGTGCTCAGGCGTCGAAACGGCTGGCCTTGATGCCCTGGACGAAGTCGGTCCACTGGTCGGCGGTGAAGGACAGCGTCGACCCCTGCCGGTCCTTGCTGTCGCGGACCATGACGATCTGGGACGGGGTGGCAACCTCGACGCAGTTGCCGCCCCCGTTGCTGCGCGTGCTCTTCTTCCACCTCAGTGCCGTCATGTCTGTTCCTCCGCGATCGATGCGATGAGCTTGCGGGACTGCGCTTCGGTCAGCGCCGGCTTCTCCATGGCGGTCCACGCCTCCCCGTACGTTGTGACCTCGCTCGGCTTGTCGAGGTACAGGGCACCGGTGAGACTGTCGGAATAGATGATCGACGGTTCGGTTCCTCCGTCGAAGTCGAGGATCGTGAACGTGCCGCTGGTCATGTTGCCCAGGTGCAGACCGACGGCGATCGGGACCACCCGCAGCGAGACGTTCGGCTGTCGACTGACCGTGACCAGGTGCTGTAGCTGCTCCGTATCCGCACCGCGCCGTAGGACGGACTCGTCGAGCAGTACGTCGAACTGTGGGGCACGGGGCGTGAGGCGTGTCAGGAGAGCTTGTCGACCAAGGCGCACGGCCACGCCTCGCTGTATCTCCTCGCGGGTCATCTCGGGTCGGGCCACCTCGTAGACGCGGGTGGCGTACGCCTTTGTCTGCAAGAGGCCAGGGACAAGCTGCGCTTCGTAGGTTCGCAGGCGAGCGGCTGCGGCTTCCAGCCCCACGTACAGCTCGAACCACTCAGGGATGGCGTCGCCATACGAGTGCCACCAGCCACGGCCCTTCGTCTCCTTGGCGAGGCCCATCAGTGCCTCGGTCAATTCTGGTGACGCTCTGTATATCTTGCACATCGCTTCGACGTCGAGCGAGCGCATCGAGGTGGCGCCCGTCTCGATGCGCCAGATCTTCGGGGTCGACCATTCCAGCGACTCGGCTGCCGCCTTGATCGTCATGCGGGCTTCCTCGCGAAGCTGCCGCAGGTACCGACCGAGCTGGCGCCTCGGGACTGTTGAGCCGGTATCTGTCGTCACTGACCTATCCCTCTCCGTGACTACATACCGGGCGATGCCTGCGCTCGGTATGTAACACCTGTCGGCCACGCTTAGCAACCGAATCTATCAATATGAAAGACCCCAATACGTTTCATTCAAAATGAAATATTGCACTATCCACGCCTGTCGGGGAATCTGGCACCGGGTGTGGCGGCCGGATGACCGTGCGTGGCCCGGTCGCCATGCTCCCTATCGACAGGGGGCGGTATGTCCTGGCATCTGACCTACGACCAGTTCCTGCTTGCGGCGGCTCTCACGCTTGCGCGTCGGCATCGGCCGAGGTGGAACCACGTGCTGAGGCGGGTGACGTGTCGGTGTGGTCGGGATCTGCCGTGTCGGGTGCGGTACCGGGTGCCGATCAATCGGGGCCACTGGCCGGGGGAGGCGTCGTGACGGCGCACGGGCCGGTGGTGCCGGTTTGGACGTGTGCGGGGTGTGGTGCGCCCTGGCCGTGTCGGACGCGTCGTCAGGAGTTGCGGGCCGAGTACGACCGGGCTCCGGTCTCCCTGACGCTCTACATGGGTTCGTGTCTGCTGGCGGCCAGCCGGGACATGGGGTGGGCCCCGGCGGGGCTGCTGCACCGGAGGTTCCTCGGATGGCTGACCTGAGCAGACCCCGGGCCGGTGACCTGCTGCGGGTGGGGCCGGAGGCCAGTGTGCAGTTCGTCCGGCCGATCCTGTTCCGCGTGATCAGGGTGCTGGAGTGGACCACGTACGACGGGTGGCGCTGGCTTGAGGGTTACCAGGTCAACGATCGGGGAGAAGCGGTCCACCGCAGGGCGATCTTCGTCCAGCCGGCCGGACTGCGGACCGTCCCGGTGCCCGTGGCGGTCGGGCAGGCGCGTCGCCGGGGCTTGCGGCGGTCACCTCGCTGAGTAGGTTCGTCGATGTGGACCTGGAGGACATCGCCGCCCGGCTCGGCGTACCCGTCGAGGACGTCACGCGCGTCGACCGGCTCGCCGGTGACCGTCCGTCGGCCCCGTTGCCCGCGAAGGCCGACGCGCCCGAGATCCTGGACCGGCTCGCCGTACGCCCGGACGACGCCGCCGAGATCCTGGCCGGCTGGCCCGATCCCGACTCGGCGCTGTGGACCCCGGAGCTGCGGTGGCTGCTCGACCGTTCGATCGCCCTGGTCCGCGCCGACCTCGGCGGACACGAGTGGCTGCCGCCCGGCCCGGAGGTGCCCCGCGATCGCGGACCGGCCTGGCGGCACCTGTACGTGTACGCGTACCTGGCCCTGCTCGACGTGGTGCGGGCCTTCCACCGCGACCACGGCGTCCCCGACGCGGTGTCCTGGACGACCCTGGCGGACCTGGGCCGCAACCTCGCGATCGACCGGCGGATGCACCGCGAGGGCTGGCCGGTCATGCAGAGCTGGTTGACCCTGCACGCGCGCGGCAGCGTCTACGAGCTGGGCCGGTTGCAGCACCAACGCGGCGACACCATCGGCCTGCACGTCCCCGAGTCGGGGCCGCTGAGCCCGCAGGCGGTCGACGACTCGCTCGACCGGGCCCGCGCCTTCTTTCCGCGCCACTTCCCCGACGAGGAGTACACGGCGTTCTCCTGCGGCTCGTGGCTGCTCGACCCGCAACTGCGGGAGTACCTGCCGGAGGACTCCCACATCGTCCAGTTCCAGCGCCGGTTCACCCTGGAGCCCTACGAGGAGCCGGAGGGACTGGACGCCGACGTCGAGGTGCGGCGGTTCGTGTTCCGCAGCCTGAGCACGCCCCTGGACGACCTGCCACGCCGCACCGTGCTGCACCGCGCGGTCGTCGACCACCTGCGCGCGGGTCGCCACTGGCACTGGCGTCGGGGGCATTTCCCGATCTGACCATCCGCGTCGGTGCCGGAGTCAGCCGGTCGGCTGCTCCGGCGCGCCGTGCCGCGCGGCCTCCGGTCCCGGCACGGCCGCCCGTTGCCCGGGTACGTCGGTACCCGTCGACCCGTCCGACCCGGTGGCGGCCGCGGTCACCGCGGGCGTGGCGGACTCGGTGGCCTCCCGCAACGCGGTACGCGCCAGCACCTGCTGCAACGTCACGGTCCGCTCGGAGCGGCCCCGACCGATGAAGCTGACGAACCAGTGCAGTACGGCGGTGACCCGGTTCTTGAAGCCGACCAGGTACAACAGGTGCACGGCGAGCCAGAGCAGCCATCCGGTCAGTCCGGCCAACCGCAGCCGACCGACGGTGGCCACCGCCGAGAAGCGCGAGATGGTCGCCATGCTGCCCTTGTCGCGGTACCGGAAGGGCTGATCCGCCGGCTCGCCCCGCAGCCGGCGCAGGATCTGCCGGGCCGCGTACCGCCCGCCCTGGATGGCCACCTGCGCCACCCCCGGGAGCCGGTCCAGCGACATCAGGTCGCCGACGACGAACACCTCGGGATGACCGGGCAGGGTCAGGTCCGGCTCGACCCTGACCCGACCGGCCCGGTCGGTCTCGGCGCCGGCCCGGGAGGCCAGGTGCGCGCCCAGCGGTGACCCCGACACACCGGCCGCCCAGATCTTCGTCCGGCACTCGATGCGCCGTCGCCGGCCGTCCCGGTCGGCCACCTCGATGCCGTCGTCGTCCACGCCCACCACCGTGGCGCCCAGCTCCACGTCGACACCGAGACGGTGCAACTGCTGCAACGCCTTGCCGGAGAGCCGGTCCCCGAACGTGCCGAGGACCGAGTCACCGGCGTCCAGCAGGATGATCCTGGCCTTGCGGGGGTCGATGCGGCGGAACTCGCCCGGCAGGGTCCGGTGCGCCAACTCGGCGATCTGCCCGGCCATCTCCACACCGGTGGGTCCGGCGCCGACCACCACGAACGTCATCCACCGCGCGATCGTCGCCGGGTCGGTCTCCAACTCGGCCAGCTCGAACGCCCCGAAGATCCGCCCGCGCAGTTCGAGCGCGTCGTCGATGCTCTTCATGCCGGGCGCGTGCTCGGCGAACTCGTCGTGGCCGAAGTACGACTGCGTCGCCCCGGCGGCGACGATCAGGCTGTCGTACTCGACGCGGAACGTGGTCAGCGGCGCGTTCGCGGTGACCGTCCGGGTCTCCAGGTCGATGTCGGTGACCTCGCCGAGCAGGACCTCGGCGTTGCGCTGCCGACGCAGGATCTCGCGGGTGGCGGGCGCCACCTCGCCGGGGGAGAGGATGCCGGTGGCCACCTGGTAGAGCAGCGGCTGGAACAGGTGGTGGGTGGTGCGCGCGACCATCGTCACGTCCACCGGTGCGCGGCGGAGCGCCTTGGCCGCGAAGAGGCCGCCGAAGCCGGATCCGACGATCACCACCCGGTGCCGCCGGTCACCGGTGCCCGTGCCGTCGGCGGTCCTGTCTCGGTTCATCTGCGCTCTCCGTCCCGGTGTGAGCCACGCCCTCGGGCGTCTGCACGTCATCCTCAGGCGCGCTCCCGGCCTGGCGGAACCGGCGGCTCGACCAATCTGTTCTGATTTCCGGTGCGTCGGCGGCGAAACCCGCACCATGGTGGCTCCGGCCACGCCCGGAGCAGGGTGCCGTGTCCGGCACCGTGCGCCGTCCGTTGCCTCTGTGACGGTGCTCACCGGCGTCGCCCGTCGCCCACGCGAGGGCCGACGCGAACAGACCGTGACACGGGCGTGCGGAGCGTCAGCAAACTTGATTGATTCCAAAAGAGTGGAGTAGGTTGGCCGGCATGACGTCCGACTTCGAGGCCCAGCTCCGCGCGGTCTCGTTGCGCGTGACCCGGCCCCGACTGGCGGTGCTCGCGGCGCTGCGGGACCACCCGCACGTCGACACCGACGCGGTGACCCGGCTGGTCCGGGCTGACCACCCCACCGTGTCCCACCAGGCCATCTACGACGTGCTGCGGGCGCTGACCGACGCCGGTCTGGTGCGGCGCATCCAGCCCGCCGGAGCCGTCGCCCGATACGAGTCCCGGGTCGGGGACAACCACCACCATGTCGTCTGCCGCTCCTGCGGCTCGATCGCCGACGTGGACTGCGCCGTCGGCGACGCACCCTGTCTCACCGCCTCCGACGACCACGGCTTCGTGGTCGACGAGGCGGAGGTCGTCTACTGGGGCACCTGCCCCGACTGCGACCGCACGCACCACCAGTGACACGCACCACCAGTGATCCGCCAGGTCGGAAGGAAGCACATTGAGTAACCCACAGCACGACGGTCCGTCGAGTGCCCAGGGCGTGGACAAGAAGGCCGAGTCCGGCTGCCCGGTCGCGCACGACTCGGTGACCGCGCACGGCAGCGAGAGCGAGAACCCGGCGATCGACTCGCCCACCCCGAAGACCGGCGGTCGCCCGCACACCAACCGGGACTGGTGGCCCAACCAGCTCGACCTCTCGGTGCTGCACGCCCACTCGTCGAAGGGCAACCCGCTCGGCGCCGACTTCAGCTACGCCAAGGAGTTCGCCAAGCTCGACGTCGAGGCGCTCAAGCGGGACATCACCCAGGTCCTCACCACCTCGCAGGACTGGTGGCCGGCCGACTTCGGCCACTACGGCGGTCTGATGATCCGGATGAGCTGGCACGCCGCCGGCACGTACCGCATCGAGGACGGTCGCGGCGGCGCCGGCGACGGCGGGCAGCGCTTCGCCCCGCTCAACAGCTGGCCGGACAACGCCAACCTTGACAAGGCCCGCCGCCTGCTGTGGCCGGTCAAGCAGAAGTACGGCCAGCAGATCTCCTGGGCCGACCTGCTCGTGCTCGCCGGCAACGTGGCCCTGGAGTCGATGGGCTTCAAGACCTTCGGCTTCGCCTTCGGCCGCCCCGACGTGTGGGAGCCCGAGGAGATCTTCTGGGGGCCGGAGGACACCTGGCTCGGTGACGAGCGCTACGTCTCCGAGCAGGAGATGTCCCAGGGCGTCGGCGCGACCGAGATGGGCCTCATCTACGTCAACCCCGAGGGCCCCCGGGGCAACGCGGACCCGCTGGCGGCGGCGCACTTCATCCGGGAGACCTTCGCCCGGATGGCGATGAACGACGAGGAGACCGTCGCGCTCATCGCCGGTGGCCACACGTTCGGCAAGACCCACGGTGCCGGCGTCGCCGACGACCACGTCGGCCCCGAGCCCGAGGGCGCCCCGCTGGAGTCGCAGGGCCTGGGCTGGCTGAGCACGCACGGCAGCGGCAAGGGCGCCGACACGATCACCAGCGGCCTCGAGGTCACCTGGACCGACCGGCCGACCGAGTGGAGCAACCGCTTCTTCGAGATCCTCTTCGGCTACGAGTGGGAGCTGACCACCAGCCCGGGTGGCGCCAAGCAGTGGGTCGCCAAGGACGCCGAGGCGATCATCCCGGACGCCCACGACCCGTCGAAGAAGCACAAGCCCACCATGCTGACGACGGACCTGTCGCTGCGCGTGGACCCGGCGTACGAGCGGATCTCCCGCCGGTTCCTGGAGAACCCCGACGAGTTCGCGCTCGCCTTCGCCAAGGCGTGGTACAAGCTGCTGCACCGCGACATGGGTCCGGTCAGCCGCTTCCTCGGCCCATGGGTCCCCGAGGCCCAGCTCTGGCAGGACCCGGTCCCGGCCGTCGACCACGAGCTGGTCGGTGACGCCGACGTCGCCGCCCTCAAGGCCAAGGTCCTGGAGTCCGGGCTGAGCACCGCCCAGCTCGTCTCCACCGCGTGGGCCTCGGCCGCCAGCTTCCGCTACACCGACAAGCGGGGCGGCGCCAACGGTGCCCGGATCCGTCTCGAGCCGCAGCGCAGCTGGGAGGTCAACCAGCCGGAGCAGCTCGCCGCGGTGCTGAAGACCCTGGAGGACATCCAGCGGGAGTTCAACTCCGCCGGTGGCGCGAAGATCTCCCTGGCGGACCTGATCGTGCTGGCCGGCTCGGCCGCCGTCGAGAAGGCGGCGCGTGACGCCGGGGTCGAGATCACCGTCCCGTTCCACCCGGGTCGCACCGACGCCAGCCAGGAGCAGACCGACGTCGAGTCGTTCCGGGTCCTGGAGCCGCGTGCCGACGGGTTCCGCAACTACCTGCGTCCGGGTGAGAAGACCCAGCCGGAGGTCCTGCTCGTCGACCGGGCCTACATGCTCAACCTGACCGCGCCCGAGATGACCGCCCTGATCGGTGGCCTGCGCTCCCTCGGGAACAACGTCGGCGACAGCCGCCACGGCGTCCTCACCGACCGGCCCGGCGTGCTCACCAACGACTTCTTCGCCAACCTGCTCTCCCCGGGCACCCGGTGGAAGGCGTCGGAGTCCGAGGAGAACGTGTACGAGATCCGCGACCTGGCCACCGACGAGGTGAAGTGGACCGCCACCGCGGTCGACCTCGTCTTCGGCTCCAACTCGCAGCTCCGGGCGCTGGCCGAGGTCTACGCCAGCGACGACGCCCACGGCAAGTTCGTGGCCGACTTCGTCGCGGCCTGGACCAAGGTGATGGAACTCGACCGGTTCGACCTGGCCTGATCCACGTCGCACCGCAGGGGCCCCGGCCGATCGTCGACGATCGACCGGGGCCCCTCCCGTTCCGAAGGACCGTACGGGCACGCAGAACCCGCCGACGCCCTACGCGGGACGACGGGCGACCAGGAGACCCGCCCCGGCGGCGAGCACGACGAACACGACCACCACGGTCAACGCCTGGCCCAGCGTCGCGCCCCCGCCCTCCGACGGTGTCCCGCCGCCAGCGGCGGCCGGCGGCGCGACGGTCGCCTCCGGCGGGGTCTCGAGCACGGCGTTGGTCGTGATCAACCGTGGCGCCGGGTAGTCGCTGTCGGCGGTGCGGTCGATCCAGTCGAGCGAGTTGCCGTCGGCGCACCGTTGCAGCACCGGGAAGTGCAACGTGTCGCCCGCCTGGGCCACGATCCGAGTGGTCACGCCCACCTCGGCGGTCTCCCGCCCCGGCCCGGTGAAGGTGACTCGATTCCCGGAGAGCGCGGCGGACCACCCCTCCGGTTCCACCGTGCCAATCGCGGTCACCCCCTCGGGCAGCGCGACGACCAGCTCGGTGGTGGGGGAGTCGTCACAACTGTGGTCGAAGGCGAACGTCAGGGTCGTGGTGCCGTCGCCGTTCGGCTTCGCCTCCGCGACCTCGACGTGCGCCGCTGCGGGCACCGCCCCCCACGCCAGGTACGCGACGACACCGGTCGCCACGGCAGCCGCCCGGATCCACCGTCGCGACCTCATCCGACGTCCACCGTGACGCGGGCGACCGGACTCTCGTACTTGGAGGTCCGCACGCTGACCTGGACCACCCAGGAACCGGCGAGCGGCAGGTCGACGACCGCCTCGTACCGGCCCGGCCCGGTCGGCGAGAGCGTCCGCTCCAGCGGACCGACGTCCATCGCGGGCAGCTGGACCGTCAACCTCGGGTCGTCGACCGGTGCGATCGGCTGGCCCGCCGCATCGAGGATGTTCAGTTCCATCGAGTTCACTCCTACCACCCCGGGGGTCAGCCGGACGACGGCCCGACCCGACCCCAGCGGCGCCTCCGCCACGATCGGACGGTCCCCGGCGTCGGCCGGCGGACGCGTACCGGTGTCGGTGACCGGGCTCTGCGTGACCAGGAACCCGGTCGCGGCGACCACACCGACCAGCAGCGCCGCCTCCCACCGGACCGAGCGGCGCAGCAGCCGCCACGCCGCCGGAGGTCCCTCGTCACGGTCGGTGGCCACCACCCGGGGCACCAGCCGGAAACGGTTGTGTGCGGCCACCGCCAGCACCACGACGGTCAGCCCGACCTTCGTCAGCAGGGCCAGACCGTAGGCCGTGCCCCACAGCGCCTCCCAGGACCCCAGGATGCGCCACCCGAGCAGCACCCCGGCGACGCCGAGCAGGCCCACGAGGACGGCGGCGGTGCGCGAGAACGCGGACACCGTACGCGCCGCCGCTCCCGGCGGCAGGTCGGCCGACCGGGCCAGCGTCCAGGCCAGGGCCACCAGCCCGCCCAGCCACACACCGGCGGTGACCACGTGCAGCACGTCGGCCGGGACGACCAGCCAGGCCGGACCATAGGTGCGGGTGTGCCCGACCAGGGCGACCGCCCCCCAGGCGAGGACGACACCGGCGAACGCCACGGCCGTCAGCGCCGCCCGCCGGCCACCGGTGGCGTCGGCCGTCGGTGTGCCTGCGGCTGTCGGTGTGTCCCCGGCCGCTGCGGTGGCGGGCGCCGGCCCGGCGGCAGCGGTCGCCCACCAGGCGGCAGCCAGACCCAGCAGCACCAACAGGGAGCTGAGGGACTCCTCCGCACCGAGCCCGGCGCTCCAGAGGGCAGGGTCGACCAGTCCGTCCAGGTTCCGGCCGTCCTGCCAGGCGGGGACGGCCGGCACCAGGACCAGCCGCGCCAGCACGGTCAGCCCCACCGACCAGGCGGCCAGCCGCCGCAGCCGCCGCCGCAGCACCGGCGCGTCGGCGCGCAGCAGGACCAGCAGGAAGACGAGTACGCCCGCACCGACCAACAGGCCGAGGTAGGCGAGCGCCTCGAAGACCTGACGCAGCACGTCCAGCCCGCGTCCCGGACTGCTCTCCGGCACCGCCACGGCGGAACTGCTGGGCGCGCCCACCGCGAAGCTGAACCCACCCGATACGGGATGGCTGTCGGCGGAGATCACCCGGAACGTGACGATGTAGGTGCCGCCGGGCAGCTCCGGCGGCACGGTCAGGACCACCGTGGTGTCCACCGACCGGCTGTCGCCGGACAGCTCCTCGCCGGCCGCGTCGAGCAGCCGCACGCCACCCGGGCGGACCGCGACCGGTTCGTTGAAGGTCAACGTGATCTGGCCCGGCGTGGTCGCCAGCACGGCACCGTCGGCCGGGTCGGTGCCCAGCAGGACGGCGTGGGCGGCGGCCGGGGTCGCCGGCACGACGGCCGCCAGCAGGCCGAGCAGGACGGCGAGCACGGCGGACCAAGCCCACCGCGCCCGCCCGCCGGCTGCCGCCCGCCGTGCCGTCAGGCCGCTCGGGGACGTCACCTGCGTCTCCGCCCGTCAGGCCGTCCTGCGGGTACGCACCAGCGCCAGCCCGCCGGCCAGCAGACCCAGCGCGCCGAGGACCAGGGCGATCCACCCGACCGCGCCGGTGCCACCGTCGCTGGACTCCGTGCTCGTCTGCGCCACCGGCTGCACCGAGGCGTCGTCGGCGTCGCCGTCGGCCTGCGCGGTCAGCACGAACTTCGGTGCCGGGTACTCCAGCTCGTCGGCGTTCTGGCCCTCGGCGGGCAGCTGCACCCAGGGCGTCTCGCCCTGCTCGCAGGTCTGCACCGAGGGGAACGCCAGCGTCTCACCGGCGGCGTCAGGCAGCTTCACCGACAGCTCGAAGGTGTCCCGCAGGTCGTCCGGCAGCGGCGTCCTGGCGGTGTAGACCACCTCGGCGACCCGCTGGGTGACCTCGTTGCCGTGGCTGTCCTTGACCGGCGGGTTCAGGTCCGCCATCACCTTCTCCACTGTCCAGTTCGGATTCACCGTCGGCGTGACCGTGACTATCTGCTCGGGAATCTGGATGGACACCTTGGTCGTCGCAGAACCGTCGCAGCCGTGCGGTACACCCAGCGTCAGCACCGCGTACGAGCCGGCGGTCGTCACCGACGGGCTGATGGTGACGTGCGCGGCGGCCGGTGAGCCGGTCAGCGCCACCGTCGCGGCGGTGAGGAGCCCGAGAGCACCGAGCTGTGCGACCCGACGACGTGTGAAGAACATGTCTGGACAACCTTCCGGGAGGGGGCGCGGCGACCGGTGCGTACGCACCTCGGTTACCTGGTCGGGCACGCCCCGCCCGGAGTTCCCGGCATTGTCGGAATTCTGCCCCGATCAGGAATCGGCGCGGGTGCCGAGGGCGAACCGGATGGTGGTGGTCAGCCGGACGCTTCCGCCGCCGGGGGACAGCACGTCTGCCACGTCGGCGAGGGCAGCGGGCAACCGCTCGGGCGGGATGCTCTCCAGGATCGCGCGGGATCCGTGTGACCAGACCCAGGCGACGAAGTGGTCGCTGTCGCGGAACCGGCTCTCGAACGGTACGTCCTCGACGGTGACCTGGTGGTAGCCGGCGCGGCGCAGCAGGTCGCCGGTCGACTCGCGGGTGGCGAAGTCGTCCTCCCGGCCGGTGGCCGGTGGTTGGCGGCGCTCCGGCGGCACGTGTCGGGCCAGCGTCCCGAGTGCCTCGCTGAAGCGCGGGTCGTAGGCGGCGAAGGTGGTGACGCCGAGCCGCCCGCCGGGGCGCAGGAGCCGGTGGTAGGCGCGCAGTGCGGGCAGCGGCGCCGGCAGCATGAACACGACGAGTCCGGCGAGCACCGTGTCGAAGGTGGCCTCCGGCAGCGGGGGGTCCTCGGCGTCGGCGACCTCGACCCGGACGTTCGGCAGGCCGGCGGTGGCCACGTCGGCGCGGGTCAGGTCGACCATGGTCGGAGCCAGGTCGATGCCGACGACATCGCCGTCGGGCCCCACCGCCTGTGCGGCGGGCATCAGGACGGCGCCTCGTCCGCATCCGACGTCGAGGACCTGTTGTCCCGGGCGCACCCCGGCCCGGCGTACCAGTTCCCGCCCCATCGGGCCGAAGAACTCCACACCGACGCGGTCGTAGGTGGCGGCGCTGCGGTCGAACACCGCCGCCGTGTCGTGGCTGGCGCGGCTCGCGCTGATTCGGTTACTCACGGGCTTCCCCCTGCGTCTCTGCTGGTGCCGTCGAATCATCGATCGTCGTGCCTCTATACCCCGCCCGCCCGGACCTTAACGATCACGGTATTCGTTCCAGTCTTCGCGCGTCGTTCGACTCGGGTCGGCGGGGTCGTTGGAACAAGATCACATTAACTATCCTAAGTCTTGGGCGTTGCGCGATTAAGAAAATCAAGGTACAAATAAATCGCACGCGGGTTGACGGCGACAGGGGGCACAGATGGACTGGCAGGAACTGACGGATCTGACCCGCGGGCAACCGTTCGTGGTCGAACGGGTCCGCCTGACCGACAGCGGCGTCGCGGTCGAAGGACAGTTCGAGCCGCCGCAACTGGCGCAACTCGGTGTCGACGACCAGGTGTTCGTGGCCGCCTTCGTGCGGTCGCACGGGTCGATCAAGGAGATGGAGCGGATCTTCGGGGTGAGCTACCCGACGATCAAGTCCCGTCTGAACCGGATCGCCGCGCAGCTCGACTTCGTCGACACCGACCCGGCGCCCACCGGCGCCGACGTCGTCGACCGACTGCGGCGAGGGGAGATCGACGTCGCGCAGGCGCTGGCGGAGCTGGAGAGATCGCGGTGATCCCGCAGCTGGTGACGATCCGTCACCGCCGTCCCGACGGCCGCTGGCGGCGACGGTTCGTGCCGGTGCTACCGGTCCTGCTGCTGATCAGCCCACTACTGCTGCTCGCCGTGCCGGTCGCACTGGTCGCCTGCCTGGTCACCCGGGTGAACCCGGTGGCTGCGTTCCGGGGCGTGGGACAGGTGCTGGGGGCACTGCCCGGCACCCGGATCGAGATCGCGCAGGGCGACAAGACCCTGCTGGTAAGCGTCAGATGAGTCGAGGAAGAGGGCACATGAACGAGCAACGCCGCCAGATCCTGCAGATGCTGGCCGACGGGAAGATCACCGCAGACGAGGCGGAACAGCTCATCGGCGCCCTGGAGCGTGAGCAGCCGGAATCCCCGACGGCGACGACCCTGACCCGCCCGAAGGCCCGCCCCAAGTACCTGCGCGTGATGGTGACCACGCAGGACGAGGACGGTCCGGGCCGGGTCAACATCCGGGTTCCGCTGCAACTGCTGCGCGCCGGGGTACGCCTCACCAGCCTGGTCCCCCCGCAGGCACTCAGCAAGGTCAACGTCGAACTGGCCAAGTCGGGCGTACCCATCGACCTGACCCAGCTCAAGCCCCAGCACATCGAGGACCTCGTCGAACAGCTCGACGACATGACCATCGACGTGGACCAGTCCGAGGCCAAGGTGCAGGTCTTCTGCGAGTGACCCTCGCCCCGGAGGTCACTCCGCGTCGTGGCCCTGGAGGTCTCAGCCGGCCTCCGCCCGTTCGGTCATCCCATGGACGATGTCCCGGGTCGCCGGATACAGGGAACGGTATGCCGTGTAGCCACGGTGGTAAGCGGCGGCCGTCGACGGATCCGGTTCCACCCGGGCAGCCCACCGTGTCCAGTCGTCGTCGCTGTCGACCAGCCCGACCGCGAGGCCGGCAAGGTACGCGTCGCCGTAGCTGGCCCCGATCGTCTGCTCGGGGACCAGCTGCGGCTGACCGGTGACGTCCGAGATGATTCGGGTCCACAGCGGACGGGCGCCCCCGCCCACCGCGATGACCCGCTCGGGTGGCGTCAGCAGACCGGCCATCTCGTCGAGGTGGTGCCGGACCGCGTACCCGATTCCTTCCAGCACCGCCCGATAGAGATGTCCACGCCCGTGGTCGAGGGTCAGGCCGGCGACGACACCACGCGCCTTCTCGTCGAACAGCGGAGTTCGCTCGCCCGCGAAGTACGGCAGCACCACCAGGTCGTCGGCGCCGGCGGGCACCACGGCGGCCTCGGTGGCCAGCCGCTCGTAGTCGGTCCCGCCGACGAGATCGCGCAGCCACTCGACCACCGCACCCGAGGTGGCGGTGCCACCCGCGACGCAGAAGCTGCCGGGAAAGAGGCCGGTGGTCGCCCACAACCTCGGATGGACGACCGGTGCGGTCACCGTGCGGGTGAGGAACATGGTGGTGCCGTACATCAGCATCAGGTCGCCGGCTCTGGTGGCACCCACGCTGGCGGCCTCAGCCCAGGCGTCGATCGTGCCGGCGGTGACCGGGACGCCCTCGGGCAGGCCGGTGGCCCGTGCGGCGTCACGCGTGACCCGGCCGGCGATCTCGGTGGGCCACAGCAGTCTCGGCAACTCCAGTCCCG
This sequence comes from Micromonospora sp. NPDC003816, assembly GCF_042874705.1. Lineage (NCBI taxonomy): Bacteria > Bacillati > Actinomycetota > Actinomycetes > Micromonosporales > Micromonosporaceae > Micromonospora > Micromonospora sp. NPDC003816. The sequence goes on from NZ_JBIANP010000001.1 coordinate 554,548, forward strand.
GGGCGATCTGCGTGGCCAGGTCGTCGATCCAGGACTGCCCGTGTAGGTCATAGAGCGGGTCGCACTGGCTGGCCGAGTGGTGGTCGAGGACGTACTCGCCGGTGAGCCGGAACACCAGGAACGAGCTGGCCATGAAGAACCGACAGGTGTCCGCCCAGACCTTTGGCTCGTGCCGTCGGACCCACCGCAGCTTCGGGCCAACAGCCTGACTGGTCAACCGGTTGCCGCCGCGCCGGACGATCTCGTCGGCACCGATGGCATCGGTCAGTTCGGCGATCTCCGCTGTCGCCCGGGTGTCGACGCCGTACAGGATCGCGGGTCGCAGCGGCCGTCCCTCCACGCTGGCCGGCAGGACGCACGGACCGATGCCACTGACCGCGACGGCGGCGACCGGCCCGGGAACCGCCGCGAGCAGGTCCCGCACGATGGCGACGAACTCTGCCCACCAGATCGCCTCGGCGTCGTGCTCCACGTGGCCCGGCCGGGGCCGCGACACCCGGTGCGGGCGGGTCGCGACGGCCAGTACGGCCCCGGCCGGATCGGTGAGGACGCCCTTGCTGCTCGACGTGCCGATATCGACGCCGAGCAGGCAGGGGTCACCGGCCATCGGCAGGTCCCGCGTCGCACCCGTGCAGGCGGATCTGCGGCAGACCGGTGACCTCCCGGTCGTACTCGCGGTCGATGCGGATGTCGGTCAGCTCCTGGAGGAAGACCTCACCCTGGCTCCAGACGGTGGCCCGGAAGACGTGTCCGCCACGGACGTTGCCACCCGCCTCGGAGAACAGGGCGTGGCAGTGCGCCCACAGCTTGCCGTCGAGGGTGGTGACGTTGCCCTGGATGGAGAGGATCTCCATCGGGCGTTGCAGCACGACGGTGTCGATCTCGTCGGCGAACTCGTGCTCGCGGTGGATCGGCAGCGTGGTGATGTCTCGGGGGTTGCGCAGGTAGACCTCCTGGATGGTGCCGATCACCGAGAGGATGACGGCGGTGTGTACGCCGTGGTCACGGCACACCTGCTCGATCGAGTCGGTCAACTGGGCGCCGGGCTTGATGCTCGCGGCGATCACACGGCCGTTGCCGGCGGCGCGACTGACGACGGCGGGTACGGTGCTGGTCATGGTGCCTCCCGAGGTGCTGGTTACTTGACGCTGCCCATCGTCATTCCGGTCACGATGTGCCGCTGCGCGGCGAGGGTGAGGACGAAGACGGGCAGCATGATGATCGAGGCGTAGGCCATCATCGGCCCCCAGTCCAGGGACGCCTCGTGGACGAAGTTGAAGACGGCCACCGGCAGGGTGCGGCTGTCGCCGTCGGAGAGGATCAGCGCCATCTTGAAGTCGTTCCAGCTGAAGATGAACGCGAGGATGCCGGCGGTGAGCATGCCGGGTCGGGTCAGCGGCACGGCGATCTGCCAGAACGTCTCCAGCTTCCCGCACCCGTCGACCTGCGCCGCGTCGTGGACCTCGTCGGGCAGGGCGGCGAAGAAGTTCACCATGATGAAGACGGTGAGCGGGAACGTGATGATGACGTGCGACAGGATCAGTGCCGGGTAGGTACCGACCATCCGCAACGCGGTGAACGCGACGAAGAACGGCACCAGATAGGCCACCCCGGGTAGCAGACGGGCGGTCAACAGTGACAGCGACAGTTTGGTCTGCCGGTAGCGGGCGATGCTGTAGGCCGCAGGCACACCGATGAGCAGCCCGAGCAGGCTGGAGCAGGTGGCGACGACCAGGCTGTTGGTCATGTAGCGCGCGAACGGGGTGCGGGTCAGCGCCGCCTGGTAGTTGTCCAGGGTGGGCGTGAAGTCGAACCACTTCGGCGGGATCGTGTAGATGTCGACCTGTTGCTTGAACGACGACGTCAACATCCAGAAGAACACGAACAGCGCCGGGGCGAGTGCGACGGTGACGGTGACGGCGAGCGCGATCCGACCGAGGATCGATCCACGCCGTCGGCGAGGTCTGGCCACCGGTCGGGTCGGCGGTGGCGCGGTGGCTCGGGTGGCGGTCAGGATCTCGGACATCGGTTCACCCCTGGTCGGTCCGCGCCCGGAGGCGGGTGAAGACGATCGCCACGACGAAGACCAGCAGGGTCAGCCAGACCAGCAGCATCGACCCGTACCCGAAGTGCAGGTACGACAGGCCCTGCTTGAAGGCGTACAGGTTGAGGGTCTCCGAGGCGGTGCCGGGACCGCCGTCCGTGATGACTTTGATGATGTCGAACGTCTTGATGGCGTCGATGAGTCGGAACAGCGCGGCGACGAGGATGACCGGGCTCAACAGCGGCAACGTGACGCTGACGAAGGTACGCACCGGCCCGGCCCCGTCGACCTTGGCCGCCTCGAACGGCTCCTGCGGAAGTGCGGCCAGCCCGGCCAGCACGATGAGCATCACCAACGGTGTCCACATCCAGGTGTCCACGATCGCCAGCGCCGGGATGACGAGGTTGGCGTCACTGATCCAGAGCAGGGTCGGTCCACCGACGGACTGCACGAGGTAGTTGAGGATGCCGATGGTCGGGTCGAACATCATCTTCCAGACCAGGGCGACAGCGGCCGGCGTCGCGATCATCGGGAACATGAACAGGGTGCGGGCCACCCCTCGACCAGGGAAGCGCTGGTGGAACAGCAGGGCCGCGCCGACGCCGAGGACGACCTGCAGCCCCACCGACAGGGTGACGAAGTAGACGGTGCGCCAGATGCTGCCCCAGAACTGGCTGTCGCCCAGTGAGCGGGTCAGGTTGTCCAGACCGACGAACTCCGGTGGTCGCAGCCCGCCGGACCACTCGTGGAAACTGAGATAGACGGTGTAGCCGATCGGGAACGCCAGCATCGCGACGACGACGATCAGTGCCGGGGCCGGCAGGATGTACCGGTCGTAGCGGTCCAGGACGTCGAGCAACGTGCGGCGGGGTACGGGCTGCGGGGGCTTGTGCGCAGACCGTGGGGGGCTTTCGGTGAGCGGAGCCATCGGGACCAGGTCCTCCCTTGCGAGGTCCGCGGCCGGAGGCGGGGCCTCCGGCCGCGACCGATCACTAGCGCATCGCGTCGAGCAGGCCCTGCAGCTTGTCGTTCTGCTGGTCGGCCGTCCGCTTGAGGGCGTCGCCGGTCTGGCCTTCCAGGCCCTTGTTGGCGACCAGTCCCGCGATCTCGCGGGCCTCGACGCCCGGGGTCACCGGCGGGTTCATCCGGGCCCGTGCCGTCTCGGTGCTGCTCAGCACCACCTGGGTGAACTCGGGAGTCTTGTCCGCCTGCTTGAACTCGGGCGACCCCCAGGCCGACGCACGCGGGCTGGGCCAGCCGGTGAGTTTCAGGTCGAGGTTCATCTGCTTGCTGGTGGCCCACTGGATGAAGTACCAGGCGGCGTCACCCTTCTCGGAGAAGGGGTTGATGCCGTAGCCCCAACCGCCGATGAACGGCGCGGCGTCGCAGTCGGCACGGGGGACGGTGGTGTACCCGACGTTGCCGGCCACCCGGGACTTCGTCGGATCCTCCAGGTCCTTGACGAACAGGTTCACGTCCAGGAAGGCGAAGACGTTGCCCTGCGCGAACTGCTGGGAGGGCACCGGCCAGTCGAATCCGGCGATGCCGGGCGGCCCGTACTTCGTGCCGAGCTGTCCGTACGCCTCGTATGCCTTGAGCGCCTCCGGCGTGTTGATCGCGGCCTTGCCGTCGGCGACCCACTCACCGCAGTGCGCGTACAGGAATGACGAGAACGGTGTGGTCGTCTGGTACGGGATGCCGCGCAGCGCGAAGCCGTACACCCGGTTGCCGGGGTCGTGCACGGCCGCAGCGGCGGCGTCCCACTCCGCGAAGGTGGTCGGCACCTCCAGACCCGCCTTCTCCAGCAGGTCCTTGCGGTAGTAGACCAGATCGGTCTGCATCTCCCAGAGGACGGTGACGGTCTGCTCCTCGACCGTCATCGCCTTGCGGATACCGGCCCCGAAGTCCTCGAAGTCGTACTCCGGGTTGGTCATCCCCGGGTTGGTGAGGTAGGGGCCGAGGTCGGTGTACCAGCCGTTCTTGGCGAACTGCAGGCCGTCGACCTCGGGGAAGGTCGCCATGACGTCGAAGTCCGAGGCCCGCGAGGTGAGCCGCACCGGCAGGTTCTGCCGGTAACTGGTGACGTCGGACCCCTCGATCTCGACGGTGATGCCGGTGAGGTCGGTGAACTCGGCCAGCCCGGCCCGCAGACTCTCCACCTGACCGGTGTCGGCCACGTAGACCTTGATCGACTGGCCGTCGTAGCGCTTCCAGTCGAAGGTGTCGCCGGTGTACTCCGGGCCCTGGTTCCCGGCGCCGCCCCCGCCGCAGGCGGTGACGGCCAGGGTCGCGGTCAGGGCTATCGCGAGGGTTCGTGTTATCGATCGAAATGATTGCTTCATGTCGGTTCTCCTGACGAGAAGACCGGTGCTTCGGGCGCACCGTCGTCGCCGGAAATCTGGGCGACCACGGTGCAGGGCACCTCGCCGACGCCCTGCACGTTGAGCGGGGCGAGGGTGAGCCGGATCCGGCGCCCGGCGAGGGCGCCGCATCCGACCAGTCCGGCCACGGTCCAGATGGACTCGGTCAGAGCCAGGGTGGCGGCCCAGTCGTGCCGCACCTTCTCGGGCCGGTAGTGGTGGAGATAGATCGTGGCAGCGTCCGACGGGTACGCCGGGCGAAGCCAGGGCTGTAGTGCGGTCCACTCGGTCCGGGCGTGGTCGCCACCCGGCCGGTCGAGGTACAGGCAGTCGGTGAGCAGCATGTCCGACGAGTTGGCGCGGAGGCGTTCGACCAGCAACTGGGCCGCCGTGACGCTGAGGTAGGGCCCGTCGAGGTAGTACGCCGCGTCGGCGAAGCGATCCGGATCGTCCCCCCACCCCGTGGCCAGGACCACCGCGTCACCGGCCCGCAGGTCGGCGTCGTCCAGAGCGGCACGGATCGCGTCAGCGGAGATCTCGCCGCCCGGCCCCACCGGGCAGGACAGCACGACCGCCGCCCGGCCGAGCAGCCGCTGTGGTGGCAGCTGGTCGACGGTGGCTCCGGTCGGCGAACCGAGCGCCGGACCCAGCAACCGGGTCGCGGAGCCACTGCCCATGGTGATGTGGAAGAGGTTCGCGCCGTTGTAGGTCAGGGTGGCGATCTCCTCGGTCCGGTACGGCGCCTCCCAGGGGAAGAAGCTGCCGGCCGGTGACTCGGTGGTGATCGGGCGGGTCAGGTTGATGGTGCGCAGGGTCATCGGGCCTCTCCCGCCTCGTCGCCGTCCACGGCCAGCACGGTGCACGGGGCTCCTTCGGCTCCCGCGAGGAACAGGGGCAGCACGGTGATCCGGACCCGCTTGCTGCGCAGCGCGCCGCAGTTGGCCACCGCGGCGACCGGGGACATCGCGAGATGCAGGACGACCGACGACCCCCAGTCCGGGGCACCGCCGCCGGCCCCGCGTTGCGGCGTGTAGTGCCGCATGTAGATGCGGGCCTGCGGGGAGGGGAACGGCGGACGGTCCCACGGCTTGCGGGAGGCCCACTCCGGGAACATGAAGCCCTCGCCGAGATTGCCGATGTACGCGCAGTCGGTCAGCATCAGGTCGCTACCGCGTTCGGTCATCACCTCCGCCAGCCGCTTCGCGCCGTCCAGCGAGAAGTGCGGGGTGGTGGTCGCGTAGTCGTCACCGAGAGTGCGGTAGCGCTCGTCGTCGCCCCACCCGGTGCGCAGCAGCACGGCGTCACCGTCGCGGTAGTCGGGATCGCCGACGACGGCGAGCTCGATGTCGTCGGCCTCGATCTCCTCGCCGGCCTGCTTCGGGATGTCGATGACGACCGTCTCGCGGTCGACCAGCGTGCCGTAGTCGAGTTCGTGGATGCGGGGTGCGTCGTCGTCGTAGCAGGCGCCGAGCATGAGACGGGTGCCCGCCTCGCTGTGGAAGCTCATGTGGTGGGTCGAGACACCCTGCCGTTCGTGAGTCGTCACGGGCGTGAGCTGGAACGGGGAGTCCCAGGCCCACACGTTGCCGACCGGCATGAACGGATAGAGCGGCAGCGTCAGGTTGACTGTTCTCATCGGGCCTCGCTATCTCTCGGTGCGGTCCGGGGCATCGGCCTGGCGAGGTTGCGGCGCAGGGTCGATCAGGCGCCGGCGGCGCACGGGGTCGATCAGGCGCCTGGGGCAGCCTGCGGAAAGTAGAGACGGGGCTGGGCGGCCGCCCAGCGGCTACGTTGGTCGGCCATCACGCCGCCGACCAGGTAGACGTGGTGGATCACCTGCTCGGAGATGGCCTCGGCGTCACCGTCACGCACGACGCCGAGCAGGACCCGGTGCGACTCCGCGATGTCCTGCACGCCCAACGTCGGGCCGACCATGTTGAGCCACAGACGGAAGAGCACATGCTGCTCGTCCCAGGCCTTCATGATCCGGGGAAGTCCGCACGGCGCGCAGAGGGCGCGGTGGAACCGGTAGTCCAGGTCGGCGATCCGGCGGGTGTCACCGGCCGCCGACGCCTCGTGCATCTGGGAGATCAGATCCTCGAGGTCGGAGACGTCGGACGGTCGCAGCCGCGGTGACGCCTGCTGGTAGGCCAGGGTCTCCAGCACGGTACGGACCATGTGCAGTTCGTGGACGTCGTCCTCGGTCAACTGGACGACGCGGGTGGTGCGCGCGGACTCCTCGACGAGTAGGCCGTCCCGCTTGAGTAGCCAGATGGCCTCGCGCAGTGGCGCGCGGCTGACGCCGAGTTGCCGGGCCAGCGACTCCTCCACGATCCGGGTGCCCGGCGGCAGAGTGCCGTCCAGGATCGCCGCCCGCAGTACGTCGTAGGTCGACTCGCTGAGCACGACCTTCTGGGGCACGCGCAGCGCGGTGACGGACGATGCGGGTTCGGCCGAGTTGACCATGCGACAACCTTCCCGAAGGGGGCCCGGATTTGATGAAGCCCGGCGACTTATCGTCGACGGTGTACGGTAGACGGAAACGTAGCCGTAACATGAATGACCCGTCAAGAGGTCAGTTCGGCCGGGTCTGGACGCCCGAAAGCGCTGGTAGACGCTCTGTGAGCGAAGGGTCGACGCTGAGCAGTCCGGAGCATCGCGACGCCGCCGTAGCGCGGACGTGACAGCCGAATCCGGGATTGCGTCGATGGGCATCAACCGGGGGCACGGACGAGTGGCCTGCGGCCGAGCGGAGTGAGCCGGCGGCGACGCATACATACCGCGCGCCGCACGGGGTCGGGCGCCATGCATCCCGCAGACGCCGCTTGCGGCGCGTGGGGCGCAGATGCCCCACGCGCCGCCGGTGCTACCTGTCGGACAACAGTGACGCGACCGCCTCGGCGGTGCTCGGGTGCGCCTCCACCAGGACCGCCGCACCGCTGCGGGGAGCACACCAGTCGCCCCGTACACCGAGGAGGCCGGCGACCGCGTCCACCGGCTCCGGATGAGCGGCCAGCAGGGCGTGCACCGGCCCGGCCGCCCCACCGGAGGCGCGCGGCGCGACGGTGGGGACGGCGGGGGAGGTACGCAGCCAGGGCGGGACCCACGAGTCCAACTCGGAGAGTGTGCCCGGGAACGTGCGCCCCGCCTCGCGGACCAGCAACGGCACCGACTCGGCGCCGTGCTGCCGCAGGGTGGTGACCAGGTTGGGCAGCCAGGGCAGCAGGACCGGGTCGGGCAGTCGGGCGAACGCGGTGGACATCGTCTCCACCACGAACGGCGCGAGCCCCGGCACCGGTTCCAGCGCGTGCACGAACCCGGACAGATACTGCGGGAAGGCCGGCACCACCAGCGGGTTGGCCAGCAGCTCCTGGCACTGGGCCCGCAGCTCGGTCAGAGGCAGCAGACCGAGCTGGTGCCGGGCCGCCCAGAGCAGGGCCACCTTGGCCGGCGCCTCCGGATGGGACTGACCCACCGCGAGTTCGAGCTGGGACCGGTCGCAGCCGAGGGAGAGCGCCAGACTCTCCAGGCTGAACAGGAACCCGAGCATCGCCCCGACCTGCCGGACGCCGGTCTCCTCCTCGACGAACGCGGTCGGCAGCAACGTGCAGTAGTGGGCGTACCCGGTGGTCACGAACGCCGCGCACCAGGCCGGCAGCGTCGGCGCGGTGGCCTGGTGGTGGGCGAGCAGCCGGCGGATCCGGCGCAGCACGCGCGGCGCGTCGTCGACGGTGCGTTCGGCGGCGAGCAGCTCCACCGCCCGGGCACCCAGTTCGTCGACCAGCCGAGGGCTGTCCAGCAGCCGGATGGCGTCCTCGACGGCGGCGAGAGCACCGGCGGCGGTGGCGTCCGGGCCGTGTGCCGCCCGACGCAGGCGCTGTTCCAGCACCTGCTCGACGGTCACCCCCTCGTACCCGAGTTCGATAAGCGCGCGTTGGTGACGGCCCAGCGCCAGATCCCAGCTCTCCTGGATGGACCGGTGGCCGAGCCGACGCTCACCCATGATCGGCCGGACCGCGTCCGGCGGCAGCACGTGCCGCAGCATCCAGAGCAGGTCCGAGCAGCCGGCCAGCTCCGGGTTGCCGTGCAGATCCAGCAACGCCCGCTGCATGGTCCGCTTCTCCAGGTCCAGACCGAGCGGCTGGAGCCGGTCCAGCACGTCGCGGGCCAACGGCGGCAGGGCGTCGTAGCCGACCTGCCCGATCCGGTCCCCGCCGAGCAGGATCTCGCAGAGCCGCCGCACGTCCCGTCGACCCGGCACCACGTCCTTCTCGATGCAGGTCACCGCCGCGTCGGCGAAGTCGTACGGGGTGGGCCGGGCCCGGTTGCGCAACCCCGCCAACAGGATCGAGGTCTCGAACACCGCGATCGCGTCGGCGGTGCTGGCCAGGTAGCCGTTGCGCCGGGCCAGCCGGACGATGTCCACGCACCACCGGCGCAGCTCCGCCTCGTCGAGCCCGTCGAGGGCGGGTGGCGCGGCGAGGAACCCGGAGAGCCGGTCGCTGACCGCCTCGTCCGGTGCCGTATCCGGCGCGGCGCGTCCCCGCCGGCCCCGGGGCGTGCCACCCCGCTGACCGTCCAGCCGGTACGGCGTCAGGCGCGACCCGCTCACCGAATTGGTCCAGCTCGCCGCCGCGATCGACACCGATCCGGGTGCGAGACCGAACTGGGCCTCGATCGCCGAGTGGCTGGACGGGATCAGGCCGTACCGCCACCGCGTCGCGGTACGCGGGGAGATGTCGAAGTCCGGGGCGGTGGAGTCCAGGCCGAACTGCGCGACGCGGCTGGCGGCGTGGAAGGCACCGCAGACGTAGAGGCAGTCCTCGGGGTCGGCCCCGGAGACGGCCAGGTGCTGCCGGATCCGGGTCCACATGTAGCGTTCCCGGTCCTCGTCGTGGTCGGTGCGGTCCGACCCGGCGGGACGCAACCGCCGGAACAGGCTGCCGATCAGCACCATCACCTGCCGGTAGGTGTCGTGGTCGGCGACGGTGAGCGGCCGTTCGACGTACTGGTCCCACCACTCCGACCAGTGCCGCACCTTGCCGTGGTGCAGCAGGTGCGCCTCCAACTCGGCGAACCGGGGACGCAGGTCGCCGATCTCCACACCCACCGCGTCGCCGTGCAGGGCCGCCTGCTCACCCGCCTCGGCACCGCTCTCCGCACCGGCCGCCTCGCCCTGGGGCGGGGTCTCGCCCCGGGGCGACCACTGGAAGACGTGATCGGTGGAGCGGTCGACCAGCACCAGCTCCACCCCGGGCGTCTCCAACGCGTACGCGATCGCCTGGTATTCGGCGGACGCCTCGGTGACCGGCGCGATCACGCTGAGCGGACCCCACGCGGCGGGGAAGCCGTCGAGTTCGGAGGCGAACGCCTGCACCGCCACCGGCAACCGACAGTTGCGCAGTTCCCCCAGCAACGGTCGGAGGTCCTCGCAGAGCTCCAGATAGATCACCCGAGGCTGCTTGCTCCGCAACCGGCGCACCATGGCCAGCGCCGAGGCCGGCGAATGGTGGCAGACCGGGAAGATCTCCAGCCGCTCGCCCAGGGCCCGGTCCACGTCGTCGACCATCCCGGCGAGGATGTCGGCCAACGCGTCCGGACCGCCCGCGAACGCGGCGGCCGCGTCGGTGAGCTGCTCACGCAGGGCGCCGAACGCGCCAACGGTCGCCGGGGCGCTCATGACAGGGCGGCGATCGCCTGACGGCCGCCGTCGAGGAAGCCGGGCCACTCACCGCCGTCCTGCTTGGCCCGGGGTTCCACCACCGCGTGTAGGTACTTGTTGAGGATGGCCAGGTCCTCCGGGCTGCGTCGGGCCAGCGACCCCATCAGCGACCCGGCCAGCGTCTCGGCGCGCAGCGTCCGGTCGCCGAAGAACTGGCTGTGCAGGATCGCGTCCTCCAGCACCCCGATCTGCTCGGCGGTGGAGAGCGCCGACTCCAGCTTCTCGTCGTCGCTGGTCGCCGACGCGGCGGCGGCCCGCAGGTCGGCGAAGCTCTGCAGCAGGATGTCCAGCAGCGTGGGCGGCACGTCCAGCTCCACGTGGTGCCGGCGCAGCAGCTCCTCGGTGCGGAACCGGACGATCTCCGCCTCGCTGCGCTTGTTGGTGACCACCGGGATCCGGACGAAGTTGAAGCGTCGCTTCAACGCCGACGACAGGTCGTTGACGCCCCGGTCCCGGCTGTTGGCGGTCGCGATGATGGAGAACCCGGGCTGGGCGAAGACGATGTTGTCGTCGTTCAACTCGGGGATGGAGACGTACTTCTCCGACAGGATGGAGATCAACGCGTCCTGTACATCACTGGTGGAGCGGGTCAGCTCCTCGAAACGCCCCACCACGCCCTGCTCCATCGCGGTCATGATCGGCGACGGGATCATCGACTCGCGCGACTGTCCCTTGGCGATGACCATCGAGACGTTCCACGAGTACTTGATGTGGTCCTCGGTGGTGCCGGCGGTGCCCTGCACCACGAGCGTGGAGTTGCGGCAGATCGCCGCCGACAGCAGCTCGGCGAGCCAGCTCTTGCCGGTGCCCGGGTCACCGATGAGCAGCAGGCCCCGGTCCGACGCCAGCGTCACGATGCTGCGTTCGACGAAGCTGCGGTCGCCGAACCACTTCTGCGGGATCTCCCGGTCCAGACCGTCGGCGCGTTCCGAACCGAGCACGAACAGCCGGACCATGCGCGGGCTCAACCGCCAGGAGTACGGCTTCGGACCGGTGTCCACCGACTCCAGGAAGTCGAGTTCGTCGGCGTACTTGACCTCGGCGGGGGCACGCAGCATCTCGGACATCAGGGGTGTCTCTCCTAGGTGAGGAAGCTCTTGAGCTCGAAGACGAGTTTGCGGATGTGGCCGGAGACGACCGGGGTGCCCAGGTCCTTGAGGCGCTGCCGGAACCAGGGGTTGACGCTCTGCTGGCCGGAGCTGCTGACCGAGCCGACCGGGATGAACCGCACCCCCGACCGGTGCACCGCCTCGATGCCGTCGAACAGGGGTTGGGACCGGCCGAACTCGTAGAAGTCCGAGATCCAGACCATCACCGTGTTCCTCGGCTCGACGATCTTCGGGCGGGCCATCGCCATCGCCAACGGCCCGTCGTTGCCGCCGCCGAGGTTGGTGCGGAGCAGGACCTCGAACGGGTCGTGCACCCACGGGGTCAGGTCCAACGCCCGCGTGTCGTACGCGATCAGGTGCACGTCGACCTTGGGCAGCCCGGCGAAGATGGACGCCAGGATGGTGCAGTTGACCATGGAGTCGACCATCGACCCGGACTGGTCCACCACCACGATCAGCCGCGACGGCGTGGTCTTGCGCGCCGTCTGCCGGTAGTAGAGCCGGTCGACGTAGAGGCGCTCGTCCTCCGGGCTCCAGTTCGTCAGGTTCTGCCAGATGGTGCGTTCCAGGTCGAGGTTGCGATAGACCCGCTTGGGCGGCACCGAGCGGTCGATGCTGCCGACGCTGGTCTGCGCGACCTGGGTCCGCAACACCTCGGCGACCTCGTCGACGAAGCGGCGGATCAGTGCCTTGGCGTTGGCCAGGGCGACGCCGGACAGGTGGGACTTGTCCCGCAGCAGTTGCTCGATCAGCGACATGCTGGGCGTGAGCTGACGGGCCAGCGTCGGGTCCGCCAGCACCTCCCGCAGGCGCATCCGTCGGACCAGGTCACCCTCGATCCCGGCGAGGGTGGCGCCGAGCCCGGTGCCCTGCCGGCGCAGCTCGCCGGGCGCGCTGCCGAGCGCCTGCTCGAACCACCCGGCGTCCGCCTGCCAACCGGCCAGTTGATTGGCGGTGACCGGCCCCGCACCCGTGGCGAAGACGTTGAGCAGCACCTTCGACACCAGCGCCGCGCGCCGGACCTCGGCCTCGCCGGGCTGATGCGGCCCGGCGGTCGACCCGGCCTCCGCCTCGGTGTCGGCCTCCGCGTCGGTGCCGGCCTCCGGCTCGGGGTTGGCCTCCGCCTCGGTGCCGGGGTCGGTGTCGACGAGCAGGCCCCGCAACTCGTCGGCCACCTCGGGGAAGCGCTGCACCACGGTGTCCACCGACACCGACGGGTCCAGCAGGGCGGCCGGCAGGCCGAGGTCCTCGACCACGGCCATGCTCGCCGACTCCAGGGTGGGCTGCTCGTCCGGGTCGAAGATCCGACCCAGCAGCCGCCAGTAGAGCACCTGCCGCCGGTTCGCGGCGGCCCGGTCGTCGGGGAAGTGGGTCATCGGCGCAGCAACCGTCCCGCGCGTTCGCGCAGAACGGCCACGGCGTCGCCCGCCCTGGCCTCGGCCTTGGCCACCTTCGGGTCGGTGACACCCTCGGCCCAGTCACCGTTGTGCGCCTCGACGGGCGCACGTTTGACGCTGGCCTGCACCGCCAGCGGCTGCACCCACCACCGCCCGTCGTCCCAGCGGGCCAGGCCGAGGCAGGCGGTCGAGGCGGCCACGAGTGCGGCGGTGAGCGGACCGGCCGCCGGCAGCCGCTCGACGGCGACGCCGATCGACTCGCCGTCCCGGTCCAGGGTGAGCCCGTCGCCACCCTTGCGTACCCGGTAGCCCTCCAGCAGGACCGGCTCGGCGATCGCGGCCGGATGCCGGTCCAGCGGGGCGGTGGCCGCCGCCGTCGCGTCGGCGAGCAACAACCGGCCGGTGGCGAACGGGTCGGCCGGCTCGCCCGGCCGGGCCTGCGCCTCGCACCAGGTCAGGTCTGCGCCGCGCACCGGCAGGTCGGTGACGGTCACCGACCGACGCTGCGCCACCGCCGCCAGCAGCACGGGGTACGCCGCCAGGAGCCGCCACACCGCCGGCCCGGTGATCGTCTCGACCTTCGCCGCCGCCACCGCCGTACGCACCAGTCGGGCCGGTCCGCCGTCGGAGGGTTCGAGCACGGCGTGCACCTGCACCTGCACCGCCGTGGCGTGCTCGTGCACGTCCACCCCGAGCGGGAGCAGACGCCCGGAGACCCGCTCGACGTCGTCCACCGGACCGGACCGGTCCTGCGCGAGCAGCACGGCGCGGCTCCAGAGGTCACCCCAGCGTCGGGCCGGCACCTGCGGCATCGTGGCCACCGGCAGGCTCGCCCGCACCTCGGCGGAGAGCCCGTCGAGCAGCACCGCCATGCGGCGCAGCCGTGGCTCGGCCAGGGCGGCCTCGACCGGCGAGCCGACGGCGGAGAGCAACTCGTGGTCGACGCCGCGCCAACCGGCCACGGCCACCTCGTGCAGCCAGGCTGCGGCCGCGCCGCTCGCGGCAGTGGTCTCGACCGGTGCGCCGGCCGGTGCCGCCCACGGGGCCCGGTCCCGCCCGACGGCGGTGTCGAACCGGTCGAGCAGTGCGTCGTGCGCCGCGCCGAGCAGCGCCGACCGGGCGCCCGCCAGGACGGCGAGGTCGTCGGGGCCGAACCCGCCCGCCGTCACCCGGCCCACCGCGTCGGCCGCGCAGGCGCCCAACGGGGTGCCCGCCACCGCGTCGGCCAGTGCCGTCAACGCTGCCGTGGCCTCGTCCCCGACCCGTGCGAATCCGCTGACCAGTGCCGCGTCGAAGCCGGCCACCACCGTGTCGGCGTCGGCCAGGCCCGCCGGAAGGTCCTGCTGCAGGTGTGCCAACTGGGTGCCGAGCATCAGCGAACCGCCCCGGTTGCCGGGAACCAGTGCAGCTCGGGCAGTGCGGTGCTGCTGTCCGGCAGTTCGAGGTAGGCCAGGTGGCGCAGGAACCGGCTGAACACCACGGCGGCCGGGGTGGGCTCGTGCCGGGTGTCCATCCGGGCCAGCAGGTCGGCCCCGCCGCGCACCTCGTCACCGGCGTCGACTCGCAGGTACCGGGCGACGCGCGCGACACCGTACTGCAGGACGGCCTCCTCGGCGAGGGCCTGGAGATGCTTGCAGGGCGCACCCCGCAGCCCGCCGCATGGCCGGTTGTTGTTGGTGCTGCAGTGGTAGGCGTGGGTGCCGGCGGTCACCGACGAGACGTAGACCCGCTCGATGTCCGAGCCGCTGGAGACGACTCCCTGCAATCGGCCGTCGGCCAGTTCGACGAAGGGCACCTTCGCCAGCTTGCGGGGGCGGGCCGGCGGCACCACCGCCACCACGCTCCGCCGCCGCCAGGCGGTCCCGTCCAGGTCCGTCACCGCAATCCTCCCGCCCGCTGCGGACTCGGCGTCCGCCGTGGTGATGCGTGCGCCGACCGGTCCCGGCGCCGCCGTGCTGACAAGATCATGGCCCACGGGTACGACATCCCGCCGCGCCGAGGTCGTCCCACCATCCGCCGACCACCAGGCCATCCTCCTAGGATGCTCTACGGGAAGTGCGCGCTCTCTCACCCGCACCCGGCAGGTGCGACGACGGGGAACCCGGCGTTAGCCTCGCGGCCCGTCCATCGCGTTCATGCATCAGGAGGTGGAGATGCGACGACACGGGGGAGGCGAGACCGCCGGACGGTCTCGCCGAGTTCGTCAGGTATGGGCGGGCAGGCGGATCCGCATCTCGAACTCTTCGCGGTCTGGAGGTAGGGCGTGACGTACGACGACGACCACATCCGGATTCTGCTGACCCAGGCGGTGCCGGTACTGCGGCCCCCGCAGGACCGACTCGACCTGGTGGAGCATCGCGTCCGCCGTCGCCGCCGGTAGAGCGCTGGCGGTGCTGTTGGCGGCCGGGCTGGCCGTCGGTGGCATCGGGGCCGCCGGTTAGGCCGACCGCCACCGGCGTGGACGCTGTCTGCCGGGTTGACCTGTCAGCAGGATGCCGGTCGATCCGACTGTCCCGCGTCCACGAGACGTCCCGGAACGACGGCGGCCGGCGGGCGGTGGGGGCCGGTCACCTCGCGCGTGATCGACGCGGTCGGTCCGGCGAGGTGGCCGGACGCGCGCAGGACGTGCTCCGCGCCGCTGAGCGCGATCACCCTCGCCGTGCCGCTCGTGGCGGTGACGGTGATCCGCTGCCCGCGTGCGACGGCGGTCTCCCTGACCACGAGCAGCGCGGAGAGAGCGGCGCAGTCGAGGTACCTCAGCGGAGTCAGGTCGAGCTCCAGATGGGTGATCCACTCGGGGGCCAGGAGTAGTCCGAGGTGGTGCTGGATACGCGTGGCGGTGGCCAGATCGGCCTCACCGGACAGGGTCACGTGCCGGGTGCTCGGGCTGGCGTCATAGTGGTGGAACTGCAGGAGTTCCTGGTCAGTGACGACATTCATGTGAATGCTCGGTCCCTGCCCTGGCGAAGGGCACTGGCGCGGCCGGATGAGGTTGCCACCATCGATCCGGCGCCGGGGAGGACAGCGCTTCAGGTGCCGACCTCGACGTGGCGCGTAGGACGCCTTGCCTCGACCGTACCCGCCGCCGGCGACCGATGCCACGTCCGCCGGTGCTGCAGTGGCCGACCGGGGTCGGGATCGCCGTCCGCCGACCCCTGTTCCGCCGCAGGTCACCCGCTGGAGACCGGGGTGACCGGATCGAGCTGCCGGACCGCGTCGACGATGGCGGGGAAGGCGTCGACGAAAGCGTCGACGTACCGGGGGTCGAAGTCCGCGGGCGTCCGGATCCGGCTCTGCAGACAGCCGATGAAGTGCAGGCCAGCGCCGCCGGCAGCCAGCGCGTCACCGGGAGAGTCCCCCACGTAGACGCACTGGGCCGGCGGCAGTCCCGTGGACGCCAGGAGTTCGTCGAAGGCGCGGGGGTCCGGCTTGCGGAAGCGCATGTTCCCGGCGTGGTAGACGCCGCTGATCCGGGTGGCCAGGACGTGGTCCGGTGCCAGCATGTGCCGGATCTCGGCCTCGGTCCGCGACGTCAACAGGAACACCTTCCGGCCGGAGAGCACGAACTCGTCCAGTGCCCGCAGGTTCTCCGGCGGGACCACGTCCAGACGACCGTCGGCGACGTGCCGCTCCAGCGCCCGCTGGTGCAACGCGGTGAACCGGGCCAGGTCGAGGCCGGGCGATCGGATGGGCATGGCGTCCAGCAGTGGTGCGCCCCACGTCGACAGGTGGACGTGCGGGGGGATCGGAGGTCGTCCCATCTCCGCCAGCACCTCGTTCTCCAACGCGAGCGCGGCGGCCTGGGTGAGACACAGGGTGTCGTCGACGTCCACGATCACGGCCCGGATCACCCGCCCAGCGTAGACTTCTTCCGAGTCCGTGCGAGAGACCGAGGAGGTGGCACCCGTGACGTTGTGGAAATGGGCGCTCCCCTCTGGGGCCACGGTCGGGCGATAGGTCGTCCGGGAGCGCCGTTCACGAGCACTCCCGAAAGGCACGACCATGCGATTCACTACCGCGCATCGGCTCGACGACGGCGTCCGCGAACGCGAATTCGTCCTCGGCGAGATTCCCGGCATTCTGTGGACGCCCGCGTCCGCATCCGCGCCGGTCCCGCTGATTCTGCTCGGCCACCCCCCGCTCGGACTGCGCACGATGTACCCCCGTCTGGTGGCGCGAGCCCGGCACGCCGTGGCAGAGGGCTTCGCGGCAGCCGCCATCGAGCTTCCCGGCAGCGGTGACCGGCCCCGTTGGGCCGCCGCCGAGCAGGCCCGTGTCGATCTGCGCCGGGCGTTGGAGGCCGGTGAGCCGGTCAGCGACGAGATCGTCGACGCCCTCGTCCTACCGCTCGTCGACAAGGCGGCCCCGGAGACGCAGGCCGCCATGGACGTGCTTCTGTCGCTGCCCGAGATCGGCGGCCCGGTCGGGTACTCAGGGGGATTGATCTCCGTTGGTATCCGGCTCGCGGTGGTCGAGCCCCGTATCGTGGCCGCCGGTTTCTTCGCCGGGAGTCTCGTGCCTCGCATCATGTTCGAGCAGGCACGCCAGGTCACCATTCCGCTTCACGTGCTGTTGCAGTGGGATGACGAGGGGAACGACCGGCAGGCGGCCCTGGACCTGTTCGACGCTTTCGGCTCGACCGAGAAGACGCTGCACGCCAACATGGGCGGACACACCGGTGTCCCGCAGTTCGCCGGGGAGGACGCGGCCCGGTTCTTCGCCCGGCACCTGCGCCCGGTATCCGCGAGCGCCTGACCGGACTCGGGGAGGCGCATCATGGCGCCGCCGGTCGGGTGATGTGTGATTCCAGGTGGCCCGGGGCGTGCACCGCCCCGGGCCAGGCGCCAGGGGGGCGGGCGTTCCGGACGCGGAGGGCAGACGAGCCCTGCGCCCGCTACCGGCCGCCCGAGATGCGGCAACGCACGCCGTGACAGCCTGCGTTTCCCCGTGCCGTGCCCACCACTGACGCTCGTCATCCGACACTGATACCGATTCGACATCTGCCGGTGGCCGTGGATGTCTTTGGGTATCGGGCAGTGTCCGCTACGGTGTCACTGCCACAATAGTTGTCGGGTGCAGCTCAGTAGAGCACAGCGCCGCGACGTTCAGCAACTATCGTGGTCGACCCCGGACGGGTCGCGACGGATGTCGCAGGTGGATCGGAAGGTGGTCATGGCCGACGTTGGTAGCGCCGACGGGCCGACCTCGTTCGCGGCCCGATTGCGGCACCTGTTCGAGACGCGACTCAAGCCCGGCACCGACAAGGCGTTCTCGCCGGACGAGGTGGCCAGGGCGACCGGTCTGTCCACCAGCTACGTCAACTACCTGCTCCGGGGAGAGCGTGACAATCCGTCGCGTTCGGCCATCCAGCAACTGGCCAACTTCTTCCGGGTGGAGCCGAACTTCTTCTTCGACCGGGTGACCGACGCCGAGTCCGTCAGCGACCCGGATCTGGAGACGATCACCGTGCTCGCCCGCCGGATGCCGCCCGGCGCGCCCCGGGCCAGCCTGCGGGCGATCGTCGAGCAGGTCGCCGCGCTGGAGGCACGGAGCAAGGCGCGCCGGGACCGCTTCGACCCGTAGCGCCCCCGATCACCGCAGGGCGAGAAACGTCGGCGCCGCGACGAGCACCCCCACTGCGGTGCCGGCGATCACCTGGGCGACGGTGTGATCCCGCAGCCGTACGCGCGACCAGCCGACCAGCGCCACCAACGGGGCGGTGGCGAGGAGCACGGGACCGAACGCGACCACGAGCACCCCCGCCGACCCGGCGGCCACCGCGGCGTGGATGCTGAGCTTCCAGACGAGGTTCACCGCGGTCACCGCCACCCCGAGCAGGAACATCACCACGATGATCGCGGTGACCGGTCGGGGCGCGCCGAGACCGATCATCAGCGACAGTCCCACGAGTACGGAGAGCAGGCCGTACAAAAGAGGGGTCCGACGCTGTTCGCGGACCCGGATGTGGTGGTCGGTCAGCCGCCCACGGCGGACGTCCCACCAGATCAACGCGTTGGGGATCGCCGAGCAGAACAGCGCGCCGACCAGCGCCCAGCCGAGGCCGTCGACGAGGGGCGACACACTCGTCACTCCGATGACGACGGGCATGGCCGCGGCCAGCAGCGCCGGTGCGAACACCTCGGTCACCACGCGCGCGGACCGTAGCGCCGGTCGACCGGCCTCGACCTCCCTGGTGTCGTGCACGTCCCGCATTCTGCCCCGTCGGGCCGGGACATCGCGGCAGGGGCTCGCGCCGCGTGGGGATCCCGCGATCGACGCCGGTTGGTTATGCTGCCCCCTTGTGCCGCCACTATTGTGGCGCGGCGCGAGGCTCGATGGACCGGACGTCGGACCAGGACACGAGGGCGGACGGCAGGCACGGGATCGTCTCGGTGGAGGCTCGCACGGGGGAGGCGCGGCGACGATGTGGCGGCAGAGACGGCAGATCCAGAAGCTGATCCGCCAACTCGTGGTCGACCTGCCGGCACCGCTGACGCTTCCCGGGACGATCTCCGCACTGGCCGCCGCCCGTCGCCGGGACATCCAGGTCCTTGCCATGACGATGGGCGAGCAGGCCGGTCCGTGTGGGCTGTGGGTGGCGACCACGGAGACGGACTACGTGCTCTACAGCCGCGACTCGTCCCCGGTCCTGCAGACCCAGACGATCCTGCACGAGTTGATGCACATCGCCCTGCGACACACCGGGAAGGTGGTGCTGCCGCCCACCACGCCGGAGCCGCCCGACGCGGCGGACGTGCAGGCACTGCTGGCCCGCTCGTCGTCGACGTTCCACGACCGCCAGGAACACGACGCCGAGCTGCTGGCCACCTACCTCGGCGCACAGATGGCCACCGCCGGCCAGGTGGGCGGCTTCGACGACCTCGCGGACGAGACGGCGGCGGTGATGTACCGCATCGCCGCCACGCTGACCGACTGAGCCGGGAGGTACGCATGCTGGTGGCGGCGGGCCACGTCGTGGCGCTGGTGGTCGCCGTCGCGGCGTTCGTCGTGAAGCTGGGCGCGCTACGGCGTGACCCGTCGAACCCGAGGATCCTGGCCAGTCTGGGGATCTGCCTGGGCTGCGGCGTCGCCGTCACCGCAGGGTGGGCCCCGGTGCACAGCTTCATCGACGGAGTGTCCGGGGTGCCGAACCTGGCCAAGCCCGTCGAGCACGGCGCGGCCCTGATCACCGCCACCGCCATCCAGTTCCTCTTCCTGCACCTGGGGGATCCGCAGCGGGCGCGTCGGTCGATGCGACGGCGATGGCTGTTCCTGGCGGTGGTGGCCACCGTCATGATCACGATGTTCTGGGCGGCCGACTTCGCCGAGTCCGAGCCGATGCACTTCGCCGAGCGCTACGGCGACAAGCCGCAGGTCATCGTCTACATGCTCGCTTTCCTGGCGTACCTGGGCGTCTCCGTGGTGGACATCCTGCGCATGTCGCTGGGCTACGCGCGTTTCGCCGGCACCCGGCTGAAGGTCGTGATGCGGCTGCTGAGTGCCGGTGCGTTCTTCGGCGCCGCCTTCGTGGCGCACAAGGCGCTGTTCCTCGCCTGGAGACTGGCCGACACCACACCCGCCTGGTCCGAGCCGGTCGCGTCGCAGTCACTGGTCACGCTCTCGGTCGTCCTGATCTGTTCGAGCTTCGTGCTCTCCACGGTGTGGCGGACCGTCGACGGTCTGCGGGCGTTCCCCCGCAAGAGCGCGCTCCACCGCGACCTGCATCCGCTGTGGCACCTGCTGTACCAGGCCGTGCCGAGCATCGCGCTGCACCCGCCCCGCCGGCCGGAGCGCAACCCCCGGTGGGTGTGGGGGATCGGACAACGGTTGTACCGGCGGTGCGTGGAGATCGGCGACGGCCTTCAGGCGGTGGGCCCCCCGGATCCGCTGGTGGTGGCGCAGGCCCGGCGGCGCGCCGAGGAGGCCGGTTGGGACGAGGCGCGTACCGCCGCCGCCGGGGAGGCCGCCGGGATCCTGGACGCCGTCCGGCGGTACGCGCAGGGACACGTGGCCGGCGGCACGGTGGAGCCCGGCGTCGAACCGCCGTCGGGAGACATCGGACCCGCCGACGTGGAGGCCGACGCGCGGCGTCTTGCGCCGCTCTCCAGGGTGCTGGGTGAGCCACTGGTCCGCGATTCCGTCGCCGGTACCCTCGACACCCACTAGGTCGGCCGGGGCGTCGGCACGGCACCTGGTCCTCGACGAGGACTGGCGCCGACCCGTGTGGTGATGAGAGCGTATGGGCCGCAACCAGATGACTTGTCCGGGCGGGCGCGTGCGCGGGAAGCGGCAGGAGACCACCATGTCCGAGAAGGGCACCAACCAGCCACGTCTCCGTATCGGCGGCTGGCTCTCCCCGTCCGACTCCGATGCCACCCCGACAGCCTCCGTCCGATCGGGCGGCGGTCGCCATGACCGGCCCGCTGATCTGCCGCGACGCAGCACTCCGTCCCCGCTCCTGCCCCGCATCGTGCTGTCCGCGTCCGCCCGGCCGACCCGTACCTCCGCCGAGGCCGGCACCGTGTCCGGTCCGGCACTCGCGGGTGACGCGCCCGCCACCGACCTGCTTCCGCCGCCCGGCGGGCCGCACCGGCCCGACGGTGCCGGCGCGGCCGACGTTCGGCGCAGGCTGTTGCTCTGCGGGGTCGCCGTGGTCGCCGTGAGCACCGTCGTCGGCGCGACGGCACTGTACGGCGGTGACGCGCCCGAACCGGTACGCGGTGAGTTCGCTGCGGCGGTGCCCGGCCCGGACGTGGACGGGCAACCGCTCGGCCCGGGTGACCTCGGCGCCATCACACCGTCGGCAGCCACGGGGGTGCCCACCCTGTCTCCCGGCGCCATCCCGACCACCGACGGCGGCGGTGCCAGCGTGTCCCGCCGCGCCACTGCGGCCCCCACGTCCGCGGGTCCCGTCCCCGCCGTGCCACCACCGGTGGTGAGCGTCCCCGCGAGTCCCTCGTCGACGCCGACGGCTCCGGCCGGCACCGCCCTGACCCCGGGTACCCGCATCGGTCTGGAGGTGGCCGCCCTGCCCGGCCGTCGGGTGCGGCACGCCGGCTTCCAGGCCCAGGTCGATGCCGTCGACGCCGGCAGCAGCGCCGGTGCGAGGGCCGACTCCGGGTTCGTCGTGCGTACCGGCCTCGCCGGCGCCTGCCTCTCCTTCGAATCGGTCAACTTCCCCGGGCACTACCTGCGGCACCACGAGTTCCGGGTGTTCCTGCACCGTGCCGAAGGCGGCGACGTGTTCCGCGCCGACGCGACGTTCTGCCAGGTCGGCGGCATCGGCGGTACGCACACGTCACTGCGGTCCTACAACTACCCGAACCGGTACCTCCGCCACGACGGTCAGCGGCAGATGCAGGTGTCCCCGATCGGCGACGGCGCCTCCGCGTCCTCGGCCACTTTCGTGGTCCGACCTGCCCTGTGACATGCGCGTAGACCCCGCTCCCCGCTTTCGGACTGGGAGCCGCTCGGGCGGCGGCTGATCGTGGAGCACGGCAACGTGGGGCAGGGCAGCACGCCGAAGATCTGAGCGGCGTGACCGGCCATATCCCGGCCGCGGCGGAACTGGTGCGACGCGCTGCCGGGATGATCGCCGCCAGACACCGTGGTGACCTCGCCGCCACCGCCGGACGGCCCGAGACCTGACCGGCGGAGACGCCACCGGCGGCCCTGTCCCACGGGTACGGGACAGGGCCGCCGGGGTGCTCACCCCGGCGGGCCCACTGCGGGCCCGCCGGGTGTGTGGTGGTGGTTCAGCGTTGCAGGGTGATCAGCGTTGCAGGGTGAGTAGTCCGGGGCGGTAGGGCAGGAGGCCGTAGTCGCCGCCGGAGTTGGGTGAACGGCCCTGGTAGAGCAGTTGCAGGTTGCAGGCGTTGACGGTCATGGTCTGGTCGGCGTTGGTGCGGATGAGTTCGCCGTGGCTGATGTCGTTGGTCCAGGTGGCGCCGCTGTTGGCCTTACCGGCGAAGGGGTTGCTCTCGGTGGCGGCCTGGGGGGTCCAGGTGCCGCCGAGGCTGGTGGCGGTGAAGGAGCGGAAGTAGCGTCCCTGGGAGCCGATGGCCTCGACGAGCATGAGGTACCGGTTCTCGCCCTGGAGCTTGTAGACCTGCACACCCTCGAACAGGTTGTTCGTGGTGTCGGTCATGATCGTGGTGTAGTTGGAGCCGAAGCTGCCGGGGAAGTTCCCGATCGGCATGCTGGCCCGGTAGATGCGGCCGTTGTCACCGGCGAAGAAGAGGTACATGTTCTGGCTGTCACCGATGAGAGCCTGGTCGATGGGGCCGGTGCCGGAGTTGGAGATGGATCCGGTGAACAGCGTCTGCGCCGGCCCCCAACTGTTCACGTCCGCCGGGTTGGTCGACGTGCGGTAGGAGAACGCCGGGCCGCCCCACTGGTAGGCCAGAACCCAGACGTTGCGCGGTGCGAAGTAGAACAGTGAGGGGGCGACGGCGGAGAACGGCATGGCGTTCTGGCTGGCCGAGCCCATCTGGTTCCAGTTGGAGAAGAGGCCGAAGTTCATCGACCCCCAGCTGGTGCCGGTGTCGTGGGTGGTGGCGTAGACGAGCTGCTGGCCGTTGTAGGGGGCGTGGGTGAAGTCCTTCAACGACGCCCAGCCCGAGCGCGGCTGCGCCAACGCGCCGGTCGAGGACCACCGGTACGACGACGGCAGACCACACGTACCCGACGGCGGCGGAGTGGTGGGCGTGGTCCCACCGTCGACGCGGACGAGCTGCCACTGCTGGTTGGCGCCGCCCCAGTCGTCGTACTGCACGATGTTGCCGCCGTCGGCAGTGGACGCCCCCTGCACCTCCACCGCCTTGTTGCTGTTGCGGTTGATCAGGCGCACGTGCCCGCCGTCGGAGTCGGCGAGCCGGAACTGCTGGTTGGTGCCGTTGCCGTCGCTCCACTGCACGATGGACGCGCCGTTGGCGGTGGAGAAGTTGTAGACGTCCAGCACCTTGCCCGAGTGCCGGGACTTCAACCGGTAGTAGCCACCACCGGAGTCGACGAACTGCCACTGCTGCTGGTTACCGTTGTTGCGCGTCCACTGGGTGATCCGCGCGCCGTCGTTCGTGGCCAGGTTGTACACGTCCAGGGCCTTACCGCTGTTGCGGTTCACCAGCACGTACCACGCGTTGGTGTCGACCGTGGCCGCAGCGGCGGGCGTCGCCAGCACCGCGGCGGCGGCACCACTGACCATCACCGCTGCCACGCCGGCAGCGATGACCCGCGGCAACCACCGGCGCCGCCGCGACGGCGGTGCGATCGATGGAGATCTACCGAAGGCAGACATGATCCTCCTTCAATGACCAACAGATGAGCGGTCCACCCGGAGCCGGGCGCACCGTGACGCACGGGTCGGACGCGAGCACGGGATGGCAGCGCTAACATGATCGCCGCTCTCCTCGGGCGCGCCCGATCCCAGATCCGGCGTAGCGAGCTTGCCCGGTAGACCGCAGGCGCCGTCCTTAGGCATCGACTGTGAGCGATAACATGCCGTTCGTCAAGTCGTAACGTTCCCGACTCGACACCCCCGCGCCGGAGCTGCCGCACCGACGATCAGGGGTGGCCGTGCACGCCCGACGAGCCGGCGGGGTGAGCCTCCGGAGTTCCCGTCGTCGCGATCGGGAGTCGACCCGCCGTGTCAGCTGTCGAACCAGACGACCAGTCGCACGTGGTCGCCGGCCACCGCGTGCCAGGCGCGCCCGTGATGGCTCGCCTTGCCGACCAGGAGCTCTCCGGCGCTCGTCGGCCGGTACTCGTGAATCCGGTCGTCCACCCGGGCGCATCGACCGGCGACCATGGCGAACCCGCGCCTCCCGGCCGGACCTCCACGCCGCCGTCGATGTCGGTGCCCACCGTCTGCCCGCCTCCTGCCGCGCACGCCCGCCTCGGTGGCGGACACCACCGCGACGCGCAGTGGCCGGAGGCCGGTGCGACGGTGGCTGTCATAATGACCCGGCGACGAGTCGATGTGCCTCGCGTCGCCGACCCGGCCGCGAGGGTGCCACGCCGGCCCGAGGCCCGGACGAAGGGGAGTGGCGATGGCGATCAAATCGATTCCGGGCGCTGCCCGCAACACCAGGCAGCGGGCCGAGGTCGTCGGGCTGCTCGACGAGCTGACCGAGTTCCGTAGCGCCCAGGGGTTGCACGCCCAACTGCGGGACCAGAAGGCGTCGGTCGGCCTGACCACCGTCTATCGCACGCTCCAGGCGTTGGTGGACGCGGGCGAGGTCGACACGGTACGCCTGCCCTCCGGCGAGCAGTTGTACCGCCGGTGCAGTCGTACCCACCACCATCACCTCGTCTGTCGCGACTGCGGTCGCACCGTGGAGGTCGTCGGCCCGGCGGTGGAGGAGTGGGCCGAAGGTGTCGCGGCTCAGCACGGTTTCACCGACCTCAACCACACGCTTGAGATCGTGGGTGTCTGCGCCGACTGCGCGGCCCGATAGCGCGGCTCCTCTCGGGGCTGACGGGGGTGGCTCGCCGGACTCCGTGGTGGCTTTCCGTGTTCGGGCATTGACGGGTGGTCACCGGCATGGTGTGCTCAGTCTAACGAAAGCGAAAACCGTGATCGTTAACTGAGGAGGAGCATGTCTCTCACCGTGCCGCCCGACCTGCTGCGGGCCGCCGAGTCCGGCCCGGTCGACGACGAGGAGTTCGTGGCCTGCGTACGGGAGTCGTTGCCGTACGCCTGGCAGACCGTCAGCCGCGTGGCGTCGGATCTGGCTGCCTCGGGCGAGGAGTTCGCCGACAACGTGCTCCCGCCACCCAGCGAGGCGGAGCGGGGGCAACTGCTGCGGGCCCTGGCCAGCGACGCCATCCGGTCCAGCCTGGAGCGTCACTTCGGCGTGAAGCTGGCCTTCCAGAACTGCCACCGGGTCGCGGCCTTCCGGCCGGCGGCAGTCGACTCGGACACCTACCGCCGGTTCGTCTCCACCCGGGGCCAGTTGCTCAACCAGTCGCCCGAGCTGCGTGACTGCTGATCACCACCGCACCCGGCGAGCGGAACGCGGTGTGCACGCGCACCTGTTCCTGCTCGCCGGGCAGCGGCCCGGCGACACCCACGCCGACGCGCTCGCCGACGCCCACCGGTACGGCCGTGCGGCGGAGACCGCCGGATTCACCGGGGTGTGGATCGCCGAGCACCACTTCATCCCGTACGGCGTCTGTCCCTCGGCGGTCGCCTTCGCCGCGCACCTGCTCGGCGCCACCCGGCGCATCACGGTCGGCACCGCCGCCTGTGTGCTGTCCAATCGGCACCCGGTGGCACTCGGGGAGGAGGCGGTGCTGCTGCACGAACTCTCCGGCGGCCGGTTCCGGCTGGGGGTGGGCCGGGGTGGCCCCTGGGTGGACCTCGAGGTCTTCGGTACCGGCCTGGACCGGTTCCGGCACGGCTTCGGCGACTCGGTGGAACTGCTGCTGCGGTGGCTCTCCGGCGAGCCGACCGTGGCCGGCAACGCGCGCTTCCCGTTCCGGCCGGTGCCGGTGGTGCCGCGACCGCGCAGCGGGGTGCCGCTCTGGGTGGCCGCGACCACCCCGGGCACCGTCGACCTCGCCGCCCGGTACGGCCTTCCGCTCCTGCTCGGCCTGCACGCCGACCTGGCCGAGAAGGCGGAACTGCTGGCCCGACACGCGCGGGTGGCCACCGCGTACGGGCGCGATCCGGCCGGCATCCACCACGCCAGCGCCCATGTCGCCCAGGTGGCGGCGACCGACGACGCGGCGGCGCGGGCGGTTCGCGCCGGTCTCCCTCCGCTGCTGGCCGGCACCCGGGAGTACGTCCGGCTGGACGGTGCCGCGGGCGGGCGTCGCGATCCGGAGCGCTATGTGGACCATCTGATCGACATCCACCCGGTCGGTTCGCCCCATCGATGCCGGGAGGCGGTGGCCCGGGCGACGGCGCTGCCGGGCGTACGCCATCTGCTGTTCATGGTGGAGGCGGCCGGTGGCCGGGACGCCACCCTCGACACGATCCGTCGGCTCGCCGTGGACGTCCTCGACCTGCCCGTCCCGCAGACCGAGCCGGAGACGGCGTGGTCTGCCGGGGGTGGCGCCCCGTAATCGAGACGGACTCCCGGTGACCATTTTCTGACGCGATCAGCGGGTTCCGCGCGGCGGAAGCCGCACCACCCGTTACCATCGCGCTTGTGGAAACGGTTCCCGTTAGCGTCAAGGGGTGGTCGCGGTGAAGGTAGCGTTCGTCGGCAAGGGCGGCAGCGGGAAGACGACGCTCACCGCGCTCTACGCCCGTCACCTCGCCGCCGCGGGCCGGCCGGTGCTGGCAATCGACGCCGACATCAACCAGCACCTCGCCGTCGCCCTCGGTGGACCGGACCACGCCGCCACCCCCGTGCCGCTCGGTGCCCACCTGCCCGCGATCAAGGAGTACCTGCGCGGCGACAACCCGCGCATCGGCTCCGCCGCCGAGATGGTGAAGACCACCCCGGCGGGGCGGGGGTCACGCCTGCTCCGGGTGGACGAGGAGAACCCGATCTACACGAGCTGTGTGGCGCCCGTCGGTGAGGTGCGGCTGGCGGTGACCGGCGAGTTCACCGCCGAGGACCTGGGGGTCGCCTGCTACCACTCCAAGGTCGGTGCGGTGGAGCTGCTGCTCAACCACATGCTCGACGGCCCCGGCGAGTACGTGGTGGTGGACATGACCGCCGGTGCCGACTCGTTCGCCTCGGGGCTGTTCACCCGCTTCGACCGCACCGTGCTGGTCTGCGAGCCGACCGTACGCGGAGTCGGCGTCTACCAGCAGTACGCCGGCTACGCCCGGGACTACGGGGTGGCCCTGTCCGTGATCGGCAACAAGGTCGAGGACGCCGCCGACGTGGAGTTCCTCCGCGAGCACGTCGGCGACGACCTGCTGACCTGGGTGGGGCGCTCGGCGTACGTGCGCCGGGCCGAGCGGGGCGTCCTCGGACCGCTGGAGGAGGTGGAGGCGGAGAACCGGGCCGCGCTGGGCCGGCTGGCCGAGGTCGTGGACGCCACCACCCAGGACTGGGAGGCGTTCACCCGCTGGGCCCACGAGTTCCACCGGCGCAACGCCGTGGCCTGGGCCAACGACCGTACGGGTGTGGACCTCACCACGCAGATCGACCCGGACTTCCAGATGGGCCCCGCGACGGTACCCGCCTGAGCGGCGGCAGCGGGCGCGGCCGGGTTCGACGGGCCGCGTCCGGACGCGGTCCGCGCGAGCACTGCCACCCGGGCAGCGGCCGCGCGGACCGGTGACGCCGGTCAGGCGTCGGTCATCGGGAAACACCCGGCGAACGGGTCGGGGTAACCGCGCCAGACGTCCTCGCCGTCGGCGAGTTCGGCGTCGGTGAGCAGGCATCCGGTGAGGGTGTGCCGCAGCGCGGCCGGGTCGAGGTCCAGACCGACGAAGACCAGGTGCTGGTTGCGGTCGCCGTAGTAGGGATCCCATTCGAGGGCGGCGGCGAGCCTGCGATGGTCGGAGACCTCGTCCCAGTGCGTGTCCGGCAGGCAGGTCAGCCAGCGCCCGAGCGAGCCGAGGCCGAGGCCGCCGCCGGCGAAGTCCCAGGCGACGACCGCCTCGGGTTGGCTGGCCAGCCAGAGGTGCCCCCGGGAGCGGATCACGTCGGCGTTGACGTCCTCCAGCACCGCGTGCAGGCGCTCGGCGTGGAACGGCCGGCGGGCCCGGAACACGACCGAGACGATCCCCTGGTCGGGGTGGGGTTCGTGGACACCGAGCAGGTGCCCTTCCAGGCCGCGGACCAGCACGCCAGGGGTCTCCGGTCGGTGCCGGTCGGTCCGGCGCAGCCGCCGGGCCAGGGCGTGCGCGTCGACCAGGTCGTCGTCGACGCGGATCTGGATCGCCCACGGCGCGATGCGTGCCAGCAACGTCGCGAGGCGGTGCGTGTCGTAGCCGCCGTCGGGGGAGTGTCCCCACAGGACGTGGGTGTCGGCGTACTCGATCTGCCGGACGACGACGTCGGCGAGTGCCCGGTCGTCGTCGGCGGCGGCGTGGATGTCCAGGGTCTTCAGGTCGTCGGTGCTGGCCAGGCCGTCGAGCAGGTGTTCGGCGTCGACGACGGTGACGTAGGAGTCGACGTGCAGCAGGTCGGTCAGCGGCGTGCCGTCGACGAGGCAGTGGGCGCAGGCGGCGGCGACCGCCTCCGGCTCGACCACCTCCGGCAGCATCAACACCAGGTCCCGGTGCGGATGGGTGCCGGCCAGCCGGGCGAGAGTGGGGAGCACGTCGTCGCGCAGTGTGCAGGAGGCGCAGCCGTGGGCCAGCGTGATCCGCTCGTCCTCCAGCACCCCCGACCGGTCGCGGACCACCCGGTGCACGACACCGGCCCGTACGTCGCCCAGGTCGTGCCGGACCAGCAGCAGCGCCGGGTCTGCGGTGAGCAGCGTGCGGGCGACGGCGTAGGTCGCGGCCGGCCAGAAGCCACTGAGCACGGTCAGTGAGGGCGGTCCGGCTCGCTGGACGGCGGCCGGGCCGGTCGACGTGACGGATGACGTGGACATCACAGCCCTCTCGACTTAGTTGAAAACGGTTGTCATTATATACACGTGATCGTTCCCGAGACGAAGCCCGTCGCGCCCGCCTCCTCGGCGTGCACCCCGGACCTGTCGGGAGCGGTCCTGTCGTTTCCATCTGTGAAGGAGCAGGCCATGTCGCGACGCTGCGACGTCACCGGGGCGAAGCCGAGCTTCGGCAACGCCGTGTCCCACTCCCATCGGCGGACCCGCCGCCGGTGGAACCCGAATCTGCAGAACCACCGCTACTGGCTGCCCTCGGAGCGCCGCTGGATTCGGCTGACGCTGACCGCCAAGGCGCTGCGGACCGTGGACCGCGACGGCATCGAGAAGGTCGTCGCCCGACTGCGCGGCAGGGGGGTGACGGTCTGATGGCCCGGCAGACCGACGTCCGGCCGATCGTTCGCCTGCGCAGCACGGCCGGCACCGGCTACACCTACGTGACCAGGAAGAACCGCCGAAACGACCCCGACCGGCTGGTGCTGCGCAAGTACGACCCGATCGTGCGCCGGCACGTCGAGTTCCGCGAGGCACGCTGATGGCCCGCACCGGCCTGGTCGGTCGTCAGGAACGCCGGGTGGAACTCGTGGCCCGGTACGGCCCGCACCGCGCCGCTCTCAAGCGGGCCATCGCACACCCGGGGACCGACCCGGCCGACCGGGAGGACGCGGTACGCCGACTCGCCCGGCTGCCCCGCGACTCCAGCCCGGTCCGGCTGCGCAACCGCGACATGATCGACGGTCGCCCCCGAGGTGTTCTCGCCCGGTTCGGGCTGTCCCGGGTCCGGTTCCGCGAGATGGCCCTGCGCGGCGAGCTGCCCGGCGTCCGCAAGGCGTCCCGCTGAGACGCGACGCCGAGGGACCCGGTGCCGCCACCGACGGGTGAACCCCGATTGTCCCGCCCGGCGTCCGGTGCCGACGTCGGGCGGGCGCGGCTGTCGGAGGGGCGTGTGAAGATCCTCGCCGTGACCGAATGGATCTACAACGAGCGTCCGACGGGCGTACGGTTCCTGACCGAGCGCATCGGGGAGCCCGGACGCGACGAGATCGAGGCCGAGATCTGGGCCTGGATCGTGCGCGGCGAGACCGACGCCGACGAGTTCGTGGACTTCTTCGACCAGGACGAGCAGCGCCACGGTGCCACCGACGAGGAGTTGCGCGCGGCGTACGGGACGGCGCTGGCGGCGCGGCGGGAGCAGCAACGCGGGTGGGGCGAGGTGTGCGGCAACCTCACCCGCGCCTTCGCCGAACTCCACCGGCGCGGAGTGGTGGCCAGGGAGAACTTCAGCTGCTGCGGCACCTGCGCGGCGGGCGAGATCCACGACGAGCGGGACGACTCCCGGCACTGGCACGGTTACCTCTGGTATCACCAGCAGGACACCGAGTCGCTCATCGACAGCGAGGACGGCCAGGTCTGGCTCGGCTACGGCGCCTATCCGCCGGTGGACTTCGACGAGGCCGCCTATGCCGCCCTCTCCGAGGCCGAGCAGCAGGCCGGCTACCAGGCCGACCTGGAACGCCTCCTGGACGACCTCGTCTTCCCGGTGCTGCGCGAGCACGGCCTGCGGGTGGAGTGGAACCGCAAGCAGTCCCAGCGGATCCGCGTCACCGGCGCCCAGTGGTACGCGTCGGTGATCTGAACGTCGGCACCGGCGGGCCGCCCCCGGCTCGCCGGTGCGACACCCGGTAGGACTGCCGGCTGGCGGGCTGGTGTGCCCCGGCGCGACCTCAGGACGACGGCTCGGCCGCTGACACGTCGCCTCCCGTGGCGGTCGCCCGGTCGAGGACGCGGCGCAGGTTGGCGCCGAAGACGTCCGCCCGCTCGGTGGGGGAGAGGTCGTCCAGACCGACGGGCTCCAGCGTCTGCGCGAACGACACGTGGTCGAGGCTGGGCGGGAAGTCCGAGCCCCAGTACAGTCGGCGGCTCCCGAAACGCTCCAGGAGCAGCTCGACGAAGGGGCGGGCCGCCGTGTGCGGCCAGGCGTGCGGCGGCTCGCTGACCGCGTACAGGCCGGAGATCTTCACCCCGACGTGCGGCAGCGGGGCCAGGTCGAGCAGCGGTGTCAGGGTCTCGGCGGCCTGCTGCGGGTCGGGGGGCGTCGCCCGGCTGCCGGGCAACCCGAGATGGCTGAACAACACCGGGCATCCGTCGAGGGCGGCGAGCGCGGTGCCGAGTCGGCGGGTGGCGGCCGGGGTCGCGTTGAGGCTGAGCACCGCACCGGCCGTGATGAGGTCGCCGGCGGAGCCGGCCACCCAGTCGGTGAAGCGGTCGGCCGCCTCGGCGTCCGTCAGGTACACGGCCAGCCCGACGAACCCGGCTGCCCACCAGCGGGCCAACTGCCCGTCCGCCGGTCCACCTGGTGGAACGTAGGCGACCGGGGCAATCCAGGGGTGCCGGGCGGCGAGACCGGCCAGGTAGTCGTTGTTCCCGGCGAAGCGCGACTCGCCCTCGTATCCGACCACGAGGGCCCGATCGATGCCGTGCACACGACGGATGTCCTGATATGCGGCGATCTCCTGGCCGCCGGCAGGGGAGCGCCCGTACCTGCCCGGGTAGCCGTCGGCGAACAGGTGCAGATGGGCGTCAGCGCGGTCCATGGTCACGGACGATAACCCAAATTCTGGCGGGTTATTGACGCGGACACCCCCCTGACTTAGGTTCTTGTCTCAATTAGGTCCGGATTGCAGGTCGCGAGCGAGGGGTGGGCCGGGTGGCGCGGGGACACGACGGGGTTGATGAGCTGGTACGGCTGAGGCGTCAGCTCCATCGCCACCCCGAGCTGCGGTTTACTGAACACCGTACGGCCGGGACATTGGCCGAGAAGCTTCAGCCGTTTGGGCGGTTGCGGACCGGAATCGCCGGTACCGGATTGCTCCTCGAACTCGAAGGGTCCCTCCCGGGGCCGTCGGTCCTTCTTCGGGCCGATATGGATGCCTATCCCGTGCAGGACGCCAAGACCGCCCCCTACGCGTCGACGAACGCCGGGGTCTGTCACGCCTGCGGACACGACGTGCACATGACCGTCGCCTACGGCACCGCCGCCCGGCTCGCCGCCGCACCGCCGGCCCGGGGCTCGGTCACCGTGCTGTTCCAACCGGCCGAGGAGATCCCGTTCGGCGAGACCTCCGGAGCCGCCGCCGTCCTCGTCGACGAGGCGCTGCGCGGCCGACGCTTCGACGCCGTACTCGGCCTGCACTGCTGGCCCGACCTGCCGGTCGGCGCGCTCGGTGTGGACCGCACCACCGCCATGGCGGCCAAGGACGCGTTCCGCGTCGAGGTCCTCGGCCGGGCCGCGCACGCCGCCACCCCGGCGCTGGGCCGCGACGCCATCCTCGGGCTCAGCGGCATGGTGAACATGCTGCACGCCGCCGTGGCCCGGTCACGCAACGCCGACGAACTCGTGGCCTTCAACATCGGCACCATCTCCGGCGGGGCCAGTCAGAGCCAGGTCGCCGGGTACGCGGAAGCCACCGGCACGCTGCGCACCCTCGACGAGGGCACCCGCGAGCGGCTCAAGACGGTCATCGAGCGGGTCGCCCGCCAGCAGGCCGCCGCGCTCGACCTCGGCGTTCGCTTCACCTGGGCCAACGAGATGCCGCCGGTCCGCAACGCGGCCGAACTCGTCGCGCTCGCCCACGCCGAGCTGCCCGGCCTCATGCAGGTGACGGACCTCGCGGTGCCGCCGCTGACCACCGACGACTTCGCGCTGCTCGGCGCACTTGGCCCCAGCCTGTACGTCAAGCTCGGCGTCACCGGCGAGCGTGGTGGCGCGCCCCTGCACTCCGGCTCGTTCGACGTCGACGAGCGGTGCCTAGAGGTCGGTGTGACCGCCTTCGAACGGCTCACCCGGGCGGTGTTGGACGGACGGCTCGCCGTCGATCCGACCGGCAGCGCTACCGCCGCCGGTGCCGCTGTGGCCGTACCGGAACCCGCCGGGCCGGACGCGACCGTCGCGGCGGTGACGGCGTGAACCGCGTGGCGGGGCGCGCTGCCCCGGTACCCGTCGAGGGCACCCGCTCCGGCGGAGGCGCGGCATGAGCGCCGTGCCGGAGGTCGCCGTCGTCGGCGCGGGAGCGTTCGGGCTGCGGCACGTCGCCGCGTACCGGTCGCTCGGCGTACCCGTGACCGCGCTGGTCGACCCGGACCCCGCCGTGCGCGACCGGGCCGCCGCCGCGCACGGCGTCGCCCGCACCTTCGGCACCGTCGAGGAACTGCTCACCGCCGGCGCCCCGCAGGCCGCCTCGGTCTGCGTGCCCGGACCCGCCCACCGCGCGGTCGCGGTCGCGCTGCTCGCCGCCGGGGTGCCGGTCCTGGTCGAGAAGCCCCTCGCGGCGACGGTCGCCGACGCCGCCGCGATCGTCGCGGCGGCCCGCACCCACCGGGTCCTCTGCCAGCCCGGACACATCCTGCGCCACAGCGCCCCGCACCGGGCGCTGTACGACGCGGTCCGCGCCGGCCGGCTCGGCCAGGTGCTGGCCGTCTCCTCCCGTCGGGACCGGCCGCGCGCACTCAGCCGGATCTTCCCCGACGAGCACCCGGCCCTGCTCACCGCCGTGCACGACGTCGACCTGGCCATCTGGTACGCCCAGTCGCCCGTGGTCGAGGTCCGCGCGACCGCCCGGACCCGACCGGGACCGGCCTCGCCGGTCCTGGTGTGGGCGGAGCTTCGGCACGCCAACGACGTCGTGTCGTCGATCCGCAACAGCTATCTCCTACCTGACACCACGCCCAACCACACCTCGGACCTGGTCGAGGTGTACGGCACCGACGGGGTCGGCCACGTCGACCTCGGCCACCCCACGCTGCTCGTCCAGGCCGAGCGGACCGAGGCGCCGGACTGGCTGCTCTCGCCGGCCGACGGCGGCGGCGCGCTCGCCGCCGAACTACGCCACTTCGTCGGTCAGGTGACCGGCACCGAGTCGTCGGCGGTCGTCCCGCTCGCCGACGGACTGCACGTGGTGCAGGTCGCCACGGCCATGGCCGACAGCGCCGCCGCCGGTGGCGAACCCCGTCGGATCTCCTCCCTCGAACCCCTCTCCTGACAGGAGCTTGCGCCGATGTTTCGACGTAGATTGACCGGCGTTCTCGCCGCCGGTGTGGCCACCGCCGCGATGCTGGCCGGATGCGGGGGCGGTGGCGACGCCGCCGACGGCCCGGTCACCCTGAAGGTGCTCACCTGGGAGCCGGGCGGCTCCGAGTACTGGCAGCAGGTGAAGACCACCTTCGAGGCCAGCCACCAGAACATCAAGCTGGACCTGCAGTCGGTCCCGTTCGACAAGTACCCGGAGGTGCAGGGGCCGTACATCACCTCGCAGTCCGGGCCGGACGTGATGGCGAACAACGCCGGACTGGAGCTGTTCGACCGGCGGGGCGCGTACGTGCCACTGGGGGACCGGGCCGCCGAGATCAACAAGGACCTGGTCACCTACAGCGGCGCCTGCGAGGGCTTCGACACCAGCAAGGCCTGCTTCGGCGTGCCCTTCTCCTACCAGGGCAACGTCCTCTACTTCAACAAGGACGTGCTGCGCGGCGCCGGGCTGGACCCGGAGAACCCGCCGGCCACCTGGGACGAGTTCGGCGCCGCCTGCGAGGCGATCAAGAACTCCGGCAAGACCTGCCTGGCGCTGGGGCTGTCCGGCACCTTCCCGGCGTACTGGGACTTCCCGGAGATCGCCCGCAACTACCTGACCGAGGACGACATCCGCGGCCTGCTCGCCGGCACGCTGTCCTGGAAGGACCCGAAGCTGGTCCAGGTCCTGGAGAAGCTCGCCGAGATCACCACCAAGGGCTGGACGAACAAGAACGCCCCGTCGATCACGATGCTGCCCGACGGCGCGGACATCTTCCAGCGCGGTGACGCCGCCTTCGCCGGCACCATCATCTCCGACGCGGTGAACTGGGAGGCGTTCGGCAAGGCCCTCGGCGACGACAAGCTCGGCGTCACCCGGTGGCCGGTGATCAACCAGTCCGCGCCGCTGGCCGGGAAGTTCTCCGGCATCGAGGGCGCCGTCTACGGCGTGACGCAGTGGAGCGAGAAGAAGGAAGCCGGCCTGGAGTTCATCACCTGGCTGGCCGGCAAGGAGAACGGCGAGCTCTGGGTGAAGCACGCCAAGGGTCAGCCGCTCAACAAGAACGTCGACCCCGCGTTGCTGCCCTCGTCGCCGGCCTTCAAGAAGATCCAGGAGTTCGTGGCCGAGCCGACCCTGCACGCCGGTGTCATGCTCTCCGGCCCGGAGGCCGACGCACTGGCCCGAGGCTGGCAGCAGATCACCCTCGGTCAGCTCACCGTCGACAAGTGGGCCGACCAGATGCAGCAGGCGCTGGAGCGCAGCCCGACGAAGAAGCAGGGCAACTAGTCGCACCGGGTGGGGTGGCCGGGCGCCACCCCACCCGCCAGCCTCCGGGGAGGACAGCCCGATGAGCATCTCCACCGCGTCGGCCGCCGATTCGGCCGTCGCGACGAACCCACCCCCGCCGGTACGCCGCAACCGGCGACCCCGGCACGCCCGGGAATGGTGGCTCGGCGCCCTGCTGGTCCTGCCGGGAATGGCCCTGGCGGTCACCTTCAAACTGGTGCCGCTGATCCGAGGCGTCATCACCAGCTTCGAATCCTCCAGCGGGTTCGGCGACAGCTCCTTCGCCGGCTGGGACAACTACACCCGGATGTTCGACGACCCGGTGGTGCTGGCCAGCTTCCGCAACGCCCTGCTGGTGGTGGCCACCCTGCCGGTCTGGATCGTGCTGCCGCTCGTGCTGGCGGTGCTGATCCACCAGCGGGCACCGGGCTGGAAGTTCTTCCGGGCCGTCTACTTCGTCCCGTACACCATCGCGCCCATCGTGGTCGGCATCATGTTCCGGCAGATCCTCAGCCCGGACGGACCGATCAACGCCCTGCTGCGCGCCGTCGGGCTGGAGCCGCTGGCCATCGAGTGGCTCAACGGGCAGAACAGCGCGCTCTTCTCCCTCGTCGCGGTGGCCCTGTGGAGCTTCTTCGGCCTCGGCGTGATGACCTACCTGGCCGGGCTCGCCACCATCCCCGAGGAGGTGCTGGAGGCCGCGTACCTCGACGGGGCCAACTTCTGGCGGCGCCTCTACTCCGTCGTGGTGCCGATGCTGCGCCCCACCGTGGCGTACTGGAGCGTGCTCTGCGCCTCCGGCGTGCTGATCTGGCTGTTCCCGCTGATCTACGCGTTGACCCAGGGCGGCCCCGGCAACGCCACCATGCTCCCCGAGTACCTGGTCTTCCTCACCACCTTCCAGTTCCTCGACCGGGGGTACGGCTCGGCCATCGGCATCGCCCTGTTCGTCTTCGTCGCCGTGTTGTCGATCTTCAGCGTGCGGCACATGTTCAAAGAGGGGACCCGGAAGCCGCGATGAACCGGCGACACTCCGCCCAGATCGGGCGTTACCTGTTGGTCTTTGCGTTGGTGGTGGTCGCGGTGGCGGCGCTCTACCCGCTGCTGTTCACCGTGGTCAGCTCGCTCAAGACGCAGACCGGGTTCGCCCGGGATCCGCTCGGACTGCCGGCCGGGATCACCTTCGAGAACTACGTCGAGGCGTTCAAGCGGATGAACATGCCCCGACTGCTGTTCAACTCCATCATCACCACGGTCGGCGGACTGGTGCTGTCGGTGCTGGCCGCCATGCTGATCGCGTACACGGTGACCAAGCTGCGTTTCCGGGGCGGCAAGCTGGTCTTCCTGTTCATCATCATCACCCTGACCATCCCCAGTCAGGCGATCATCTACCCGCTCTACCAGACCGTGCTGGACCTGGGTATGTCCGGGGAGTACCAGGGCCTGATCCTGGCGTACGCGGCCTTCGGTCTGCCGCTGGGCACGTACCAGCTCGCCGGCTACTTCCAGCAGGTGCCCGACGAGCTGATCGAGGCCGCCCGCGTCGACGGCGCCGGACACTTCACCATCCTGTTCCGACTGCTCGCCCCGATCGCCACCCCCGCACTGGCGGCGCTGGCCATCTTCAACTTCGTCTGGATGTGGAACGACCTGTTGCTGCCGCTGGTCATCATGGGCGGCTCGGACTCCAAGACGCTGATGGTCGGCGTCTCCCTGCTCAGCGGCCAGTACGACGTGTCGGTGCCGCTGGTCAGCGCCGGCCTGATCGTGGCCCTGCTCCCGGTGCTCATCATCTACCTGGTGTTCCAGCGCCAACTCGTCTCCGGTGCGCTCGCCGGCTCCGGCAAGTGAGCACACCGGCCGACCGGCCCGACCCGGATACTCCTCACTGTCCGGGCGCGGGTCACCCCGGTCCCGCCCCCGATCCCGGCACCGGATCGGGGGCGGGACCGGCCCGTGGGCCGGGAGTGCAGGTGTGCCACCTGTACCGCCTGCGTCCCGGGGCGGAGGCCGAGTACGAGCGCCGGCACGTCGAGCTGTGGCCGGAGATGGCCGCCCTGCTCGACGAGGCGGGCGTGTACGACTACCACATCTACCGGCACGGTCTGCTGCTGATCTGTGTGCTGCGGACCCGGTGGGGCTTCGCGCACGCCGGCCGGGTCACCGGCGCCTCCGAGGTGCAGGCGCGCTGGACGGCGTCGTTGTCGCACCTGTTCGCCGAGATCGCCGACGCCGACGGCGAGCCGCTGTGGGCGTATCCCGTCTTCCACCATCCCGGCCGTCGGATGTAAGGAGGGGTCCCCTGCTAACGCCTCGTGTATAGCAGGGGACCCCTCCTTACATGCGTCTAGACGGCGTATGCGATGGAGCCGTCGGCGCGGTGGGGGATGCGGGTGAGCGGGCGGCCGGTCAGGTCCAGCGGGGTCTCGTCGGTGAGGTCCAGGGTGACGCCGAGGCCGGGCTCCTCGGGGATGGGCAGGAAGCCGCCCTCGCGGCGCACGCAGGCCCGCGCCGGACCGTCGGCGAGGGTGTCGTCGAGCGGGGAGTACTCCTGGGTCACGAAGTTCGGGATCGCCGTGTCCAGGTGCACCGAGGCCATGGTGAGCAGCGGTCCGAGGCAGTTGTGGCTGACCACCGCCGCGTGGTACGACTCGGCCAGCGCGGCGATCTTACGGGCGTGGCTGATGCCGCCGGCCAGGCCGAGGTCGGGCCGGACGTACTGGGCCCCGCCCTGCGCCAGCAGCTCCTTGAACTCCCAGATGGTGTGCAGCCGCTCGCCGTTGGCCATCGGCACCCCGAGCGCGCGGCGGCTCAGCTCAGCCTGGCTGCTGACGCTGTCGATCTGGATCGCGTCCTCGACCATCAGCGGGTGCAGCCGACCGACCGCCGGGACGACCGCCTCGGCCTGCAACGGGGTGAGCTTGCGGTGCAGCTCGATGAGCAGGTCGACGTCGGATCCGACCGCGTCGCGGACGGCGGCGGTGGTGGCCTCGGTGTCGGTGACCAGTCGGGCCAGCGACAGGTCACCGTAGTCCGCCGGCAGCGGGTCGAACTTCACCGCGGTGAACCCGTCGGCGACCGCCGCCGCGGCCTGGGCGGCGAGGTCCTGCGCGCCGGTGCCGGGCAGCAGCAGGTGCAGGCGGATCCGGTCGCGGACCCGACCGCCGAGCAACTGCCAGACGGGTACGCCGAGGCGCTTGCCGAGCAGGTCCCAGAGCGCGAGGTCGATCGCGGAGACGGCGGCGGTGAGCACCGATCCCCGGAACGGTCCCATCCGGTACAGGTGGTGCCAGTGGTGCTCGATCCGGCTCGGGTCGGCGCCGAGCAGGTGCGGACGGAACGCCTCCACGACCGCGTGGACCGCTCCCGGATACCCCCAGCAGGCGGACTGTCCGACGCCGACCAGTCCGGTCGAGGTGTGCACCGCGACGAAGTGCGCGTCGCCCCGCACCACCGACTCGACGGCGGTGATCTCCATGCTGCCCCCAAATTAGAGCCCTATAACGGCCACAAACTTGCTCATGCACTCTTCCATAGCATGATGTCCCTGGTCTAGGCTCCAATCCGAACGAGCCGGAATAGGGCTCTAATTCATCTATGGGGGTGTGATGGGTCTGCCGGACGACTACCGGGCGATGGCCCGGATCCGCCGGTTCGAGGAGCGGCTGGCCGCCCTCAAGGACGACGGCGAGATCCCGGGCTCGATCCACCTGTGCAACGGTCAGGAGGCGATCCCGGTCGGTGCCGCCCGCGCGCTGCGCGACGGTGACCACGTGACCGCGACCTACCGGGGGCACGGCTGGGCGCTGGCCCGGGGCGTGGACATGACCGGGCTGTTCGCCGAGATGATGGGGCGTGACTCGGCGGTCAACGGCGGCCGGGCCGCCTCGCCGTACCTCTCCGACCCCGGACGCTGGTTCATGGGGGAGAACTCCATCGTCGGCGCCGGCGTACCGATCGCCACCGGTGCCGCGCTCACCGCGCAACGCACCGGCAGCGGCGCGGTCTCGGTGGTCAGCATCGGTGACGGCGCGATGAACCAGGGCAACGTGCACGAGGCGATCAACCTCGCCGCCGTGCTCGACCTGCCGCTGGTCCTGGTGGTGGAGAACAACGTCTACTCGGAGATGTCCCGCATCGAGGACATGGTCCGCATCCGACAGCTCGCCGAGCGCGCCGCCGGGTACGGGATCCCCGGCCGGGTCGTCGACGGCAACGACCCGGACGCGGTCGCCGAGGCCGTCGCCGAGGCGGTCACCCGCGCCCGCGAGGGCTCGGGCCCGTCCATCGTGGAGGCCATGACCGAGCGCCTGGTCGGCCACTACAGCGGCGACGTGCAGCATTACCGGCCGGCCGGGGAGATCGCCGCCGCCCGCGAACGCGAGCCGTTGGCCCGCATCCGGGCCGCCGCCGACGCCGCGCTGACCGCCCGGCTCGACGCCGTTGACGCGGAGGTGGAGGCCGAGGTGGAGGCCGCCGTCGTGGCCGCCCGCGAGGTGCCGTTCCCCGACCCGGCGACCATCAAGGAGTACGTCTATGTCTGAGTCGCTGCGGTACATCCAGGCCGTCAACGCGGCCCTGGCCTGGTCGCTGGAGAGCCGATCCGACACCGTCTATTTCGGTGAGGACGTCGCCCTGCCCGGCGGCCCGTTCGGTGCCACCAAGGGACTGCACAAGCGGTTCGGCAGCGACCGGATCTTCGACACCCCGATCTCCGAGACCGGCTTCCTGGGCATGGCGCTCGGCGCGGCCATGACCGGTCTACGACCGATCGCCGAGATCATGTACGCCGACTTCTCCTTCGTGGCGATGGACCAGATCGTCAACCAGATCGCCACCATCCGCTACTCCAGCGCCGGCCGGTGGAAGGCCCCATTGGTGATCCGGATGCAGCAGGGGTACTCGCCGGGCGCCTGTGCCCAGCACTCGCACTCGGTGGAGGCGTACTTCGCGCACACCCCCGGCCTGCGGGTGGCGCTGCCGTCCACCCCGGACGACGCGTACCAGATGCTGCGTACCGCAGTCGTCAGCGACGACCCGGTGGTGGTCGCGGAGGCCCGGATGCTCTACCCGACCCGGGGCCCGGTACGCACCGACGCACCGGTCGAGCCGATCGGTGGCGCCCGCGTGGTCCGCGACGGCCGGGACGCGACCGTGGTGGCCTGGTCCCGGATGGTCCCGGCAGCCCTGGCCGCCGCCGACCAGCTCGCCGCGGAGGGGATCGAGACCGAGGTGATCGACCTGCGGTGGCTCAACCCGCTGGACTTCGACACCGTCGGCGCGTCGGTCGCGCGCACCGGCCGCCTGGTCGTCGCCCACGAGGCGAACCTGACCGGCGGATTCGGTGCGGAGATCGCCGCCCGGGCCGCGTCCGAGTGCTTCGCCGACCTGCGGGCCCCGGTGGCCCGGGTGGCCGCCCCGGACGTGCCGATGCCGGCCGCCCCGGCATTGCAGAAGGCCGTGGTGCCCGAGGCGGAACACGTCGCCGAGGCGGTCCGCGGAACGGTCCGCCGGTGACCGGCGTCGCCCCGACGGCCGGCCTGCTCACCGGCCGCCGGGTGGTCGTCGTCGGCGGTGCCTCCGGCATCGGGCTCGCCACGGTCCGGGCCGCCGCCACGGCGGGCGCGGCCGTCGCGGTGCTCGACGCCGACGCCGACGGTGCCGCCGGTGCCGCCGCGCAGGCCCGCGCCGTCGGGGCGACGGCCGTGGCCCACGCCGTGGACGTGACCCGGGAGACGCAGGTCGCCTCGGTGCTCGACGCGGTCGCCGCCGACCTCGGCGGCATCGACGCGGTGCTGCACGTCGCCGGGATCATGCGCGGGCAGGGCACCGACGTCACCGACCTGCCGCTGGAGCTGTGGCAGCGGGTGATCGAGGTCAACCTGACCGGACCGTTCCTGGTCGCCAAGCACGCCGTACGGCACCTGACCGACGGTCACGGGGTGCTCGTCCTGGTCGGCTCCAAGGCCGGCGTGCTGACCGGATCCGGGTCGGTACCCTACGGCGCGAGCAAGGGAGGACTGCACGGCCTGGCACTGACGCTGGCCCGGCACCTCGGTCCACGCGGGATCCGGGTGCACACCCTCTGTCCCGGTGACATCGACACACCGCTGATGCGGCGGTCGCTGGACGAGGCACGGACCAACGGCACCGACGGTGCCCAGGTCGCCCGGATCGAGGCGGCGCTGGGTCGTCCCGAGGACGTGGCGTCGGTGCTGACGCTGTTGGCGGCACCGGCCAGCGCCGGCATCGCCGGCACCGTCTACACCGGCTGAGCAGCCCGACCGACGGCGAGGGTGACGACGTGGAGGCGGCAGCGTGATCGGGATCATCGGCCCGGAGGACTCGATCCGGCTCGTGCAGGAGGTGGCGGCCGGGGAGGGCCGTGCGGAGGAGGTGACCACCCGCGCGTACACCGACCCTGAGCAGGCCCCTGACCTCGCCCGTGAGCTGGACGACCTGTGCCAGGTGCTGCTGTTCACCGGGCGCATCCCGTACGCCTTCGCCGCGGCGGCCGGTGGGCTGCGTGCCGAGATCGACTACATCCGGCACGCAGGGATCGACCTGTACCGCACCCTGTCCCGGATGCTGTTGGCCGGCGGCGGGCAGTTGCCCCGGGTCAGTGTGGACACCATCGAGGCGGAGACCGTCCGGGAGACGTACCACGACATCGAACTGAGCCCGCCCACCGACATCCTGCCGATCGCCGACTCGTCCGGCCTGCTCTTCTCCGGTCTGGCCGAGATCACCGCCTACCACCGCGAGCGGTACGAGTCCGGCGCCGTCGAGGCGTGCCTGACCTGCCTCGGCGCGGTGCACCGGGAACTGCGCGAGCGCGGGGTGCCGGTCTGGCGTGTCGAGCACACCCGTGCCTCGGTCCGCGACGCGCTGCGCCGAGCCTGGCTCGCCGCCGAGGTACGCCAGTCCCGGGCCACCCAGATCGCGGTGATGATGATCGAGGTGGCCGAGTCGGCGAACCGTCCGCAGGACCCCTACCAGGCGGAACGGCAGCGCCTGCGGCTGCGCGAGGCACTGCTGGAACACGCCGAGCGGATGCGCGGGCGACTCAACACCATCGACGACCGGACGCTGGTCATCACCACCAGCCGGGGCACCGTGGAGAGCGCCATCGCCCGGCACCGGGCCGGGCACGCCTCGCTGCTCAGCCTGCGCGGAGTCGACGGCGACCACACCGTCGGCTTCGGCGCCGGCACCACCATCGCCGCCGCCGAGGCCAACGCCCGACAGGCTCTCGCCCTGGGCCGGGGCGGCGAGACGCACGTGGTCTTCCCGGACGGGGAGATCTACTCCACCCGGGAGAGCGCGGTCAAGCAGCGGCTGCGCGAGACCACCCCCGGGGTGCTGCGGGTATCCGAGCAACTGCGCCTCGGGCCGCTGTCCACCCGGCGTCTGCTGGAGGCGCTGCACCAGATGGACCCCCACCAGGTGACCGCGCGGGGTCTGGCCGACGCGTACGGGGTGGAGACCCGCTCGGCCCGCCGGCTGCTCAAGGCGCTGCGCGCGGCCGGGTTCGCCGAGGAGGTCGGCGTGCACGTCAGCACCGGCGCGGGTCGGCCGCAGAGTGTCTACCGGGTGGCCCTGCAACGCCTCGTCGGGGCGATCGGGGCGGACACGTGATCTTCGAACCGACCTTCCTGGTCACCGCCACCTTCGCCGCCGACGCGGTCCACCGACGCGAGCCGCACCGCACGGCCCACCTGGCCCACGTACGCGGACTGCTCGCCGACGGCACCGCCCTGCTCGCCGGGGCCCGCGCCGATCTGAGCGCCTCCGTCCTCGTGCTGCGGGCACCCGACGCGGCGGCCGCCCGCGCCCTCGTCGCACACGATCCGTACTGGCGACACCGGGTGTGGACGGCTCTCGACGTCGTCGACTACCTGGCCGCCACTCCGCAGTCCCTCGGGAGGTCATGATGTCGTACCGCCAGATTTCCGGCGTCCGGGTGCACGGCACCGAGCACGCGCCGTTCGCGGCCACCCTGCTGGTCGAGACGCTGGGGGAGGGGCCGGAGCCGGTCCGGTTCGTCCCCGACCCGACGCTGCCCGAGGGCGGCTTCCGGGTCGAGGTGCCGGCCACCGGGGAGATCCGCGTCGTCGGCGATCCCTTCGCCGGCCTGGTCTACGCCGTCCGGGACCTGCTGGCCCGGGCCACCCCGGCCGGCCTGCCGGTCGGGTCACACCAGAGCGCACCCGGGCTGCCGCTGCGGACACTG
The DNA here is from genome assembly GCF_042874705.1 of Micromonospora sp. NPDC003816. NCBI lineage: Bacteria > Bacillati > Actinomycetota > Actinomycetes > Micromonosporales > Micromonosporaceae > Micromonospora > Micromonospora sp. NPDC003816. Next base: position 598,287 of record NZ_JBIANP010000001.1, read on the forward strand.
TGGACCTGGGACCACTCCACCAACTGGGACCTGCGCCAGCTCGGCCAGCAGGAGATCGGCGCGCTGAACCCGTATGCCAAGGGCGCCGACGCCTTCGGGGCCGACTACCGGCGACTGGTGGACTTCTGCAGCGCCGAACGCATCGGCGGGATCGTGGTCTACGGGCTGCTGCGGGACGCCCACGGTGGCGTCGAGGCGGCCCGGGACCTGTGCGAGTACGCCAACGCCCGGGGCGTACGCATCATCGCCGGGGTGGGCATCAACGCCTACGGCGGCATCTACTTCGACGGACGGCACCGCTACAACCTCGCGACCTGGCTGCGGCAGCGCCCCGATCTGGCGGCCGAACTGCCGAAGAAGGTCGGCTTCGACATCGACGAGTTCGGCGACCTGCACTTCCCGGCCAGCGAGTACATGATGGCCGCCTGCCCGTCGCAGCCGGAGAACCTGGCGTGGCACCGGGACGCCATCGACTGGCTGCTGGACACCCTGCCGGTCGGCGGGATCAACTTCGAGACCGGCGACTACGGTAGCTGCGCCTGCGCGCGGTGTGTCGACCGCACCGGTGGCGAGCGCACCTCCTGGTCGTACGAGGCGATGCGGTCGGTGTACCCGACCCTGCTGGACACCGCCCGCCGACCCGGCCCGGCCGGGGTGCCGCTGCGCCACCTGGTCGAGGTCTACTGGGACAACATCTTCGACCTCGACGCGCAGGGGCCGCTGGCCGACCTGCCCGACGACGTGGCGTACCAGTACTGCGTCAACCGGGGCTTCTGGTACGACAACCGGGACCGGTTGACCGCCGAGCACGTGGCGGCACTGCCGCACCGCACCAACGTGCTGCGCACGCACGCGGGGTCGCAGTGGAACCGGCAGCGGCACTCGTGGGTGCCGGAGATGTACACGGACATGGCCACCCGGACCGCCGCCGCCGGCATGCGCGGGTTGACCATCTTCGCCGAGGCGTCCGCGTACCACCCGACCAACGAGATCAGCTACCTGGCGTACGCCAGGTTCTCCTGGAATCCGGGGCTGACCTGGGCCGACTTCTGGCGTGACGAGGTCGCACCCCGGTTCGGCGGGTCGAGCGAGGCGGAGGCGTTCCGCGACGGCGCGGCGCTGCTCGACGACCCGGCAGCCGGGGCGGAGGCGTTGCGCAAGGTGGGTGGCGACGCCCTGTCGATGGTCGCCGCCACCAGCGGAGAGGTGCAGCGTCGCTGGTTGTGGCTGGCCGAGCGGACCGTCCGGCACGCCCACTCGGTCGGCTGAGCCGGACGGCGCGTGGCGGCTTGACAGGCAAGTAGGCACTTGCCTATAACTGTGTCGGTGGACGCGGAACCGGATCTGTTCAAGGCCCTCGGTGACGCGACGCGGCGCATCATCCTGGACGAGCTGGTCGACCGGGACGGCCAGACCCTGTTCGAGATCTGCGGCCGGTTGGCCATGAAGCACGGCCTGACCTCGTCGCGTCAGGCCATCTCGCAGCACCTGGCGGTGCTCGAACAGGCCGGGTTGGTGCACGTCCGGCGACAGGGCCGGTACAAGTTCCACCACATCGACACCGGCCCGCTGCGCGCGATCGCCGAGCGGTGGCCCACCGACTGAGAGGAAGCAACCGTGCTTCGCATCAACATCACCAGCGTGGTGGTCGACGACCAGGCGAAGGCGCTCGCCTTCTACACCGAGAAGCTGGGCTTCGTGAAGAAGACCGACGTGCCGGCCGGTGAGGCGCGCTGGCTCACCGTGGTGTCCGCGGCCGACCCGGACGGCGTGGAACTGCTGCTGGAGCCGGAGGGCCACCCGGCGGCCCGACCCTTCAAGGAGGCGCTGGTCGCCGACGGTATCCCGTACACCCAGTTCGCCGTCGAGGACGTCCACGCCGAGGTCGAACGCCTCAAGGGGCTGGGTGTGCGGTTCGTCCAGGACGCGACCGACCTGGGCCCGGTGGTCACCGCCGTGCTCGACGACACCTGCGGCAACCTGATCCAGATCGCCGCGATGAAGTAGCGGGTACGCGGCGGCTCCGGCCCGGGACAGGTCCCGAGCCGGAGCCGATGCCGCAGTGGGCGGTGTTACCGGATCAGCCGAAGTTCACGTCGCTGCACCACATGTACGCCTGGTCGAGGTGGGAAGCCTGCCAGATGACGAACACGATGTGGTGTCCGGTGTATCCGGACGTCGAGACGTTGAAGGTGATGTTCTGAGCCGGGGCGTAGCGCCCGGTCTGCGTGATGAAGTCCAGGTTCCCCCAGCCGAGGGTCTGGGTGGCGGGGTTGAACCCGTTCTTGCTGACGTACACCCGGAAGTAGTCGGCGCCGTGGCTCGCCTGGTCGTGCAGCTGGACCGTGAAGTTGTTGCTGATGTTGGTCCGCTTCCACGCCCCGGGCTGGTTCAGGCTGTTGTTCCGGGACAGGCCGTTGCTGCACAGCTGCCCGTCGGGAGTGCGGGCCTGGAAGTTGCCGCCCAGCCCGTCCCGCAGCGCGCTCATCCAGTTCCACATGGTGTCCGGGTTGGACTGGAACGCCTGCCAGCACATGGGGTCCTGCTGCTGCATGGCCGGGTTCGTGTGGTTGCTGCCCCAGGTCTGCCAGCACTGGTACGCCCGCGACGCCGGGTTGATGATGGTGCCGTGGGCCTGTGCGGTCCCGACCCAGGGGATCATCCCGGCCACCAGGGCGAGCAGCAGTACGAGCGCCCGAAGGGGCTGGCGGGCAGCGGGCCGGACTCGCGGGCCGGATTGGTCGGGCTTGTGTGAACGCACGTTACGTCCTCCGTTCAGCGATCGGATCGATGTGGGAGCGCTTCCAAGGCCCAGCATTACACCGATGTTTCCGATTATCAACGATGGTCGATGAAAGATCGATGTGGGCGGACTGGATGCGGTTGGTCCGAGTCGCCCGCAATCGCAGCTCAGCGGGGCTTTCAGGATGGATGGACCAGGCTCGCCGATCGCCCGAGATTAGATTTCCGGAAGTCGATTCCTGTCCGGTTCGCACTGCTGTGGTCGGGGTGGGTCGCCGCCGTCACCCGGCGTACGCGGCGAGCAGCGACAGCCGCTCGGCGGCGGCACTGCCCGGTGCGGCGGTGTAGGCGATCAGGATCGGCCCGGTGCGTCCCGGCGGCGTGTACGCGTCCCAGTCCAGACGCAACTCCCCGACCTGGGGATGGGCGAAGACCTTGCTGCCGTGGACCGACTCGCGTACGTCGTGACGGGCCCAGAGCCTGCCGAACTCCTCGCTGCGGATGGTCAACGTGCCGACGATCTCCTGCGCGCGCGGGTGCTCCGGATCGACGGCCACCGCCGCGCGCAGGAAGCCCAGATAGTCCAGCACCGTCTCCCGCCACCCGGCGCACCGGTCGCGCGCCTCGGCATGGGTGAACATGTCGATCAGCACGTTGCCCGGGCCGATGCCCGGGTAGAGCGCCGTGGCCATCCTGTTCCAGGCGAGCAGGTCCAGATGACGGCTGACCACCACGGCCGGGGTGTGCAGGCTGTGCAGCAGCCGGTGGATGCTCTCCGGGACGGTCTCCCGGGAACGGCGCCGGGGAGTCGGCGGCCGCTGCGCCCGGCGGGCCAGCGCGTGCAGGTGACGGGTCTCCTCGGCGTTGAGGGCGAGCGCGCGGGCGATGCCGGTCAGCACGTCGTCGGAGGGGCGCACGTCGCGTCCCTGCTCCAGACGTTGGTAGTAGTCGGTACTCACGCCCGCGAGCAGGGCCAACTCCTCGCGGCGCAGGCCGGCGACCCGGCGGCGCGGCCCGGGAGTCAGACCGAGATCCTCCGGCCGCAGCCGGGAGCGGCGGTTGCGCAGGAAGTCCGCCAACTCGCGGGCGTAGGCCGTGGTCACCCCCCGAGTCTGCCGGTCCGGTCCGGCCGCAGGGTAGGTCCGGTGGTCCCAGGTTGGCGAGGTCTCTCCGGCCGACCGCGCCACCTCCTAGCGTCGACGACCATGCCGAACTGGACCGAAGAACAGATTCCCGACCAGCAGGGACGCCGGGCGGTGGTGACCGGGGCGAACTCGGGCGTGGGGCGGGTCACGGCCCTGGAACTGGCCCGCCACGGCGCCTCGGTGCTGCTCGCCGTGCGCGACGTCGCGGCCGGTGAACAGACCGCCCTCGACATCCGACGCCGGGTGCCGGGGGCCGACGTCGAGGTGCGGAGACTGGACCTGGCCTCGCTCGACTCCGTCCGCGCCTTCGCCGCCGCCCTGCCCGGACCGCTCGACCTGCTCGTCAACAACGCCGGGGTGGCGCTGACCGGCGCCCGTCCGGCCCCGACGGCGGACGGATTCGACATGCAGATGGGGACCAACGCACTCGGCCCGTACGCGCTGACCGGCCTGCTGCTCGACCGGTTGACCGCCGGACGGCAGCCTCGGGTGGTCACCGTCTCGTCGATCGTGCACCGGCGGCGCGGCCTGGACCTCGCCGACCTGAACTCCGAGAAGTCCTACCACGGCCCGACGGCGTACTCGAGGTCCAAGCTGGTCGCGACCATCCTCGGCCTGGAGTTGGACCGTCGGCTGCGTGCCTGCGGGTCACCGGTGATCAGCGTGCTCGCCCATCCCGGGATGACCCGGACCAACCTCACCCCCCGCGCGTTGGCCAACCGCTCCGTGCTCCTGCGTGCCGTGGGTCGACTCAGCCCGCTGCTGATCAGCCGAGTCGAGGCGGGTGCCAGACCCCAGCTCCACGCGGCCACCGCGACGGGCGTACGCGGTGGGCAGTTCTTCGGGCCGCGCGGTTTCCAGGAGATCCGTGGGCCGGTCACCGAGGTGCGGGCGAGCGCGACGGCACAGGACCCGGAGAACGGCCGGCGGATGTGGGCGGAGGCGGCCCGGCTGACCGGCGTCCGATATCTGTGAGCCGGTGGCGGACAGAGCGCGGTCGCACTTTCGTCGTACCGCGCCGCGTCGCGGATCCGACGAAGCACTGACGATTCGGCGGTCGATTCCCGAGACGCTGGACCTCCCCATCACGACGGAGGAACTGTCATGCGAAAAGTCGGCCTCGTCATCGCCGCCGTCATCGTGGTCCTGTGCGGTGGCATCGGGTGGACCGTCTACCAGGCGATCGCGCTGGGCAAGGAGGTGCTCGGTGCCGGCGTCACGCGGGAGCAGTTCGACGCGCAGCAGGTGGGGGCGGCGGAAGCGGACGTCCGCACCGCCCTGCCCGAGCCGCTGAGCGGGATGCGCGACAAGGACCTCTACCCCGACGACCCGGGGCGGCAGGGCATCCCGGCCGGCGCCTCGTGCATCTATTACACCGTGGCGCCGTTGGGCGAACCGGGCCCGGAGTTGTGGCGATTCTGCTTCGTCGACGGGACCCTGGCCGAGAAACGGGGCATCACCATTCCCGAATGAGCGGGACACGGAGAGAAAGCCGCCGCCCGGGTGTTCGCCGCCCGGGCGGCTTCTCGTGACGGACGCGGGTCAACGAAAGTGCGAGGCGTGGTTCCGTCGTCCGCCAGACGCCGACCCGGACCGGCTGTCGCGACACTGTGGAGCATGACAGCGATCGTGCACGCGGAGGTACGGGACACCCTCGACAGCGCGGGCTGGGCGTCGTCGGCCAGGATCTACCGGAGGCGGACCGGTGCCGGGCTGCTGGAGGCGTACGAGGCGGTCGACCGGATCGGCCACGACGAGACCCGAGGGCGAGGACCGACCCGATGACCGTGGGCAGTCACACGTGGCTGTGGGTGACCCGGTGGCGGGAGCGGGCCGGTCTGAACGGGGTGTGGCGGTGGGTCTACGAGATCGCCCTGGTGCTGCTGGTGACCGTGGCGGCGACGATCGCGGCGGCCGTCACCGACTGGTACCCGTCGATGCCGTGGCTGGTCGCGGTGACCACGCCGATCCTGATGGTGCTGCGGTTGACCAGTCCGCTGCCGGCCTACGTCGCCGCGGCTCTGGTCGGTCTGGGCACCGGCGGGCCGAGCGGCCTGCTGCTCGTGGTGCTGAGCGCCTCGCTCGGCTACCGCCTCGCCCGGTGGTGGCAGGTCGCGGCCGGGCTGGTGCTGGCCTGGGTCTGCTTCGTGGGGTCCATCGTATGGACGGACCCGCTGGGCGTGGACCTGGTGGTGATGTACTCGGCGTTGTTCGTGCTGATGGCGGCCTTGCCGGCCGGTGTCGCGCGGCTGGTCCGTCGCCGGCGGGTGCTGTTGGCAGCCCTGCACCACCGCAACGTGCAGTTGCACCGCCAGCAGGGTGAGGTGGCCCGGCGGGCGCAGACGCGGGAGCGGGCCCGCATCGCGCGGGACCTGCACGACTCGCTGGGACACAAGCTCACGCTGATCTCGCTCTACGCAGGGATGCTGCGCACGGCCGACGACGACGGGCGATCCGAGGCCGCCGACCTGGTCCGCCAGACGTCCTCGGCGGCGATGACCGAGTTGCGGCAGATCCTCGGCATCCTGGGGCAGGACGACAGCCAGTCCACGGTGCGCCCACTGACCGGCCTGGACGACCTCGCCACGCAGGCACGTGCCTCCGGTGCCGAGGTGGAGATCGTCCGGGAGGGGGAGTCCCGACCGCTGGCGGCACTGACCGAGCACGCCGCGTACCGGGTGATCCAGGAGGGCCTGACCAACGCGCTGCGCCATGCCCAGGGCGGCGCGATCGTGCTGTCGCTGCGGTACGAGCCGGACGCGCTGGTAGCCGGGGTGACCAACACCGTGGGGCGGGGGGTCGTGCGGGCCACCTCCGGTCAGGGACTGCTCGGGCTGACCGAACGGGTCCGGGTCGCCGGCGGCATGCTCTATCACGGGTCGACCCTGGACGGCGGGTTCCGGCTGGCGGCCACGTTGCCGTACCCGGGTGACGAACGCGCTGCGCCCACCGCCGCGCACCGGCCGCCGCCCGCCGCCGAGCCGGAGGCCGACTTCGCGGTGCTGATGGAGCGCGACCGCCGCCGGTCCCGGCTCGTCCTCGCCGCGACCGCGCTGTCCGTCGCCGGTTGCCTGGTGCTCTGCGTGGCGGGGATCTGGCTGATGACGGCGCTGGTCATCGTCGACCGCGACACCTACGATGCGGTCCGGATCGGACAGTCCGAAGCCGAGGTACGCGATCTGCTGCCGGATGCCGACGCGGCGGTGGCCGGGGTCGTCGGTGGTCGGGACGTACCCGGTGCCGTCTGCGTCGACTACCAGGCGTCTATCCTGGACCGGCACGACACCGACGCCGACCTCGGCCAGACCCTCTACCGGTTCTGCTTCCGCGACGGGGTGCTCGTCGACAAGCAGATCTTCCAGGAGCAGCCGTCATGACCGCACCCCGGCGGGTCCTGCTGGCCGACGACGACTCGCTGATCCGTACCGCGATCCGGACGATCCTGCACCCGGCCGCCGACATCGACCTGATCGCCGAGGTCGCAGACGGGCGGGCCGCCGTCGAGCAGGCCGTGCGGCAGCGTCCGGACGTGGCGCTGCTGGACATCCAGATGCCGGCTCTCGACGGTCTGGCCGCGCTCCGGGAGATCCGCCTTCTGGTGCCGGCCGTCCAGGTGGTGATGCTGACGACCTTCGGTCAGGACGAGTACGTGGCGCAGGCGCTCTCCGCCGGTGCGGCCGGCTTCCTGCTCAAGGAGTCGGCCGCCGACGAACTCGCGTACGCGATCCGCGCCGCCGCGACCGGCAACGCCTACCTGTCCCCGAAGATCACCCGTCAGGTCCTCGACCGGCTACCCGCCGCGACCGTGCGGCCGGAGGAGGACCTGGTCAAGGTGGGCATGCTCAGCATGAGGGAACGCGAGGTCCTGGTCCTGGTGGCCCAGGGCCTGTCGAACGCCGAGATCGGCCAGCGGCTGTTCGTCTCCGAGGGCACCGTCAAGACGCACGTCTACCGGGTGTTCGCCAAACTCGGCTGCGACAACCGGGTGCAGGCCGCGATGTTGGCACAACGGGCCGGGCTGTTGGAGCCGCAGGCGGACTCGCCACGCTGACCGGAACGCGTGTGCGGCAACCGGGTTGCCGACCGCGTCGACCGGCCCTTCTATCAATCGTTCACATCGCGGTCAAGCGCGTAAATCACTGTGCCGTTGTTTTGTGTGGAAGTCGTCGTGCATCGCGCTCGGACGCCGGCCCGGCCCTCCCCTGACAAGGCGAAATGCGGACCGCCAGAATTTCACGGGCTATGTCGGGAAGATGGATATTTGCGTTAACGGCAGAAGAACCCGTTCGGCGGCACCTGTAACATTATTCCGGACAAAACGGCCATTCCTTGTGGGTGGCGGGCAGAAATATCCCCTCATAAAGCGCGAATCGGATGGTTATGTCAAGCTCCTTGACATCCCTTAAACGCAGCTTGTAACGTGCGGTGCGCTGGCTGATGTTCATGAGTCAAGAGCTCGGTTAACCGCTTTGCCCGACGGGGGTAAGAATTGACGGCGGAAGACAGGAATTCCTCTGCGCCGATGCGCTACGACGAATTGGCCGACTGGCTCCTCGCGGAAATCGGCCGCCTCGTAGGTCGTGATCCCGCCACCATCAGGCAGGACGACAAATTCTCCAGCTACGGGCTGGACTCGCTGCGGGCGACGCATCTCGTGAAGGCTCTGGCCGACCTGCTCGGCCGACCGGTGCCGGTGACGCTGCTGTTCGCCAGACCGACCGTCCGCAGCCTGACGACCGGCCTGCTGGAGGGCGTGCTCGACGGCGTCCGTGTCACCGGAATCGCGGCACCCGCCGCCGCGCCGACGACCATCAACGACCCGATCGCCGTCGTCGGCCTCTCCTGCCGGCTACCGGCCGGTGACGGACCCGCCCAGTTCTGGCGTGCCCTGCTCGACGGGTCGGACGCGGTGCGTCAGGTGCCGCCGGACCGATGGAACCCGGAGTCACCGGTCGGTGGGGGACCGGCCGACCCGGCGACGGCCGTCACCGCGCAGGCCGGGTTCCTCCCCGGCCGCATCGACGGCTTCGATCCACTGTTCTTCGGCATCTCGCCCCGCGAGGCCCAGGAGATGGACCCCCAGCAGCGACTCTTCCTGGAGGTCGCGTGGGAGTCGATGGAGGACGCCGGCCTGGCCGACGGGCGACTCGACGGTAGCCGTACGGGCGTCTTCGTCGGCGCCATCTGGCACGACTTCGCCGACCTGGCCCAGCGTGCCGCGTCCCGGCTGACCTCGCACTCGGCGACCGGACGTGCGCTCAACATGGTGGCCAACCGGCTGTCGTACGCCCTCGGGCTGCGCGGACCCAGCGTCGTGGTCGACAGCGCCTGCTCATCGTCGTTGCTCGCCGTGCACCTGGCCTGCCAGAGCATCTGGGCGGGAGAGTCCACGACGGCCATCGCCGGTGGGGTCAACCTGCTGCTCGACCCCACGTCCATGGTGGCGCTGACCCGCTTCGGCGGGCTGGCGCCCGACGGCCGGTGCAAGGCGTTCTCCGCCGACGCGGACGGCTTCGGCCGAGGGGAGGGCGCCGTCGCGCTGGTGCTCAGGCCCCTGCGCCTGGCGCTGGCCGACGGCGACGACATCTACTGCACGATCCGGGGCTCCGCGACCAACAACGACGGCCGCAGCAACGGCCTCACCGCACCGAACCCCGTCGCGCAGGAGGAGGTGCTGCGCGAGGCGTACCGGCGGGCGGGCGTCGACCCGGGCGAGGTGCACTACGTCGAGACGCACGGCACCGGCACGATGCTCGGCGACCCGATCGAGGCTGGCGCCCTCAGCGCGGTGCTCTGCGCCGACCGGCCACCGCAGCAGAGCCTGGTCATCGGCTCGGTCAAGACCAACATCGGGCACCTGGAAGGCGCGGCGGGCGTCGCCGGCCTGCTCAAGGCCGTCCTGGTGCTGCGGCACCGGGCGATCCCGCCGAACCTGCACTTCGACCGGCCCAACCCGCACATCGCCTTCGACGACCTGCGGCTGCGCGTACCCACCGAGGTGGAGCCGTGGCCGGCGCAGCAGCCGCCGCTGGCCGGCGTGAGCGCGTTCGGCTGGGGCGGCACCAACGTGCACCTCGTGCTGGAGGGCTGGACAGAACCCGCCCGGATGACGGTGCCGCCCGTCGAGAGAACCCGACCCGAGGGCACCCGTCCCCGGGTCGCTTTCGTCTGCTCCCCGTACGGTCAGCAGTGGACGGGCATGGGCCGCGACCTCTACCGGACGGAACCGGTCTTCCGTGCCGTGGTGCGGCGGTGCGACCACGAGTTCCACCGCCTGACCGGCATATCCCTGGTCGAGGAGATGTTCCGGGACCGGGGCCGCGAGGACGCCGAGGACGTGGGCGTCATGCAGCCACTGCTGTTCGCCGTCCAGGTCGGCCTGGCCGCCTGGCTGGAGGACAGGGGGATACGGCCGGACGCGGTCGTCGGACACAGTCTCGGCGAGGTGGCCGCCGCGGTCATCGCCGGCATCCTCGACCTCACCGCCGCGGTGCACCTCATCCACCACTACAGCGACCAGCAGCGGCGGGTGGCCGGCACCGGCGGCGGGATGGCACTGGTCGAACTCTCCGCCGCCGAGGTGACCGCCCTGCTCACCGAGCGCGGCCTCGCCGCCGTGGTCGCCGCCGAGAACGGACCCCGCTCCACCGCCCTCACCGGTGACCGGGAGACGCTGCGGACGCTCGTCGCGCAGTGGAAGGCCGACGGGGTGCTCTGCTCGTTGATCCGGGTCGACCTGGCCGCGCACGGGCCGGCGATCGACCTGGTCAGCGACGACCTGCGGACCGCGTTGGCCGGGCTCACCCCGCGCCCCGGACGCCTACCGATGATCTCGACGGTGACCGGCCGTCCGCTCGACTGGCGGCAGGCCGACGCCGACTACTTCGTCCGGAACCTGCGCCAGCCGGTGCTGCTCGCCGACGCCGTCCGGTTCCTCCTCGACGACGGCCACGACCTGTTCCTGGAGATCAGTGCCGCTCCGGTGCTGCTGCCCGCGCTGCGGCAGAGCGTCGAGAACGTCGACCGGCCCGCGCAGGCGCTGCCCACCCTGCGCCGCGACGACGACCACGGCCTGGCGGAAACGCTGGCCGAGTGCCGCGCCCTCGGCCTCGACGTCCGCCCGCCCGGCCACCACGAGGACACCGCGGAACTGGTGACCCTCTCCGCGCAGCACCCGCAGGCGCTGCGCGACCTGGCCCGGCAGGTCGCCGCCGCGATCGGCACCCCGGCGGAACACCCACCCTCCATGGCCGACCTGGCCGCCGCCGCGCTCCGCCGTTCCGGACAGTCGCACCGGCTCGCGGTGGTCGCCCACCAGGTGCCCGAACTCGCCGAGCACCTGGGCCGGTTCGCCGCCGGTGAACACGTCGTCGGCCTCGCCGTGAGCGACCGGGCGGTCGACGCGCCGCCGCGTACCGTGTTCGTCTTCCCCGGTCAGGGCTCCCAGTGGGTGGGTATGGGGCAGGGTCTGCTGGGCCGCGCGGAGGCGTTCGACGCCGCGATCCGCGCCTGCGACGCCGCCTGCCGCCCGCACCTGGGCCGGTCGGTCCGCGACCTGCTGCGCCAGCCGCCCGACGCCGCGAGTTTCGGCCCGATCGACGTGGTGCAGCCCCTGCTCTTCTCGGTGCAGGTCGCGCTCGCGGCACAGTGGCGTGCCTGGGGAGTGACCCCCGACGCCGTCGTCGGCCACAGCATGGGCGAGGTCGCCGCCGCACACGTCGCCGGCATCCTCAGCCTGGACGACGCCGCGCAGATCATCTGCCGACGCAGCCGGCTGATGCGCCGGCTCAGCGGCCAGGGCGCGATGCTCGCCGTGGAACTGACCGTCGACGAGGCCCGGGAGGCGATCAGCGGACACGAGGCGGTGGTGTCCATCGGGGTGAACAACAGCCCCCGCTCCACCGTGCTCTCCGGTGACGTGGCGGCCCTTACCGGGATCGCCGAGACGCTGGAACGCGCCGCCGTGTTCTGCCGGTGGGTCAACGTCGACGTCGCCTCGCACAGCCCGCAGATGGACGTGCTCCGCGACGACCTGCTGGCCGCGCTCGACGGGCTCACCCACCATGCCGCCCGCCTCCCGCTGTACTCCACGGTCACCGGCACGGTCGTGCACGGCACCGACCTCTCGCCCGACTACTGGGTCGACAACCTGCGCGAACCGGTGCTCTTCGGCGACCAGATCGCCCGACTGCTGGCCGACGGTGCCGGCGTGTTCGTGGAGGCCAGCCCACACCCCATCCTGCTGCCGGCGGTCGAACAGGTGGTCGCCGCCTCCGACGGCACCGTCACCGTCCTGCCCAGCATGCGTCGGCACGAACCGGAACGGGACACCCTGCTGTCCACCCTCGGCGCCCTGCACGTGGCCGGTGTCCCGGTCGCGCTCGACCGGGCACTCACCCCCGGCGACGCTCGGGTCACCCTGCCGCCCTACCCCTGGCAGCGGGAGCGGTACTGGCCGGAGGGCATGGCCGGCTTCGACGGCGGCGACACGCCCCCGCCCGTCGCCGCGCCGACCGGAGCCGCCACGGCCGTGCTCGCCGACCGCCTGGACTCACCGATCGTCCCCGGGCACCACTACTGGCAGATGCGGTACGACGCCGACACCGCCGCCATCGGGGACCACCGGATCGGCGGCCAGGTCGTCGTCCCCGGCGCGCTCTATGTGGACGTCGCCCTGCGCGCCGCCGCCGAGACCCTGCCCTGCGCCCCGCCGGTCCTGTCCGACCTGGTGTTCAGCCAGGCGCTGGCCATCCCCGACCGGGGCAGCCGCCGGGTGCAGGTCACCCTCGACGCCACCACCCGTCCGGCACAGCTCCAGGTCTTCGGCGTCAGCGACGACGGACCGACGCCGGTGATGCGTGTCCTGCTCACCGCCGCCACCGGGGACCCACCACCACCGGTGGACCCGGCCGCCGTGGCCGCCCGTACGCCCACCCTGGTCGAGGGGGCCGCCTTCTATGCCGACCTCGCCACCCGGGGACTGCGCTTCGGCCCCGCCTACCAGGGAATCCTGGAGATCCGCCACAACGATGTCGAGGCGCTGGCACGCATCGGGTCGCCCACCACGGCCGCGCTGCCGGACACCCGCGTGCATCCCGCCGTGCTGGACGCCGCCCTGCAGTCCGCACTCGCGCCGCTGCTGGCCACGGCGACGCCGGACACCGCGTACCTGAGCACCGGCGCCGAACGCGTGGTCGTGCACCGGGCCCCGGGCACCTCAGCGTGGGCGCACGCGGTGCACCGGCCGGTGTCCGACGAGCGGTACCCGGTCGCGGACGTACGCCTGTTCGGCTCCGACGGGGAACTGTTGGTCGATCTGCGCGGGCTCGGTCTGGTGCGGACCCGTGGCCTGCCCGTCGAGGCGTCCCCGGACGACACCACCCCGACGCAGCTTGCCACCGGGCCGACCCTGGCCGAGGTCACCGACCCGCAGCAGCGTCGCGCGCTGCTGGCCGCAGCGGTGCTGACCCACGTCGCCGAGGTCGTCCGCCTGCCGGAACACCGCCTCGACGAGGGTACGCCGCTGCGCAGCATGGGCGTCGACTCGGTGATGGCGCTGGAACTGCGGCACCGGCTGGAACGGCTCACCGGCCTGCGCCTGTCGGCGACGTTGATCTACAACCACCCGACCATCGACCAGATCACCCGCCATCTGGCCGACCGGCTCGGCCCACCGGAAGACGCCCGGCAACCGGCGGCGGCACGCCGACCCGAGCCCGCGCCGACGGCGGCACCGACGCCTGCGGACGAATCGCTGGACAGCCTCGAAGCGGAGCTGGCGGCGGAACTCGCCGAGCTCAACCGACGGATGGAGATGATCTGACATGGCCGACGGATCTCGTCCGGGAGACCCGGCCACACCAGGACCACAGGCCACGCTGACCGCGGCCCTCTCCGCCGTCCGGCAACTCCGGCAGAAGGTCGACGCGCTCGAACGCTCCGCCCGCGAACCACTCGCGATCGTCGGCATCGGGTGCCGGCTGCCCGGCGGCGTCACCTCGGCGGAGACGTTCTGGCAGGCGCTGATCGACGGTGTCGACGGCATCGTGGAGGTGCCGCGCGACCGGTGGCACACCGAGGACGCGCCGCCCGGGGACGTGTTCCGCCAGGGCGGATTCATCGACGGGGTGGCGGACTTCGACCCGTACTTCTTCGGCATCTCCCCGCGCGAGGCGGCCCGGATGGACCCCCAGCAGCGACTGTTCCTGGAGACCTCCTGGGAGGCGCTGGAGAACGCCGGCCTCACCCGCGACCAGCTCCGGGGCAGCGCCACCGGAGTGTTCGTCGGCGCCAACGCCACCGACTACCTCCAGTTGCAGCTCGCCGAACCGGCCGACGTCGACACGTACACGGTGGTCGGCGGCGTCGGCTGCATCATCGCCAACCGGCTGTCGTACCTGCTGGACCTGCGCGGACCGAGCCTGACCCTGGACACCGCCTGCTCGTCCTCGCTGGTCGCCGTGCACCTGGCCGGTCAGAGCCTGCGGACGCGGGAATGCGACACCGCCGTGGTCGGCGGCATGAACGTCATCCTCTCGCCGACCCTGACCGAGGCACACGCCCGAGGGCTGCCGTTGGCGCCGGACGGCCGGTGCAAGACCTTCGACGCCCGCGCCGACGGGTACGGCCGGGGCGAAGGCGTCGCCGTGGTGGTGCTCAAGCGCCTCTCCGACGCGGTCGCCGCCGGGGACCGGATCTGGGCGGTGATCGCCGGCTCGGCGGTCAACCAGGACGGCCTCACCAACGGCCTCACCGCGCCCAGCGGACACGCCCAGCGCGCGGTCATCACCACGGCACTGCGCAACGCCCAGGTCAACGCCGGGCAGGTCACCCTCCTGGAGGCACACGGCACCGGCACCGAACTCGGCGACCCGATCGAGGTCGAGGCGCTCGGGGAGGTCTACGGCGCGGCCACCGACGCGACGGACCGGTGTGCGCTCGGCTCCGCCAAGACCAACCTCGGTCACCTGGAGGCCGGCGCGGGCATCGTCGGCATGATCAAGGTGGCGCTCAGCATCCGGCACCGCGCGATCCCGCCGCTGCTGCACCTGGAGAGACTCAACCCCCATCTCGACCTCGACGACACGCGGCTGTTCATTCCGCGCACCGCGCAGAGCTGGGAGGTGCCCACCGACCGCCGCTACGGCGCGGTCAGCTCGTTCGGGGCCGGCGGCACCAACGCCCACGTGGTGCTCGGGCCGGCGCCCGAGCCGCGTACCCCGGTCGTCGTCGACGAGTCCGACGGCGAGCCCGTCGTGCTGTCCCTCACCGCGGCGGCACCCGAGGCGTTGACCGCGATGGCGCGGGCCTACGTCACACATCTACGCAGCCCCGAGGCGCTGGCCCGACCTCTGGCCGAGATCGCGTACGCCACCGTGGTCCGCCGGACCCAGCACGACCACCGACTCACCGTGGTCGCCGCCACCCACGAGGAGGCGGCCCGACGGCTCACCGAGTGGCTCGACACCGGCGAGGCGTCCGGCGTCAGTCGTGGCCGGGCCCGCAACCGGGCCGGACGCAAGGTCGTCTTCGTGGTGCCGGGCCAGGGTGGACAGCGCGCCGGCATGGGCGCGGAGCTGATGCGCCACTGCCCGCACTTCCGCGCCGCCGTGACCGAGTGCGACGAGGCGTTCCGTCGGGTGCTCGGCCGCAGCATCCTCGACGCGGTGCACGGCCTGCCCGAGGGCACCGAACTGACCGGTATCGACGTCATCCAACCGGCCCTGTTCGCGATGGCGGTCGGTCTGGCCGCCCGCTACCGCGCCGCCGGTGTCGAACCGGACGCCGTGGTCGGGCACAGCATGGGCGAGATCGCCGCGGCGTATCTGGCCGGGGCGTTGAGTCTGGACGACGCCGCGCGCATCGTCTGCCGGCGCAGCGCGTTGTTGCTGCGGATCGCCGGGCAGGGCGAGATGCTGCTGGCGGCACTGCCCACGGCCGCCGCCGAGGAGCTGGTGACCGGGCACGAGCACCTGGTGTCGGTGGCGGTCTGCAACAGCCCGACCTCGACGGTGCTCTCCGGTGACCCGGTGACCCTGGCCCGCATCGCCGACCGGCTGCGGGCCGACAACGTCTTCAGCCGGCCGGTACGCGTCGACGTCGCCTCGCACAGCCCGCAGGTCGACGCCCTCACCGACGACCTGCTCACCGAGTTGGCCGGGATCCGTCCCCGCGCCGGCACGGTGCCCGTCTTCTCCACCGTGACCCGCCAGTGGTGCGACGGCTCCGGCTTCGACCCGGACTACTGGGTGCGCAACCTGCGGGCGCCGGTGATGTTCTGGCCGGCGGTCCAGGCACTGGTCGCCGAGGACCATGGTGTCTTCGTCGAGCTCAGCCCGCACCCGATCCTCACCGGCGCGGTGGAGGAGGGCTTCGACCGCGCGGACCGCGACGGCCTGGCACTGGCGTCGCTGCGACGCGACGAACCGGAGACGTACGGGCTGGCCACCGTGCTCGGTGCCCTGCACGCCAACGGACTGTCCGACGCCCTGCGCCGCCGGGCCCCCCACCCGGTGCCGATGGTGCCGCTACCCGGATACACCTGGCAGCACGAGCGGCTCTGGTTCGACCAGACCGACCGTCCGCGTACGCGGCCCCGGCCGACGGCCACCGCATCCGAGCCGACCACACCGGAGCCGCGCACACCGGAGGTGACCGATACCTCGCCGGACCCGACGACCGGGCCGACCGCCCGAACCGCCGACGATCTCCGTCGGCTCGTCCTCGACGTGGTCTGCGACATCCTGCGGATGGACGCCTCGCGGATCGAGCCGCACGACGGCTTCGTGCAGCTCGGCATGGACTCCATGCTCGCCGCCCGGATCCGTGCCCGGCTCGGCGCCGCACTGGACCGCCGGCTCCCCGCCACCGTCATGTTCGAACACCCGACCGTGGCGGCACTCACCGCGCATCTGACCGCCCTGGTCGCCGGGGCCGGCGACGACGCGCCACCGGACCTCGACGTAGCGCCGCCGGTGGCACCGCACCGGGTGGTGGAACACGTCGAGGAACTGTCCGAGGAGGAACTGCTCGACATGTTGGCCGAGGAACTGAACGCGTCCACCGGCACCGGGGAGATCCGATGACCGGCCCCAAGGACCGCCAGGCGATCCTGGTGGAGAGCCTGCGCGAGATCCGCCGTCTGCGCGACGAACTCGACGCGACCCGCGCGGCGGCGACCGAACCCGTCGCCATCGTCGGGATGGCCTGCCGGATGCCCGGCGGCGTCCGCACCCCCGACCAGTTCTGGCACCTGCTCGACCGGGGCGAGGACGCGATCACGGAGGTTCCCGCCTCCCGGTGGGACGTGGACCGCTACTACGACCCGTCACCGGAGACGCCCGGCACGATGTACACCCGGCGGGGCGGCTTCCTCGACGACATCGACCAGTTCGACGCCGCCTTCTTCGGCATCTCCCAACGCGAGGCGGCCTGGCTCGACCCGCAGCAACGGCTGCTGCTCGAAGTCGGCTGGGAGGCCGTCGAGGACTCCGGTCAGGCACCCGACGGGTTGGCCGGCTCGGCCACCGGCGTCTGGTTCGGGGTCACCACGTACGACTACTGCCAACGCCAGATGCGCGAGGTCGACGCGGCGACGCTGGAGGCGTACGCGCTGACGAGCAACGCCTCGACCTTCGCCGCCGGCCGACTGTCGTACTGGCTCGGGCTGACCGGGCCGAGCCTCTCCGTCGACACCGCCTGTTCGTCGTCCCTGGTGGCCGTCCACCTCGCCTGCCAGAGCCTACGGTCGGGGGAGACCTCGATGGCGTTGGCCGGCGGCGTCAACGTGCTGCTCGCGCCCGAGTGGTCGGTCGTCGCCTCGCGGGCCCGGATGCTGGCCCCCGACGGTCGGTGCAAGACCTTCGACGCCGCAGCCGACGGCTACGTCCGCAGCGAGGGCTGCGGGGTGGTGGTGCTCAAGCGACTCTCCGACGCGCTCGCCCAGGGCGACCGGGTCCTGGCCGTCATCAGGGGCTCGGCGGTCAACCAGGACGGCCGCAGCGGCGGCATCACCGTACCCAACGGCAGCGCCCAGCAGGAGGTGATCCGCGCAGCGTTGCGGGCCGCCTCGGTACGCCCGGAGGAGGTCGGCTACCTGGAGGCGCACGGCACCGGCACACCGCTGGGCGACCCGATCGAGTTACGTGCCGCCGACGCGGTCCTCGGCCGGCGGGACCCGGCCGAGCCCCTGCTGGTGGGTTCCGTGAAGACCAACATCGGTCACCTCGAACCGGCCGCCGGCATCGCCGGTCTGATCAAGGTCGTGCTCAGCCTGCGCCACCAACGGATCCCGGCGCACCTGCACCTGCATACGGTCAACCCCGACATCGGGCTCGACGAGATGGCGCTGGAGATCCCCACCACCGCCCGGGACTGGCGCAGCGGCGACCGCCCCCGCATCGCCGGGCTCAGTTCCTTCGGTGCCAGCGGCACCAACGCCCACCTGATCGTCGCCGAGGGACCACCGGAACCGGTGGCCGCGCCCGACGAGTCCCCCCGGACCGCCCACCTTCTCCCGCTCTCCGCCCGTTCCCCGCAGGCCCTCGACGAACTCGCCGGCCGCTACGAGGCACTGCTGGCCGAGCCGGCCGGTGCCGGAGCGGTGGCGGACGTCTGTCACTCGGCGGCCACCGGCCGCGCCCACCTGCCGTACCGGCTGACCGCCGTCGGCACCGACGCCGCCCACCTGCGTGACCAGCTCCGGGCGGCGCGGGCCGGGAGGACCGCGCCCGGACTGCGCCGCGACCACGCCCGGCCGCACGCCACACCCGGCGTGGTGTTCCTGCTCACCGGCCAGGGCGCCCAGTACCCGGGCATGGCCGACCTGCTGTACCGGACCGAACCGGTGTTCCGGCAGGTCATCGACGAGTGCGCGGAACTGCTTCGACCGCTGCTGGACACGCCGCTGCAGACGCTGCTCGCCGCCGCCGGACCCACACCCGTCGCGCCGGACGCCGTGCCGCTGCACGACACCCGCAACACCCAACCGGCGCTGTTCGCGGTGGAATACGCCCTGGCCGCCCTCTGGCGCTCCTGGGGGATCGTGCCGGCGGCGCTGCTCGGGCACAGCGTCGGCGAACTGGTCGCGGCGTGCCTCGCCGGAGTCTTCGACCTGGCCGACGGACTCCGACTGGCCACCCGACGCGGCCAGCTGATGCACACCACCGCCGCCGGGGCGATGGCGAACGTGTCGGCTCCGCCGGCCCGGCTCGAACCGGCACTCGCGCCGTACGCCGGGCGGCTGTCGGTCGCCGCGGTCAACGGCCCCGCCGACGTGGTCGTCTCCGGCGAGCCGGCGGCGCTGGCGACCCTGCTCGACACGCTGGAGTCGCAGGGGATCCGCAGCAAGCGGCTGACCACCACACGTGGCTTCCACTCGCCGCTGATGGACCCGGTGCTCGCCGAGTTCGAGCGCGAGGCGGGCACGCTGACGTACCACCCGCCACGGATCCCGGTGCTCTCCAACGTCACCGGCACCTACCACGGCGCCGACGGGTTCTCGGCCCGCTACCTGCGCGAGCACGTACGCGGCACGGTGCGCTTCGCCGATGCCGCCCGGACCCTGCTCGACGACGGCCACACGGTCTTCCTGGAGGTCGGCCCCGCGCCCGTGCTCGCCGCGATGGTGCGGCGGATCGACGACGCCCCCGTCGGCGACCGGCCCCGGCTGTTCCTGCCGTCGCTGCGCAAGGGCCACGACGACTGCCGGACCATCCTGGACAGCCTCGGCGCGCTGCACAGCCGGGGCGTCGCGGTGGACTGGACCACGCTCGGCCGGGGACGCCGCCGGGTACCGGTGCCGACCAGCGTCTTCCGCCGGGAACGGCACTGGTATCCCGCAGCGGAACCGGGACGCACCGTCCCGACCGACCGGGCCGGGGAGACGACGGCGGCCGTCCCGGACACCGCATCACGGTCGCTGCTGGGACGCCGGGTGCCGTCCCCGCTGGACGTCGTCCAGTTCGAGTCCCGGCTCGACGCCGCACGCCACCCCTGCCTCGGCGACTGCGTGATGGACGGCCTGCCGGTGGTGAACATCGGCGTCTACCTGGAAGCCGCCCTGGCCGCCGTCCGGCACCTGCGCGGACCGGGCCCGATCGAGGTGACCGACTGCACGGTGACCCAGAGCCTGGTCCTCGAACACGGACGTGCCGTCGACGCCCACCTGCTGGTCGAGCCGGACGCCACCGGGCACCTCGGGTACCGGTACTACGCCGCCCACCCGGACTCCGACGCGGACCCGACCTGGGTGCTGCACAGCCGGGGCCACGCCGGCCTGCTGCCGCCGTCGGCACCAGAGTCCCCGGTCGACCTCGCCGCACTCCGGGCCGACCTGGCCGGGGAGCTGACCGGAGCCGAGTTCTATCGGCGGATGTGGCACCGCAAGCTCTATCTGGGCCCGTCCGCCCAGTGGGTGGACCACGTCTGGCAACGTGACGGCGAGGCGGTGGCCCGGATGCGTGCCGGGCATCCCGGCGAGACCGACGACTATCTGCTGCACCCGGGTCTCACCGACGCCATGTTCC
Source organism: Micromonospora sp. NPDC003816 (assembly GCF_042874705.1). NCBI lineage: Bacteria > Bacillati > Actinomycetota > Actinomycetes > Micromonosporales > Micromonosporaceae > Micromonospora > Micromonospora sp. NPDC003816. The sequence continues at coordinate 618,700 of NZ_JBIANP010000001.1, forward strand.
AGGCCCTGTTCGCCTGCCTCCCCGCCGATCGGCAGGCCGACGCCGCCTACCTGCTCGTCGGCATCGAACGGTTCCGCTTCCACGGCATGCCCGCGTACGGCGGCGAGTCGTACTGCCACGTACGGCTGCTGCCCACGGCGGGCCCGGCGACGCTGCACGCAGAGGTGCGTCTCTACGACGACGCGGGGCGGGCGGTCGTCTCCGCCGACGGTGTCCTGCTCAAGCGCGCCGGCCGGGAGAACCTCAGGCGCACCGACGCCCCCGCACCCCGAGCCGTCGTGACCGCCGCACCGACGGTGGCCGCGTCACCGCCGCCGACCGCCGTGCCCACCGGCGCGCTGGACCGGTCGACCGTCGAGAAGCTGGTCGCCGACGCCGTCGCCCGTGCCCTGGGCGCTGCCGACGGTGACGGGCTCGACCGGCACGAGCCGGTGCAGAACCTCGGCCTGGACTCGCTCATGGCGCTGGAGGTGAAGGAGGGGCTCTCCGCCGCCTTGGGGGTCTCGCTGCCGATGGTGGCGTTCCTGGACGGCAGCAGCATCGTCAGCCTCGCCGAGACGGCGCACACCCGCCTCGGCGGTGCCGCGTCGACGGACCGGCCCGCGCCGGCCGGACGGCCGGAGAGCACCACCGTACGACCGGCCCCGGCCGACCGGTACGCACCGTTCCCGCTCACCGACCTGCAACAGGCGTACCTGGTCGGTCGCTCCGACGCGTTCGAACTCGGCAACACCTCCACGTACTTCTTCCTGGAGGTCGACATCGAGCAGCTCGACGTCGACCGCCTCGGCGCGGCACTGCGCCGGATGGTGGACCGCCACGACATGCTGCGGGCGGTGGTCAGCCCCGAGGGCCACCAGCGGGTCCTGCCGCAGGTGCCGCCGTACCGCATCCGGGTGGTCGACCTGCGCGCCGAGAGCGACCGGCGACGCGACGAGCGGCTCGACGAGATCCGTGCCGAGATGACCACCCAGGTCTTCGACACCACGGTCTGGCCGTTGTTCGACGTCCGGGCGACCCGGGTCGACGCGCACCGCACCCGGCTGCACTTCGGCTTCGACGCGCTCATCATCGACGCCTGGAGCACGTCGATGCTCTTCCGCGAACTGGCCGCCGCCTACCGGGGCGACGACGCGTCGCTCCCGCCGCTGGAGCTGACGTTCCGCGACTACGTGCTGGCCCGCGAGCAGGAGATCGGCGGGCCCCGGCACACCGAGGCCCGGGAGTACTGGATGCGGCGGCTGGAACACCTGCCCCCGGCACCGGAGCTGCCGCTGGCCACGAGCCCGGCCCAGGTGGACCGGCCGGTCTTCACGCACCGGTCGGCACGCCTGGACACGGCCGACTGGACGCGCTTCAAGCAGTTCGCCACCGCCCGGGGCGTCACCGCCTCGGCGGCCCTGTGCACCGCGTACGCGCAGGTGCTGGCCGCCTGGAGCAAGTCCAGCCGGTTCACCCTCAACGTGCTCTTCTTCAACCGGGCACCGGTGCACCCGGACGTCAGCCGGATGCTCGGCAACTTCAGCACCACGTCGCTGCTGGAGGTCGACAGCACCCGCACCGACGACTTCGGCACCCGCGCCGTCCGCGTGCAACGGCAGCTCTGGAGCGACCTGGAACACAGCCAGTTCAGCGGCGTGCAGGTGCTGCGCGAACTGAACGCGGCCGGTGGCGGCTCGGCCCGGGCGACCATGCCCGTGGTCTTCGCCAGCACGGTGAACTTCGCCGCCAAGGACGACGGCGCGGCGGCCACCGGGCTGGCCCAGCACCTGCTCGACCTCGGCTCCGGTGGCCGCGAGGTGGCCAGTTCCATCCGGACGCCCCAGGTGTGGCTGGACCACCAGGTCGTCGAGGACGCCGGTGCGCTGGTCGTCAACTGGGACGTGATCGAGGAACTGTTCCCGGCCGGGATGATCGACGCGATGTTCGACGCGTACGTCGGGACGTTGCGCGACCTGTGCCGTGACGAGTCGACCTGGCGTCGCCCGGCCCCCGTGCTGACCCCGGAGACGGACCTGGCGGTCCGGCGCGCGGTGAACGCCACCACCGGCCCGGTGCCGACGGGGCTGCTGCACGCCCCGTTCCTCCAGGCGGCGGCCCGGTACCCGGACCGGCCGGCGGTGATCACCACGGACCGTCGCCTGACCTACCGGGAACTCGACCGCCGCTCCGACCGGGTGGCGCAGTGGCTGGCCGACAACGCCGCCGGCCCCGGCACCCTGGTCGGCGTCGTGATGGAGAAGGGCTGGGAGCAGATCGTCGCCGTGATCGGCGTCCTCAAGGCGGGCGCCACCTACGTGCCGGTCGACGCCCACGTCCCGCCGGAGCGGCTCCGCCTGCTGCTGGACAGCGCGGCGATCTCGCTGGTGCTCACCCAGTCCTGGGTCGAGGAGCGGACCCGGTGGCCGGAGGGCGTGGTCCGCACCACCGTGGACACCCTGCCCGCCGGCCGGACCCGCCGGTCCGCCCGTGCCCGCCAGGCCAGCCCCGACAGCCTCGCGTACGTCATCTTCACCTCCGGGTCGACGGGCCTGCCCAAGGGCGTCATGATCACCCACACCAGCGCGCGGAACACGATCGACGACGTCAACGAGCGCTTCGGGGTGACCGCCGAGGACCGGGTGCTGGCGCTCTCCGCCCTCAACTTCGACCTCTCCGTCTATGACGTGTTCGGACTCCTGGGTGTCGGTGGCGCCGTCGTCCTGCCCCCGCCGGAGGCGCAACGGGAACCGGAACGGTGGTGTGAACTGGTCACCACGCACCGGGTGACGATCTGGAACAGCGTGCCCGCCCTGGCGGAGATGTTCGCCGAACACGTCCTGACCCGCACCGAGGACCGCCCGATCCCGCTGCGGGTGGTGATGATGAGCGGGGACTGGATCCCGGTGACCCTGCCGGACCGGCTCCGTCAGGTCGCGCCGCAGGCCGACCTCTGGAGCCTGGGCGGGGCGACCGAGGCGGCGATCTGGTCCATCCTGTACCCGATCGACGCGGTCGACCCGCGCTGGGCGAGCGTTCCCTACGGCCTGCCCATGCGCAACCAGCAGTTCCACGTGCTCAACGACGCGCTGCAACCCTGCCCGGTCTGGGTCACCGGGGACCTGTACATCGGCGGTGTCGGCCTGGCGCAGGGCTACCTCAACGACGACGAACGCACCCGGGCCGCCTTCGTCCGCCACCCCCTCACCGGCGAGCGCCTCTATCGCACGGGAGACCTGGGTCGTTATCTGCCGGACGGCCTGATCGAGTTCCTCGGCCGGGAGGACTTCCAGGTCAAGGTGCAGGGCTACCGCATCGAACTGGGGGAGATCGAGGCCGCGCTGTCGCAGTGCGAGGGGGTACGCTCCGCCGCCGTCGTCGCGCACGGTGCCAGGCAGGGCGCCAAGCGCCTGCACGGCTACGTGGTGCTCGATCCGGACCACGCCGACCCGGACCACGCCGAGCCGGGCGAGATCGCGGTCAAGGCGATCGACCAGGCGCTGCGGCGGATGCTGCCGGAGTACATGGTGCCGCAGCACCTGACGGTCCTGGACGAGTTGCCGATGAGTGCCAACGGCAAGATCGACCGGTCGGCGTTGCCGGAGCCGGACAGCGGCGACGCCGAGGGTGAGTCGGCCCTGCCCCGCGACGAGGTGGAGCGGCAACTCGCCGACCTCTGGGCCGAGTTCTTCGCGCGGGACCGGGTGGGCGTCACCGAGAACTTCTTCACCCTGGGCGGCAACTCGCTGCTCGCGGTACGCCTGATGGCGCGGATCCGGGCGCGTACCGGTCGAGTGCTGCCGCTTGCGGAACTCTTCGCCCGGCCGACGATCCGGCACCTGGCCGACCTGGTCCGGGACACCTCCGCACCGGACCGTCGGGCGGCCCTGGTGCCGATCCGGACCGGCGGGGACGCGGTCCCGGTGTTCTTCGTCCACCCGGTCGGCGGCGACGTGCTCTGCTACTCCGGACTCGCCGACCGGTTGGGACCGGGGCAGCCGTTCTACGGGTTGCAGGTGCCCGACGTGGACCCGGCCCCGCAGAGCCTGGCGGAGCTCGCCGCGCACTACGTGGACGTGGTGCGGCGGGAGTTCCCCGCCGGACCATACCGTCTCGGCGGCTGGTCGATGGGCGGCATGATCGCGCTGGAGATGGCCCGCCAGATCACCGCCACCGGGGCGGAGGTCGAGGTGGTGCTCGCCGTGGACATCATGGAGCCGCCCCGGCGACGCGAGGACGCCGTCGACGAGACGGTGCTGCTGTCCTGGCTGGCCCGCGACCTGGCCGGGCTGACCGGCCGGGTGTGGCGACCCGACCCGGCCACCTTCACCCCCGAGGCGGACAACTCGGCGCTGGACCTGTTGTACGCCGAGGCGCGCCGCCGCGAGGTCCTGCCGGCCGAGGTGGACCTGGACACGCTCACCGCCATCGCGGACCGCTTCTCCCGCAACTTCCGGGCCCTGCTCGACCACCAGCCGCAGCCCTACTCCGGTCGGGTCTGCTTCCTGCGCGCCCGCGACGGCGGCGCCGACGTGGAGACCACACAGGCGTGGATGGACCTGGTCACCGATGGGGTCCGTCTCGACGTGCCGGGCGACCACTACACCGTGATGCAGCAGCCCCACCTCGCCGTGCTGGCCGACGAGATCGGCAAGCTCCTGCCCCCGCCCGCAGCGGATCCGCAGGTTTCCCCACTGATTGAAGGGTGAGTTCGATGTCCCTCACGTTCGGCGCGTTCATCCCGCCGTTCCACTCCCTCGGCGAGGATCCGACCACCGCGATCTGGCGCGACCTGGACCTCATCGAATGGCTGGACACCCTCGGCATCGACGAGGCGTGGGTCGGCGAGCACCATTCCGGCGGCTGGTCGACGATCAGTTCCCCGGAGGTGTTCCTGGCCGCCGCCGCCGAGCGGACCCGGCGTATCAGACTGGGTACCGGCGTGATCAGCCTGCCGTACCATCACCCGCTCACCGCCGCGAACCGCGTGGTGCAGCTCGACCACCAGAGCCGGGGCCGGGCCATGTTCGGCGTCGGCGCGGGCGTCTCGCCGGCCGACGCGCACATGATGGGCATCGCCGCCTCCGACCAGCGGCGGATGATGGCCGAGTCGCTCGACGCCGTCGTCCACCTGCTGACCGACCCCACCCCGCTGACCCGCAAGACCGACTGGTTCGAGCTGCGCGACGCCCGGCTGCACCTGAAGCCGTACACCCGGCCGTCCCTGGACGTGGCCGTGGCCAGCGCCGGTTCGGAGCGCGGCATGCGACTGGCCGGACGCTACGGGTTGTCCGCGCTGACCTTCGCCGGTCGTCCCGGCATGGTGGAGCCGCCGTTGGCGCAGTTGTGGGCGGCGGCCGAGGACGAGGCCGCCGCGCACGGCAGGACGATGGACCGGGCCTCGTGGCGCGTCGCCATCTGCGTGCACATCGCCGACACCCGGCAGGAGGCGATGGACCAGGTCCGCGCCGGGATGGGCCGCTGGTTCCGGGAGTACGTCCAGGACACCGTCGGCGCCGAGGCGAAGCTGCCGGAGGGACGCGAACCCGAGGTGGCGATGGAGACCCGCACCGCCATCATCGGATCGGTGGAGGACGCCGTCGAGGCGATCGCCCGCATGCAGGCCGACAGCGGCGGTTTCGGCACCCTGCTCGTCAACACCCAGGACTGGGCCACCCGGGAACAGACCAAGCACAGCTACGAGCTGTTGGCCCGGTACGTGGCGCCGCACTTCACCGGCGCGCTGGAGAGCCGCCGGGCCTCGCAGCGATGGGTGTCGGAGAACCGCGGTGACTTCTCGGCACAGGCCCGGGAGGCCGCCCGCCGGGCGTCGTCGCCCCGTTGACCGTCCGCGCCGTGCTCCGGGCATCCGGGCACGGTCAGGCACGAGGGAGGAACGGCCGTGGGAACACCCGTCGGTGCGGTACGACCAGTCCTGGACAGCGTGGCGTTCCGCGACGCGATGTCGCTTCTCGCGGCACCGCTGACCGTGGTCACCACCCGAGACCGCGAGGGGCGACGCTGGGGTTTCACCGCCAGTTCGGTGGTCTCCGCCTCGCTGGCACCGCCCCTGCTCGTCGTCGGCATCGGGCACGAGTCGAGCTGCTTCACGGCCATGGTGGACGCCGGCGAGTTCGCGGTGAACCTGCTCGGCGAGGAGCAGCAGGGGACCGCCCGCCGGTTCGCGGCCCGGGGTGCCGACCGTTTCGCCGGATCGGACTGCCGGGACCTGGCCGGCAGCACGGTGCCGTACCTGGGCGACGCCCACGCGGTGTTCCGCTGCACGCTTGCCGACCGCCTCACCGTCGGCGACCACGACCTGTTGGTGGGCCACCTGACCGAGGTCCACGTCTCGGGCGAGGCGCGGCCGCTGTTGTGGTACCGCCGTGGCTTCCACGTCCCCGTGCCCGGGCAGCCCGCGGGGGGCTGAGCCCGGCCCACTGTTTCCCCGGTCAGTCGACGGACCGGGGGACATGAGCACCGACGGTCGCGCCGGTCACCCGCCGACGGGCCGCCGACCGTCCCCATCCCCGACGGTCCGGTGCCAGGAGTACGCGCCGGGTCGCGTCCACACCAAGGACGTGACCCGGCGCTTTCGTCGTGTGTGTCCCCGAGGTGACCCGTCGTCGGGCCCGACGCAGCGGGTCCACGGCCGTGAACGGCCGTGGACCCGGGTGCGCGCGGGGGAGTGGTCAGCCCACCGGCTTGGCCGCCACGCTCTGCGGCTGCTCCGTCGAGGTGGCCGGTGGCGCCGGGGGCGCGGGCGGCATGGGCGGCGGGGGCAGCTGCTTCGGCAGCCACCGCAGCGAGATCACCGCCGCGCCGAGCACGACGACGATGGCCACGATCATGGCGGCGCGCATACCGGTGAGGTACGCCTCCATACCGGCGTCGACCAGGGTGGCCCGTCCGTCGGTCAGGCCGGCGGACGCGATCGCCCGCAGGGTGCCGCCGATCGAGTCACCGGCCTCGTCGCGCAGCCCGGCGGGGAGCACGTCGACCGCGTCGCCGAGGGAGCTGCGGTAGACGCTGCCCAGCACGCTGCCGATCACGGCGACGCCGAGCGCACCCGCCACCTGGCGGGCGGTCTGCGTGACCGCCTGCCCGGCACCGGCCTTCGGCAGCGGTACCACGGACATCAGGGAGCCGGTGGCGGGCGCCATGATGCAGCCCCAGCCGATGCCGAACAGCAGTTGCGCGACGATGAGCAGCCACACCCCGGTCTGCCGGTCCATCAGGGTGGTCAGCACGAAGGAGAGCGCCATGACGACGGCACCGGCCGCCACCACCGTGCGCGGCCCGAACCGGGCCGCCAGCTTGGGCGACCGCGCGGAGGTGAGCACGGTGCCCACGCCCATCGGCAGCATCAGCAGGCCGGCCTGCATGGGGGAGTAGCCGCGCACCGCCTGGTAGTAGAACTGGATCACGAAGATCGCGCCGATCAGGGCGAAGAAGCACAGGGCGATGGCGGCCGTGCCGGCGGAGAAGCGGCTGCTGCGCAGCAGCGTCACGTCGAGCGACGGGCTCGCCATCCGGCTCTCCACGAGGACCAGGACGGCGATCAGCACCAGCCCGGCGACGATCGATCCCAGCACCGGCAGCGAGAGCCATGCGTTGTCCTCGCCGCCGACCACGATGCCGTAGACCAGCAGGCCGATCGCCACGATCGACAGCAGGACGCCGAGCGGGTCGAAACGCGACTTCATCGGGCTGCGGCTCTCCGGCACCCAGAGGGCGATCAGCACGACGCTGATCAGCACCAACGGGGCGTTGATGAGGAAGATCGAGCCCCACCAGAAGCTCTCCAGCAGCAGGCCGCCCAGGATCGGGCCGACGGCGAAGGCCACCCCGGCGGCGGCGGCCCAGGTGGCGATGGCCTTCGGGCGCTCCGGCGGGGGGAAGGTGGCCATGATGACGGCCAGCGTGACGGTGGGGATGACGGCCGCGCCGACGCCCATCACGGCCCGCCAGAGGATGAGTGACTCGACGTCGGCGGCGTACGCGGCCAGTGTCGAGGCGATACCGAAGATCAGCAGCCCGGCCACGAGGACCTTCTTGCGACCGAACCGGTCCGCGCAGACCCCGCCGGTGAAGATGAAGGCGGCGAACGTGATCAGGTAGGTGTCCAGCGACCACTGGAGTTCGGCGTTGCTGGCGCCGAGGCTGAGCTGGATCGGGTTCAGCGCGACGTTGATGATGGTGATGTCCATGACGACGATCAGTACGATGACCGCCATCAGCGTCGAGATCGCCCGGCGCCGGGCCGGGGTCAGCGGGGGTAACGCGGGAGCTTGGGGTTGCATTGCCGTCCTTTGCAGACTGGCATCACCACGCCAAACCCGGGCGTCGAAGGCTCAACCGGAGGGGTGGTAATGCGATCGAACCCAGGTGATGGGGGGAGAGGAAGCGCCACCAGCCCGCCCGGGACTGGTGGTGCCTCCGTACCTCGGCGGAGTCGACACCCGGGGGCGGGTCACTCCGCCCAGGGCAGCGGCACCTTGTTGTCGCTGTTCGGGAGCATGGCCTTGCCGCCCACCTTCATGGCGACGAGGGCCTGGGCCGGGCCGCCGACGGCCTTGAGCTGACGCGTGACGCCGCCCGGAAGGACGAGCGCCTGGCCGGCCTTGACCAGCTTGGTCTCGTCGCCCACGGTGACCTCGAAGGCGCCGGAGATCGGCATCCACACCTGCTCGGCGTCGATGCCGTGCACCGGGGTGGCGGCGTCCTCGCCGAGCTCCACTCGCCAGGTGCTCACCTCCGCGCTGCCCTGGCTCGGGCCGGCGAGACCGAACATCCGGCCGGCGGGAGTGGTGGTGGTGCGGGCTTCCGTCTCACTGATGACATTCATCGGCGACCTCCGAGTAAATTAGCTTTACTTGCGTATCGTCAGTAAAGTCCTGCTTGCAGGCTGTGTCAAGCTGTTTTGCATGACTGAACCGGACCCACTCGAGCGAACTCCGCTGACCTTCCTGTTGGGCATGGCGTTCCAACTCGTCCTCACCGAGTTCGTCACCAAACTCGACGCGATCGGCTACGACGACCTGCGTCCCATCCACGGATTCGTCTTCCAGCTCCTGCAGGGTCCGGGTGCCACCAGCACCGAGCTGGCCGGTCAACTCGGCGTGACCAAGCAGGCGGCCGGGCAGATCGTCGACTACCTCGAAGGGGCCGGTTACGTCGAGCGCCGCCCGTACCCGCTCGGGGGTCGTCGCAAGCTCGTCGTCCTCACCGACAAGGGCCGCGAGCACATGCGGACGGCGGGCCGCACCCTGGCCGAGATCGAGTCCCGGTTGGCCGTCAGCCTGGACGACGAGGGGCTGACCGCGCTGCGCCAGGAACTCGCCCGGGTGATCCGGAACATCGCCGGTGACGACGTACCGCCGTTGCGACCCTTCTGGTAGCGGGCACGGAGTCACCCGCGTGAATCGCCGGGCGCGCGGTCCCCACAACCTTCCGACCGGGCGGTAGGATGACGGGACATTGACGGGGTATGAAAGGCGGAGGCCACAGATGGCTCGTGCGACGTCCAGCCGCCCGGCAACCACACGCCGCCGGCAGCGTTGGCCCGACGGCTACGACCCGGAGAACACCCGTCGATCCCTGATCACGAGCGCCCTCGAACTCTTCGAGCGCCGGGGCTTCGACCGCACGTCGGTGCAGGAGATCGCCGACCAGGCGCGGCTCACGAAGGGCGCCTTCTACCACCACTTCGAGAGCAAGGACGACCTGCTGCGGCACATCCAGGAGGAGTACCTGGAGGCGCAGCTCGCCGCGATCGAGCGGATCGAGAGCGGCAGCGACGACCCGAAGGTGCGGGTCGCGGAGCTGATCCGGCTCAGCCTGACCAGCGTGGCCGAGTACCGCTCCCACGTCACCATCTTCTACCAGGAGCGGCGCTACCTCACCGGTGACCTGTTCGCCGAGGTGACCCGCAAGCGCGACCGGCTGGAGGCGGCCTTCGCCGGCATGATCCAGGACGGCGTGGCGCGCGGCGTCTTCCGGGCCGACGTCGACTCCCGGATCGTCACCTTCGGGCTCGTCGGCATGTGCGCCTGGGCCTACCAGTGGCTCAACGTCGGCGGCAAGCTCAGCGTCGACGACGTGGCACGCCAGTTCAGCGCCATGGTGCTCGACGGGCTGGTCTGACCCGACCCGGCCCGGAGCCGTCGAGCGGCTACCGGGCCGTCACGATTCAGCCGTTGAGCAGCTGGCGGGCCATCACGATGCGCTGCACCTGGTTGGTGCCCTCGTAGATCTGCGTGATCTTGGCGTCCCGCATCATCCGCTCGACCGGGTAGTCCCGGGTGTAGCCGTAGCCGCCGAGCAACTGCACCGCGTCGGTGGTGATCTCCATCGCGGCGTCCGAGGCGAAGCACTTCGCCGCCGCACCGAAGTACGTCAGGTCGGCGTCACCCCGCTCCGACTTGCCGGCCGCCGCGTACGTGAGCTGCCGCGCCGCCTCCAGCTTCATGCCCATGTCGGCGAGCATGAACTGCACACCCTGGAACTCGGCGATCGCCTTGCCGAACTGCCTACGCTCGGCCACGTACCCCTTGGCGTAGTCCAGCGCACCCTGCGCGATGCCGAGCGCCTGCGCGGCGATGGTGACCCGGGTGTGGTCCAGGGTCTTCATCGCGGTGCCGAACCCGGTCCCCTCGGCGCCGATGATCCGGTCCGCCGGGATCCGGACGTTGTCCAGGTAGACCTCGCGGGTCGGCGAGCCCTTGATGCCCAACTTCTTCTCCGGAGCACCGAAACTGACCCCCGGATCGGTGCGCTCCACCAGGAACGCCGAGATGCCCCGCGACCGGGCGTCCGGGTCGGTCACCGCGAAAACCGTGTAGTACTCGCTCAGCCCGGCGTTGGTGATCCACCGCTTCACGCCGTTGAGTACCCAGGTGTCGCCGTCGCGCTCGGCGCGGGTCCGCATACCGGCAGCGTCGCTGCCGGCCTCCGGCTCGGAGAGGCAGTACGAGAACATCGCCTCGCCCCGGGCGACCGGTGGCAGGTACCGCTGCTTGAGCCGGTCGTCGGCGGCGAGCAGCAACGGCATGGTGCCGAGCTTGTTGCCGGCCGGGATCAGCGACGACGTGGCGCAGGCCCGGGCGACCTCCTCGATGACGATCGCGGTGGCCAGCGCGTCGGCGCCCGCACCGCCGTACTCGACGGGGATGTGCGGGGCGTGGAAGTCGGCCGCGCGCAGGGCGTCGTAGGAGGCCTGCGGGAACTCGGCGTTCTCGTCGGCGGCGGCGGCGTGCGGGGCGACCCGGTGGTCGCAGACCGCCCGAACGGCCTCGCGAACGGCCTCATGCTCCTCGGGCAGTTGGTACGCGGAAAACGCCACGGAGAACCTCCTCGTCCTGAACCCTGGCGGGAGCATACCATCCGGTCGGTATGCTTCATCCTCCCTGATCCCACGAATGGAGCCGCCCGATGCGTACCGCCTCCCGCACCATCGCGCCCACCCCGGCCGACCTGCTCGACCTCGTCGGCCGGGAGCTGGGTGCCAGTGAGCCGCAGGTGGTCACCCAGGACGAGGTCGACCGCTTCGCCGACGTGACCAAGGACCACCAGTGGATCCACGTCGACGTGGAACGGGCCCGATCCGGCCCGTTCGGCACGACGATCGTGCACGGGTTCCTCACCCTGGCTCTGGTGCCGCGTCTGCTCGCGGACATCCTGGAGGTCACGACGTTCTCGATGGGCGTCAACTACGGGCTGGACCGGGTCCGGTTCGTCAAGCCGCTGCCGCCGGGCGTGCCGATCCAGGGCACCGCGACGCTGCTCGCCGCCGAGCCGATCGCCGGGGTGCCGGGCGGCGTGCAGGCCAAGGCGTCGGTGGTGGTGGAGTTCGCCGAGGACTCCACCACCTGCTGCGTGGCGGAGATCCTCTTCCGCTACCTGCCGTGACGGCGGTGACCGCCGGGCATACCGGCGGTCACCTCCCCGCCGTCTCGGCGGGTCACTCTCCCGGCGTACTCGACGGCGCGACGAACCGCCCCCGATAGAACGACAGGGCCGGGACGCTCGTCGGCTTCAGGTGCACGTGGTCCACGTCGATCAGGATGATCACGTGGTCGCCGCTGGTGATCGCCGTGTCGCGGCGCCCGGCCAGGACCGCCGGCGTGCCGGGCAGCAGCGGGACGCCGTCCGGCCCGGGCACCCAGGAGACACCGTCGAGCTTGTCCGCCCCGGACAGCCCGGAGGTGGCGAACCGGCGCGCCACGTCCTCCTGGTCCTGGCTGAGGATGTGCACGGCGATCCGGGCCGAGTCCATCAGCACCGGGAAGCTCGACGAGGAGCTGGTGACGCAGAACAGCACCTTCGGGGGGCGCAGCGACACCGAGGTGAAGGAGTTCACCGTCAGCGCGGCGACGGTGCCGTCACCGGTCACCGCGGTCACCGCCGTGACGCCGGTGGGGAAGTGTCCGCACACCTGACGGAACTCGGCGGAGTCGAACAGGGGCTCGGCCGTCATCGGGTCACCGCCGGGTCGGAGGAGGGATGGTGCGGGCGTAGTCCGTCTTCCAGCTGGATCAGGCAGAGGGTGTGCCCGCCGGGATCCTTCACCAGGTGCAGCCGCCCGTGCGGGCTGTCGACCGGACCGACGGTGGGCGTCCCGCCGAGCGCGACGACCCGGCGCAGCGCGTCGTCCAGCGAGGCGACCGCGAAGTAGGTGATCCATTTCGACGGGATCAGGTTCGGCCAGTCGTTGTCCAGGGCCAGCACGCCGGCGACCGGGACGTCGCCGAGCATCAGCAGGCTGTAGGGACGGGCGGTGGGGGAGTCCCCGTGCTGCCGGGTGGTGTATCCGAACAGCGACCGGTAGTAGGCCACCGCGCGGTCCGGCTCCCCGGTGTCCAGCTCGTTCCAGCAGAGCGCGCCGACCGAGTTGAGCATCTGCACACCGGCCCGGGACTCGCCCTGATAGAGGCCGAACGCGGCGCCGAACGGGTCGATGACGGCGGCACCGGTCCCGGCGGCGGGCAGGTAACGCGGCGGGGTCACCAACTCGCCGCCGAGTGCGACCGCCTGCGCGGCGGAGCGGTGGATGTCGTGGACCGCGAAGTAGGCGATCCAGCCCCGGGGCCGGCCGCCGTGCAGCGCGGTGGCGTCGGAGATGCCGGCCACGTCGCGGCCGTCCAGGCTGCACATCCGGTACGTGGTGGTGCCGAGCCGCTCGGTGCGTACGGTCCAGCCGAACAGCGTGCGATAAAACTCCTCGGCCTGCTCCGGCCGTGGGGTGCACAACTCCACCCAGACGGCCTCACCGGGCCGGAACGGTTGACTCATCCGGAGACCTCCCGGGTGCTCAGCCCCGCCACGATGGTGCCGGCGGAGATCTCGTAGGCCCGGTCGGCGGTGCCGGACTCCAGGCTCGACTCGACGACCTGGACCACCGCGCGCAGCGTCCGGGACGGCACGGCGAGCAGCGTGTCGACGAGGGCGTCCACCGCGCGGTCGACGTCGTCGTCGGGTACCACCTGGGCGACCAAGCCCCAGGCGAGCAGGTCCCGGGCGGTCGCCGTCGCGGCACCGGTCAGCAGGTGGTAGGCGTGTGGGCGGGGCACGGACCGGGCGATGGTGTGGCCGACCCCGGCGGGGGCGAAGCCGAACCGGGCCTCCGGGAGGGAGAGCCGGACGCCCTCGCCGGCGACCGGCAGGTGGATCGCGCCGAGCAGGCCGGCGCCGAAGCCGACGACCTGACCCCGGACGGCGGCGACCACGGGTACCGGGAGGTGCCGGACGCGGTGCAGGGCGGCGTCGCTGTCCCGTAGTCCGGCGGCGACCGTCGCGGCGGTCGCACCGCGCAGTCGGCCGAACGCCGAGGTGTCCCAGCCGCCGCAGAAGTGCCGGCCGGCCATGTCGAGGTGGATGACGGCGCACGCCTCGTCGGCCGCCGCGGTCTCCAGGGTGTCCACGAGTTCGCGAAGCGTCGTGTTGTCGAGACAGTTGCCACGGGCGCTGTTGTCGAATCGCACCCGGGCGACGTGGCCGTCGCGTTCGTGGGTGAGTGTGGGAGTCACCCTCGGCATAATACGTACCGGTCGGTATGAAGGCAATGTCCGGGCCTGACCTGCTCATGTGATCTGATTGTCATGGACGAGATACCGGCTCGACCCGTTGACTTGATACCGGCTGGTCGGTACTTTGTGGCGAACGTCACCGCCGCGTCACGCGGGGGTACGACGGGTCCATCCCCTGTGAAGGACAGCCATGATGATCATGAAATCCTCGCACTCACGGCGCACACTGGCGCTCGCTACGGCACTGACGCTCGCCGGCATCGGCCTCACCGCCTGCGGCGACTCCGACTCGTCGGATTCCGGCGCGTCGGACTCCACGCCCATCCGGGCGCTGCTCGCGGCCCAGCCCGCGACCCTCGACCCCATCGTCGGCGCACGGTCCGGCCAGATCGTCTGGGCCACCATGCTCGAAACGCTGATCGGCACCGACGACAACCTCGGCCCGGCCGACACCAGCCTGCTCACCAGCTGGACCCGCACCGACGCGACCACCTGGACCTTCACCGTCCGGCCCGACGTCAGCTTTAGCAACGGCGAGAAGGCCGACGCGGCGGCGGTCGCGAACACCATCACCCTCACCCGGGACAGCGAGGCGTCGCAGCTGAAGTCCTACTTCGGCAACGTCACCTCGATCGAGGCCCCGGACGCCGGCACGGTCGTGCTCAAGACCAAGGCCCCGCAGTACAACATTCCGGACCTGCTCACCACGGTCTACCTCGTGCCCCCGAAGTACTACGAGGAGAAGGGCTCGGACGGCTTCGCCGCCGCCCCCGTCGGCACCGGCCCGTACGTGTGGGCGGGCGGAAACGCCGGGCGCGACATGTCGGTGAAGCCCAACCCCGAGTACTGGGGAACGGCGCCCAGCAACCAGGGCATCACCTTCACCTGGGCCAACGAGGCCGCCCAGCGGCTCGCCCTGATCCAGAGCAAGAGCGTCGACGTCGCCTTCGACCTCCCGCCGGCCCAGGCCTCCGCGGCCAAGGCGGCCAACGTCGAGGTGGTCAGCACCGAGACCGCCATGAAGATCATCGCCTTCCTGGACTCGACCAAGGCCCCGTTCGACAAGCCCGAACTGCGCGAGGCGGCGGCCCTGTCCATCGACCGCGACGCGATCGTGCGCGGCATCTTCGACGGCCAGGCGGTCGCCGACGCCGGACTGCTCAACGTCCGGCCCGGTGAGCAGCCGGCGCAGAGCGTGACCCCGAACCTGGACCGGGCCAAGCAACTGGTCGGTTCCGGTGGCCCGACGGTCCAGATCACCTATCCGGCCGCGCAGTACACCAACATCGAGGAGGTCGCGCAGGCCGTGGGCGGCAGCCTGGAGCAGGCCGGTTTCAAGGTCAACTACGAGCCGCTCGACTACGGCACGCTCGTCAAGCGCGTCATCGGCCGCCAGGTGCCCGGCATCGCGATCTTCGCCGGGGTGCCGAACGTCGCCGTGCCGGACTTCTTCGCCAGTGGCTTCATGAAGACCCAGTCCATCACCGGCAACTGCCCCGACCCGCGCTTCGACGAGATGGCCCAGGAGGCGCTGGAGCAGGACGACGCCGATCAGGCCGCTCCGATCTACGAGCAGCTCAACACGATGGGCGTGGTGGAGAAGCACTGCTACGTGCCGCTGTACCGGCAGGTGTTCAACTACGCGACCGCACCCGGTGTCACCGGCGTCGAGTTCGGTCCCCTGAACACCGTGGACTTCACGAAGACGACCCGCTGACGATGTCCGAGGCAGTGGAGACGGGGATGCCGGGCGACACCCGGCATCCCCGCACCCCGGAGGCGGCCGTGCCCGTACTGGCGGTCGACGACCTCGTCGTCGAGCACCGCAACCGCAGCACGGGGGAGGTGTTCCGTGCGGTGGACCAGGTGTCGCTGCGCATCGCGGCCGGAGAGAGCGTCGCCGTCGTCGGCGAGTCCGGCTCCGGCAAGACGACGCTGGCGATGGCCGCGACCGGGCTCGGGCCACGCGGCACGGGCGACATCCGGCTGCTCGGCCACTCGCTCTCCTCGATCGGGCGCGGGCAACTGCGCCGACTGCGCCCCGAGGTGCAGGTGGTCTTCCAGGACCCGCACGGCTCCCTCGACCCCCGCCAGTCCGTCCGCTCCGGGCTGCGGGAGCTGCGTACCCTGCAACCCCGGCGCACCTCCTGGATCACCGACGCCGACCTGCTCGGTCGGGTCCGGCTCGCGCCGGAGATCCTCGACCGGTTCCCGCACCAGCTCTCCGGCGGCCAGGCGCAGCGGGTCTGCGTCGCCCGCGCGCTGCTCATGCGTCCCCGACTCATCGTCGCCGACGAGCCGACCTCCGGTCTCGACGTCTCCGTCCAGGCCGACGTGCTGGACCTGCTCCGGGAGATCCGGACGACCACCGGTGCCGCGCTGCTGATGATCAGCCACGACCTGGCCGTGGTCCGCGCCGTCTGCGACACCGTGCACGTCATGTACCGCGGACAGGTGGTCGAGGCGGGCCCCTGCGAGACGGTCTTCGTGACGCCGCGCCACGACTACACGCGCGAACTGCTGGCCGCGATGCCCGGCGCGCGATGGAGGAACCGCCGATGAAGGCCAGCACCGTACGCCGGATCGGCGTCCGCCTCGCGTCGCTGTTCGCGTCGCTGCTCATCGCGCTCAGCCTGGCGTTCGCCCTCGGCCGACTCTCCGGCGACCCGACCACGATGATCCTCGGGCCGATGGCGCCGCCCGAACAACGCGAGGCGCTGCGCGCCGAACTCGGGCTCGACCAGCCGCTCGTGGTGCAGTACCTGAACTACCTCAAGGGCGTCTTCACCGGCGACCTCGGGCAGTCGCTGCAGTTCTACCAGGCGAACACCAGCATGATCGCCGACCGGCTGCCGTACACCCTGCAACTGGTCGCCGCCGGCATGCTCCTCGCCCTGCTCGTCGGCGTCCCGCTGGGCGTGCTCGCGGCCACCCGCGAAGGCACCTGGTGGGACCGGGCCGCCTCCACGCTGGCCCTGCTCGGCCAGTCCGTGCCGGTCTTCTGGTTCGGGATGATGCTGGTGGTGCTCTTCGCGGTGAACCTCGGCTGGCTACCCGCCGGGCAGTCCGGCAGTCTCCGGCACCTGATCCTGCCCGCCCTCACCATGTCGGTCTACCCGATGGCGCACATCGCCCGGCTGACCCGGGCCTCGATGAGCGAGGCACTGGCCGAGCCGTACGTCGACGCGGCGCGGGCCCGGGGCATCGCCGGTCGCCGGGTGGTCTGGCGACACGCGTTCAAGAACGCCATGATGCCGATCCTGACCATCGTCGTCCTGCAGACCGGCATCCTGCTCTCCGGCGCCGTCGCCGTCGAGTACGTCTACTCCTGGCCCGGCCTCGGGCAGCTCGCGTTGCAGGCCATCCAGTTCCGTGACTTCCCGCTGGTGCAGGCGATCGTGGTGTTCGGTGCCCTGGTCTTCGTCCTGCTCAACCTGCTCGTGGACGTCATCCACTCGATCGTCGACCCGAGGGTGAGGTGAGTGCCGTGAGCCAACTCGAACTCGACCCGGTCACCGCGCCGGTGCCGCCGGCACGCACCGCCCGACGCGCGCGTACCTCGGTGTTCTGGCTGTCCCTGCCGCTGGCCGTGGTCGCCGTCCTGGTGTTCGTCCTGCCGTTCACCGGGCTGCTGCCCGAGCGCGGGCAGAACCTGGACGCGACCCGCCAGCCACCCGGCTTCCTCGACGGCGGGAGCTGGGCACACCCGCTCGGCACCGACAAGCTCGGCCAGGACCTGCTGACCCAGTTCGTCTCCGCCGGCCAGCTCACCATCATGATCGGCCTGGTCGGCGCGCTGGTCGCCATCGGCCCCGGCACCCTGCTGGGCGTGCTGGCCGGCTACTTCCGGGGCTGGGTCGACCGGGTCATCTCGATCCTCATCGACGCCCAGCTCGCCCTGCCGTTCATCCTGGTCGCCCTCGCGATCATCTCGAACCGGGGCAGCTCGCTTCCGGTGCTGTTCCTGGTGCTGGCGCTCACCGGCTGGGCGGTCTGCGCCCGGGTCACCCGCGCGGCCACCCTGGCAGTGCGGGAACGCCAGTTCGTGATCGGGCTGCGCGCCGCCGGCGCCTCCGAGGCCCGGATCGTCTTCCGGCACGTCCTGCCCAACCTCGCCGGGACCATCGTCGCGCTCGGCACGCTCCAGGTCGGCACCGCGATCCTGATCGAGAGCGCGTTGAGCTTCCTCGGCCTGGGGGTCGGACCCGCGCGGGCGAGCTGGGGCTCGATGCTCGCCTCCGGTCAGGACGAGCTGAGCCAGGCCTGGTGGCTCGCGTTCTTCCCCGGCCTCGCCATCACCCTGCTGGTGCTGCTGGTCAACCTGCTCGGCGACGCGCTGCTCACCCACCACGACCCACGGAAGAGGCGCCGATGACCGACCTGCTGACCATCAGCGGTCTCTCCGTCACCGCCCGGCTCGCCACCGACGACCTGCGGCTGCTCGACACCGTCGACCTCGAGGTCCGGGGCGGCCAGATCGTCGGGGTGGTCGGTGAGTCCGGCAGCGGCAAGACCACCCTGGCCCGCTGCGTCGTCGGGCTGCTGGAACGCAACGTCCGGGTGGAGCAGGGTTCGGTCACGCTCGCCGGTGACGTGGTGGTGGCCCCCGGGGTGGACCGCACCGGACGGGTCCGTGGCAGCGCCGTGGGCATGGTGTTCCAGGACGCGTCGCGCTCGCTGAACCCGCTGATGAAGGTCCGTGTCCACCTCGCCGAGGTGCTGCGACGACACGTTCCCGGCATCACCCGGGCCGAGATCGAACGTCGCTCGGTGCAGGTGCTGGAGCAGATGCGCATCACCGACCCGACCCGGGTCCTGGACAGCTACCCCCACCAGCTCTCCGGCGGGTTGAAGCAGCGGGTCGCGATCGGCCTCGCCGTCGTCACCCGCCCCTCGCTGGTGATCGCCGACGAGTGCACCACCGCCCTCGACGTGACCACCCAGACCAAGGTCGTCGAGCTGTTCCGCACCCTGGTCGACGAACTCGGCATCGGCCTGCTCTTCGTCACCCACGACCTGATGCTCGCCAGCGACCTGTGCGACCGCATCGCGGTGATGAGCGGGGGACGCGTCGTCGAGGAGGGGGACGCCGAACGCGTACTGGACCGGCCGGAGCAGGACTACACACGGCGACTGCTCGCCGCCATCCCCTCGTGGAGCTGAAGGAGAACCCGGCACCCATGCACGAGCAGCACGGCATCGACGCGTACGCGGCGTACCTCCCGGCGTACGCGCTCGACGACAACAGGATCGACGCGACCGGACCGCCCCGCGCCGGTGGACCGGTACGCGGCGTCGCCGCCTTCGACGAGGACAGCATCACCATGGCCGTCGAGGCGCTGCGGCACATCGCCGCCGGCACCTTGACGGACCGGCACCTGCTGCTGGCCACCACGAGCGCCCCCTACCAGGGGAAGACCTCCGCCACGGTGGTGCACGAGGCCGTCGGCCTGGACCCCGGTATCAGCGCGGTCGACCTGCACGGCCACCGGTCCGGCGCGGTCGCGCTCGACACGGTCCTGCGGACCGGCGCGGTGGCCGCGCTGGCCGACGTACGGACCACCCGACCGGGCGCACCCGACGAACTGGCCCAGGGCGACGCCGCCGCCGCGTACGTGGGTGGCGGCACCCGCGCCGCCGTCCTGCTCGCCCGCACCGGCCGGACCGTGGAGCTGCTGGAACGCTGGCGGTTGCCGGGGGAGCGGCACGACCGGGTCTGGGACGAGCGGTTCACCGCGGAGGTCCTCGCCGAGGCGGGGCTCGACGTGGCCCGGCGGGCCCTGACCGAGGCCGGCCGGGACGGCGTCGACCACGTGGTCGTGTCGTCGTCCAACGCCCGGTGTGCGGCGGCCCTGCGGCGCGCGCTCGGCGGTACGGGTCAGGACGCGGCTATCGAACGGCTCACCGGCTTCACCGGCGCCGCCCACCCGGGCCTGCTGCTCGCCGCCACGCTCGACGAGGCCGAACCCGGCCAGCACATCCTGCTGCTGTCGGTCACCGAGGGCGCCGACGCGTTCGTCCTGCGGGTGGGCGACCAGGTCCGCGCGGCGCGCGGCGGACCGTCCGTCCGGGCCCAGCTCGACCCGCGGCACCGCCTCGGCTACGGCCGCTACCTGCGCTGGCGGGGTCTGCTGGACGTGCAGGGCCCGGCCCGCCCGGCGGCACCGGCACCGGCCGCCCCGCCGATGCACCGTCGCGCCGGCTGGAAGTACCGGCTGGAGGGCAGCCGCTGCACCGCCTGCGACACGGTCACCACCCCGCCCAGCCGGGTCTGCGCCCGCTGCGGCGTCGTCGCCGCCTCGGCGGAGCCCACCACCACCGTCTCGCTGCGCGACCGCACCGCCCAGGTCGTCTCGTCGACCCGTGACCACCTGACGACCATGCCCGAACCGGAGGTGGCGATCGTCGTCGCCGACGTGGACGGCGGTGGTCGGCTCAGCGCGTACGCGACCGACGTCGACCCCGCCGACGTGGTCGTCGGGATGTCGATGACACCCACCTTCCGACGGTTGTGGACCACCGACGCGATCCACAACTACTTCTGGAAACTCCGCCCGAGGAAGGACACCCTCGATGGCCAGTAGGCGATTGGCCCACGACGTCGCGATCGTCGCGATGGGCTGCACCCCGTTCCGGGACCACTGGCACTCCTCCGCCGACGACCTGCTGGTCGACGCGGTCCGCGAGTGCGTGGCGTCCCAACCCCGCCTGACCCTCGACGACGTCGACGCGTTCTGGGTCGGCACCCAGGGCTCCGGCATGTCCGGGCAGACGCTGGCCCGCCCGTTGCGGCTGGTCGGCAAGCCCGTCACGCGGGTGGAGAACTACTGCGCCACCGGCTCGGAGGCGTTGCGCAACGCCGCGTTCGCGGTGGCCTCCGGCGCGTACGACATGGTGATGGCGACCGGCGTGGAGAAGCTGAAGGACTCGTCGTACTCCGGCCTGTCGGCGGTCTTCCCACCGGCCGACGGCACCGACGTGGACTGGACCGCGCCGGCCGGGTTCTCCCTGCTCGCCCCCGCCTACCAGCGCGCGTACGGGGTCGACGCCCGGGACATGCGGAGCGCCCTGACGAAGGTCGCGACGAAGAACCACGCGAACGGCGCGTTGAACGAGCGCGCCCAGTTCCGTAAGGCGGTCTCCGCCGAGGCCGTGGAGCGCTCGCCCCGGATCGCCGGGGACCTCGGCGTGCTGGACTGCTCCGGTGTCTCCGACGGCGCGGCGGCGGCGGTGCTGGTCCGCGCCGAGGACGCCTACCGGTACACCGACAAGCCGATCTTCCTGCGCGGGATGGGCTTCGTCGCCGGGTCCGGTGCCGGGCTGGCCGCCGACGGCTACGACTTCACCACCTTCCCCGAGGTGGTGGAGGCGGCGCGGCAGGCGTACGAGCAGGCGGGGATCACCGACCCGGCCACCGAGATCTCGCTGGCCGAGGTGCACGACTGTTTCACGCCGACGGAGGTGGTGTTGATGGAGGACCTGGGATTCTCGGCGCGCGGAAAGGCATGGCGCGACATCCTCGACGGCCGGTACGACCTCGGTGGCGCGCTGCCGGTCAACACCGACGGCGGGCTGAAGTCGTTCGGCCACCCGATCGGGGCCACCGGGCTGCGGATGGTCTTCGAGTGCTTCACCCAACTGCGGGGTGAGGCCGGCGCCCGGCAGGTGCCCGACGCCCGGGTGGCGGTGGCCCAGAACCTGGGCGGCCAGCCGGGTTCCTGCGTCGCGTTCGTCGCGGTCCTGGGGAGCGAGCGATGAGCCGGGTCAGCCTGGACGGCCGGGTCGTCATCGTCACCGGCGCGGGCAACGGCATCGGCCGGGCGCACGCCCACACGCTCGCCGCGCGCGGCGCCAAGGTGGTCGTCAACGACCTCGGCGGCGCGGTCGACGGCTCGGGCTCCTCCGGTGCCGCGCAGACCGTGGTCGACGAGATCCGCGCGGCCGGCGGCACCGCCGTCGCGTCCACCGACTCGGTGGCCACCGCAGCCGGCGGCGCGGACCTGGTCGGCCGCGCCATCGACGCCTACGGGCGGGTGGACGGGATCATCCACAACGCCGGCATCCTGCGCGACCGGACGCTGGCGAAGATGGCCGAGGAGGACGTCACCGCCGTCCTCGACGTGCACCTGGCCGGCGCGTTCCACGTGCTGCGGCCCGCCTGGCCGCACCTCGTCGGGCAGGGCTACGGCCGGATCGTGCTGACCAGCTCGTCGTCCGGGCTGTTCGGCAACTTCGGGCAGGCCAACTACGGCGCGGCCAAGGCCGGCCTGGTCGGCCTGATGAACGTGCTCGCGCTGGAGGGCGCCCGCCGGGGCATCCTGGTCAACGCGATCGCCCCCACCGCCGCGACCCGGATGACCGAGAACCTCCTCGGCGACCTGACCGAGCGGTTCGACCCGCAGCACGTCGCGTCGGTGGCCACCTTCCTCGCCTCCGAACAGTGCCAGCTCAACCGGCACATCCTCACCGTCGGCGGCGGCCGGGTCGGGCGGATCTTCCTGGGCGTCACGCCCGGTTGGTACGGCGGCGTCGCACCGGCCTCGCCCGACGACATCCTCGACTCGATCGACGACATCTGCCGGCTGGACGACTTCATCGTGCCGGACAGCGGTGCCGACGAGGTCGCCCTGATCCAGCAGGCCCTGTCCGGCCCGTCGGACCGTACGGAAGGCGAGTGACATGCCGGTCAGCGAAGTGCACCACGTGGCGGTGACCGTCTCCGACGTCGACCGGGCCGCCGACTTCTACGAGCAGGCGCTGGGCTACCGCCGCACGCTGCGTACCGACGTCGGCGGGCTGGGCATCGAGGTGTCGCTGGGGCTGCCCGCCGGCACCACCGGCCGGGTGCAGTACCTCCAGGGGCCGAGCCAGATCGGTCAGCTCGAACTCATCGAGTGGAACGGCACCCCGACCCGGACCGCCACCGGCGGGCACCTGGAACTGGGCCCCTTCCTGCTCAGCTTCGCGGTGCCCGTGGACGAGATGGAGGAGCTGCACGCCCGACTGGTGTCGCTCGGCGCCGAGTGCCTCACCCCGCCGAACCGGGTGCTGCTGGAGAACTATGGGTACATCACCGCGTTCGCGGCCCGCGACCTCGACGGCAACCTGTTGGAGTTCGTGTCGCTGCCGTCGCGGGAGGAGATCCTCGCCCGGCGGCGGGAGGCGGACGGCTGATGGCGGGCAGCAACTTCTCGCTGACGCTGCGCCGGCAGGCACTGCGCCGCGCCGACCGGGAGGCCCTGGTCGACGGCGCGGCCCGGTGGACGTACGCCGAGCTGGACGCCGACGTCGACCGGCATGCGGCGGCGCTGCTCGCGGCCGGGCTGGGCCCTGGTGAACTGGTCGGCGTGCTGGGGCGCAACACCGCCACGTACGTCCTCGAACTGCTCGCCCTGAGCCGGATCGGCGCGATCTCGGTGCCGTTGAACTGGCGGCTGCACCCGAACGAGCAGGCGTACGTCATCGACCAGGCCGGCATCACCGCGCTGCTCTACGACGACGACTTCGCCGACGACGCGGGCCGGCTGCTGGCCGGTACCGGCCTGCGGACCGCCGTCGCCAACGGCGACCGGGTGGTCGGCGACGCCCGGCGGCTGGCAGCCCTGCTGGCCGGCCAACCGGCGGGCGTCCGGGTCCCGGACGCGGCCAAGGAGCCCGGCGACGTGCACCGCCTGCTCTACACCTCGGGCACCACGGCCCGCCCCAAGGGTGTGATCCACACCTACGGCAACCTGACCGCCAACCACCTCGCCCAACTGCTCGAACTGGAACTCACCCCGCAGGACCGGATCCTGGTCTCCGCGCCGCTGTTCCACGTCAGCGGTCTGGAGGCACCCGGCCTGGCCACCTTCGTCGCGGGCGCGACGATGGTGTTGACGCCGACGTTCAAGGCGGCCGACATCGCCCGCGTCGCCGCCGAGGAACACGTCACCGGCATGGTCCTCGCCGCCCAGATCCTCTTCGGACTGCTCGACCTCGCCGAGCCGCCGGACCTG
This sequence comes from Micromonospora sp. NPDC003816, assembly GCF_042874705.1. Classification (NCBI taxonomy): domain Bacteria; kingdom Bacillati; phylum Actinomycetota; class Actinomycetes; order Micromonosporales; family Micromonosporaceae; genus Micromonospora; species Micromonospora sp. NPDC003816. The sequence continues at coordinate 642,701 of NZ_JBIANP010000001.1, forward strand.
CGGTCGCTGCGCTACCTGCTGTTCGCCGGGGTCGCGCCGCGCGTGCGGCAGGAGGTGAAACGGCGGCTGCCGCCCGTCCGGCTGGTCGACACGTTCGGCATGACCGAGCTGTGCAACGGCGCCTGCTACCTCGACGCCGCCCACGAGCAGAGCAAGCTCGGCGCGCTCGGCGCACCGTTCCCGGGCGTCCGGATCGAGATCGTCGACGAGCGGTTCCAGCCGGTGCCACCGGGGGTGGAGGGGGAGATCGTGGTCCGTGGCGAGAAGGTGTCGCCCGGCTACTGGAACGACGACGAGGCCAACCGGCGGACCCGCCGCGACGGCTGGTTCCTCACCGGCGACGTGGGCCGGATCGACGCCGACGGCTACCTGTGGTTCGTCGACCGGCGCGCCGACCTGATCAAGTCGGGTGGGGAGAACATCGCCAGCGCCGAGATCGAACGGGTTCTCGCGCAGCATCCGGACGTCGCCGAGGTCGCCGTCATCGGCGTACCGGACCCGACCTGGGACGAGGTGCCGAAGGCGTTCGTCATCCTGCGCGACGGCGCCACCGTCACCGGCGAGGACCTGCGCGAGCACTGCCGGGCCGAACTGGCCCGGTACAAGGTCCCGAAGTACGTGGAGGTGGTCACCACGCTGCCGCGCAACGACTCCGGCAAGGTGCTCAAGAAGGGGCTTCGCGAGATCGAGGCGGCCCGGTGAGCACCGCCAACCTGGCCGCCATGCTGGCCCGCAACGCGCGGCGCTTCGGCGACGACGACGCGCTGGTGTTCGAGGGCCGGCGGTGGACCCACCGGCAGCTCGACCAGGACGTCAACGCGCTCGCGGCCGGTCTCGCCGCCGAGGGGCTGGGCCGGGACGACCGGATCGCGATCGTGGCGAACAATGTGCCCGAGTTCCTCATCCTGTCGCTGGCGGCGGCGAAGCTCGGCGCGGTCTTCGTGCCGCTGAACTACCGGCTGACCTCCGGCGAGATCGCGCGGCTGCTCGCACACGCCGACGTGTGCGCGGTCGCGACCGTCCCCGAGTTCGCCGACCTGACCGACCTGGCCACCGCCCGCCTGCCGCAGGTACGCCGGTACGCGCTGGAACCGATCGGCGACGGCTGGACCGACCTGCGGGCGCTGATCGAGGCCCACCGTGGCGCCCGGGTGCCCGACGCCGACCTCGATCCGGACGCGCTGCAACGGATCGTCTACACCTCCGGCACCACCAGCCTGCCCAAGGGCGTGCTGCTCACCCACGGCAACGTGAACATGAACATGCACGCCCAGATCGTCGAACTCGGGCTGCGGGCGGGCGACCGGATCCTCAACTTCGCGCCGCTCTACCACGTCGGCGGCACCGACCTGCCCGGGTACGGCATCTGGCACGTCGGCGGCTGCATGGTGCTCCAGCGACGCTTCGCCCCGGCGGCCGTGCTGGAGGCGATCGGCACCGAGCGGATCACCGGGATGGTGATGGCCGCGACGATGCTCGACATGCTCCGGCGCGAGAGCGAGAACACGGTGGACGCCGACCTCTCCTCGGTGCGCTGGGTGATCTACTCCCAGGTGAGCGCGGCCCTGTACGCGGTGGCGCGCACCCTGTTCCCGAACGCGCGGCTGATCGAGGGCTACGGTCTCACCGAGACGTGCAGCGGGTTGACCTATCTGGACGCCGCCCACGCGCAGAGCAAGCAGGGCTCGGTCGGCATCCCCGCGCCGTGGGTCCAGGTGCGGGTGGTCGACGCGAACGGCGACGACGTGCCGGTGGGGGAGAACGGCGAGGTGATCGCGCGCGGGCCGAAGGTGAGCCCCGGCTATCTCGACGACCCGGAGGCGACCCGTGCCGCCTTCCGCGACGGCTGGTTCCACACCGGTGACGTGGGCTGTTTCGACGCCGACGGCTACCTCTACATCCGGGACCGCCTCAAGGACATGATCCGCAGCGGCGGGGAGAACATGTCCAGCGCCGAGATCGAGAACGTCCTGGCCGGCCATCCGCTGGTCCTGGCCGTCTCGGTGGTGGCGGCGCCGCACCCGGTGTGGGTGGAGGTCCCGGTGGCGTTCGTGGTGGGCCGCCCGGGGCTGGCCGCCGAGGAGCTGATCGCGTACGCCCGGGAGCGGCTCGGCGGGTTCAAGGTGCCCAAGGAGGTCTACCTGGTGACCGAGCTGCCCACCAACCCGTCCGGCAAGGTGCTCAAGCGCAGCCTGCGGGACCTGCGGCCGACACTACGGCCGGACTGGACGTACGGCGACCAGCGGCCCGGCTGAGCGTCACCGGTCGGTGCCGGTCGCCGTCCGCAGCAGGGCGAGGGCGTGCACGAGGTGGAAGCGGCGGGTGCCCCGACCCAGCTCGTCCCACGGCTTCTGCCAGGTCATCCGCCGGGCCAGCGTCCACGCGTCGTCGTCGACCACGGTCAGGTCCCGCACCGCGTCGACCTCGTCGCGGTGGTACGCGGTCAGCTCGTCGACCCGGGCGGCGACGTCCCGGTACGGGAACTGGTGGGCCGGACAGGCCACCGCGGCGTCGAGGGCGCGGATGCGGGCCAGGCTGCGGAACAGGTCGGCGGCCGGGTCGTCCTCGGGGCGGCTGACGATGGCGAGCTGGGTGGGGCCCTCGGCCATCATGGTGTCGCCGGTGAAGACCAGACCCCGGGTGTCGAGATAGACGGTGTGGCCGTACGTGTGCCCCGGGGTGGGGACGGCGCGCACGGTCACGTCGCCGAAGCGGAACTCGGTCTCGTCGGTGACGGTCACGTCCGGCCGCAGGCTCTCGTGGTGCACGGCGACGTCGACGGCGTCGGCGTACATCGACTCGACCACGTCGGCGGGGGCTCCGGTGAGGTCGAGGGCGGCGCGCAGTTGGGCGAGGAACGTGCCCCGGGTGCGGTGCATGGTGGCGAAGTCGTCGGGGCGGCCGATCACGATGCGGGCTCCGGTGGTCGTCTGGAGCCGGGCGGCGAAGCCGACGTGGTCGGGGTGGTTGTGGGTGAGCAGGACGGTGCCGATCGCCTCGACCCGGTGCCCGAGGGACTCCACGGACTGCGTGAACGCGCGCCAGCAGGCCGGGTGGTCGTAGCCGGCGTCGACGAGGACGAGCCCGTCGGCGGTGTCCAGGAGATAGACGGTGACGTAGCGCAGGGCACTGCCGGGCAGGGGGACGGGCACGGCCCAGACACCGTCCGCGACCTGGGCGGGTGCGGGCACCTCACGGGCGCGGTAGCTGGCGGCGTGGGCGTCGATCGCGGGTATGGACATCGTCGCTCGGCTCCCTTACGGTGGGACAACACAACATACCGGATGGTCGGAATCTAACTCAAGGAGTCCGATGAGCGAGGAGCGGACCGGCTTTCGGCTGTGGGCGACCGCAGCACCCGACCTGTGCGCGGTGGTCACCCCCGACGACCGCCGGATCTCCTACGGGGAACTGTTCGCCGAGGTGAACCGGATCTCGCACGGTCTGCGTACCCGGGCCGGGCTCCAGGTCGGCGACACGGTGGCCGCGGTCATGACCAACAGCGCCGGCATGATCGCGATGTACCTCGCGGCGATGCAGTCCGGCCTGTACCTGGTCACGCTCAACTACCACCTCACCGAGCCGGAGATCGCGTACGTCCTGGCCGACAGCGGCGCCAAGGTGGTGGTCGGTTCGGCGCGCGTCGAGCAGGTCGTCGTCTCCGCCGCCGAGGCCGCACCCGGCATCCAGGTCTTCGTCGACGGCACCCCGCAGACCGACCGGGCGCAGCCGCTGTCGGCGCTCACCGCCGACATGCCGGCGGTGAGTCCGGAACAGGTCCCGGCGGGTTCGCTGATGATGTACACCTCGGGCACCACCGGCCGCCCCAAGGGCGTCAAGCGCCCGCTGAGCGGCATCGACGCCGACGCCGGGGCGCTGACCTACCGGTGGCTGTTCGCCGAGTTCGGCATGGAACGCCCGGCCTTCGCGTCCTGGCTGGTCTCCGCGCCGATGTACCACTCCGCCAACATCACCCCGGCGATGGGCGCGCTGCACGCCGGCGGCACGATGGTGCTGATGGACGGCTGGACGCCGGAGGGCTTCCTGCGGCGCGTCCAGGAGCAGCGGGTCTCCGGCACGAGCATGGTGCCGACGCACTTCTACCGGCTGCTGCAACTGCCCGAGTCGGTACGCGCCGACTACGACGTCTCCTCGCTGCGCTACGTGCTGCACGGCGCGGCACCCTGCCCGCTGGAGGTCAAGCAGCGGATCCTGGACTGGTTCGGCCCGGTGGTCTACGAGTACTACGGCTCCACCGAGGTCGGCACCACGATCGCCCGCCCGCACGAGTGGCTCGCGCACCCCGGCACGGTCGGCCGCCCGGCGTCCATCTCCACCCTGCGGATCCTCGACGAGCAGGGCGAGGAGGTGCCGGTGGGGCAGACCGGCATCGTGTACATGCGGCAGGGCAACGACCGGGTCGAGTACCACAACGATCCCGGCAAGACCGAGGGCTCCCGCCGCGACGGCCTGATGACCGTCTGGGACGTCGGCCACGTCGACGCCGACGGGTTCCTCTACATCACCGGCCGGGCGTCGGAGCTGATCCTGGTCGGCGGCGTGAACGTCTACCCGGCCGAGATCGAGGCGGCGCTGCTGGCCCACGAGTGGGTCGCCGACGCCGGGGTGATCGGCGTACCCGACCCGGAGTTCGGCGAGGTGCCGCAGGCGCACGTCGTCCTGCGCGACGACGCGCCCGAGGGCGACGCCGCCGTCGACGGGCTGCGCCGCTACCTCGCCGACCGCCTGGCCAAGCCGAAGCGCCCGGTGTCCTACCTGGTGCGCGACGCGCTGCCGCGCGATCCGAACGGCAAGCTCTACAAGGCCCGGCTGCGGCGTACCCGCGAGGTGACGGCGTGACCGGACGGTACGACACGAGGGGAGGGGCGGATGGACTTCGATGACAGCGCGTCCGACCTGGCGTTCCGGCGTGAGGTCGGCGCCTGGTTGGACGAGGCGCTGAGCGACGTCCCCGACCAGGAGGAGTTGTCGCAGGACGAGCGCGAGAACTGGTCGCGGGTCTGGCAGGACCGGCTCTGCGCCGGCAACTGGGCCGGGCTGTCGTGGCCGGTCGCGCACGGTGGCCGGGGTCTGGACTCGCTGGCCCAGGCCATCTTCAACGAGGAGGCCGCGGTACGCGGGGCGCCGTACCCGCTCAACGGGGTCGGCATGATGCTCGCCGGACCGACCGTCATCGCGCACGGCACCGACGAGCAGCAGGCCCGGCACCTGCCCGGCATCCTGCGCGGCGAGGAGTACTGGTGTCAGGGCTTCAGCGAGCCCGGCGCCGGATCCGACCTGGCCGGTCTGCGGACCGCCGCCACGAAGGTGGACGGCGGCTGGCTGGTCAACGGCGCCAAGATCTGGACGTCGAACGCGCACAACGCCTCCCGGTGCCTGCTGCTCGCCCGCACCGACGCCGACGCGCCCAAGCACCAGGGGATCACCTACTTCCTCGCCCCGATGGACGGGTTCACCGTCCGGCCGCTGACGATGATCAACGGGGACACCGAGTTCAACGAGATGTTCCTCGACGACGTCTTCGTCCCCGACGCCGACGTGCTCGGCGGGGTCGGCAACGGCTGGCGGGTGGCCCTGACCACGCTCGCCTTCGAGCGCGGCAGCATGGCGCTGAACCTCTGGGTGTGGGCCCGCCAGGCGGTGGACCGGGTCGTCGACCTCGGCATCGCGCGCGGGGTGGCCGACGACAGTGCCTTCGTCGACGCGGTCGGCGCGTTGCAGTGCGACGCCGAGGCGGTGCGGATCGGGTCGATGCGGATGCTCGGCGAGAGCCGCGCCGGGGGAGTGCCCGGACCGGAGACCTCGGCCCTCAAGAGCCTCTGGGCCGGGGTGGTGCAGCGTGCCAACCGGCTCGCCGTGCACCTCGACGACGGGGGCGGGGTGTTGCTCGACGGCGACGGCGCCGCCGCCCGGATGCGCCGCTACCTGCGTGCCCGCGCCCACACCATCGAGGGCGGCACGGAGGAGGTCCAGAAATCGATCCTGGCGGAGCGGGTGCTGAACCTGCCCCGCTCACGCTGAGCGGAGTCATCGCGTGCGGGCAACATTCACCCAGGAACAGCAGGACATCGCCAAGACCGTCGGCGCGCTGGCCGACGCGGAACGCGCCACCGGCGGGCTGCCGACGCACTGGCAGGCCCCCACCGGTGACGTGACGCTGTTGCGCGACTTCGGGCTCCTCGGGGTGCCGGAGCAGGTCGGCGGCATCGGGTCGAGCCTGATCGACCTGCTCGTCGCCGTCGAGGCGCTCGGCGAACGGCTCGTCGCGAGCCGGTTCCCGGCGCACGCGGCGGCGGTGCAACTGCTCTGCGGCAGCGGGCACGGTACGTCGCTGCCGGACGAGGTGCTCGACGGCAGCCGGGTGCTGACCCCGGCGGTGGACGTGCCGGGGGCCACCGCGCGGGCGGACCAGGTGTCGCCCCGCTCGGCGGTCCGCACTCTGGTGCCGTACGCGGCACAGGCGGACGCGGTGGTCGCCCTGGGCGCCGCCGAGGGCGTGTGGACCAGCGTGCCGGTCGAGGTGACCGCGCGCGAGTCGGTCGACCCGTCGGTGCCGCTGTCGGACGTCACGCTGCCCGATCCGCAGGAGATCGTGCCGGCCGGCACCGGGGCGGCCCGCGCCACGCTGGTGGTCGCCGCCGAACTCTGCGGTGTCGCCCAGGGCGCCATCGAGCTGGCCGCCGAGCAGGCGCGTACCCGTCAGCAGTTCGGTCGGGTGATCGGCTCGTTCCAGGGCGTCGCCTTCCAGCTCGCCGAGGCCGCCACGGCCCGCAAGGCCGCCTGGGACCTGACCCTCTACGCCGCCTGGGCGGTCGACAACGGACGCCCGGACGCGGAGATTCAGGTGCACGCGGCCAAGGCGGCGGCCGGGGCGGCGGCGGTGTTCGCCGCCGAGCGGTGCATCCAGGTGCACGGCGGCATGGGCATCACGATGGAGGCGGTGCCGCACCTGTTCCTGCGCCGAGCCCTGGTGCTCGACGCCCGATTCGGTCGCGGCTCCTGGCACCGCCGCCGTGCCGGCGAGTTGCGCATCGCCTCTCGACGTTCGTCGTAACCCCGCTGACCTGCGAAACCCTTGCAGGTCGACGACCACAGCGGTAACATACCGGCTGGTCGGAATAAACGAGGAGAAGCCGTGAAGTTCGGAATCATGAACCTGTTCCCGGTGAGTGACGGCACATCCGATCACCAGGTGCTGCGAGAGACCCTCGACGAGATCCAGCTGGCCGACGAGCTCGGGTTCGACTCGATCTGGCTGGCCGAGCACCACTTCTCGAAGTACGGCATCCTCGGCAGCCCGGTGAACTTCGGCATGGCCGTCGCCGAGCGGACCCGACAGATCACCATCGGCACCGCAGTCCTCGTGCTGCCGCTGCACCACCCGCTGCGGCTGGCCGAGGACATCGCCGCCCTCGACGTACTCAGTGGAGGCCGGGTCTCCATCGGCGTCGGCCGTGGCTACCAGCCCGCCGAGTTCGCCGGCTTCGGCATCCCGCTGGAGGAGTCGAAGCAGCGCTACCAGGAGACGCTGGAGGTGCTGCGGCTCGCGTTGTCGCAGGAGAACTTCTCCTACCACGGCAAGATCTTCCAGTACGACAACGTCACGACCTACCCCCGGCCGTACACCCCCGGTGGTCCGCCCATCCTCCAGGGCACCGTCTCCCCGGACAGCTTCCGCGAACGCGGCGCCCTCGGCGAGTCGATCATCACCTCGCCGAACTTCACCCCGTTGGGCGTGATGCAACGCAACTTCGACCTCTACCGGCAGAGCATGCGGGAGAACGGATTCGACATCAGCACCTACGACCTGCCCTTCATGCAGCAGGTCTGGTGCGGTGACAGCAGCGAGGGACTGCGCGCGGCAGCCCAGGCCGCCCTCAACTACTACAAGTCCGTCGGCAAGGTCATCCCCGGCTCGGAGGAGGCCATCGACAAGGAGCGCGCCTACTACGCGGCGGTCGCCAAGAACATCGAGCTGCTGACGCTGGAGCAGACCCTGACCCACGGCGGCAACTTCGGCTCCGCCGACCGTGTCATCGAGACCATCGAGATGCTGCGCGAACAGCTCGGCATCAACCACTACATCGGCTGGCTGCGGATCCCGTCGCTGGACCGCAAGGCCGCGCTCAAGTCGATGGAGGAGTTCGCCGCGAAGGTCATCCCGCACTTCCGCGCCACCGCCGCGAAGGACGACACGGTGAGTGCGCCCGCCGCCGCCGAGGCGGTCGTCGGGTGAGGATCAGCTGCTTCCTCAGCGCCCAGTTCGACCCGGCGGCGTCGCCCACCGAGGGCATCGACGGCGTCCTCGCCCAGGCCGCCGCCGCCGAAGCTGCCGGCTTCCACGGCGTCTACCTCGGACACCACTACCTGGCCCGGTCGGCGTTCGTGCAGCCGATCCCGCTCGCCGGTCACCTGGGACACGCCACCAACCGCATCCGTATCGGCTTCGGCGTCCTGCTGGCGCCCCTGCTGAACCCGATCGCCCTCGCCGAGGACCTCGCCTCCCTCGACGTGCTGACCCGTGGTCGGCTGACCGTCGGCATCGGCGCCGGCTACCGACGCCGGGAGACCACCGCCTTCGGCGTGGCGTGGGAGGACCGGCTGCGCCGCCTGCGCGAGTACGTCCCGCTCCTGCGCGCCCTGTGGCGCGGCGAGACGATCGACGCCGCCGGCAGTTGGGGCGAGGTGCCGCAGGCCAGCCTGCCGCTGCGCCCGGTGCAGCCCGGCGGCCCGCCGATCTGGATCGGCGCGTTCGCCGAACCCGCCATCCGACGCGCGGCCCGGCTCGACGCCCCCTGGCTCATCGGCCCCAAGGGCGACGACGCCGAACTCGCCCGACTCCTCGGCGTCTACCGCGCCGAACTCGCCGAACGGGGCCTCGACCCGGTCCGCGAGTACCCGATGAGCCGCGAGGCGTTCATCGGCGACAGCTACCGCAGCGCCGTCGCGGCGGTCCGCCCGCACCTGCAACGCCAGTACGCGGGCTACAAGTCGTGGGACGAGGCCCAGTCGCTGGACCTGGACCGCTACCTGGCCCAGGACTGTCTGGTCGGGTCGGCCGACGAGATCGTCGACAAGCTCCGCCGCTGGGAGAACGACCTCGGCATCACCGAGGTGTCCCTGCGGCACCAGTTCGTCGGCGCCAGTCAGGAGGAGGCGATGGACCAGCTCGCCCGATTCGGCGCCGAGGTCGTCAGCCGGGTCGCCACCCCGAGCACCGAGGAGTCGACGCGATGAGCGGCGCGAATCTCGCCCTGATCCTGCACGGGCGCGGCACCGACCGGGGCGACGTGCCGGGCCTGCACGGCGAGGACGGCCGGTCGTGGACCTTCGACGAGATCGACCTGCTGGCCGGGGGCGTCGCCGCCGCACTGCGCGCCGAGGGCGTCGGCGCCGGTGACCGGGTCGCCTGCTATCTGACCAACGGCCCCGAGGTCGTGTTCTTCCTCTTCGGCGCCTGGAAGATCGGCGCGGTGCCGGTGACGGTCAGCAGCCTCTACAACGCCGCCGAACTCGCCGAGTCGGTCGCCAAGACCACCCCGCGCCTGCTGCTCGTCGACGACCGCCGGCCCGAGGTCGTCGCCGAGTTCCTGGCCGGCACCGACCTGCCGGTCCGCTCGGTCAGCGAACCGGTCGCCGGGGCGCCGGCGCTGCCGTGGCGACGCCCGACGCGGGTACCCGCCGTCGACGTCGCACCGGACGCGGAGGCGTGCATCCTGTTCACCGGCGGCACCACCGGCCGGCCCAAGGCGGTCAGCGTGACCCACGGCGGCTCACGGGAGTCGCTGATGCGGATGGCGCGGGTGGCCACCGGCACCGACGCCGAGGGCAGCGCCGCGACCGACGCGAAGCCCAACCTGATCGCCCTGCCGCTGTTCCACAGCGGCGGCCAGCACTCGCTGCTCTTCGCGTACTTCGTCGGCCGGGCCGCGGTGGTCTGGGAACGCTTCGGCGTCGACCGGCTCGACGGACTGATGCGACGATTCGCCTTCGACAACTTCTTCTTCCTGCCCACCATGGTCTTCGACATCGTGCACACCGAACGGGACCTGCCGTTCGAGGGCGTGAAGTCGGTCCTGGTCGCCGGACAGGCCATCTCCTGGCCGGTCCGGCGGGCCTTCGAGCAGCGCTACCACGTACCCATCCTGGTCAACTACGGGTCCACCGAGGCCGGGCACATCGCCGGGTGGAACGGCCGGGACATGAAGGCCGGTCGGTGGAAGCCCGGCTCGGCCGGCCGGGTCTATCCCGGGGTGGAGCTGGAGATCCGCGACGAGACCGGCACCGCGCTGCCGGTCGGCGCGGAGGGCGAGGTGGTGGTCCGCTCCGCGTTGACCAAGGGGTACGTCGACGACCCGGCCGCCTCCCTCGAACTGGTCCGCGACGGCTGGGTGCACACCGGCGACATCGGCTACGTCGACGACGACGGCGTGCTGTTCCTGGTCGGCCGGAAGCGAGACATGATCAAGTGCGGCGGCTTCCAGGTGTGGCCCGAGGAGATCGAGGACGAACTCCGCGAACACCCGCTGGTCGACGACGTCCGGGTGCTCGGTCGCCCCGACGACCGGCTGGGCGAGATCCCGGTGGCCCTCGTGGTCCGCCGGACCGACGACTCGATCCCCGACGCGGTCCTCGCCGACGGCATCGTCGCGTTCGCCCGCGACCGGCTCGCCCACTTCAAGGCACCCCGACGCGTCGAGTTCGTACCCGCCCTGGAACGCAGCACCACCGGCAAGACCAGTCGGGTCGCGGCACCCGCCGCCGAGGGAGGTCGGAGCTGATGAAGTTCGGCATCATGGCGTCGCACCAGTATCCGCACGGCGACGACCTCGGCCGGCACCTGAGCGACCTGTTCGGCACCGTGGAACTCGCCGCCGAACTCGGCTACGACTCGGTCTGGACGATCAACCACTTCCAGTCCAACCTGGCCACCCCGCAGCCCATCTCGATGCTGGCCAGCCTGATCCCGCGCTCCGGTGAGATGACCCTCGGCACCGGCATCCTGCTGCTGCCGATGTTCCATCCGGTGCACGTCGCCGAGGAGTTCGCGACCCTGGACCACCTCTCCGGTGGACGGGTGGTCCTCGGTGTCGGCGCCGGCTACCGGGAGAACGAGTTCGCCGCCTTCGGCCTGGACCCGCAGGCCCGGTTCCGCCGCTTCGACGAGAGCCTGCGACTGATCCGGGCCCTCTGGGGCGGCACGCCGGTCACCCACGACGGCGAGTTCTATCCGCAGGTCGACGCCACCATCGGCATCCGACCGCTGACCCCGGGCGGCCCGCCGATCTGGATCGGCGCGGGCGGTCGCAAGGCCGTCCGCCGCGCCGCCCGCCTCGGCGACGCCTGGTACGCGCCGGGCAACTCACCGAGCCGCCGGTTCCTGCCCGAGCACCTCGCCGTCTACAACGAGGCGCTGGCCGAGTACGGCCGCGACCCCGCCACCGTGCAGCGCCCGGTCGGCGTCGAACTGTACTGCGCGCCCACCACCGAACAGGCAGTCGAGGAGGCCCTGCCGCACGCCCGGCGGGAGTACTCCACCTACGCCGAGTACCCGGCGCTGCGCTGGCAGCGCGACCGCTTCGACGACCTGGTCCGCAACACCCTCCTGCTGGGCTCGCCGGAGTTCCTGATCGAACGCATCTCCGCCCTGCGGGACCTCGGCTTCGACCATCTCATCTTCCGTCCCGGATGGCTCGGCATGCCGACCGAGCGACTGCGCGCCTCGCTGCGACTGTTCGCCACCGAGGTGTTCCCCGCCTTCCGCACCAGCCGACCCTAAGGAACCGCCGTGAAGAAGACCGAAGCCGAGCTGCTGGCAGACCAGTGGGACGTCGAGAACATGGAGGTCGACCCCGAGGTCCTCGCGACGTACGTCCGGTACGACGTGGACGAGGAGCGGTCCGTCGCGACGATCACCTTCGACCGCCCCGACCGGCTCAACGCCATCCCCGTCGCCGCCTTCGAACGCGTCGGTGACCTGGTCCGCGAGGCGGAGACCGACGACCGGGTGAAGGTCATCGTGTTCAAGGGGGAGGGCGACCACTTCGGCACCGGCGCCGACGCCGCCGAACTCGGCCACTACATCGGCTACAAGACCGGCACCGACAAGGCGTCCCGCCGCCGCCCGGCGCAGCGGCAGCGCATCCTGCCCGACCGCAACGTGCTCAGCTCCGGCTTCACCCGGCCCATCATCGAGTCGTTGAAGGCCACCATCTGCCAGGTGCAGGGCTACTGCTACGGCGGGCACTTCCAGATCGCGCTCTCCGCCGACATCGTCATCGCCAGCCCCGACGCCCGCTTCACCCACCCGGCGTTCCGCTACCTCGGCCCGGCCCCGCAGGACATGTACCACTGGATCGAGAAGGTCGGCCTGACGACGATGAAGGACGTCATGCTGACCATGCGGGCCATCGGCGCCGAGGAGGGCGAACGCAAGGGCCTGGTCACCAAGGTCGTCGAGCGCGAGGAACTGTCGCGGTGGGTGGACGACTACGCCGACGCGATCGCCGTCATGCCGCTGGACTCGCTGATGATGGGCAAGTCGATGATGCAGGTGGTGATGGAGGCCCGGGGCAAGGGCCTGGGCGCGATGACCGGGTGGGTCGGCCACGGCTGGGCCACCAACGTCAGCTTCGCCGACGGCGACTGGAACTTCCTCAAGGAGCGGCGGGAGAAGGGCATCGCGCAGGCGCTGGCCGACCGGGACCGGCTCGTCGCGCCGTACTTCCGGCTCAGCGACTCCCGGGCCCGCGAGAAGTAGGCGCACGATGAAGTTCGGCGTCCTGCTCGACCACCAGTACGCGTACGACGACGACCTGGGTCGACGCCTCGGCGAGACCGTCGAGTACGTCCAGCACATCCGCGACCTGGGCTACGACTCGGTCTACGGCATCCACCACTACCTGTCGTCGCTGCGGACCCCGCAGCCGTTGCCGCTGCTGAGCCGGCTGATCGACCACTCCGGCACGATGGAGCTGGGCACCGGCATCCTCATCCTGCCGCTCGGGCACCCGGTGCACTGGGCCGAGGAGATCGCCACCATCGACCAGATGTCCGGTGGTCGGTTCGTCCTGGGCATCGGCGCCGGCTACCGGGAGGTGGAGTTCGACTCGTTCGGCATCGACCGGCGCACCCGGGTCTCCCGGATGAACGAGGCGCTCGCGGTGATGCAGCGGCTCTGGACCGGCGAGACCGTCCACCACGAGGGCCGGCACTTCACCCTCGACGGCGTACGGTGCAGCGTGCTGCCCGTCCAGCAGCCGCACCCGCCGGTCTGGGTCGGTGCCAACGGCCCCACCGGCATCGCCCGGATCGCCCGTCAGGGACTGCCCTGGCTGGCCCCGTCCAACGTCCGGCGCAACTGGGCCGTCGGCAACCTCGCCGACTACCGCGAACAGCGCCGGGCGGCCGGCTTCAGCGAGGAGGGCGCGGTCTTCCCGATCCACCGTGACCTCTGCGTCGCCGACTCCTTCGACGACGCGTACGCCCTCGCCGGTGACGCGGTCCGCCGCTCCTACGGCGAGTACGTGCAGTACGGCATGGACTTCTTCGAATCCCAGTGGGAGGCCATCAAGGAGCGGGCACTCTTCTTCGGTTCCCCCGACGACATCGCCGCGAAGGTGCAGGACTTCGCCGACGCCGGATTCAACCACTTCGTCTTCCGCGCGCAGTGGCTCGGCCAGCCCATCGAGGACTCGATGCGGATCGTCGAACGTTTCGCCCGCGAGGTCATGCCGAGGTTCCGCAGATGAAGATCGGACACGTGATCGTTCCCGCCGACGAGCTGGACGCCCAGCTCGACTTCTACACCCGTCTCGGGCTGACCGTCCGCTTCCGGGACGGCGACCGGTACGCCGCGCTCACCGACGGCACGGTGACCGTGGGACTGGCCGACGCGTCACAGCAACCCGTCGCCGGCCGGACCCTGCTCAGTATCCAGGTCGACGACCTGGACGCCTGCCTCGCGCAGGTGACGGCCGCAGGCGGCACGGCGGGCGACGTCGTGGTGGGCCCGCACGAGCGACGGGCGGTCGTCGTCGACCCGGGCGGCAACCCGCTCGTCGTCTACCAGCGCCTCGGCTGACCGCCGTCCACCGGAGCCCGCGCGGCACAGACCGGCCGCTGACCACCCTTGCGGCGATGCGCTGGTCAGTGCACGTGCTGGCCGGTGCGTAGTCGCCCCGGCTCGACCACCTCGGCGTAGACACCGAAGCAGGCCGCCTGGCCCAACCCGGCCACCGGGACGCGGTAGTGCCGGGCCAGCGCGCTCAGGACGCCGCGATCGGCGGGTACGTCCGCCTGGGCGAGCCCGGGGACGACGCACCGGGGCGTGGGTACGACCACCCGGAGCAGGACGTCACCGAGTCGCAGTTCCTGACCCGGCTCGGGATCACCAGGCGCGTCGAGCACCAGGTTCGGCCGGAAACGGGCCGCCGCCGCGCCGGCTCCGCCGGTCCGTGCGCCCAGCGCAGACAACGCGCCGGTGGTCACCAGGTGTACGGCACCGAAGTCGACGAAGCGTCCACCAGGCTGTGCTCCGGCGAGCGCCGTGACGGTGTCCTGGCCGGGAGGTACGTCGTCCATCCACTGCGGCACCAGGCCCGCGTCCTGCGGCAGGGTCCGGTGCAGCCTCGGGTCGGACGGCACCTCCCGGATCAGTCGCACCGGGCGGCCGAGATGATGACCGAGCACCGTCTCCGCCTCGGCGGTCCCGGCCCGCACCTCGTGGCCGTCGACGCGCAGGGTCAGCGTCGGTTCGGGATCGCCGTCGCGCAGCGTCGCACCGACGTCGAGCAGGCGTCCCCACCGTCGCGGGTGTTTGGCGCTGCCGATGGTCGCGTCCTGTCCGTCGACGCACGCCCACACCCGGTCACCCCGCAGGCCGGCCGGTTCGACGTCGACCTCCGGCAGGATCTCGGCCCGTGCGCTCTTGAGCGGATAGCGCCGCAGCGCGACGACCTTCGGCATCGCTGCCTTCCTTGCGTTCCCACCAACCTGGACCGTCCGAGGTTAACTGTCACCGGACGGAACGCCGGGAACTCGACCGGCCTGTCGGACGACGCGGTACGTGGAGGCGATCGACAGCGGTTGCGGTGCCGGACGGCGAAGGCGGGGGAGCGGGATGCCCGGGAGCGGGGCGGCGCGGTCCTTCAGCGGCGCGCAGTGGGCGGTGCTGGCGAGCGGCCTGCTGGTCAACGTCGGCTCGTTCTCGATCTATCCGTACCTCGCGGTGCTGCTGCGCGAGCGGATGGGTCTGGGCATGGGGCAGATCGGCGTACTGCTCGGGGTGGCGACCCTGGTGCAGTTCGCCAGCGCACCGGTCACCGCCGCACTGGCCGAGCGGATCGGCCTGCAACGGTGCCTGCGCGGCGCGACGGTGCTGTACACGCTGGGCGGATGCGGGTTCCTGGCGGGGGAGGGGCGGCCGGGGCTCACCGTCGCCGGTCTGGTGCTGATCTCGGCCGGCGGCGCGCTCTACTCACCGGCGTACCGGGGATATCTGGTGCACGGTGTCGGCCCGGAGGCGCGGCCCCGCCTGGTCTCCGCCGGCAACGCCGCCGGGAACCTCGGCATCGCCCTCGGACCGGTGGTCGGAGCACTGCTCATCCGGTACCCCGGGGCGATGTTCACCGTCGTCACGGCGCTCTACGCCGGTCTGGCGCTCGGGCACCTGTTCCTGCCCCGCGAGCCGTCGGGTGCACCGACCGTGCCGGTGGAGCCGTTCCGGCGGGTGCTGTCCGGTGTGGCGGTGTTGCCGTTCGCCGTGACCGCGCTCTCCATCTATCTCTACATGCAGTTCTATCAGTACCTCTCCAGCTATGCGCAGGGACGGGTGGCCACCCTGGTCTTCGGGGCCGCCATGATGGGGTACTCCCTCGGCCTGGCCCTCGCCCAGCCACTGGTGGCCGAGCGGGTCGGGCGGATGGCGTACCGGCCGGCGATGGCCGTCGGCTTCGGCTGCCTGGCGGTCGGGATGGTCGCCTTCGCCGCCGGCCACTGGTCGAGCCTCCTGGTCGGGGTGACCGTGATCAGCCTCGGCAACGCCGTGCTGTTCCTCAAGAACGACCTGGAGGCGCTGGCCCGGTCGCGCCGGTCCGCCACGGTGGTCTTCGGGCAGCAGCGGCTGGCCGTCGGCGTCGGCTCCTTCCTCAGCGGGGTGGTCGGCGGCAACGCGTACGGGGCCTTCGAGGCGGCCGGGCTGCTGCCGGGGTTCTGGCTGGCGGTGGCGGCCCAGTGCGTACTGCTTCCGCCGCTCCTGCTGGGCGGACGCGCGCTGGTCCGGAGTCGCCGGGACGCGACGGCCGGGTCCCGAGCCGCCGGTCCACGGTGACGTCGCGGGAACCAGGTACGCCGCCTCGCCGACTAGACCTATCGAGCGGCCACCGCAATGCCGCCGGCTGACGCACCCCGGGAGAACTCGTGCCGCGACCCCGTCCGCTCGTTGCCGCCCTCGCTGTTTCGCTGGCGCTGACCAGCGCCTGCGGTGCCGGTGCCGACGACACCGCCTCGTCGACCACCCTGCGCATCGCGCTGAGCGCCGAGTCCGGCGCGCTGGACCCGCACGCGTTCACCGGCAACTTCCTGCTGCTCGACGCCCTCTACGAGCCGCTGGTGACCTACGGCCGGGACGGAGCGTTGGAACCGGGGCTGGCGCAGTCCTGGACCGTCGCCGAGGACGGCCGGCAGGTCACGTTCGACCTGCGCGACGGCGTCCGCTTCACCGACGGCACGCCGGTCGACGCCGCCGCCGTCAAGTGGAACTTCGACCGCTGGGTGGGCAACGAACGGTTCTCCTTCTTCCGCGCGTCCCGGGTGATCACCACGGTCGAGGCCCCCGACCCGGACACCGTCCGTCTCACCCTGGCCGAACCGTACGAGCCACTGCTCCAGGAACTGTCGATCGTCCGTCCCGTCCGGCTGCTCAGCCCGGCGTCGGTGGCCGCCGACGGCACGTTCGGGCAGCCGGTCGGCACCGGCGCGTGGAAACTGGACTCGACCAGCGCCACCGGTGCGGTGCTGACCCGCAACGACGACTACTGGGGCAGCCGACCCGAGGTGGAGCGGCTGGAGTTCCGCGTCATCCCGGACTCCCAGGCGCGCGCCGACGCCCTCACCAACGGCGAGATCGACCTGATCGGCGGCGCCTACCTCGCGCCGATCACCCCGATCGAGGCCAGGGCCCTCGGTGAACGCGACGACGTCACGCTGCTCACCGGCGCGCCGGACGTCTCCATCATGCTCGGGTTCAACCCGGACGGTCCGGCCGGCGACCGGGCCGTCCGGGAGGCCGTGAGCCGGGCCGTCGACACCACCTCCCTGGCGAGGACACTGCTGCTGGACTATGCCGAGCCGGCCCGGCGGGTGTTCCCGCCCGACGTGCCGGACTCCGGCACCGACCTGCCGATCGGATTCGACCGGGCGGCGGCGAACCGGGTCCTGGACGCCGCCGGATACGCCCGCGACGGCGACACCCGCGCCAAGAACGGCACGCCGCTCGCCCTGCGGCTGCTCGTCCCCGCCACCCCCGCCGAGGGCCAACTCGACCCCCGCACCATGGCCTCGGCGATCGCCGCCGCCCTCACCGAGGTGGGCATCACCGTGGAGATCGCCCCGGTCGACGCCGCCACCTACTACGACGAGCGGGCCGAGGGCCGCTACGACCTGACGTTCTTCGAGACCCTCGGCGCACCGTACGACCCGTCCAGCTCGATCGTGTCGCTGTTCACCAGCGGTGCGAGGGCCCCGCTGTGGGTCACCCCGCAGACCGAGGACCTGGTGGACAAGGCGCTGTACGCCCGCGACCCCGCGTCCCGCGCGGCGGCCCACCAGAACCTGTACGACGCGGTCGCCGCCGACGTCGGGTTCGTGCCGCTGGCGTACCGGCCGCGCCTGTGGGCGGTACGCGACCGGGTGCAGGGCTTCGCCGTGCCGCCCAGCGACGTGGACCTCGAACTGACCGGGGTCACCCTCGGGTGACCGGGGCCGGGTGGCTGCGCCGCGTCGGCGGTCGGGTCGCACGGTGGACCGTCGACACCGTCGGCGTACTCCTCGCGCTCTCCGCCGGCACCTTCGCCCTCGTCCTGCTGGCCCGGGGCGACGCGGCGGCGATGCTCGCGGCGACCCGGGCCGGCCGCCCGGCCACCCCCGAACAGGTCGAGGCCGTCCGCGTCGAACTGGGCATGGACGCCCCGGCTCCGGTGCGGTACGCGCGGTGGCTGCGCGACGCCGTCACCGGAGACTTCGGTGTGTCGCTGCGCACCGACACACCGATCGGACCCGAGATCGCCGACCGGATCGGCGTGACCCTCGGCCTGGTGGCCGGCTCCACCGTGGTCGCCCTGACGGTGGGGGTGGTGGTCGGTGTCGCCGGGGCGGTGCTGCGTCGCGGCCCACTGCGCGGCACTCTGCGCGTCGGGGCGCTGCTGGCCACCTCCGTACCGGCGTTCTGGCTCAGCTACCTGCTCGTGCTGCTGCTGGCGCTCCGCCTGGGCCTGGTGCCCACCTCGGGCATGGCGGGCCCGGCGACCTGGGTGATGCCGATGGCGGTGCTCGGACTGCCGGCGGCCGGTGTCCTCAGCCGGGTGGTGGCCGTGACGCTGCGCGAGGCGCTCGACCGGCCCTACGTGCTGGCCGCACAGGCCCGAGGAAGCTCACCGCTGTCCATCGTGTTCCGGGACGGCCTGCCCAACGCCGCCGGGCCGATCCTGTCGGTCGCCGGGTTCACCATCGGCACCCTGCTGGTGGGCACGGTCGTGGTGGAACAGATCTTCGGCTGGCCCGGCCTCGGCGCCTACTTCGTCCGGGCCGCCGCCGCCCGCGACGTACCGGCACTCCAGGCCAGCGCGCTCCTGCTCGGCGGCGGGTTCATCCTGGCCAACCGGCTCGCCGACGTGGTGCAGGGGCTCGTCGACCCGCGATCGCGCCGCACCGTCGGCCCACCCGGGACCCGTCGCGTCCCGGCCGTCCGGGGAGAGCCGACATGAGCCGCCTCCCGAGGATCACCGGACACCTGCGGACCGCGATGGTGGCGCTGCCGCTGCTGGTGTTCGCGGTCGTCGGACTGCTGGCGCCGCTGCTCGCTCCGGCCGACCCGACCGCCAACGACCTGGCCGCGAGCCTGCTGCCCCCGTCGACCGAGCACCTGCTCGGCACCGACCAGCTCGGTCGCGACCAGCTCAGCCGGATCCTGCACGGCGCGCGGATCTCCCTCACCGTCACCGCGGCGGTCCTGGCGATCTCGGTGACCGTCGGCGTGGTGGTCGGCACGATCGCCGGGTACCTGGGCGGCCGGGTCGACCGGATCGTGGCCCGGATCGTCGACATGGCCGTCTCGCTGCCCGGCATGCTGGTGGCGCTGGCCGTCGTCGGCGTACGCGGTGCGGGCACGGAGAATCTCGTCATCGCGATGTCGTTGTGGGCCTGGTCCCCGTACGCCCGCATCGCCCGCGCCCGGGTCGCCGGTCTGCGCGACAGCCCACACCTGGACGCCCTGCGGCTGCTCGGCGCCGGACCCGCCCGCATTCTCGGCCGGCACCTGCTGCCGCCCGCGCTCGGCCCGTGCCTGGTCTACGCCAGCACCGACGTCGGCGCCATCGTGCTCGGCGTGGCCACGTTGAGCTTCCTCGGCCTGGGCATCCCGCCCCCGCACGCCGAGTGGGGCCAGATGCTCGTCGAGGGGCGACCGCATCTGGGCTCGGCCTGGTGGCTGGCGTACCCGCCGGGCATCGCGATCACCGCGATCGTGCTCGCCAGCAACCTGCTCGGCGAGCGCCTGGCGGCCGGCGACGAACGCCCCTCGATCCTGCGGTGGGTGCTCCCGACGCGCCCGCGAATCCCGCGTCCGCCGTCGGCCGACGCGTCCCCTGCTCCCGGCGGACCTTCCGTTTCCACCGAGGCTCCGGCATCCGGCGGAGCCTCCGGACCCGGTGACGTTGCCGGTCCCGACGGTGCTGCTGCTCCCGGCGGTCCTTCCGTTCCCGGTGGGGTCGCGCCCGGCGGCGAGCGGGACGACGCCCTGCTGTCCGTCCGCGACCTCGTGGTCAGCTATCCGTCCGGCGGCGGGCGGCGTCGGGTCGTCGCGGGAGTCGACTACGAGGTGGCCCGGGGCGAGATCCTGGCGATCGTCGGCGAGAGCGGCAGCGGCAAGACCACCTCGGCGCTGGCCCCGTTCGGCCTGCTGGACCCGAGCGCGACCGTCTCCGGCTCGGCGACGCTGCGGATCGGACCCGACGTCCACGACCTCGTCGGCCTCGCCCCGTCCGCCCGCCGCCGACTCCACGGCCGCCGGGTGGGCGTGGTCTTCCAGGACAGCCTCGCCACTCTCAACCCGTTGCGGACCATCGGCGCGCACGTCGACGAGGCCGTCCGCAACGCCGGTCGCGGTGGCGGCCGGGCGGCGACCCGCCGCGTCACCGAAGACCTGCTGCGCCTGGCGGGCCTGACCGACCCGGCCACCGTCGCCCGGCGCCATCCGCACCAGCTCTCCGGTGGGATGCGGCAACGCGCGCAGATCGCCGTCGCCCTCGCCGGGCGACCCGCCCTGCTGGTCGCCGACGAACCCACCTCCGCCCTGGACGTCACCGTGCAGTCCCACCTGCTCGACCTGCTGGCCCGCCTCCGCGAGGACCTGGACATGTCCATGATCATCGTCAGTCACGACCTGGCCGTGGTGACCCGGCTGGCCGACCGGGTCGCCGTCGTCTACGCCGGCCGGATCGTCGAGTCCGGACCGCTCGACGCCGTGACCGGTGACCCCGCCCACCCGTACACCCGTGGTCTGCTCGACGCCGTCCCCCGAGCGGGAGCGGCACCCGGCACCCGTTTCCGCACCATGCCGGGGCGCTCCGGTGCCGGCCCGGACGACGCGCCGGGCTGTGCGTTCGCGCCACGGTGCCCGATCGCGGTGCCCGCCTGCGCCCACGAGACACCCGTACCGGTGACGGTGGACCCACGGACCGGGCACCGGTCGGCGTGCCTGCGGGCACCCGGCCGCGCCGAGCTGCCGGCCGCCGCCGGTGAACGGGACGGTGGCTGACCGATGCTGCGGGTGGACCAGGTCAGCGCCGGCTACTCCGGATCCCGCGCAGCCCCTCGGGTGGTCGAGGAGGTCACGCTCCGGGTCGACGCGGGGGAGATCGTCGGACTTGTCGGCGAGTCGGGATGCGGCAAGACGACACTCGCCCGCGTGATCACCGGCTTGCACCGGCCGCACACGGGCGTGGTCCGGTTCGCCGGGGTGGACGTACACGGGCTGCGCGGTCGGGAGCTGCGCACGCACCGGCGGCAGATCCAGATGGTCTTCCAGGACCCCTACCTGACCCTCAGCCCTCGCCAGACGGCGCGGCAGGCGGTGGCGGAGCCGCTGCACATCCACCGGATCGGCGACGCCCGGTCCCGGGCCGCGCGGGTCGCCGAACTGCTGGACCTCGTCGGGCTGGACCCACCGGCGGGTGACCGCCGACCCCGCGACCTCTCCGGCGGGCAGCGGCAACGCGTGGCGATCGCCCGGGCGTTGGCGCTCGGTCCCCGCCTACTGGTCTGCGACGAACCGGTCACCGCGCTCGACGTGTCGGTGCAGGCGAAGGTCCTCAACCTGATCTGCGACCTTCGTGACCACCTCGGGCTGGCCTGCCTGTTCATCTCCCACGATCTCGCCGTCGTCCGGCAGCTCGCCGACCGGATCGCGGTCATGCACCAGGGCCGCATCGTCGAGCAGGGCGCGACCGCGCAGGTCACCACCGCGCCCCGCCACCCGTACACCCGCACGCTGCTCGCCGCCGCCCCCCGGATGTAAGGAGGGGTCCCCTGCTATACACCAGGCGATAGCAGGGGACCCCTCCTTACATCTCGGCGGGCAGGCCGACGGGGCGGGTGAGCCGCGCGACGACGGAGGCCAGGCGCTCGTCGAAGGCGGCGGCGTCCAGTGCGGTGGCCAGCTCCGCCCGGCATGCCTGGGCGGCCAGGGCGTGCCGTTCCAGGCCGGGCTCGGTGATCTGGCAGTAGACCCCACGGCGGTCGTGCGCGCAGCTCACCCGGGCCGCGAGTTGCTTGGCGGTCAGGCGGGTGACCAGGCGGCTCATCGAGGACTGGTCGAGGGCGACCGCGTCGCTGAGGTCCTGGATGCGCATGCCCCGAGGGTTGCCCCGGGTCAGCTCGTCGAGCACGAGCAGCTCGGTGAGGGTCAGGTCGAAGTCGCGGGTGAGCCGTCGGTCCAGCGTCTGCCCGAGTCGACCGGTGAGGACGGTCAGCTGCCGCCACAGGGCGAGCAGGTCGGGCTGTCCGTCGCGTCGCTCCGCCATCGGGCCCCCTTCGTCTGCTGCCGCCCTACCCTACATGTCGCTGCTCATTCAATGTAACAGCATCTTCTTTTCGTGCCTGACTGCAAGTAGGGGCAGGGAAACACGCGTAAGGCACGCTGAAGTGCGCCAGAATAATGTGTGCACATGCATGTAGTATCCCAGCGTCAATCCCCGATCACCCGGCTCGGAGGTCCACACCATGTCCAGTGACACGCCGTCTCTGGCTGCAACCGAGGGGGCCGCGTCGCGGTGGGCAACCGACGACGCGCCCGATCCCACCGGCCCGACCCCGGTCACCGACGACCGCCTCGACCCGGCCTTCCTCAAGATGGCCGGGGTCCTGCTGCTGGCCCTGCTCATGGCGCTTCTCGACGAGACGATCGTCAACGTCGCGGTGCCGCGCCTGACCGCGGTGTTCGACGCGCCGCTGTCCACCATCCAGTGGGTCACCGCGGTCTATCTGCTCGCCGTCGCGATGGCCACCCCGGTCGCCGGGTGGGGGGTGGACCGGTTCGGCGGCCGACGAGTGTGGATCTTCGCCGTCGTGCTGTTCACCCTCGGCTCGCTGCTGTCCGGTCTGGCCTGGTCCGCCGAGAGCCTGATCGCGTTCCGCGTGGTCCAGGGGATCGGCGGCGGCATGATCTTCCCGGTCGTGCAGGCACTGATCGCCCGCGCCGCCGGCCCCGCCCGCGTCACCAAGGCGATGGGCCTCATCTCGATCCCGCTCACCGTCGGCCCGGTGCTCGGCCCGATCCTCGGCGGCTTCTTCGTCGACGACATCAGCTGGCGGTGGATGTTCTTCATCAACCTGCCGGTCGGCGTGGTGGCGCTGGTGCTCGCGCTTCGTGTGCTGCCCGCCGACGGTCCCACCGGGGACACCACCGCGCCGAAACTGGACCTGCTCGGCCTGGCCCTGCTCTCGCCCGGATTCGCCGCGCTGATCTACGGCCTCGTCACCGCCGCGCACCGCGGCGACTTCGGTGACGGGCGGGCGGTCACCGCCTTCGTCGTCGGCGCGGCCCTGCTCGTGGCGTACGTGCTGCACTCCCTGCGTACCAGCGCACCGCTGATCGACGTACGGCTGTTCCAGAAGCGCGGGTTCACCATGTCGGTGGTCACCATGCTGCTCGTCGGCGCGGTCGCCAACGCGCTGCTGTTCCTCACCCCGCTCTACTACCAGCAGGCGCGCGGGTTCGGCGCACTGCACGCCGGCCTGCTGATGGTCCCCTCCGGCATCCTCGGTGCCGCCGGTGCCATCGCCGTCGGCAAGACCGGTTCCCGCCTCACCGCGCGGGCCACCGCACCGATCGGCATGCTGCTCGCCGCACTCGCCGCGCTGGTGCTCTCCGGCGTCGGACCGGACACGTCGCAGACGGTGACCGCCGTCGCGTTCGGCGTCGGCGGATTCGGGATCGGGTTCACGGTGCCGGGCGTGATGGCGTTCATGTACCTCGCCGTCGGTGCCGCCGACGCGCCCCGGGCCACCAGCGCGCTGTTCATCCTCAACCAGATCGGCGGGTCGCTGGGCATCGCCGTGGTGGCGGTTGCCCTCCAGGACCGTCTCGCCGCCGCCGGGACCTTCGCCCCCGAGGCGTACGGCCGGACGTACTGGTTCGTGGTCGGGTTCGCGCTCGTGGCCGGACTGGCCGCCGCGTTCGTGCCCGGACCGCTGCGCGCCCCGAATACCGGGGTGACGCCGGAGGTGCGGTGAACAGCCGTACGTATCAGTTGTGTGAACTTGTGTGAACACTTGCGCCGCACTTCATCAGCCGTTCGGCCGGGTCTGGCTGACAATTTCGGGAGTTCGGTCGTGAACAGGGTTGGGGGTCTTGTTCACTTCCACTTAATCCGATAGAACACGAGTGGGTCCGCTGCGCGGCCCGTCCGCCTCGTAGTTCTAGGAGGACTACTTCATGGCACGTACACCTGGTGTGGGCCCCTCCTCGCCCGCCTTCTCCCGTCGCGGGGTGCTGCAACTGGGCGGCAGTTTCGCGCTCCTGCTCGCTACCGGCGCCTGCGCCGCGAACAGCGACTCGAACTCGGACGACTCGACGTCCGGCGGTCAGACCGCCAGCACGCTGCGGATCGCGGTGTCGAGCTACCTGTCCAGCTGGGATCAGGACTTCGTCGGCTTCGACCTGACCGCGCTGATGATGTTCAAGAACGTCTTCCCCTACATGATCGACTACGGCGTCACCACCGCCGGTGACAGCCAGATCCTCGACACCCAGAACGTCACCCCGACCTTCGCCGAGTCCTTCGAGCCGGACGCGGAGCAGAAGGTCTGGACCTTGAAGCTGCGCCGGGGCGTCACGTTCGCCAGCGGCAACGAGATGACGGCCGCCGACGTGAAGTGGTCCAAGGACCGCGCCTTCGCCGCCCAGGCGAACGTGGCCGGCATCTACCGCACCATCGGCCTGACCGAGGCCGACCAGGTCAAGGTCGTCGACGACTACACCGTCGAGTTCCACCAGGCGTTCCCCAGCGCGCTGACCCGGCAGATCCAGGCGATCTCGCTGTACGTCTTCGACTCGGAGGAGGCCAAGAAGCACGCCACCGCCGACGACCCGTGGGCCAAGGAGTGGTTCGCCAAGAACGCCCCCACCGGCGGCTACTACAACGTCGCCAAGGCCACCCAGGGGCAGGAGATCGAGCTGGCGGCGAACACCGGCTACCCGGGTCCGGACGCGCCCAAGACGCCGACCATCCGGATCTCCGTGGTGCCCGCCGCCTCGAACCAGCGGCTGCAACTCCAGGCCGGTGACATCGACATCGCCCTCGGCGTCAGCCAGCGCGACATCGAGGACCTGCGCAGCACCGACGGCGTCAAGGTGATCTCGGCGGCCAGCAACCGCCAGGTCGCGATCCAGATGTCGGTCACCTCGGCGCCGTTCGACAACGTCGACGTCCGCAAGGCCCTGGCCTGGGCGGTGCCGTACGAGCAGATCATCAACAACGTGTACGGCGGTGACGCCCGTGCCGCCAAGAGCCCGGTGCCGCTGGACATGCCCGGGTACGACGAGAGTGGCTACCCGTTCACCCACGACGTGGACCGGGCCCGCGCCGCGTTGAACGCCGCCGGTCGGGCCTCGGTCGAGTCGGAACTGGTCTTCGAGGCCGACAACGAGGAGCAGCAGCGCATCGCGGTGCAGGTGCAGAGCGAGGCGGCGAAGGCCGGCATCAACCTCAAGCTGACCCCGCTGGACCCGGCGACCCTCGGTGAGCGGCGGACCCGCAAGAACATCCCGCTCCAGCTCACCTCCGGGCAGCTCTGGGTCAACGACGTCGAGTACATGCTCGCGACGAGCTTCGTGAAGGGCGCGAACCTCAACTACTCGAACTACACGAACGCCGAGATCGAGCAGATCTACGAGCGGTCGCACACCACCGTCGAGGAGGCCGCCCGCAACGCGCTGTGGCAGCGGGTCCAGCAGATCCTCGCCGAGGACGTGCCGTGGGTGGTGATCTGCCAGCCCAACTTCAACCTCCCGGTCCGCGAGGCGGTGGCCGGCTGGGTGCAGCCGATGGACGGCCTCGCCCGGTTGCGCTACCTGACCAGGTCGGCCTAGGCGCGGCCGGCTCCCTTCATGCGAATCCTTCGTTTCGTCGTCAGGCGGCTGCTCCAGCTCATCCCGGTGTTGCTCGGGGTGGTCGTCCTGACCTTCCTCATCGTCCGGGTGCTGCCCGGCGACCCGGTCCGCAGCATCCTCGGCCAGAACGCCAGCGAGGCGGACGCCGAGGCGGCCCGCGCCCGGTTCGGGTTGGACCAGCCGCTGTGGCGGCAGTTCCTCGACTACCTCGGTGGGCTGGTCACCGGCGACTTCGGCACGTCCATCCAGAGCGGCGGTTCGGTCGGCGCGGAGATGGCGCTGCGGATCGGACCCACCCTGGAGCTGGTGGTCATCGCGGTCTCCATCGCGCTGGTGGTGGCGACCGTGCTGGGGGTCTGGTCGGCCCGGCGCGCCAACAGCCTCGGCGACCACGGCGTCCGGATCTTCGCCCTGGTCGGCAACTCCATCCCGGAGTTCTGGCTGGGCCTGGTGCTCGTGCTGGTCGGCTACAGCATGCTGGGCTGGTTCCCGGCGCCCAGCGGACGGGTCGACCCGGACACGAACCTGACCCCGCTGACCGGCGCCGGCCTCGTCGACGCCGCGCTGACCGGGAACGGACCGGCGCTGGCCAGCGCCGCCGCGTACCTGGCCTTGCCGGTGCTGACCCTGGTCGTCGGTGTGATGGCACCGCTGCTGCGCAGCGTCCGGGCGTCGGCGCTGGAGGTGCTCAACTCCGAGGCGTACACCGCGGCGGCGGCGCACGGGCTGCCGCAACGGACCCTGCTCTACGGCTACCTGCTGCGCTCCACGCTGCTGCGGCTGCCGGCCCTGGCCGCGTTGGTCTTCGGCACCGCCATCGGCTCGACCGTCCTGGTCGAGTACGTCTTCTCCTGGCAGGGCTTCGGCCAGTGGGCGCTGCGCGGCCTGCTGTACCGGGACTACCCGGTGGTGCAGGCGTCCGTTGTGGTGATCGCGCTCTGCTACGTGCTGGTGTTCCTCATCGCCGACGTGGTCCACGCGATCCTCGACCCGAGAGTGAGGATCTGATGGCAGACCTGCGCGGTGTCGGCCCCGGGGACGCCGGCGCCGACGCGGTGATCGTCACCGGCAGTCGGGACGACCGCTTCTCCCGCATCCTGATCATCACGGGCGCGACCATCCTGGCCGTGGTCGCGCTGGCCGCCCTGGCCGCGCCACTGCTCTCCTCCTGGGGCGCCACCGAGGTCGACCCGAACGCCACCCTGGCCGCCCCGGGCGGCGCGCACCTGCTCGGCACCGACACCAACGGGATGGACATCTGGAGCCGGGTGCTGCACGCGGCCCGGCTGGACCTGGGCATCGCGGTCGCCGCGGTGGCCCTGGCGGTGGTGGTCGGCACGCTGCTCGGCCTGGTGGCCGGTTACCGGGGCGGCTGGATCGACGACGTGCTCATGCGGATCGTCGACATCTTCCAGGCGTTCCCCACCTTCATCCTGGCCCTGGCGGTGGCGGCCCTGCTCGGCAACGGCACGGTCAACCTCATCATCACCATCGCGGCGGTGAACGCCCCCGCGTACGCCCGACTGGTCCGCGCCGAGGTACGCACCCAGCGAGAATTGCCCTTCGTCGACGCCGCGGTGACCTCCGGGGCCTCGACGACCGGCATCCTCTGGCGGCACCTGCTGCCCAACAGCCTCACCCCGGTCCGGACGATCGCGCCGCTGAACTGCGGCTGGGCGATGCTCACCCTGGCCGGGCTCTCCTTCCTCGGGCTGGGCGTCAGCATCCCGGAGGCCGAGTGGGGCGCCATGATCAGCCTCGGCGCCCCGGACGTGGTCGGCGGCCGGTGGTGGACCAGCGTGCCGCCCGGCCTGGCCCTGTTCGTCTCCGTGCTGGGGTTCAGCCTGCTCGGCGAGGGCCTGCAGGAACGCGCGAACGCGAAGCGGCGGTAACCATGCTCTCCATCGAGAACCTCTCCGTGGTCATCCACCGTGCCGGCCGGCAGGTGGCCGCCCTCAGCGACGTCAGCCTCACCGTCCGGCCCGGCGAGGTGGTCGGCCTGGTCGGCGAGAGCGGCGGCGGCAAGAGCATGGTGGCCCGTGCGGTGGTCGGCCTGCTGCCCACCGGCGCGCACGCCAGCGGGCGGGTCCGCTTCGACGACGCGGACGTGCTGCGGATGGACGAGACGGCCCTCGCCGCGCACCGGGGACGCGGGGCGGCGATCTGCTTCCAGAACCCGCGCGGGGCGCTCAGCCCCACCCGCACCGTCGGGCGCCAGCTCACCGACCGGCTCGTCACCCACCAGGACATGTCCGCCGAACGGGCCCGCGAAGCCGCGCGGGAGCTGTTCGAGGCGGTCGGCATCCGCAACCCGCAACGCCGCCTGGAGGCGTACCCGCACGAGCTGTCCGGCGGCATGGCCCAGCGGGTGATGATCTCGCTGGCCACCGGCTGCGCACCGGGTCTGCTGATCGCCGACGAGCCGACCACCGGCCTGGACGTGACGCTCACCCGGGAGATCCTGCGCCAGTTCCGGCACGCCGCCGAGGTGGACGGTCGCAGTGTCCTGCTGATCTCGCACGACCTCGCGTCGATCGCCGAGGTCTGCGACCGGGTGGTGGTGCTCTACGCGGGCACGGTGGTCGAGAGCGGACCGGCCGACCAGGTCTTCCGGGAACCGGCGCACCCCTACACCCGGGCGCTGCTGCGCTCGGTGCCCGACGTCGGCGGTCGACCGGTGGTGGCCACCCCCGGCGCCATGCCGCTGCTGCGCGAGGCACCGCACCAGTGCCCGTTCGCGGCCCGCTGCCCGCACGCCGACGACACCTGCACCAGCAGCCGTCCGCCCACCACCCCGATGGACGCGCCCACCGCCGAGTTGGCGGTGCCGGCCGGTGGGACGGACGCGCCCGCCGCCGTCTGGTCGCTGGCCTGCTACCACCCGCAGACCGGCCCAATCACCACCGACGAGGCGGCGCCCACGCCCACCGTCGCACCCGACGCGACGGAGTCCGGGTCCGCCGTGCTGGAGATCGAGGACGCGCATGTGGTCTACCGCAGCCGCTTCGGTTCCGGCGGACACCACGCGCTGCGCGGCGTGAGCCTGCGCCTGGCACCCGGCGAGACGCTCGGCGTGGTCGGCGAGAGCGGCTGCGGCAAGAGCACCCTCGCCAAACTCATCATGGGGCTGGTCGCACCCTCCTCCGGGTCCGTCGCCGTCGCCGGGCAGCACCTGGTCCGGCAACCGGGCCGCCCCGCACCCCGGGGCCGGAAACTGCGTCGACTGCGGACCCGCGCCCAGCTCGTCTTCCAGGACCCGATCGGGTCGCTGAGCCCGAGGCGTACCGTCGGCGACTCCATCGCCGAGCCGCTGCGCGCCGCCGGCCTGCCCGCCGCCCAGCGGGAGGCCCGGGTCGCCGCCGTGCTGGACCGGATGGAACTCGACCGGTCCATCCTGCGGCGTTACCCGCACGAACTCTCCGGCGGTCAGGCCCAGCGCATCGGTATCGCCCGCGCCCTGGTCGGCGAGCCCGACCTGATCGTCTTCGACGAGCCCACCTCGGCCCTCGACGTCACCGTGCAGGCCCAGATCCTCGACGTGATCGCCGACGTCACCGCCGACACCGACCGGGCCTCGGTCTTCATCTCGCACGACCTGGCCACCGTCCGGGGCTTCGCCGACCGGGTGGCGGTGCTCTACCTCGGTCGCGTGGTCGAGGAGGGGCCCGTCGACGTCGTGTTCGACGACCCCCGCCACCCCTACACCCGGGCACTGCTGGCCAGCGCGCCGCGACTCGGCGCGCCGCCCGCGTCCGTCGCGGGGGTGGAGCTGGTCAAGGACCTGGAGGAGACCGACGCGGCCACCGGCTGCGCGCTCGCCGCCCGGTGCCCCTTCGTCACCGACACCTGTCGCTCCCAGCCGCAGGAACTTCAGTCGTACGGCGCGAGCCGGGCCGCCTGCTGGCGTGTCCCGGAACTTCCCGCCCTGATCGGAAAGCAGGCCGACACGCCATGACCCGTCGTCCCATCCGGCTGGCCGTCGACATCGGCGGCACGTTCGTCGACGCGATGGAACTGGACACCCGGACCAACCGGGTGCGCTTCCGCAAGGCGTCCACCACCCCGGCCCGTCCCGCCGACGGGGTGCTCGCCGCAATCGAGGCGCTCGGCACCGACCTGGCCGAGGTGGAGCTGTTCACGCACGGCACCACGCTGGGACTCAACGCGGTGCTGGAGCGGCGCGGCGGCCGGACCGGGATCATCACCAACGAGGGCTTCCGCGACATCTTCCTGATCGGCCGGGGCAACGTGCCGTCGGACCACATGTACGACTTCCAGTACCAGCGCCCGCCGAGCCTGGTGCAGCGCCGCTTCACCGCCGGGGTGCGCGGTCGCCTCGACCACCGGGGCCGGGTGGTGGAGGAGCTGGACCCGGCGAGCGTCCGCGCCGCCGCCCGCACGCTGGTGGTGGACCAGCAGGTGACCTCGATCGCCATCTGCTTCCTGCACTCGTTCCTGGACCCCACCCACGAACGCGAGGCGGCCCGGCTGATCCGCGAGGAGTTCCCCGAGGTCAGCCTCTCGCTCTCCACCGACATCGTGCGCGAGTACCGCGAGTACGAGCGGACCAGCACCACCGTGCTGGAGGCGTACATCCGGCCGATCTTCGAGCGGTACGTCGACGAGTTGGAGTCCGGTCTCGCCGAGCGGGGCTTCACCGGACAGTTCCTGATCATGCGCTCCGGCGGTGGTTCGATGACCAGCGCGGTGGCGAAGACGTCACCGACGCACACCGTGCTGTCCGGCCCGGCCGGTGGCATCGTCGGTGCCGCGTACCTCGCCTCGGAGCTGGGCCGGGAGCGGCTGCTGACGTTCGACATCGGCGGCACCTCGCTGGACGCCTGCGTCATCGAGAGCGGCACCGCCGTGGCCGCGTACGAGGCGCAGTTGGAGCACTTCCCGCTGCTGATCCCGACGTACGACATCCGGACCATCGGTGCCGGTGGCGGCTCGATCGCCTGGCTGGACCGGGGGCTGCTCAAGGTGGGGCCGCAGAGCGCCGGGGCCGATCCGGGACCGGTCTGCTACGGCCGGGGCGGCACCCGACCGACCGTCACCGACGCGGCGGTGGTGCTCGGCTACATGGACCCGGACCGGTTCCTCGCCGGCACCATGGGCCTGCACGACCAGGCTGCGCGGGCGGCGATCGACGAGCAACTGGCGCAGCCGCTCGGGCGGGACGCCACCTCCGCCGCCGCCGGAGTCTTCGACGTGCTGCTGGCCCGTACGGTGGGTGCGGTCCGCCAGATCACCGTGGAGCGGGGGCACGACCCCCGGCACTTCTCGCTGCTGGCCTTCGGCGGTGCCGGGCCGCTGCTGGCTCCGCTGCTGGCCCGCGAGATGGGCATCGGCGAGGTCGTCGTGCCGTTCGCGCCGTCCGGCTTCTCCGCCTGGGGCATGCTGTCGGCGGACATCGTGAACGACTTCAGCCGTACCGTGATGGCCGGCCTCGACGAGGTGGGGCTGGACGAGCTGGAGGAGCTGTTCAAGGCCGTCGAGGCGGAGGCGGTCGCCTCGCTGGTGGAGCAGGGCGTGCCGGCCGACCAGGCCGTGCTGGAGCGCCAGTTCGAGGTGCGCTACCTGGGCCAGGAGCACAGCCTGATGGTGACCGTCGGGTCGACGCTGGATCGTGACGCGGTGCGCGGCGCCTTCGACGAGGTGCACCGGGCCCGGTACGGCCACACCATGGACAATCCGCTGCAACTGCTCAACCTGCGGGTCCGGGGCATCGGCCGGACCACCCGCCCGGAGCTGGGCACCCACCCGCGCGGCGACGGTGACCCGTCCCGGGCGCTGCTCACCCACCGCGACGCGTACGACTTCGGCTCGCGCGCCGTGGTCCCGTTCGCGGTGTACGACCGGGCCGCGCTGGAGCCGGGCGACACGTTCAGCGGTCCGGCCCTGGTCGACGAGGGCACCTCCACCACGGTCGTGCCCAGTGGCCAGCGCGTCACCGTCGACGAGCACCGCTACCTGCTGGTCACCCTGGAGGAGTCGGCATGACCACACTGGACGGAGCGCAGGTCGAGGTCGTCCGCAGCTATCTGCTGTCGGCGGCCGAGGAGATGCGGGCCACCCTGATCCGGACCTCGTTCAACCCGGTCATCTACGAGGTGCACGACTTCGGCCTGTCGATCTACGACGCCGACCTGCGCCTGGTCGCCGAGGCCACCGGGCTGACCTTCTTCCTCGGCGCGAACGACTTCTCGCTGGCCAAGGGCGTGGAGTACGTGGGTCGGGAGAACCTGCACCGGGGTGACGTGGTGCTGCTGAACTACCCGTACTGGAACGCCGCGCACGCGTACGACGCGACGCTGTTCGCGCCGGTGTTCCGGCCCGACCCGGCGGACGCCGACGCCGACGGCGACCTGGTCGGGTTCCTCTGTGTCCGGGCGCACTGGATGGACCTGGGGGCGAAGGACCCGGGGTACGTGTTGGACTCGACGGACATGCACCAGGAGGGGTTGATCTTCCCGGGGACGAAGGTGGTGTCCCGGGGTGTGCCGGTGCGGGAGATCCACGAGTTGATCCGGTTCAACTCGCGGATGCCGGACGCGGTCCTCGGTGATCTGCACGCGCAGATCGCCGCGCTGCGTACCGGCGAGCGTCGACTGCTGGAGATCATCGAGAAGTTCGGCCGCGACACCGTCTCCGCCGCCGTCGACCACATCATCGCCGACGGTGAGGCCCGCACCCGGGCCGCGCTGGCCACCCTCCCGCAGGGCACCTGGACGGCCGAGGACTGGGTCGACGACGACGGCATCACCGAGGACCCGGTCAAGATGCGGGTCACGGTCACCGTCAGCGACGAACGTTTCGTGGTGGACTTCGCCGGCTCGGCACCGGCCACCCGGGGGCCGATCAACATGCCGTTCGGTGCCACCGAGGCGATCTGCAAGGTCGTCCTCAAGTCGTTGACCTCGCCGGACGAGCCGTCGAACGCCGGGACCGTCGCCCCGCTGGAGGTACGCGCCGAGCCGGGCACCCTGTTCCACGCGGTCTACCCGCAGCCGACCTTCACGCTCTGGACCGGCATCGTCGCCGTCGAGTTGATCCTCAAGGCGTTGGCGCAGGGGATGCCGGAGCGGTTGCCGGCGTCCAGTGGTGGTGACGTGCCGGGGTTCATGATGGTCGGCGCGAACCCGGAGACGGGTCAGATCTTCGCGGTGAGCAACAACGACCTGGTCGGCTGGGGCGGTACCCCCGAGCACGACGGCATGGAGGCCGCCACCCACGTCTCCGGCAGCACCGGGCGGGGCACGCCGATCGAGGTGATGGAGGCCCGCACCGGGATGTTCTTCGAGCGGGTGGAGATTCGGACGGATTCGGGTGGTGCGGGGCGGTTCCGGGGTGGGTGTGGGTTGCGGCGGGATATTCGTTTCGTGTCGTCGGGGGAGTTTCTTTCGGTGATCAAGAAGACGCGGAGTGCGCCGTGGGCGTTGGCGGGTGGGTTGTCGCCGGAGCCGAATCAGGTGGTGGTGTTTCCGGGTACGGATCGTGAGGCGCGGGTGAGTACGCGTCGGACGGCGGTGGTGGCGGGTGATCGGGTGTCGTTGTTGACCGCTGGTGGTGGTGGTCATGGTGATCCGGGGTTGCGGGATCCGGAGGCGGTACGCCGTGACGTGGCGGAGGGATACGTCTCCGCCGACGCCGCCCGGGAGGTCTACGGGGTGGACGTCGATGGGTGAGCCCCCGGTCGACGGCGCGACCGTCGAGGTGATCGGCAGCTACCTCACCTCCGCCGCCGAGGAGATGCGGGTGACGCTGGTGCGTACCGCCTTCAACCCGGTCATCTACGAGGTGCACGACTTCGGCATCTCCGTCTACGACCGTGACCTGCGGCTGGTCGCGGAGTCGACCGGACTGTCCCGGTTCCTCGGCGCGAACGACTACTCGCTGGCCAGGGGCGTGGAGTACGTGGGTCGGGAGAACCTGCATCCCGGCGACGTGGTGCTGCTCAACTACCCGTACTGGAACGCCGCGCACAGCTACGACGCCACCCTGTTCGCCCCGGTCTTCCTGCCCGACCCGGAAGGTGCCGACGGGGAGGAGCTGATCGGCTTCCTCTGCATCCGCGCGCACTGGATGGACCTCGGAGCGAAGGACCCGGGGTACGTGTTGGACTCGACGGACATGCACCAGGAGGGGTTGATCTTCCCGGGGACGAAGGTGGTGTCCCGGGGTGTGCCGGTGCGGGAGATCCACGAGTTGATCCGGTTCAACTCGCGAATGCCGGACGCGGTGCTGGGTGACCTGCACGCGCAGATCGCCGCGCTGCGCACCGGCGAGCGCCGACTCACCGAGGTGTACCGCCGGCACGGCACGGCCACCGTGGACGCCGTGGTCGAGCGGCTCATCGCCACGGCCGCCGAATCCGCCGCCGAGGCGGTCGCCGCCCTGCCGCAGGGCACCTGGACGGCCGAGGACTGGCTCGATGACGACGGCGTCACCGACCAGCCGATCCTGATGCGGGCCACGGTGACCGTCGCCGACGGTACGTTCACCGTGGACTTCGCCGGTTCCTCACCGGCGGTCCCCGGCCCGGTCAACCTGCCGCTCGGCGCCACCATCGCCACCTGCCGGGTCGCCTTCAAGGCGATCACCACCCCCACCGAGCAGAGCAACGCCGGGCACTTCGCCCCGCTGCGGGTACGCGCCGAGCCCGGCACGCTGTTCCACGCGGTCTACCCGGCGGCGACCTTCACCCAGTGGACCGGGACGGTCGCCCTGGAGCTGATCTACAAGGCGTTGGCGCAGGGGATGCCGGAGCGGCTGCCGGCGTCCAGCGGTGGTGACGTGCCCGGGTTCATGATGGTCGGCGCGCACCCGGAGACCGGTCAGATCTTCGCGGTCAGCAACAACGACCCGGTGGGCTGGGGCGGCACCGTCGACCACGACGGCATCGGCCCGGCGAACCACCTGTGCCAGACCCAGGCCCGCAACACCCCCGTCGAAGTCCTGGAGGCCCGCACCGGGATGTTCTTCGAGCGGGTGGAGATTCGGACGGATTCGGGTGGTGCGGGGCGGTTCCGGGGTGGGTGTGGGTTGCGGCGGGATATTCGTTTCGTGTCGTCGGGGGAGTTTCTTTCGGTGATCAAGAAGACGCGGAGTGCGCCGTGGGCGTTGGCGGGTGGGTTGTCGCCGGAGCCGAATCAGGTGGTGGTGTTTCCGGGTACGGATCGTGAGGCGCGGGTGAGTACGCGTCGGACTGCGGTGGTGGCGGGTGATCGGGTGTCGTTGTTGACCGCTGGTGGTGGTGGTCATGGTGATCCCTCGTTGCGGGATCCGGAGGCGGTGCGCCGTGACGTGGCGGAGGGATACGTCTCCGCCGACGCCGCCCGTGAGACCTATGGAGTGATCGCATGAGCGCCGTCGAACCGAACCTGCTGCTGGCCCACTGCACCGTGCTGGACGCGCGCGTGGTGGACGGCGTGGACCCGATCCCGGACGCCGCCGTCTGGGTACGCGGCGACCGGATCGCGGCCGTCGGCCCGTACGCCGAGGTGGCGAAGGAGGCCCGGGCCGCCGGTGCGGTCCGCGAGGTGGACCTGGACGGGGCGTACCTGACGCCCGGTCTGGCCAACATGCACACCCACTTCTCGCTGTCGCTGCCCGGTGCCGGCGGCGACGACGTGAAGACGATGGGGCCGCACGACCTGGCGTACTACATGGC
The DNA here is from genome assembly GCF_042874705.1 of Micromonospora sp. NPDC003816. Taxonomy (NCBI): domain Bacteria; kingdom Bacillati; phylum Actinomycetota; class Actinomycetes; order Micromonosporales; family Micromonosporaceae; genus Micromonospora; species Micromonospora sp. NPDC003816. Next base: position 678,283 of record NZ_JBIANP010000001.1, read on the forward strand.
CGACGGGGCCCGGCGCACGCTGCACTGCGGCGTGACCACGGTGCGCTGCGTCGCCGAGAAGGACCACGCCGACTTCGCGTTGCGCCGCGCCATCGCCGCCGGTCGGGCCCAGGGCCCCCGTATCCACACCGCCGGGCGGGCGCTGGTCTGCACCGGCGGGCACGGCCACGAGAGCAGCGACACCCTGGAGTGCGACGGACCGGTCGGCTTCCGTCAGGGCGTGCGGAGCCAGATCAAGGCCGGCGCGGACCTGATCAAGGTGATGATCTCCGGCGGCATCGCCGGGGAGCACGAGCGCATCAACACCCCGCAGTTGTTCGCCGACGAGCTGGCCGCGGTGCTGGAGACGGCCCACGCCTGGGGTCGTAAGGTGACCGCGCACGCCGGGCCCGCCGAGGTGATCGGCGCGGCGGTGGAGCTGGGACTGGACTGTGTGGAGCACGGCTACCAGCTCACCCCGCAGGTGGTGGCGCGGATGGCGGAGCAGGGCACCGCACTGGTGCCGACGCTGCTGGTGACCCGCTGCAAGGAGTTCTTCGACGAGCTGGGCGTACCGGAGTGGATGCAGTGCCGCTCGCTCGGGGCCGGACCCCGGCACCTGGAGAGCTTCGCGATGGCCGTCGAGGCCGGGGTGGAGGTGCTGCTCGGCAGCGACATGCCGCCGTTCTGGCACTTCGAGGGCACCAACGCCACGGTCCGGGAGCTGGAGTACATGGCCGAGCGGATCGGCCCGGCGCGGGCGTTGCACGCCGGCACCCGGGGCCCGGTGCGGTGGCTGGGCGTCGAGGAGGACCGGGGCACGGTCGAGGTCGGCAAGCTGGCCGATCTGATCGCGATGGACGAGGACCCGCTCGCCGCCACCTCGGCGTTCCGGGGTGTGCGCTGGGTGATGAAGGGCGGGCGGATCGCCCGGGACGACCGGACGGAGACGACATGACGATCGTGGCAACCGACGCGGCACACATCGCCGCGCTCATCGACGACCTGTACGCGGCCTTCCTCGCCGGGGACCGCGACCGCTTCGACGGGCACCTGCACGCCGACGTGACCACCTGGGAGACCCACCTGCCCGGGCCGTTGCGGACCCGGGCGGAGCTGGACGCCTACCGCGACCAGCGCGACGCCGCCGGTCAGCGCCCGCAGTTGGCGGTGCTCGCGGCGCAGGACAAGCGCATCGACGTGTGGGGCGACGTGGGCCTGGCCCGCTACCTGCTGATCGCGCGGGCCGACGCCGAGCAGCCGCCGTCGTCCGCCCGCGTCACCGACGTGCTGCGCCGCGTCGACGGCCGGTGGCAGATCGTGCACCACCACGCCGAGTCGCTCCGCGAGCCGGTGGCGGCGCGATGATCCGGCGGCTGGTCGCCTACGACACCGGTGAACCCGGCCGGGTGCTGTCGGTCGCCGAGCGGCCCGACGACCCCGCGCCCGGTCCCGGTGAGGTCCAGCTCGCGGTCCGCACCGTGGGGCTGAACTATCTCGACGTCTCGCTCTGCCGGGGCGAGTACCCGGTGCGGCCGGAGCCCCCGATGACTCCGGGCGTCGAGGCGGCCGGTCGCGTGGTGGCGGCCGGTGCCGGTGCCGAGCACCTGCTGGACCAGGAGGTCATCGCCTGCCCGGCGCTGCCGCGCGGCGCCCTCGGCGACACCGTCACGGTGGACGCGACCGTGGTGGTGCCCCGTCCCTCCTCCGTGGACCCGACGGTGGCGGCGGCCCTGCCGGTCACCTACCAGACCGCCTGGTTCGCCCTGGAACGCGCCGGGGTCACCGCCGGGCAGACGGTGCTGGTGCACGCCGGTGCCGGTGGGGTCGGCATCGCGGTCACCCAACTCGCCGTCGCGCGGGGCGCGCGGGTCGTGGCGACCGCCGGTGGCCCGGCGAAGACCGAGGTCTGCCGGACCCAGGGTGCCTCCGTGGCGATCGACTACACCGGCGAGGACTTCGTGGCGGGGGTCCGGGAGGCCACCGACGGGCAGGGTGTGGACGTGGTCGTCGACCCGGTCGGCGGTGACCTGCTCGCCCGGTCGCTGGACTGCCTCGCGTTCGAGGGTCGCCTGGTCAGCGTCGGCGCGGCCGGTGGACCGCCACCGCCGGTCGACCCGGCCCGGCTGATCGCGGCGAACGCCGACCTGATCGGGCTCTCCTGGGGCTCGCAGTATCCGTGGCGTCGTCCCGAGGCGGTCGCCGCCGCCTACCGGGCGCTGTTCGACCTCTGTGACTCCGGCGCGGTCCGGCCCCCGGTCAGCCGGGTGGTGTCGCTGGCGCAGACCCCGGTGGCCCTGGACGACCTGGCCGCCCGACGGACCACCGGCAAGATCATCGTACGACTCGACGAGGAGGAGCGAGGATGACCGACAGCCCGGACGGCGACATGGAGATCTACGACCTGACGGTGACCGTGGACCGCATCGAGGGGCGCTCGGTCTGCGGCATGGCCGTCGGCGACTCGTTCGACCTGGTCAACAGCGCCCACCTGAAGCTGCCCGAGGGCAAGCACTTCTGCGTCTACGCCCTCGCCGCCGTGCTGCCCTTCCTCGCCGCCAAGCAGCGGGACCTGGCCGCCGGGGACTGGCTCGACCAGGACTCGCTCTTCGCCTGCCCGGACCCGGAGGAGCGGCTGATCATGAAGGTGGAACGCACCTGCCGACGCCGGATGAACTCGGCGGACCTCACCTGATGACGGTCGAGATCGGACTCGGTCTGCAGAGCGACAAGCCGGCCGGCGCGTACGCCCGGCTGGCCCGTGCCGCCGAGTCGCACGGATTCGACGTGCTGACCGTCTTCGGCGACCTGATGTACCAGCCGCCGATCTTCCCGCTGCTGGAGATGGCCCAGGCCACCAGCCGGGTACGCCTCGGCCCGGCCTGCCTCAACCCGTACAGCCTGGCGCCGTACGAGATCGCCGGTCAGCTCGCCGCGCTCGACCTGGCCTCGGCCGGACGGGCCTACCTGGGGTTGGCGCGCGGTACCTGGCTCGGCGCGGTCGGTCTGCCCCAACCGAAGCCGCTGGCCACCATCGAGGAGGCGGCGGCGGTCGTCTACCGCCTGCTGCGCGGCGACCGGGACGGCTACCGGGGGCAGGTCTTCACGCTGGCCCCGGAGACCGCGCTGCGCTACGCTGTGCAGCGCCCCGATCCGCCGTTGCTGATCGGGGCGTGGGGACCGAAGGGCGCGGCCCTGGCCGGCCGGATCGCCGACGAGATCAAGGTGGGCGGCAGCGCGAACCCCGACATGGTGCCGGTCGTCCGGGACCGGCTCCGGGTCGGTGCTCTCGCCGCCGGGCGCGACGTGGACGAGGTCGGCATCGTCCTCGGTGCCGTGACGGTGGTCGACACCGACGGCGAGGCGGCGCGTGCCAAGGCCCGGACCGAGGTCGCCATGTACCTCGCGGTGGTCGCCGACCTGGACCCGACGGTCACCCTGCCGGACGGCCTGGTGGCGCGCGTCGGGGAACTGGTCGACGCGGGCGAGCACGACGCCGCCGGTCGGCTGATCCCGGACGAGGTGCTCGACCGTTTCGCCTTCTCCGGCACCCCCGAGCAGGTCGCCGCCCAGGCCCAGCAGCTCATCGACGCCGGGGTCCGGCGGGTGGAGTTCGGCACCCCGCACGGGCTGACCGACGACCGGGGCGTCGACCTGCTCGGCACCGCCGTCCTGCCCCTGCTGCGTCGCTGAAGGAGAGCCCCATGGACGTCACCGTGCTGGTCGGCCCGGACCTCGTCGCCGACCTCGCCCTGCTGGAGTCGCTCACCACGGCCACCGCCGCCGACCTCGGCGGCACCGGTCGTCTGGTGGCCGTCGACTCGGCCGCCGCGCTGGAATCGGCGCTGGCGGCGACCGCCGCGCCGGTGGTGGTGCTGCCCGGTCCGACGGTGTCCGCGCGGGCCCTGATGAGCGGGGCCGCCCCGCACGTCGTCTGGTACGACCTCACCGTGGCCACGGCCGTCGCCGGTGCCCGCCACCTCTCCGGCCGGGGCGTGTGGGGTCTGGCCTGGGCGATCCGCCACGCGGTGCACCAGCACCGGTCCCCGGCGGTACGCGTCGGCTACGGCGCGGACGCCGACCAGTGGGGTGAGCTGCGACTGCCCACGGCGGACACGGCACGTCCGGTGCCGGTCGCGGTGCTGCTGCACGGCGGCTTCTGGCGCTCCGTCTGGGGAGCCGACCTGATGGACGCGCTCGCCGTGGACCTGGCCGCACGCGGCTACGCGGCGTGGAACGTGGAGTACCGGCGGCCGGACCGGCACGGCTGGGACGCCACCACCGCCGACGTGGCCGCCGCACTGGCGGTGCTGCCGGACGTGGCCGACGCCGGTGTGCTGGACCTGGACCGGATCGCCGTGTTCGGGCACTCGGCCGGTGGGCAACTGGCCCTGCGGGCGGCGGCGGACCTGGCGACCGGCGACGGCCCGGGGCCACGGGTGGCCCTGGCGGTGTCGCTGGCCGGTGTGCTGGACCTGGCCGAGGCCGACGGCCGCCAGCTCGGTGACGGTGCGGTCAGCGCCGCCCTCGGTGGCACCCCGACGACCGTCCCCGAGCGATATGCGGCCGGTGACCCGATGGCCCGACTGCCGATCGGGGTGTCCACGCTGCTGGTGCAGGGGGCGGGCGACAGCCCGGACCTGGTCGACATCAACCGCCGGTACGCGGTGGCGGCTCGGGCGGCCGGTGACGAGCTGACCCATCTCGAACTGCCCGGCGACCACTTCGACGTGATCGGTCCCGGCTCGGCGATCTGGCAGGCCACCATGGATGAGGTGGGGCGCTGCCTCGGACGGTGAGCCCGCCCGGAGTTGCCGGCTTGTTTCATCACAGTGAACAAGCCGGGGTCGCCGTCAGAACAGTCGGGGCGTGACGACCGAGACCACGGTGGTCACCGCGTCGGTGTCGTTGTACATCGTGTGCGGCACCGTGGAGCGCAGGTGCACGCTGTCGCCCGGGTGCAGCCGGTGCTCGACGCCGTTGACCTCGTAGAGCAGCTCGCCGGAGATGACGTAGGCGAACTCCTCGCCCGCGTGCCCGTACGCGTTCTCCCGCCGACCGCCGGGGGCGATGTGCACCAGCATCGGTTCGAGCAGCAGGTCCGGCCCGCGTTCGGAGAGCATCCGATAGGTCTGCTGTCCGGAGACGTACTGCGTGGCGGTGGTCTCCGCCCTGGTCAGCGAGAAGTGGTGGGGCAGCGTGGTGACGGTGCCCCCGACCGGCGCGGTGCTGGCGTCGAAGAAGTCGCCCACCGTCCGGTCCAGCGCCTTGGCCACGCTGCCGAGCGCGGTCAGCCCGATGGACGAGATGCCGCGCTCGACCTGGGACAGGAAGCCGATCGACAGCCCGGAGCGGGATGCGAGGCCGCGCAGGGTCAGCCCGCGCTCCTTGCGGTACTGGCGGATCCGGGCTCCGACCAGGTCGGCCGGGGTGTGGCCGTTGCTCCCGCCGTCGGGGCGGGCCTGCTCCGGGACCGGATGACTGCCCGTGGACCGCATGGGGACCTCCTGTCGCGCTGGCCGGAACCCGTCCGGACCCGTGTTCGATGCTATCGAACGGAGGTGGCCCTTGGGGAAGCCCCCGACCGTGCCGAATCGGCGGCGATCCGGTCCCCGTGTGCCGGTCTGCGGCCGGGGAGCGGGATCTCGAAGTGGACGGTGGGGGAGGCGTGTGGATCACCGTCGCGCGGGTCGTGCACCAGGTCGGCCACGCCGCGCCAGAACGCCTCCGCACCGGGCACCCGGGTGTCGGTGTGCAGATAGACCACCCGGTAGTCGGGTTGCCCGGCGGCGAACGTGACGGCACGCCGCACGAGGGCGCGGGCGAGCCCGTTGCGCCGGTGCTCGGGACGGACGTACACCCGGAAGAGTTGGGCCGTGCTCGCCGCCGGGTAGCGCTCCGCCAGCCAGCGCGGATGCGGCGGGCTGTTCGGCGCGGCGGCGCGGACGGCGGTGGTGGCGACCACCTCGTCACCCTTGGTGGCGACGAACAGGGCGTGCCGCTCCGGGCGCAGGTAGGTGCCGGCCAGGTCGATGACGTCGGCGTGCCAAAGAGGCTGGTAGCCGTAGCCGAAGACCTGGTAGAAGGTGTCCAGCATGACGCTGCGGGCACCGTCGAGGTGTTGCGGCCCGGCGGTGCGGATGTCGTACGGTCCGGTCGTCTCGTCGGTCATGTCCTGCTCATCTCCTCGGTGTCGGGTGTGGTTGCGGGTAGCGCGATCGCCGGATCCAGTAGCGCGCGGGTCAGCGGGGACCGGGCACCGGCGGGCAGGTCGGCGGCCCGACCGTGCTCGACGACGCGACCGTGGTCGAGCACGACCACCCGGTCGGCGAGCCGGACGACGACCTCCGGGTCGTGTGTGATGACCAGCAACGCCAGGCGGTGCGCCTGCCGCAGCTCGTCCAGCAGGGTGAGGATCCGGTCCCGGTTGACGCCGTCCAGCCCGGAGGTGATCTCGTCGCAGACCAGCAGGCGTGGCCGGGTCAGCAGGGCCCGCACCAGGGCGGCACGTTGCAGTTCGCCCCCGGAGAGCCGCTCCGGCCGACGGGTGACCAGGTCCCGGTCGAGGCCGACCTGATCCAGCAGGGCACGGGCCGCCGCCAGCACGTCGGCGGGTCCCTGCCGCCGCAGCCGTACGGCGGGCCGCGTCACCTGCGCCAGCACCGGCGCGTACGGGTGGAAGCTCGCCCGGGGGTCCTGGAAGACGTACCCGACGGCGGCGAGGTCGGGCGGGACCCGCCGGTCGAGGGAGGCGTGCAGGCGACGGCCGTCGAGGGTGACGGTGCCGGTGTCCGGCCGGTGTAGCCCGGCCAGACAGCGGGCGAGGGTGGTCTTCCCGCTGCCGGAGCGACCGATCAGCGCGAGGCACTGCGCGTCGCCCAGCGTCACGTCGACACCGTGCAGGACGGTGGCGCCCCGGTGCGCGGCGGTCAGCCCCTCGGCCCGCAGCAGAGCCTCCAGCGGCGGGGACCCGGCGTCGGGACGGGCCGCCGGAGCGGACCGGGTGGGTTCCCCGACGACCGCGTGCGCCGGACCGGCGGCGACCACCACGCCCCGGTCCAGGACGATCGCGTCGTCGGCGATCGCGCGGACCAGGTGCAGGTCGTGGCTGAGCAGGACGACGGTGACCCCGGTGGCGGCCAGGCGGCGCAGCTCGGCGGCCACGTCGCGGCGGTGCAGGCCGTCCTGCCCGGTGGTCGGCTCGTCGGCGACCAGGACGCGGGCCCCGGCCAGCAGGGCGTGCGCGATCACCAGCCGTTGCTGCTGCCCGCCGGAGAGTTGGTGCGGGTAGCGCCGCAGGATGTCGGCGGGCAGCCCCACCCGGGTCAACACCGCCCGGACCGCCTCCCGGACGGCGACGCGGCGGGCCCGGCGGCCGGGGACCGGACGGTGTCGGCGGGCGATCTCGTGCAGCACGGGGCCGACGCGGCGGACCGGGGTGAGCGCGGCCGAGGGCTGCTGCGGGACGTACCCGACGAGCCCACCGGGCGCCGGGGTTTCGGGACCGACCACCCGACCGTCGATCTCGACCCGGCCGGTGAGGCGTACGCCGGGACCGACCTCGCCGAGCAGCGCCCGCCCGAGGGTGGACTTGCCGCTGCCGGACGGACCGACGACGGCGAGCACCCCACCGGCCGGCACCGCGAACGACACGTCCCGCAGCAGCCGGTGTCCGTCGGCGACGGCACCCAGCCCGTCGACCCGGATCATCGGACCTCCTCCCGGACACGCGCGGCGTCCGGCTCCACCGTCGGCTCCCGGCCGGTCAACAGCGCGTCGGTGACCAGGTTGACGCCGACGGCGAGCGCGACGAGCAGCGCGGCGGGGACGACGACCGCCCACGGTTGCAGGAAGATCCCGCCCCGGTTGCGGTCGACCATGACCGCCCAGTCGGCGGCGTCCGGGGCGACCCCGATGCCGAGGAAGCTGGCCGTCGCGACGAGATAGACCGCGCCGATGAAGCGCACCCCGGCGTCGGCGAGCAGGACCCGGCGGATGCCCCGCGCGACGTAGCCGACCGCCCGCCGCCACCAGGTCTCCCGGTAGAGCCGCATCGCCTCCATCACGGTGCCGTGGGCCAGTGGCAACGCGGCGGCGCGGGTGATCCGCGCGACCTCCGGCAGGGTGACCACCGCGACGATCACCACCAGGGTCAGCGGCCCGCGTGGCGCGGTGGCGGCCAGCAGGATGAGCAGCAGCAACGACGGGATGGCGAGCAGCAGGTCCAGCGGACGCATCAACGCCTCGTCCAGCCGTCGGTGCCGGGTCAGCGCGGCGACCAGGCCGAGCGGCACGCCCAGCAGATAGGCCAGCAGGGTCGCGGCGACCGCGACCGCGACGACGGACCACCCGCCGAGCAGCACCTGCCCGACCACGTCCCGGCCGACGAAGTCGGTGCCCAGCAGGCCCGTGCCGTCGAACGGTCGGGTCCGCGCGTCGGACTCGGTGACCAGCACCGGTCCGGCGACCGCGAGCAGCAGCGGCACGGCGAGCAGCACGATCCCGACGACCGCCCGGGGTCTGCGCCGTCGGGCCGTCACCGGACACCGACCGTACGCGGGGCGAGCCGGAACGCCACCAGGTCCGCGACCAGGTTGACCAGCACGGTGGTGACCGCCACGACCACGCAGAGCCCCTGGATGGTGGGTACGTCCCGGGCGGCGACCGCGTCGACCAGGGCGGTGCCCAGCCCGGGGATGACGAAGACCGCCTCGACCACGATGACGCCACCGAGCAGCCAGTCGGTGGTGCGGGCGACCTGCTGCACGACCGGCGCGGCGGCGGTCGGCAGCGCGTGCGCCAGCCAGCGCCGCCGGGTGGAGATACCGAGGCGTCGGGCGTGGTGGACGTACTCCGTACGCAGGGCGTCCACCATGCCGGCGCGGGTCAGCCGGCTGATCGAGCAGATCGGCCGGGCCAGCAGCACCAGCAGTGGCAGCACCAGCACCCCCGGCTGGGCGAGCAGGTCGGCGCCGACAGCGGTGGGCGGGAACCAGCCCAGCCGGACGCCGAAGACCGCCACCAGCAGGATGGCCAGGGCGAACTCGGGCACCGCGTACAGTCCGACCGCGAGGGTGGTGAGTGTCCGGTCGAGCCGGCCCCCCTCGCGGCGGGCGGCGAGCATGCCGAGCCCGACGGCGAGCGGCACCAGCAGCACCAGCGTGGCGACCGCGAGCAGCAGGGTCGCGGCGGCCCCGCCGACGATCAGGTCCAGCACCGGCCGCTGCGAGATCAGCGAGGCACCGAGGTCGCCGTGCAGCAGCCCGACCACCCAGTCCAGGAAGCGCCACCAGGCCGGTCGGTCGAGGTCGAGCTGCGCGCGGATCAGCGCGATCCGCTCCGGGTCGGGATGGTCACCGGCGATCACCACCGCCGCGTCCCCGGGCAGCGCCTCGGTGAGGACGAACACGACGGTGGTGATGCCGGCGACCTGCCCGACGCCGAGCAGCAGCCGCTGCACGGTGTAGCGGGTCAGACTCAAGCCAGCCACACCTTGTCGAAGCGGGCCCAGTCCAGGGTGTTCGCGGGCGCCTCGGCGGAGACTCCGCGCACCTTCGGGGCGGTGGCCACCAGGAAGTCGGCGAACCCCCACACCAGCAGCCCGCCCTCGGCGTGCAGCATCCGCTGCATGTCCCCGTACGCGCGACGGCGACCCGCCTCGTCGGTGGAGGAGACGGCGGTGCCGTAGAGCGCGTCGAACTCGGGCCGCATCCAGCGGGTGGCGTTCGTGGTGGAGGTGGTCAGCAGCCGCTGCGAGATGTGCGTCTCGATCGGCATGGCACCGCTGCGGAAGGTGGCCATCACCCCGCCGTCGAGCACGTCCCGCCAGTAGGTGTCCTTGTTGCGCTGCACCGGCTCGACGGTGAGCCCGACCTGACGGGCCTGGTCGGCGAAGACGCTGGCGGCCTCGACGAAACCGGCGGCGACCGGCGCGGTGTCCAACGGGATGCGCAGCCCGCGCGCACCGGCCCGGTCCACCAGTGCGCGGGCCCGGTCGAGGTCGCGGGTGCGCTGCGGGATGTCGTCGGCGTAGTACTGGAAGCCCTTGCCGAAGAGGTCGTTGCCGACCTGCCCGGTGCCGGAGAGCACCGTCTCGACGAGCTGTTCCCGGTCGGTGAGCAGGAACATCGCCTCGCGCAGGTCCCGGTTGTCGAACGGGGGACGGTCCACCTTCATCGTGAAGCCGAGCAGGTTGCTGTTCGGCATCCGGGTGATCGCGACGCGGTCGTTGCCGGTGTGCGTCCGCGCGGTGGTCGGGCTGACGTCGTGCGCGTAGTCGACCTGCCCGCCGAGAAGGGCGTTGATCCGGGCCGACTCCTCGTTGGCGATCACGTACTCCAGCTCGTCGAGGTGCGCGGCACCCTCCCAGTAGTCCGGGTAGCGGGCCAGCAGCAGCGATCGGCCGGGGGTGAAGCTGCTGACGGTGAACGGGCCGGAACCGATCGGCCGGTCGAACGACTCGGCACCCTCCGGCACGATGTACGCGCCGAACGCGGCGAGGACGTTGCCGAACTCGGCGAACGGCCGGTGCAGGGCGAACTCGACGGTGCGGTCGTCCACCGCCCGGCTGGCCCGCAGGTCGATCAGGGCGAGGCTGGCGCGGGCCCGGAACGCCCGGTCCGGGTCGACGATGCGGGCGTAGCTGGCGAGCACGTCGGCGGCGCGGACCGGCCGACCGTCGTGGAAGGTGGCCTCGCGCAGCGCCACCCGCCAGCGGGTCAGGTCCGCGTTCGGTTCCCAGCTCAGCGCCAGTCGGGGCTGGATCGACACGTCGGGGCCGTAGTCGGCCAGCTTGTCGAAGACGGCCTTGGCCCGCGACGCCTCGTTGAACAGGTTCGCCAGGTGCGGGTCGAGCGTCTCGGTGGCACCGCCACCGGCGAACGCGACCCGCAACCGGCCGCCCCGCCTCGGGGTGTCACCGGCACCGGGGCCGCCGGTGGAGTCGCCGCCGCAGCCGGTGAGCAGGGCGGTGGCCAGGGCGGCGCCGCCGCCGAGCAGCGTGCGGCGGGACAGGTGGATCGACATGGGGTTTCCTCTCGAAGGTGTTGCGGTGTTCAGGCCGCGCCAGGGCGGCGAGGGGTGACGGCGGGCATCCGCGCGTCGCCCGGGACGGTGTCCGGTGTGGTGTCGGCGACCGGTCGGGGGCCGAGCAGGTTCCGGCGGTGCAGCACCCGCACCGCCGCGGCCGAGGCCAGTCCGAGGGCGGCGCAGAGCAGCCACGCCCCGGCCGGGACCCGCTCGGCCGCGCCGTCCGATCCGGTCTGCATGAGCCCGCCGACGGCGGTGGTGGCGAGCGCCGCCACCACGCCCGAGGCGAGATAGAAGACGCCGAAGTAGGTGCCGGTGAGCCCGGTGCGGGCGAATCCGGGCAGCAGTTCCAGCACGAACGGCTGCGCCACCATCACCCCCACTGCCAGCGCCAGCGTGGTGACGAGCACCGGCAGGACGCGGACCGCCGGGGGACCGCCCAGCGGCAGCAGCGGCACCAGGAAACCGGCGCCGGTCACCGCCATCCCGGCGGCGATCGCGGTGCCCCGGTCGACGCGGCGACGCAGCCGCGCGGTGATGCGGACCTGCCCCGCCACGGTGACCACGGTGGAGACGACGAAGAGTGCGGCGACCGCCAGCGGCGTGCCGGTGACCGCCTCCGCCTGCACCGGCAGCACCAGATAGAGCTGGGTCTGCAACGCGAACAGCGCGCTCAACGCCACCGTGAACGCCAGGAACCGGCCGTCGGTCAGCGACTCCCGCCAGTCCCGGCCGACGCTCTGCCCGCTGGCCGTCACCGGCTGGGCCGGCAGCACCAGCGCCTGCGCCACGGTCAACGCGGCGAACACCAGCGCGGCCCCGGTCGCCGCCGCCCGGAAGTCGACCAGCAGCAGCGCGCTGCCGACCAGCGGCCCGATCAGCGCCCCCGCGCTGGCGAACACGTTGAACAGGGCGAACGCCTCGGCCCGCCGGTCCGGGGCGGCCTGGGCCAGATAGGCGCGCACGGCCGGGTTGAACAGGGCACCGGCCAGACCGGTCAGCACCGAGGCGACCAGCAGCGCCGACAGCGACCCGCCGACCGCGAACACCGCGAAGCCGACCGCCCGCAGCCCACACCCGGCGATGATCACCCCGCGTGCGCCGAGCCGGTCCGCCGCCGATCCGCCGAGCAGGAACAGTCCCTGTTGGCTCAGGTTGCGGACCCCGAGGACCAGGCCGACCAGGGCGGCCGAGAGCCCGATCTGGTCGGTGAGATAGCCGGCCAGGAAGGGCAGCAGCATGTAGAACCCGACGTTGACGCCGAGCTGGTTGACCACCAGCAGCCGGATCGGCACCGGGAAGCCGCGCCACGACGCCCAGGTGGCCCTCACCGGGGTGCCTCCGCCGCCGGTGCCACCCCGAGCCCGGCCGCCCCCGACAGGCGCAGCACACCGTCCCGACCGCCGATGCCGGTCCACGGGTCGTCGGCGAGCAGCAGATGGCCGTCCAGGTCCACCCAGCGGGCCAGACCGGCCAGGTGCACCGCCGGGGCGATGCCGAGCGAACTGGCCACCAGGCAGCCGAGCATCACGTCCAGGTCCCGTTGCCGGGCCGCCTCGATCATGTCCCCGGCGGCGGTGATGCCGCCGCACCGCGCCAGCTTCACGTTCACCCCGGCGACCGCGCCCGCCAGCCGGTCCAGGTCGGCCGGACCGGCGGCGTCCTCGTCGGCGATCACGGGCGTGCCGCTGCGGGCACCCACCCAGGCCAGCAGGTCGGGGCGGCCCGGCGGGATGGGCTGTTCCACCGCGTCCAGCTTGTGCGGCGCGAGCGCGTCGAGCTGCCGTACGGCCTGTTCGGCGGACCAGCCGCCGTTGGGGTCGAGCAGCAGCCGGGCGTCCGGCGCGGCGGCCCGGACCGCCGCCACCCGGGCCAGGTCGTCCGCGTCGCCGGCCTTCACCTTCAGCACCGAGAACCCGGCGGCGACCAGCCGTCGGGCGGTCGCCGCCGCCTCCGGCACCGGCACCAGCCCGATGGTGTACGCGGTGGCCACCGGCGTCGGTTGCGGCGCCCCCACCAGCCGGTGCACCGGTACGGCCCGGGCGTGCCCGAGCAGGTCGTGCACGGCCGCGTCGAGCGCCCCGCGCACCCCCGGTGGCCCCGGATACGCGCCCAGCTCGGCCCGGAGCGTCTCCGGATCCGGGCAGCTTGCCACCCGCTCCGCCCACCCGGCGCAGCACGCCTCGATCGCCGCCCGGTCGAGTCCGAGATAGTTGCTGGTGACGACCTCGCCGTGCCCGGTGACACCGTCGTGCGTCACGGTCAGCCGCACCGCCTCCCGACGGGCCATCACCGACCGGGAGATGCGCAGCGGCTCCCGCAGCACCAGCGGGTACGCCTGCCAGGTCAGCCTCATGCCGGCACCCGCCCCCGGTCGGCAACCGGATCGGTCACCGTCCGGCACCGGCTCCACCGGGTGACCTCCACCGCGCCGGGGTGCGGGATCTCCACCGGGTGTCCGTGTACGGAGTCGAGCAGCCCGTGCCGGGCGCACCAGCCGTCGTCGAAGATGCTGTCGAGATAGCGGTGTGGGCCGTCCGGGAAGACCGTCACCACCCGCGCGTCCGGCCGGGTCCGCGACGCCCAGGCGGCGACCCGGGCCACCGCCCCGGTGCTCCACCCCCCGGTGACGAAGCCGGTACGCGCCAACCGACGGCAGGTGTCCACCGCCTCCGCCGGACCGACCCAGTGCACCTCGTCGAAGGCCGGATAGTCCACGTTGTCGGGATGGATGCTGCTGCCCAGGCCGCGCATCAGCCGGGGACGGGCCGGTTGACCGAAGATCCTCGACCCGACCGTGTCCACGCCGATCAGCCGCAGGCGGGGCCAGGACCGCCGCAACGCCCGGGCCAGCCCGGCGCTGTGCCCGCCGGTGCCCACACTGCACACCAGCACGTCCACCGCGTCGACCTGGGCGGCGATCTCGTCACCGAGGCTCGCGTACCCGGCCACGTTGTCGGGGTTGTGGTATTGATCCGGCCAGTACGCCCCTGGCAGCGTCGCGAGCAGCTCGGTCAGTCGGTCCCGCCGGGCCTGCTGCCACCCGCCGGTCGGATGCGGCCGGTCGACCACCTCCAGTCGGGCCCCGTACGCGCGCAGCAGCGCCCGCATCGACGGCTCCAACTCACGGTCCACCACCAGCACCACCGGGTGCCCGAAGGCGTGCCCGGCGAACGCCAGCCCGATCCCCAACGTGCCGCTCGTCGACTCCACCACCGGCGCGCCGTCGCGCAACTCGCCCCGACGCCGCGCCCCGGCCAGCATGGTGACCGCCGCGCGGGCCTTCATGCCCCCCGGCGCGGCACACTCGACCTTCGCCCAGAAGCCGCCGTGCGGGTGCGGCAGCGGCGCGTCGACGTAGACCAGCGGGGTGTGTCCGACCAGGTTCAACAGTTGCGGCGCGCTCATCCGGACACCCCGTAGCGGTAGAGGGTCGTCGGCCCGCCGTCGAGCCAGAAGAACGGGTACGGTTCGGCCGACACGGCGGTCAGGCCCGCGCCCAGGAACCACGGCAGCACCGCGCTGCCGGTCTGCGCGAACGCCACGAAGGGTTTCCGCTCGGCGGCGGCGTGCGCCAGCAACGGCGCGAACGTGTCGTTGCCGAGGGTCATGCCGGAGGCCAGGATCGCGTCGCAGCGGTCCAGCACCGCCGTCGCGTCGGGCAGGTGCGGCTCGCCCCACTCGGTGCGGCCCCCGGCCAGGTCGCACGGCAGATACCGGCGACCGGTCGCCCGCAGCCGCTCCAACAGCGAGTTGACCACCCCGACGACCAGCACCGTGCGGCTGCTCGCGGGCAGCAGGTCCACCACCGCCTCGGCGCGCGCCCGTGACTTGGCCAGCGACCCGCCGCCCGGCACGGTGACCGTCGCGTCCGCCGCCTCGGCGTGCGGGCGCACTGCCATCAGGTACGCGTCCAGCGCGGCCACCCGCACCGGCAGCAGCGGGTGGGCGAGAAGCTCCGCCACGGACGCGCCGACGCAGTCGTACGCGGTCTCGTCGGGCAGCTCGCCCGGCTCGATGGCGCACGATCCGACCGCCGCGTCGACCCGCAGACTCAGCACGTGGTTGCGGTAGCCGTGCGCCCGCGAGGCGTGCCGCACGCCCTGCCGGGTGACGAACCCGACGCTGACCGTGGCCCGCGCCGGATCGGCCCCGAGCCGTCCCGCGCGCACCGCCTCCACCAGCGCCGACATCGACCGGTACGCCGGTCGGGCCGGCGAGGTGGCGGTCACGCCCCGACCCCGACCCGGGCGTCGGCACCGGCCGGAACGCTCTCGTCGAGGTACGAGACCCGGGCCTGCCCGGCCAGCCGGTCGGCGACCGTCCGCGCACCGGCACCGGCGGTGTCGACCACCATCACGTGACCCAGGTAGTCGTTGTTGCTGCTGGCGTCCCCGGCCCGGTGGCCGTCCGGCTTCACCGACAAGTCGACCACCCGAGGATCCGTCGACCAGGTCCCGGTGCCGTCGATCCGCGCCACGACGCCGGGTCGCGGCGGCAGCACGAACGCGATCGCGGCACTGCGTACGCCGGTGTCGGCCGGGGTGAGGTCCGGGTGTTCGCCGAGCGCGAGTTGCGCGTACACCATCGGCAGGTCCACGCCGGTGACCCGGCGCACCAGCTCGGTGATCTGGTTGCCGGCGGGCCGGGGGTTGACCTCCACCACGCGCGGCCCGGTCGGCGTCAGCCGCAGCTCGGTGTGCCCGACCGCGCGGTCCAACCCGACCGCCTCCAGGGCGGCCACCGCCACCTCGCCGACCCGCTCACGGGTCGCCGGGTCCAGCACCGCCGGGAACATGTGGCCCGTCTCGACGAACCCGGAGGCACCGCCGAGACTCTTGTCGGTGATCCCGACGACCGTGGTCACGCCGTCGACGGTGACCGTCTCCACGCTCACCTCCGGACCGGTCAGCAGCTCCTCCAGCAGCACCACCGGCACCCTCGGCTGCCGCCGAGCATTGACCGGGAACGCGGCGAGGGCGTCGAACGCGGCGCGCAGCTCGGTCGGATCCGCCACCTGCCGCACGTACATGCCGGCGCACAGGTCCACCGGCTTCAGCACCAGCGGATACCCCAGCTCGCGCGCGGCCTGCGCGGTGGCCGCCCAGCCGTCGGCAAGCGCGAACCGGGGTTGCGGCACACCGGCGCGGGCCATCGCCGTGCGGGCCAGATCCTTGCGGTACGCCCGCCGCACCGCCGCCGGGTCCGCACCGGGCAGCCCGAGGTGCGCGGCCACCTGGGCGACCGTGTCCAGGTAGTAATCACACGAGGTGAGTACGCCGTCGAAGCGCAATGCCGCGTGCAGCCGCACGGCCTGCTGCAACAGCGCGGGTACGTCGTTGGTGTCGACGGTCAGCACGTTCTGCGCGGCCAGCAGCGGATGTGTGCCGCCGGGCGGCGCACCGCGCAGGTAGTGGTGCAGGTCCCGGGTCAGGAACGAGAACCGGTGCCCGGCCTCCAACACCGCTCGCGGCAGGAGGTGGCTCATCGCCCCGACCCAGCTCTCCACCAACAACACGTGCGCCATCGGCGCCTCCCCACTCGGCAACAGGCGATGGCAATGGTAACGGTTTTCATTTGCGAGAGGAAGGAGGGGGTGTGGCGTGGCGTGTCGGTAGGGTGACGCCCGTGACGACAGTCGTGCGCACGGCGACCGAGGATGACCTGGCGGCGCTGCTGGGTCTCTACGCCGAACTGCACCCGGACGATCCGGTGCTGCCGCCCGAACGGGCTGCGCGGATCTGGCGTGAGATCGCCGGCCAGCCCGGCCGCACCGTGCTTGTCGCAGTGCGCGACGGCGCGGTGGTGGGCACCGTCGACGGCGTGGTGGTCGCCAACCTCACCCGGGGCGGCCGACCGTTCATGCTGGTCGAGAACGTCATTGTCACGCACGCGGCGCGTCGTCTGGGCGTCGCCGGTCGCCTGTTCGACACGGTCGTCGACCTGGCCCGGACGGCCGGCTGCTACAAGGTCCAGTTGCTGTCCCGCGTGGACCGTCTCCACGCCCACCGGTTCTACGAGTCATGCGGCCTGCGCCCCACCGCCCAGGGCTACCGGCTCTACCTGGACTGACCGCTCCGGCTCGACGTCAGGTGACAGCGCTGCCTGGCCTGTCCGGAGTACCGGCTCAGTCCGCCAGTCGGTGAGCGCACTTGGCTATCCGGAGGCGGGGGATCACCTCACGCTCATCGACCAGGAGGAAGCTGAGACGCTCGTAGAGTCGGCGCGCCGGCAGGGTGACTGACGACAGGTGCACCCCGAAGACAAGCCAAGCCCACCTGAGTGGTTGCCTACCGTGCGCTGAGTACCTTAAGCAGGTTGTCAAAGCCCTCCAGAGCGTCAGCTCGTGCAGTCGTCAGCGCCTCCCAACGGCTATCGCCCTCCACATGCCGTGCTTGATGGAGTGCGTTGATCAGGCTCCCTCGTTGGAACAGCTCATCGGAGGGCAGGTCCGGGCATCGGATCAACGTCCCGCCGGCGCACTCGCTCGCCGGCCTCAAGGTCGTGCTCGATCCGGGATCGAGTGGTTACGGAAGCGAAGAGATGCCACTCGATCCAGGATCGAGCGTGACCTTGGCACGGAGAACATCACCGACCGCACGACGTACGTTCATCGGCATAAGCGTGAGGCCGTGAACGGTCGCGAGCGGGTAGGAGGCGCGACCGGGCCACCCGCAGACCGTATGCGCTCTTGGAGACGGGGGAACAGGACCCCCGTGAAACGTTGGCCAGCAGTGAGAGCCTTGAGCACCGTGTGTGCATGGGGATTGAGTAGCGTTCCAGCTGGTGGCGGATGCTCGAAGGTCCGCCTCAACTTCTGACGGCTTGCTTGATGATCAAGCACGTGCGGGTGCTGTCGGTGCTGATCGGTGTACCGTCCGGAGTGGCAGCCTGCCGGGGATGGTCGGCAGGGGTTCTCGTGTGAACTGGGAGTGCCGCTGATGGCTCGTCGGCCGATACCTGTTGATCCCTCGATTGGTGATCGTATTCGTGCTCGCCGCGAGTTGCGTGGTTGGAGTGTGCGCTATGCGGCAAGTCGGGCGGGGATCTCCCACACCTCCTGGTCGCGGATCGAGCGTGGCCAGCAGCGCACCGACCGGTACATGGTGGTGGATCTGGCGGCGGCCCTTGAATGCTCGGTAGTGGACCTGACCGGGCAGGCGTACACGCCGACTGATCGGCAGCTCGACGCGGCGCGCATCGACGCCGAGCGGGTGTGGCGGATCATGATGGACACGCCGATGTCCAAGCGTTCCGATGCGGTGGCGACCGTCGAGCAGGTACGCCGAGAGGCGGCGCTCGTGCGTGGCCTGTACGGGCGGTGTGACTACGCGGGCGCGTTGCGGCGGCTTGTCGACCTGGTGCCGGCGATGCACGGCCTCACCGATCGACGAGCGGCGTTGACGGAGATGGTGCCGGTGTACGGCGTGGCGATGGGATCGTTGCTGAACGTCAGCTACCCGGCGCATGCGTGGCTGGCGGCGGAGCGGTGTGCCGAGGCGTCCGGGTTGCTTGATGATCCGGTGGCGGCCGGGGTCGCGGCGGCGAATCGGGCGCGGGTGTGGGCCTACTCGGGGGCGTACGGTCCGGCGCGGGCGCTGTGTGACGTCGCGTCAGCCGATCTTTCGGGCAGTGGAGCAGATGGCGCGTTGGACGTGTTGGGGTTCCTGCACCTGGCGCGGGCGCATCACCTCGCCGGGCTGCGGGATCAGGCGGGGGCGGAGGAGCACCTTGCCGAGGCGGGGCAGATCGCGGCGCACACCGGGGAGACCGACAGGTGGGACCTCGCCTGGGGGCCACGGAACGTGGCGCTGTGGCTGATGGCGTTCCTGCTCGACACGGGGCGTCCGGAGGCGGCGTTGCAGACGGCGTCGGGCGTGGAGCTGGCGGGCCTGCCAGCGGTGCGGCAGGTGTACTTCTGGCTCGACATGGGCCGTGCCGCCGAGGCGGTCGGCCGGGACCGAGATGCGGTGCGGATGCTGCTCGCTGCCGAACGGGTCGGATCGCAACACGCCCGATCGTCGGTGTCGGCGCGGGAGACGGCACGGTCGTTGCTGCGTAAGGGCGCGACCTCGCCGGAGTTGCGGGGGCTGTGCGAGCGGATGAGCCTCGCCGCGTAGCGGTGGTGCGTAAGCGTTCCAGCTAGCAAGTGTGCGTTCCGTAGCGTCCCGATTACAGCGCGGTCCGCATGTTCGTCCGTCTTCGATGTGCAGCGGTCGCGCCTCTGAACCGGCGCGGCGGTGGCCACATCTTCCCGAGTACCCACACCACCGTGCCCTGTCCGATGAGGGGTCGTACGTGGGCGGCGTGGAACACGAGCGAGGGCACAGCCGTGGCGAGCAGGCGGAAGCGGCGGAGCGGGAGGCCGCGAAGCAGCGCATCCTGGCGCAGGCTGAGGCGGAGCGGATACCGGTCGAGGAGACGACCCGGGCGGTGCCGGATCGGCGGTGGCGTCGTGCCCGGTGATCCCGTGCCGATCGGGCGGCGGGTGGCCTACCTGCGGGCGCGGCGGAATCTGTCGCAGCAGACGTTCGCCGACCGCCTGGGCAAGTCGAAGAGTTGGGTGGACAAGGTCGAACGTGGCGTGCGGTCGTTGGAGCGGCTGTCGGTCATCCGGGACATCGCCACCGTGCTGCGGGTGGATGCCGCGACTCTGCTCGGCCGTGACGCCGAGCCTGCTGATGCGGTCGAGCGTCATGAGGGTGTCGCCCGGATCAGGGCGGCGATGTCGACGTACGAGATGGCTCTCGGTCGACCGTCGGCGCGCGGCGAGGTGATGCCGTCGGAGCGGGTGGCGCGGGAGGTCGCGCACGCGTGGACCACCTACCAGCACGCCCGATACCCGCACCTGATCGACCTGCTGCCAGGGCTGTTGACCACGGTGCACCGGGCGTACGCCCAGGACTCGGAGGCGGGTCGGACGTTGGTGGTGGAGGCGTACCGTGTCACCACGGCGTTGTTGGTCAAGCTGGACGAGCATCAGCTTGCCTGGTTGGCCGCCGACCGGGCCATGTCCGCCGCCACCGGTGACCGACTGTTGTTGGCGTGCGCGTCGGTGCAGCTCGGTCAGGTGCTCCGGACGTCGGCGCGGGCGCGCTCGGTGATGCTGGCCGCCGCCTACCAGATCGCCCCACCCGACCCCGACACCGGCGAACCACCGGAGGTGTCGCTCTGCGGCAGTCTGCTCGTGCAGGCCGCCCTCATCGCCGCGACCTGCGGCAACGACCGCGCCACCGCTGACCTGCTGGACGAAGCCGCCGAGATGGCCGCCCGAGTCGGCGAGGGACACGACCACCACCGCACGGCGTTCGGCCCGACCGCCGTCGAACTGGCCCGGGTCACCGCCGCCGTCGCACTCGGCGACACCTCGGACGCCGTCGCGCGGCACGAGAAGGCGATCGGGCGTGACGAGTGGCGGTGGCTGCCCGTCGAGCATCGCGCCGCGCACCTCGTCGACGCCGCTCGCGCCTACCTGGACACCGACGACGCCACCAACGCTGCCCGAGTGCTGATCCAGGCCGACGCCACCGCGCCCGCCGAGATCCGGCACCGGCCGGCGGTACGAGAGATGGTCGCCCACGTCGCCCGCGACCAGGACGCGTCGACGACGATCACCCAACTCGCCATCAGCCTCGGGCTGGTCTGAACCGCTGCGGCCCAGCGACGAAGCCCGGTAGATCATTGTCAACGCCGCTTGGTACGTTCCCGCACGGATGCGTGAACAGGATGGCCGACTTCCCGCCGAGGTGTCAGCGTCCTGGGCGTTCATTACCGAGACAACGGCTCTCCTGCTCGCCCGAAAACCGCTGGCTTAGTTCTCCAGCCGCAGCTTCTCACAGAGCACCGGTGCCCACGTGTGGCGGATCTCCATCCTGCCCGTCAGTTTCGCGGGACTCCGCGAGTGCCTCAGGATGGCAGGGGCTCGGTGACCTCGCTCGGACGCACGACTCGTGGCCGACGCGAGATCATGGACAGTTTCCGTTTCGCGTTAACGGAAACTGTCCATGATCTCGGCGATACCGCATACCGAGCGCCAACATGACATGTCCATGGCGCCCGACACCCACCCAGGCGTCCCCGGCGCAGGAGCGTCCCGGGCAACGGTTCGACCGAGCCCCACGGGTCAGGTGGCCGGTTCGCGGACGTACTCGGCGATCCGGAGGCCGGGGACGACCTCGCGCTCGCCGATCAGGCGGAAGTCGAGACGCTCGTAGAGCCGGCGGGCCGGGAGGTTCGCCGCGCCCGTGGCGACCACGGTCCGCCGGTCGCCGGCCGAGGCGAGGAGCGTCCGCACCAGGGCGGTGCCGGTGCCGCGACGGTGGGCCGTCGGGTCCACCACGAGCCGGTCGATGTCCCGCTCGGTGGGGTTCTCCGACCAGGCCACCGCACCGACCAGCCGTCCGTCGTGGTGGGCGCCGAGCCAGCGCAGCGGCGCGGCGCGCAGCGCGTCGAGCGTCTCGTGCAGGGGTGGGATGCGGTCGTCGCCGATGAGCGACGCCTCCACCGCGTACGCCACGTGCTGGATCGACAGCAGCGTTCGGGCCAGTGTCTCGTCTGCGCCGGGGTCGATCTCGGTGATCCGCACCGCGCCATTCTGGTCCCCGGCGAGGCGCAGTGCAGCCACTTTCCGGGCCAGCCCTACATCTGTCGTTTGACGTATGACGTTTGCATCGTTAGATTTCGATGAGCGAGCGGTCCGGTCGTCCGGCGTCGACACGGCGTCCCGACCTGGTGGACCGCTCCCTCGTGGGCTCGTGTCGCCGGATCGGGCGCCGCCGTCCGGGCATCCCCACGACACACCGACGTGCTGACGCCACCACCCGACGCCGGCACCCCCAGCCGGGCGCTCGCGGGCGGTCCCGCCCGCGAGCGACCCCGACCGAAGGAGTGGACCATGACAGTCATCGGCGAGGCCCGTCCCGCCTCCCCGCCGAGACGCGGTCGACGATCCGGACTGGCCGCCGCGCTCGCCGTGGTCATGACGGCCGGCACGGTCGTGGCGGTGAACGCCGCGCCCGCGTCCGCCGCGACGGTCGACACCACCGCGTGGTACGTGCTGGTGAACCGGACCAGCGGCAAGGCGCTGGACCTGTACGCCTCGGCCACCAACGACGGCGCGCGGATCAGTCAGTGGACGCGGAACAACGGCGCGAACCAGCAGTGGCAGTTCGTCGACTCCGGCGGCGGCTTCTATCGGCTCAAGTCCCGGCACTCCGGCAAGGTCCTCGACGTGCAGAACCAGTCCACCGCCGACGGTGCCCCGATCGTCGCCTGGTCGGACAACAACGGGGCCAACCAGCAGTTCCGGTTGGCCGACTCGGACGGCGGTCACGTCCGGCTGGTCAGCCGGCACAGCGGCAAGGTCGTCGAGGTCCAGGGCGCGTCGACCGCCGACGGGGCGAACATCGTCCAGTACGCCGACTGGAACGGCGGCAACCAGCAGTGGCAGCTCGCCCGCGTCGACGGGAGCAACCCCACCCCGCCGCCGACGGGCGGCAGCGGATGCGGCCGTACGCCCACGCTGACCAGCGGCACCCACACGATCCAGAGCGGCGGCAAGAGCCGGTCGTTCATCCTGCGCGTACCCGCCAACTACCAGCCGAACAACCCGTACCGGCTGATCTTCGCTTTCCACTGGCGGGGCGGCACCATGCAGGAGATCTCCAACGGCGGCACCAGCGGGACCGCCTGGTCGTACTACGGCCAGCAGGAGCAGTCCAACAACAGCGCGATCCTGGTCGCGCCGCAGGGGCTCGGTAACGGCTGGGGCAACGCCGGTGGCGAGGACGTCACGTTCGTGGACGACATGATCCGGCGGATCGAGGCCGACCTCTGCGTCAACCCGAGGCAGCGCTTCGCCACCGGCTTCAGTTGGGGCGGCGGCATGAGCTACGCCCTGGCCTGCGCGCGGGCCGACGTGTTCCGGGCCGTCGCGGTGATCGCCGGTGCCCAGATCAGCGGCTGCTCCGGCGGCACCCAGCCGATCGCGTACTTCGGGCTGCACGGCATCACGGACAACGTGCTCAACATCGGTCAGGGGCGCGCGCTGCGCGACACGTTCGTCCGCAACAACGGGTGCGCGGCGCAGAATCCGCCCGAGCCCGGTGGCGGCAGCCGCACCCACATCACCACCCTGTACTCCGGCTGCCGGTCGGGTTACCCGGTGCAGTGGGCGGCCTTCGACAACGGGCACATGCCCGGCCCGGTGGACGGGACGTACGGCGAGAGCGGCATCACGACCTGGACCAAGGGTGAGATCTGGCGGTTCTTCGCGCAGTTCTCCTGACCTCGACAGGACAGCGGGATCACCACGGCAGCCGTCACCGGTCGACGACCGGTGACGGCTGCCGGCGGCGAATGGAGGGGCGGTGTCAGCGTTGCAGTCGGGTCGGCTTGCCGGAGCCCTTGCGGCGGACCAGCCACGCCTCGGTGATGTGGGTGAACATCGCGTCGGCGGCACCGGCCGGGTCGCGGGCGGCGATCCGCTCGTAGATGCGGCGGTGTCCCCGGTTGGACGCCACGCAGAGCGAGCGCTGGGTGCGACCCATGTACCGGGCGGTGTTGGCGACCTGGCTCTCCAGCGAGCGGACCACCCCACGGGCGATCCGGTTGCCGGACGCCTGCATCACCGTGTCGTGGAAGGCCCGGTCGTGCTCGTGGTAGGCGACCGTGTCGTCGACGAGTTCGTCCATCCGGTCGACCAGGGCCCGCAGGCGCTCGATGGTCTCGGCGTCGGCCTGCCGGGCGGCGACGTGCGCCATGTCCGATTCGAGCAGCCGTCTGGTGACCACCAGGTCGTCGAGAATGGCGAGGCTGTCGTCCTCGGCGATGGTGGCGGCGAGGACGAGTTCGTCGAGCATGTCCCAGTTCGAGGGCTCGGTGACCGTGGTGCCGGCGCCCTGGCGTACCTGCACCAGGCCCTTCTCCTGGAGGACCTTCACCGCCTCCCGGACCACGGTCCGGCTCACCGAGAAGGTCTCGCAGAGCACGGGCTCGGGGGGCAGGGGAGACCCGGACGGGTGCATCCCGCGCACGATCCGCTGCACCAGCTCGGCGGTGACGGCGCGCGCCAGGTTCTGCGGCCGGCGGGTCCAGGCCGGGGCGGCCGTGGCATCCACGGTCGTCTCCTGCGATGGCGTCATGTCCCCTCCGATTTGCTTGCCGTGGCACGACGTCCGGTGGTCAGTGTACGTCCGACCGTTGACGTCAGACGTCATACGAGTTACGTTTTCGCACATTGTTGGCCTGCGGTGGAGCCGTCGGCCATTGCCGTTCAGAGGTGAACAACGATGAAACAGCGCACAATATGGTCCGCCGTCCTCGTTGTGGGACTGGTAGCGATGGCCGGCTGTGGAAGCGCCACCGGATCGGGCGGGTCCGCCGGTGGCGCCGAGGGCAAGCTGGTGGTGTGGGACTGGAAGTCCGGTGAGGCGTCCGCCGCGCCGTACCTCGACAAGGCCAAGGCGGACTTCGCCAAGAAACACCCGGACGTGACGGTCGAGTTCGTCGCGCAGCCGTTCGACCAGTACTACACGCTGCTGGGCGCGGCGATCCAGACCGGCAAGGGCCCGGACGTCATGCTCTTCAACGGCGGCGGTCAGATCCGGGACCGGGTCGACGCGCTGGTGCCGCTGGACGAGTACCTCGCCGAGGACCGGGAGCGCCTGGCCGGCTGGGACGCCTTCACCAAGGACGGCCGCACCTACGCCGGCCCGGTGACGTTGCAGGGCCACCCCATCTACTACAACAAGGCGGTGTACGAGAAGGCCGGGCTCGACCCCGCCGCCCCGGCGACGACCTGGACCGAGTTCCTCAGCGACTGCGCCGCCATCGCCAAGGCCGGCGCCAAGTGCTTCGCGCTGGGCAACAAGGAGGGCGCGGGCATCCAGTTCTGGCTCTCCGCACTGGGCTCCGCCACGCTCACCGCGCAGGAGTACGACGACTGGATCGCCGGCAAGCGCGACTGGAACTCACCCCACGTCAAGCGGGTCTTCCAGCTCTGGCAGGAGGCCGGCGACGCCGGGCTGAACACCGACGGCGCCAACTCGACCGCGATGTTCAACGACGGGTTCGCCCTCTTCCAGTCCGGTAAGGCCGCCCACGTCATCGGGCTGATGTCGGACGTCGGGCACTGGAAGGACTTCAACGAGTTCCTGACGCCGGAGAAGCTCGGCGTGATGAACGCCCCGGTGGTCACCGAGGGCACCACCCCGAGCCTGCCCTTCGATGGTGGGATCGGCTACGGCGTGGCCAAGTGGACCAAGGACCCGAAGGTCGCCGCCGACCTGGTCCGCTCGCTCACCTCGACCGAGGCGCTCAACGCCTTCTACGCGGACGCGGGCGCGATCGCCGCCGACACCACGATCGACGTGTCGCAGGGTGGTCCGGCGGTGGCCGGCATCGTGGCCGAGACCGCGGACGGCAAGCCGGCCCTGCACGTGGCGCTCTCCTCCAAGACCCTGGACCTGATGGGCCGACTGTCCCAGCAACTGCTCAGCGGCTCGGCCGGCGTCGACGAGGTGGTGCGGCAACTGGCCGCCTCCGACCAGGCGGGCTGAGTTCGTGCCGATCGGGAACGCACAGTCGTCGGTCCGTCCGGCTCCGGCCGGACGGACCGACGCGGCGACCGACCGTCGCCGGACCGGTGCGACG
The DNA here is from genome assembly GCF_042874705.1 of Micromonospora sp. NPDC003816. NCBI lineage: Bacteria > Bacillati > Actinomycetota > Actinomycetes > Micromonosporales > Micromonosporaceae > Micromonospora > Micromonospora sp. NPDC003816. The sequence continues at coordinate 703,942 of NZ_JBIANP010000001.1, forward strand.
CGGGCCGCCGGCCGCCTGCGCTCCGAGCGCCTCGCACCGTACGTCCTGGTCGCCCCCGCTGTGCTGATCATCGTGGTGCTGCGGCTGTATCCGCTGCTGCTCGGCGTCAACTTCTCGTTCACCGGGGACGGTGCCCGCGACGGCACGGCGGTGGGCGTCGACAACTACCGGGAACTGCTGGCCGACCCGCTGTTCCGGACCGCGCTGGGCAACGTCGGGTGGCTGGTGCTGCTGCTGCCGGTGGCGGTGGCGATCCCCGGCCTGCTGGCGACCTTCATCTACCTCCGGGTCCCCGGGCACCGGCTCTACCGCAGCGTCTACTTCTTTCCGGCCGTGCTCTCTCCGGTCATCGTCGGCGCGATCTTCAACCTGCTGCTCGCGGTGGACGGCCCGCTCAACTCCCTGCTCGGCCCGGCCGGTGTCGGCCCGATCGACTGGCTCGGCGACCCGGACATCGCGATGTTCGTGGTGGTCGGCGTGCACGTCTGGGCCACCTTCGGGATGTCCCTGGTGGTCTTCCTCGCCGGCTTCGCGACCCTCGACGCCGCCCTGCTGGACGCCGCCCGGGTGGACGGGGCCTCACTGGCCCAGGTCATCCGGCACGTGATCGTCCCGGGGCTGTCCCGGACCATCCAGTTCGTCTTCGTCACCACGATGATCGGCATGTTGACCTCGATGTTCGGCCTGCTGTTCGTGATGACCAGCGGCGGCCCGGAGGGGTCCACCTACCTCCCGGAGTACTACATCTGGATCCAGCAGGGCCAGATGAACCGTCCCGCCCTCGCCTCGGCCGCCTCGACGGTCCTCTTCGTGATCATGCTCGTGGTGGGGCTGGTGCAGATCAAACTGCTCAGCCGGGCCGGAAGGGAGAACTGATGTCACGCCTGCGGCCGGGGCGGTGGCTGATCGCCGTCCCGATGCTGGTGCTCGCCCTGGCGACGATCTACCCCCTGCTCTTCACCGCGAACGTCGCGATGAAGACCCGGCGCGACTACATCCTCGACCGCTTCGCCCTGACCGACAAGCTGCGCTGGGACAACATCGAGACGGCGTGGAGCAGCGTCGGCATGAGCCGATACTTCGTCAACTCGGTGATCGTGGTGTCGTCGTCGGTGCTCCTTCTGTTGCTGCTCGGCTCGATGGCCGGCTTCGCCCTCAGCCAGGTGCGCTTCCGCGGGTCGCGGGCGCTCTTCCTCGGCTGCCTCGCGGGTCTCTTCGTACCGTTCCAGGTGATCATGGTGCCGCTGGCCCGGATCATGGCCGACACGGCGCTCATCGACACGTACCCCGGGTTGATCCTCGTCTACGTCGCCCAGTTCCTGCCCTTCACCGTCTTCCTGATGACCAGCTACTACCGGTCGATCCCGCCGGAGATCGTCGACGCGGCCCGGATCGACGGCAACAGTCTCTACGGCGTGTACCGCCGGATCATGCTGCCGCTGGGCACCCCGGCGCTGCTCTCCGTCGGCATCCTCAACGCCCTGTTCTGCTGGAACGACGTCCTGATGTCGCTGGTCATGATGCCCTCGGCCGACCAGCGCACCCTGATGGTGGGCGTCACCTCGCTGCGCGGGCAGTACTCCGACGACATCCCGACCTTCGCCTCCGGCGTGCTGATCGCCGCGCTCCCCGTCCTGCTGGTCTACCTCTTCCTCCAGCGCCAGATCGCCGACGGCGTCGCCGCCGGCTCCACGAAGGGCTGACATGCGGATCACCGGATATCGGACGCTCAGCACGGTGCAGGAATGGGGACGCCCCGTCGGTGACGCCAACGGCGTCTTCGCCGACGGGGTGGTGCCGGTGTCGATCGTCATCGTCGACACCGACGAGGGGATCTCCGGAGTCGGCCTCGGCCCGCACGTGGAGATCGAACGGATCTTCGCGGCCCTCGACGGCGAGGACCCGCGCGCCGTCACGACGCTCTACGACCGGATGCTGCGCCACAGCTTCAAGGCCGGACACGGGGGCTCCGTCTTCGGCACCATCGGCGCGCTCGACACCGCCCTCTGGGACATCAAGGCGCAGGCCGCCGGCCAGCCGCTCTGGCGACTGCTGGGCGGACGCGACCGGCGGGTGCCCGCGTACGCCTCCGGCCTGGACATCGGCCTGACCGACGACGAGCTGGTCGACACCTATCGCGCGTACGCCGCGCACGGGCTGCGTGCCGCCAAGCTCAAGGGAGGTCTGGACATCGCCCGCGACCGGCATCGCCTGGGCCTGGTCGAGGAGGTGCTGACCGAGGCCGGGCACGGACGCCGCCCCGGTCTGATGCTCGACGTCAACGAGGCGTGGACCCGCAAGCAGGCCGTCCGCCACGTCGGCGAACTCGAACGCACCCTCGATCTCATCTGGATCGAGGAGCCCGTCCGCCGCTGGGACGCCGAGGGCCTGGCCACGGTCGGGCGGGGCGTGCGCGCCTCCGTCGCCACCGGCGAGAACCTGACCGGGCTGGAGCAGTACCGCCCGCTGATCGCCGCCGGGGCGGTCGACATCGTCCAGACCGCCGCCGTCTGGGGAGTCACCCACTTCCTGCGCACGTCGGCCCTGGCGCACGCCCACGACCTGCCGGTCAGCCCGATCGGCAACAGTCCGGTCGGGCTGCTGCACGCGGCGACGTCGGTGCCCAACCACCTGACCAGCGAGTTGCAGGACCTGCGTCCACCGGCCGGCGTCACGCTCGACCTGCACGTGGAGGACGGTGCCTTCGTCCTCGGCGACGCGCCGGGCCTCGGCGTCCGCGTCGACGAGCGAACGATCCGCGCCGCCGTCCGCCCTCCGGCGGCCCGCAGCACCGAGGGGCCCGACGTCCGGCCCGGGTCGGCGGGACGGCGGCTGCTGCCGGAGTACGGCGCTTCGGCACCGGCCCGGACGGCGTACCTGCCGACCGGCGCGACGGTCGGCGGCGTGAACGGCCACGGCGGGCGGGCCGGCGCACCGCTGGCCGAGTCCGACGGCCACTGAACCGACCGGGTCCGCGCACGGCGATCGGGACCGGCTTCCGTGGTGCGGAGGCCGGTCCCGACCGCTGTCATCGGCGGGTCAGCGTCGCGGTCGTCAGGCCGCGCCGAAACGCCACTGCTGGTTGGTGCCGCCGTGGCAGGTCCACTGCACCAGCCGGGCGCCGTCGGTGGTGGCCGCGCCGTTGACGTCCAGGCAGAGGCCGCTCAGCACGCTCCGGACCGTGTAGACACCACTGGTGCCGGTCGCCGTGACGGTGAACTTCTGCTGGTTGCCGGTGCCGCAGGTGGCCTGCTGGAGGAAGGCACCCGCGCTGGTGGACGAGCCGACGATCTCCGCGCACTTGCCGCTGTGCACCGCCTTGAGGGTGACGGCACCGCTGCCGGCGTCGACCGCCTGCCACTTCTGGTTGTTCCCACCGCTGGCGGCCCACTGGTGGATCTGGGCGCCGTCGGCGGTGGAGACCCCGTTGACGTCCATCACCTTGCCGCTGTGCTGCGCGGTGAGGGTCCAGGTCCGCCCGGCCACCCCACCGGTGCCACCGACACCGACCCCCGCACCGCCGAAGGTGTGCGAGTCGAGGTCGAACCAGTTGTTACCGCTGCCCTTGAAGACCAGGTACAGGGTGTGCGTACCGGCCAGGGCCGTGACGTTCACCGGTGGTGTCGACTGGTAGTTGTCCCAGCCGCCGGTGGCCGGCACCGGCGTGGTGGCCAGCAGCGTGCCGGTGGGGGAGCCGGCCCGCAGCTCGATCGTGCCGCCGCCGGACGGTGACGACAGCCGGTAGCTGACCGTGCTGATGCCGGAGAGGCTCATCGGGGTGAAGGCCACCCAGTCGTTGTTGGAGATGTCACCGATCCGCTTGCCGCTCTCCGCACCGGCCTGGTCGACCACCCGGGTGCCGGACTGGCTGCTGTAGTACTCGGCCTGCTTGTGCTTGGGCTGGAGGATCACCTGGGCGTGCCCGGTCAGCGGTGCGGCCCCGCCCGCCCCGCCGTTGTCGGTGTAGCGCGCGTTGAGCACATAGAACAGGTTCGCGCCGTCCGGATGCCCGCCGAGCAGGTCGGTGGGGATGGTGCCGGAGCAGCCGGGCAGGTCGGTGGTCTCGTGCGCGTGGTCGTCGTGCCCGAGCGCCGGGTTGAGGATCACCTTGGAGCAGTCGATCGCCGCCCCACCCGGGTCGGAGACGCTGATCTGGTAGGAGACCCGGTCACCGAAGGTGAGCATGCCGCCGTGCGCCGGGGTGGTGATGGTGACCACCGGAGCGGTGTTGCCGACGGTGATCGCCACGTTGGCGAAGCCGGTCTTGCCGGTGCTGTCGGTGACCTTGAGCTGGGCGGTGTAGTTGCCGTTGGCGGTGTAGACGTGCGACGGGTTGGCCGCCGTCGACGTGGTGCCGTCACCGAAGGTCCACTGGTAGCTGATCGTGTCACCGGGGTCCGGGTCCGCCGACCCGGCGCTGGAGAACTGCACGGTCAGCGGGGCGTTGCCGCTGGTGGGCGTGCCGGTGGCCTTGGCGATCGGGGACCGTCCACCCTGGACGTAGTCGATCCGGTAGAGACCCGAGTCGCTGTTGCCGCCGCCGAAGTTGGTGCCCCACTCCAGCAGGTAGAGCGATCCGTCCGGGCCGAACTCCATGTCCATCGGCTTGTTGAACCGGGTGGTGGGCAGGAACGCGTTGGTCCGGGTGACCGCCGTCGCCGAGTCGAAGTGCACCTCCTTGAGGTAGCTGCGCGACCACTCGTAGAAGAAGTGGACCCCGTCGTAGTACGGCGGGAACTTCGTCTGCGACGGGTTCGCCGCGTTGTAGCGGTAGACCGGGCCGCCCATCGGCCCCGAGCCGCCGGAGCCCAGCTCCGGGAAGGTGGTCGAGGTGCCGTAGCCGTACCACATGTTCGGCGCGACCACCGGGCGCAGGCTGGTCAAACCGGTGTTGTTGGGGGAGTTGTTGACCGGGGAGGAGCAGTTGAACTTGGCCCCGACCGCACCGGTGTCCGGGTTGTACGGCGCGTACGGCTGGTTGTCGCCGTGGCAGAAGGGCCAGCCGTAGTTGCCCGGTGCCTTGATCACGTTCAGCTCGACGAGACCCTCGGGGCCACGGTTGGTGGTCGGCGGGTTCCGGTCGGGTCCGTAGTCGGCCAGGTAGACCCAGCCGTTGGCCGGGTCGATGGAGAAGCGGAACGGGTTGCGGAAGCCCATCGCGTAGACCTCGGGCCGGGTCTGCGCGGTGCCCTGCGGATAGAGGTTGCCCGACGGGATGGTGTGGCCGCCGCTCGCCGAGGGCCGGATGCGCAGCAGCTTGCCCCGCAGGTCGTTGGTGTTGCCGGCGGTGCGGGCCGCGTCGAGCATGTGCTTGCCCGAGCGCCAGTCCAGCGGCGCGTAGCCCTGCCAGTTGGGGTCGAGGTTGGGCGCGACGTCGTCACCGGTGCCGATGTAGAGGTTGCCGTCCGGCCCGAAGTCCATGTACCCGCCGGTGTGGCCGGGCTCCGGGTACGTCCGGTCGCGGTACGCCGGGATGTCGATGACGGTGACCCCGCTGGACATGTTCAACGTGTCACCGCTCAGCGTGTAGCGGGAGACCCGGTTGATGTCCGTGGAGCTGCTGGCGGGCGAGTGGTACAGGTAGACGTACCCGTTGGTGGCGAAGTTCGGGTCCAGGGCCAGCCCGGTGAGGCCGTCCTCACCGCCGGTGTAGACGCTGAGCGTGCCGGCGGTGACGGTGCTGCTCGTACTCGGCTTGAAGATCTTGATCTGGCCGCCGCGTTGGACGTAGATCACCCGACCGTCGGGGGTCACGGCCAGGGCCATCGGGTCGACGGTGTTGGTGTCCAGCGAGCGCTTCTCGAAGTTGCCCCAGACCGTGCCGCCGCAGTCGCCGGGCTCGTTGCCGGCGGCCCACTTCACCCCGCCGAGCACATGGTTGCGGAAGTGGGTCTCGCTGTAGGACTCGATGGCGTGGCCCATCGCGGTGGCCCAGACCCGACCGCCGCCGACGGCACGGCACCAGGAGATCGGGTGGTCCGGACCCATCGCCCGGGAACCGGGGTTGTACGTCCGTTCGTCGGCCGTGACCAGCACGTGCACGTCACCGCGCGGGTTCTTGTCGAAGTTGTACCACTCCTCGCTGCGGTTCCAGCGGTCCGGCAGGGTGGCCGTGGAGGGGTGCTTCTTGTCGGCCACGATGGCGGTGCCGGGCAGGACGCCGGGGGAGTGTTCCGGCATGTGCGCGCCGCCGTTGACGGTCTGGTCCCACCACGGGTACTCACCCTCGATGCCCATGTCCGTGGCGTTGTGGACCGCGACGATCCCCTTGCCGGAGGCGAGGAAACCCTCCACCGCCTGACGCTGGGCGGCCGAGGTCCAGACCATGCCGGAGGTCTGGAACATCACGAGGACGTCGAAGGTGGCGAGGTTGGCCGGGGTGAAGACGGCCGAGTCCTCGCTGTGCACCACCTCGAAGTTGTTGGCCGCCGCCTGCTGCTGGAACATCGTGACGCCGGCCGGGATGGAGTCGTGCCGGTAACCGGCGGTCTTGGTGAACACCAGGGCCCGGAAGGCGGGAGCCGCCGCCGCCGGGTTCACGACCGCGAAGGTCAGTAACAGACCCGCGATCACTCCGATGATGGATGTCGTGCGACGCATGGCGTCTCCTCGTGGGACGGGCGGGGGGATACGGGTGGCGCGCCAACGCTTCCGGTGGTGACTCACCGTCATGTCGGACTGAGGTGCCGTCGGGTGGGGGTGGGAAGCCGGAGCGCACCATGCATCGATGTCGTCGGATGTTAACGACGCCATGGATGGTGTCTCCGTGCCGGTGCTGGCTCTCGCGCAGGTGTGTTTTTCCCGGTCCGCGCCGGTGGGACGGTGCCCGAAAGTCCCTGGCGGACGGGGGATTGCGAACTCATACCCGAACATCTATCTTCATACGTGTGATGTTTCGGTTGTGTCAAGCGAAAGTTTGCGCACGACAACACGAAGTGCCGCACCTGGATGACAAAACAGTATGACCGTCCACGCTGGAGGATCTTCGGCGGCGGACGGCACCCGATCTTGGCTACTATCCGTGAGGATCTTCGACGATGTCAGACCGGCGTCCGGTGCCCCTGCTCGCGTTGCGGGGCATCAGCAAGTCCTTCCTCGGCGTCCGCGTCCTCGACGGGGTGGGTCTCGACGTCGCCGCGGGTGAGGTGCACGCCGTCGTCGGCGAGAACGGTGCCGGCAAGTCCACCCTCATGAAGATCGTCTCCGGCGGGTACGCCCCCGACGAGGGCACCGTCGAACTCGACGGCGAGCCGCGCGCCTTCGGCGGCCCCCGCGACGCCCAGCGGGCCGGAATCGGCATCATCCACCAGGAGTTCAACCTGCTGCCGGAACGCACCGTCGCGGAGAACGTGTTCCTGGGCCACGAGCCGACGCGCCGTGGCCTGGTCGACCGTCGTCGGATGCGCGAACGCACCCGGCAGCTCCTGGCCTCGGTCGGGGAGACCGCCCTACCGGCCGACGCGCCGGTCGGGCGGCTCAGCGTCGCGCAACAGCAGGTCGTGGAGATCGCCAAGGCACTCGCCCTGGACGCCCGGCTGATCATCATGGACGAGCCCACCGCCGCGCTGGCCGACCACGAGGTGACCCTGCTCTACGCCCTGGTGCGCCGGCTCCAGGAACAGGGCATCGGCATCCTCTATGTCTCGCACCGGCTCGCCGAGGTCTTCGACCTCTCCGACCGGATCACCGTCCTCAAGGACGGCCGCCGGGTGACCACCACGGACACCGCCGACACAGGCGCCGACGACCTCGTCCGGCACATGGTCGGCCGCGAGCTGTCGCACTACTACCCGCCGCGCGCCGCCCCGGCCGACGTCGGCGCGGTCCGGCTCACTGTGCGGCGCGGCGGGAACCGCAGACTGCGCGACATCGACCTCGACCTGCGCGCGGGCGAGGTGCTCGGCGTCGGCGGGCTCCAGGGCTCCGGCCGCTCCGCCCTGGCCCGAGCCCTGTTCGGGGCCGCCCCGTTCACCACCGGCGAGGTCGGCCTCGACGGCCGACCGGTCCGGTTGCGCTCCCCGCGTGCGGCGATGCGGGCCGGGATCGCCTACGTCACCGAGGACCGCAAGGGCGAGGGCACGATCGGCCGCCAGTCGGTGCTCGACAACGCGTTGCTGGCCGGCCGCGCCGCCTTCCCGATCCGCTCCGGCCGGGCCGCGCGCACCGCCCGGATCCGGGAACTGCTCGCCGCCGTCGAGGTCCGCGCCGCCGGTGACCACCAGGAGATCCGCTTCCTCTCCGGCGGCAACCAGCAGAAGGTCGTACTGGCACGGTGGCTCGCCCTGCACCCCCGGGTCCTGCTCTTCGACGAACCCACCCGAGGCATCGACGTGGGCGCGAAGTCGGCGATCCACGACCTGGTCCGCCGCCTCGCCGCAGAGGGCGCCGCCGTGCTGATGATCTCGTCCGACCTGCCCGAACTGCTCGGCATGAGCGACCGGATCGTGGTCATGCGCGACGGCCGGATCGTGGGCGAACTGCCCGCCGGCAGCCGCGAGGAGGACGTGGTCGGGCTCGCCCTCGGCACGGTACGGGAGACCGCCGCGTGACCACCCGCGCGCTGCTGCCCGCCCGACGCCCGGTGCCCGGGGTGTTCGTGGCCCTGGCCCTCACCCTCACCATCGGCTGGCTCGTCGTCCTGCTCGACGGCGGTCAACTCGTCAACCAGTCCACGACGGTGAGCCTGCTGCACGTCGCCGCCGGACTGGGCTTCGTCGCCGTCGGGCAGACCCTGGTCATCCTCGGTGGCTCGCTGGACCTCTCCGTCGCGTACGTGGTCAGCCTGAGCACGCTGGTCGCCGCCGAGGCGATGGCCGGTCGGGACAGCGCGATGCTGCCCGCGATCGGCCTGACGCTGCTGGTCTGCGCCGGGATCGGGCTGCTCAACGGCCTGCTCGTCACCGCCGGGCGGATCAACGCGTTCATCGCGACGCTCGGCGTCGGGCTGCTGCTCAAGGGATACCTCGACAACGGGTACGCCGGCCCGGCCGGCAGCACCTCACCGACCCTCGTGCAGACCCTCGGCTACCAGCGCGTCGGGCCGGTGCCGGTGGCCTTCCTGCTGCTGCTCCTGGTGGCCGGGGCGGCCTGGTTCGCGCTCGCCCGGACCAGGTTCGGCCACCATCTGCTCGCCGTCGGCGGTGACGAGGAGGTCGCCCGGCTCTCCGGGGTACGCACCGACCGGGTGCGGGTCACCGCGCACGTGCTCTGCTCGCTCTGCGCCGGAATCGCCGGCATCTATCTCGCCAGCCGGCTCGGCTCGGGTGCGCCCCGGGTCGGCTCGGAGGGCCTCTACGACCTGGAGTCGATCGCCGCCGTGGTGATCGGCGGCACCGCGCTGGCCGGCGGCCGGGGCGGCGTGATCGGCACGGTCGGCGGCGTGCTGCTGCTCGCCACCATCGACGCCGTCTTCAACCAGCTCGCCGTCGACGCGTTCGCCAAGCAGGTGGTCCGGGGCGTGATCATCATCGCGGCGGTGGCCGTCTACGCCCGCCGGACCATGCGGAAGGCGGCCGGGTGAGCACGCAGACCCTCCGGCGTCGGCTCCAGCCGGCGCAGTGGACCCGGCCCGGTGGCCTGGCACCGATCCTCGCGATCCTGGTGGTGCTGCTGGTCCTGATCACCGTCCGCCAGCCCGACTTCCTCAGCCCGCCGTCGCTGTTGTCGTTCCTCGGCCGCTCGGCGCCGATCATCCTGCTCGCCGCCGGTCAGTACTTCGTGATCGTCTGCGGCGAGTTCGACCTCTCCGTCGGCGCCCTGGTCACCGCGCAGGTGGTGGTGGCCGCCCGGCTGATCGACAGCGACCCGACGCGGACCTGGCCGGTGGTGCTGGTGCTGCTCGCCGGCGGCGCACTCGTCGGACTGGTCAACGGCCTGGTCACCACCCGGCTCGGGGTGCCCTCGTTCGTCACCACCCTCGGCATGTTCCTGATCCTCGTCGGCGCGGTCTACCTCTGGTCCGACGGGGCGCCGAAGGGCGGGCTCACCGAGGAGTTCCGGCAGTACGGCCGGCGCGCCTTCGAGGACGTGCCGCTGCTCGGCCGCGTCCCGTACGCGCTGGTGATCCTTGTGGTCGTCGCCACGGTGGCGGTGCTGCTGACCCGCGCCGACTTCGGGCGGATCCTGGTCGCCGTCGGCGACAACCCGCGCACCGCCGGGCTCAGCGGGGTACGCGTGTGGCGTACCCGCACCGCCGCCTTCGTCCTCAGCGGCCTCGCGGCGGCGGTCGCGGCGATCCTGATCGGCGGCTACAGCGGGGTCTCCTTCCAGTCCGGTGCCGGCCTGGAGTTCGGTGCCATCACCGCCGTCGTCCTCGGCGGTGTGGCGCTGGGCGGCGGCCGGGGCTCGGTCGTCGGCGCGATGCTCGGCGCCACCACCCTCGAACTGCTCTTCGCGCTCATGAACTTCTACGGCATCTCGGGCGCGCTCCGACCGGCGGTCCAGGGCGCCATCATCCTGGTCGCCGTGGCGGTCGCGGCCCGACGTTCCACGTCCAGATAAAGGGGATCCCGATGAAACGCTCTCTGGCCGCGCTCGGCGTGGTGACACTGCTCGCCCTCGCCGGCTGCGCCACCGACCAGCCGGTCGCGAACCCGTCCGGTGCCTCGTCCGCGCCCGCCGGGGCCGGCACCGGCGAACAGTCCTCCTTCTTCGAGCAGGCCGCGTACGACGCCGAGCTGGCCCTGTTGCAGGCCACGCCGACCGGCCCGGCGGACAAACCGTGGGAGCAGGCGCTCGACCCGGCGATGGTGGACACCGCCTCCTACAAGAAGGCCGGACCGCACCGCATCTGCTTCTCCAACGCGGCGCTGAACAACCCCTGGCGTCAGGTCGGCTACAAGACCATGCAGGCCGAGGTGGCCGCACAGGGGGACCGGATCGCCGAGTTCGTGCACGTGGAGGCCGAAGGTAAGGACCAGAAGCAGATCGCCGACATCAACGACCTGCTCGGCCGCGACTGCGACGCCCTGATCGTCTCGCCGAACACCACCGCCACCCTCACCCCGGCGGTGGAGGCCGCCTGCCGCACCGGCCTGCCGGTGATCGTCTTCGACCGTGGTGTCGACACGGACTGCCCGGTGACGTTCATCAACCCCATCGGCGGGTACGGCTTCGGTCACGTGGGCGCCGAGTTCGTCAGCCAGCGGATGAAGCCCGGCGGCAAGCTGCTCGCGCTGCGCATCCTGCCCGGCGTCGACGTGCTGGAGACGCGCTGGGCGGCGGCGAAGGTCGCGTTCGACAAGGCGGGCGTCGACGTCGTCGGCGTCGAGTTCACCGACGGCGACCCGGCCAAGACCAAGAAGATCGTCGACGACTACCTCCAGCGGTACGGCACCATCGACGGCGTCTGGATGGACGCCGGGGCGGTCGCCGTCGCGGCGGTGGAGGCGTTCCAGGACGCCGGCAAGCCGGTGCCGCCGATCAACGGCGAGGACCAGCTCGACTTCCTCAAGGTGTGGAAGGAGGCCGGGCTCACCGCCATCGCGCCGACCTACCCGACCTACCAGTGGCGCACGCCGATCATCGCCGCCCTGCGGATCCTCGACGGTGAGCAGGTCTCCAAGCCGTGGAAGCTGCCGCAGCCGACCATCACGCAGGAGAACCTGGACAGCTACCTCGACCCGGACATGCCGCCGCTGCACTACGCGATGTGCGGCTGCACCGACCTGCCCGGGTACCCCCAGCGCTGGAAGTAGGCCCCGGTGTACGAGATCGGCGTCAACCCCTGGGTGTGGACCTCACCGGTCGACGACGCGGCCCTGGCCGAGCTGGTGCCCCGGATCGCCGGCTTCGGTTTCGACACGGTCGAGCTGCCGATCGAGCAGCCCGGGGACTGGGACCCGGTCCGGACCCGGGACCTGCTCGCGGCACACGGGCTGAGCGCCGCCGGCGTCTGCGCGGTCACCCCGCCCGGCCGGGACCTCGTCGACGCCACACCGGCGGTGGTGGCGGCCACCGTGGCGTACCTCAAGGGCTGTGTGGACAGCGCGGCGGCCGTCGGCGCGCCGAGCGTCGGCGGTCCGGTCTACGCCTCGGTGGGCCGGACCTGGCGGATGACGGCGGCCGAACGCGTCGCCTGCTACGCGGACTTCCGCCGGGCCCTGGCCCCGGTCGCCGAGTACGCCGGTACGCGGGGCGTCTCCATCGGAGTGGAGGCGCTCAACCGGTACGAGACGAGCGTGGTCAACACGATCGACCAGGCGATGGACCTGATCGACGGTCTGCCGTCGAACGTCGGCCTGATGATCGACACGTACCACATGAACATCGAGGAGGCCGACCCGTACGCCGCGCTCGCCGTCGCCGGCCCGTACATCAAGCACGTCCAGGTCAGTGGCACCAACCGGGGCGCTCCCGGCAGCGACCACCTGGACTGGCCGCGCCTGTTCGCGGTGCTGGCCGGCACCGGCTACCGGGGTGCGGTCTGCATCGAGTCGTTCACCGCCGAGAACGAGACGATCGCCACCGCCGCGTCCATCTGGCGGCCCCTCGCCCCGTCGCCGGACCGGCTCGCCCTCGACGGCCTGGCCTACCTGCGCGGGCTCCTGGGCTGAGCCGGCCACCACCCCCGCACGGCCACCACCCGCACGATCACCACCACCCGTCCCAGCTGAAGGAGACCTCCCGTGTCCGGACCGCCTCGTCCCTCCACACCCCGCCGGGTGCTGGCCGCGGTGACCACGGTGGCGCTGACCAGCGTGCTCACCGCCACCGTCGTGGCCACCTCCGCCGCCCCGGCCCTCGCCGCCACCACCACCCTCTACGCCTCGCCGACGGGCAGCGGCAGCACGTGTAGCGCCGCCGCGCCGTGTTCGTTGACCGGCGCGCAGACCGCTGTCCGTGCCCTGAACAGCGCGATGTCCGGCGACATCGTGGTGCAACTGGCCGACGGGACCTACCGGCTCACCGCGCCGCTGCGCTTCACCGCCGCCGACTCCGGCACCAACGGATACCGCGTGCTGTGGCAGGCCGCCCCGTCGGCCCGCCCGGTGATCAGCGGCGCCCGCGCGGTCACCGGCTGGTCCCTCGTGGACGCCGGACGCAACATCTGGCGGGCCAACGTCGGCGCCGGACTGGACAGCCGGCAGCTCTACGTCGACGGTGCCGTCGCCACCCGGGCGCGTACCCAGGTCAACCGGGCCGACTTCACCGCCGACAGCACCGGGATGCGGTTCACCAGCAGCGCGCTGGGCTACCTCAACAACCTGGCCAATCAGAGCCGCATCCAGATGGAGAGCGTCAACTCGTTCACCGACCGGTACGTGTCGGTGCAGAGCATCAGCGGCAACCAGATCCGGATGCAGCAACCCGGCTGGAGCAACAACAACTTCGGGTACGACACCTTCACCAGCCCGCACCGGGCCGGGCCGTTGTACCTGAGCAACGCCTACGAGTTCCTGGACACGCCGGGGGAGTGGTATCTGGACCCGGGTAGCGGGGCCCTCTCCTACATCCCGCTGGCCGGGCAGAACATGAGCACCGCCCGGGTGGAGCTGCCGACGGTGCAGTCCCTGATCCAGATCGGCGGCGCGTACGCGGCCCCGGCCCACCACATCACGTTCAGCGGGGTCACCGTGACCGGCACGAGCTGGCTCGGCGCCAGCAGCGCCCAGGGCTACGTCGACCAGCAGACCGGCGCGTACATCGCCGGCAACTGGAGCTGGCCCGCCTTCACCTCCTGCCACAACGGCTGCCCGCAGTTCGAGGCCACCCGCCCGAACTGGCAGCAGATGCCGGCCGCCGTGCAGATCTCGGCCGCCAACAACGTCACCTTCACCGACTCCTCGTTCGTCAACCTCGGTCAGACCGCCATCGGGATCGGCAACGACGCCAACGCCCACGGCAGCGGCGTCGGCCTCGGGGCCAGCACCATCACCATCACCCGGTCCGAGATCGCCCGCAACGTCGCCGGTGGCATCGTCGTCGGTGGCGTACGCGCCGACGCCCACCACCCCAGCGACCAGCGCATGGTCAACCGGGACATCACCATCAGCAACAACCGGCTGCACGACCTGGGCATCGAGTACCGGGGCATCGTCTCGGTGCTGACCACCTACGTCACCAACTCCACCGTCTCGTACAACGAGGTCTACAACATGCCGTACACCGGCATGTCCGTCGGGTACGGCTGGGGCTCCAACGACGCCGGGGGCAGCAACCACTACGCCGACCGGGGGCTGTACAACTACCAGCCGCGCTACAGCACCGCCACCACCGCGTCCAACAACCGGGTCATCGGCAACTACGTGCACGACGTCATGCAGCAGATGAACGACGGCGGCTGCATCTACACCCTGTCGGCGAATCCGGGCGGACTGATCGCCGACAACTACTGCCTGCGGACCAACGGCCACTTCGGGCTCTATTTCGACGAGGGCTCCCGCTACTTCACCGCCCGCAACAACGTCTTCTCGTCGACCGGCACCTGGGCCACCGCCAACTACTGGTACGCCGAGAACATGGGCAACTTCACCGTCACCAACAACTGGTCGACCAACGGCAGCAGCAACGTCACCAACGGCGATCGCGGCAACGTGGTCAACGGCAACGTGACGGTGAGCAACAACAACTGGCCCGCCGGGGCGCAGGCGGTGATGGCGGCGGCCGGTCCGCAGAGCGGCGGCGGCCAGCAGAACGTCCTACTCGTCGGCGGGCAGTCCGGTCGCTGCCTGGAGATCGGCGGATCGAGCACCACCAACGGCACGCAGGCCCAGCTCTGGGACTGTCACGGCGGCACCAACCAGCGCTTCACGTACACCGCCGGCCGGCAACTCGTGGTGTACGGCACCAAGTGCCTCGACGCGTCCGGCCAGGGCACCGCGAACGGCACCCTGGCGATCATCTGGGACTGCAACGGGCAGGTCAACCAGCAGTGGACGGTCAACCCGAACGGCACCATCACCGGCGCCCAGTCCGGGCTCTGTCTCGACGCCAGCGGGAACGGCACCGCGAACGGCACGAAGGTGCACCTCTGGGCCTGCCACGGCGGCACGAACCAGCAGTGGAACCTGCGTAGCTGAAGACGTCGGGGGGGGGCGGGGCGGCCCCCCCCCCCGCCCCCCCCCCCCGGGGGGGTGGGGGGGGGGGGCGGGGCCCCGCCCCCCCCCCCCCCGACCCCGGCCGAGGCCGGGCGGCACGTGCCGCCCGGCTCACGGTCACTGCTTCTTGGTCTCCCAGAAGATGGTCGAGATCTCCTCGATCCGGGCCAGGAGCTGCTCGGCCACGGCCGGGTCCGCGGACCCCTTCGCGCCGCCGGCCCCGGCCAGCTTGGTCGCCTCGTTGAAGAGCCGGTGCAGATGCGGGTACGCCTCGAAGTGCGGAGCCTTGAAATAGTCGGTCCACAGCACCCACAGGTGGTGCTTGACCAACTCGGCCCGCTGCTCCTTGATGATCAGCGAGCGGGTCCGGAACTCCGGGTCGTCGCTCGCCTGGTACTTCTCGCAGATCGCCTTGATCGACTCTGCCTCGATGCGGGCCTGGGCCGGGTCGTAGACCCCGCACGGCAGGTCGCAGTGGGCGCTCGCCACCGTGCGTGGCGTGAACAGACGTGACAGTCGCATGGCTTGCCCTTCTCGGTTTCCTTCCCTCGCACGCTAAAACCTCAACCGCACGTCAGGTCAACGCGGCGGCCGGGAGACGATGATCACCGGTTGGCGGACACGATCAGGGGACCGGCCCTCGACGTCGAGGAGCTTTCGGCTTCTCCGCCCTAATGTCGACATCGCGTCCGATTCGTCCGCCCGGCGTCCCTGCCGGAGGTGGACACCGGCGCGTCCGCGCGGATCGGGAACCCTGGAGGCTGACGGTGGGCGACGACAGGACCGGTACGGAACTGGGCCGACGCCAGTTCGTCAGGCTCTCGGGAACGGTCGGCGCCACGGGCCTCCTGGGCCTGGTCGCGGCCGGTCGGGCGCGCGCCGACGGCGGCCCCGCCGACGGGGGAGGCCCCCCGGCGAACCCGGACGTCCCCGGTGCTCCGGGCGCCGCCGCCTGTCCCACGCCCTCCGCCCTCTGCGGTTACCCGAGCGACACCGGAGGTCGGTACGACCTGTGGGACCGGGTGCAGGTCTGCACCGGAGCGAAGCCCGGACCGCCGTTCCCACAGTGCCTGCGCACCACCGCGACGTACGTGGTCCTCAACGGCGGGTCCGGGTCCAACCACGACTACCTGCTCGTCCCGACCTGCCGTGTCAGCGGCATCGAGTGCCCGTTCATCACCACCGCCGCCGCCCCGAACTACTGGCTCGACGCGTGGCTGAACGCCCAACCCGGCCAGCCCGGACACGTGGTCTATCCACACGTCGGGCTCGGCATCAACTCGGCCGACCCGATGATCCGGCAGCAGGACCAACTCCACATCCACCTGGCCGGGATCCACTCGGGCATCCAGACCCAACTACAGAACCACGACGCCTCGATCACCAACAACCCGGCCCGGTGGCGCGACCAGATCGTGCCGATCTGGGGGCTGACCAGCACCGGCGCCCCCGCCCCGCGCTCCTACCGGGTCCTGCACGTCGCCAACCTCAACGACAATCTCTTCCGGCTCCTGCTCGACAGCGTGGTACGACCGACCGGATCGACCATGGCGGCCCAGGCGATGGCGGTGACCCCACGCCTGATCGGCAACGGGGGCTTCTACGTCCTGAACAGCGAGCCGGGGTTGACCGTCCCGCCGGGCCAGCCCGGCGGCACCGGCACCGTCGACTTCCTGCTCGCCTACGCGTGACCCGAGCGGTCGGGCACCTCGGCCACGATGTGTCGTGTCCGGCCCCGGGCGGCGGAACACGACATGCTACACCAGCCGCGGTGGTGTGCCGTGCGGAGCGGGACGCCCTCGCGCGGTGGGCGACAAGCGGTGCGAGCGGCCATTTCACGGGTTGACGCCACGGTCGAATCGGACCCATTCTGGCCGGGTGGTCACATCTGAGGAACCGTTCGGTCCGCCGGAGCCGGTAAAACGCGCGACTGACGGGCGGCCGGGTGACTCGCTAGCGTATCAGGAACGGACGTCAAGATCATTGATGGTCCGGCGCGATCCCTGGGCACCCACCGCGCTGACGAGACATCGGGACGGTGAACGGAGATGACCCTGGCCAGTACGCGGACCGCCACGAACGTCCTGGACGACATGCTCGTGCCGCGCGGCTCCGAGCTGACACACCGCCTCATGAGGGGCGTACGGTCCGCTCTCTACTCACACACGGTGGCGGCCCGACGGGTGACGCTCGCGGCCGGTGATCTGTTGCACCAGACGGAGGGCGCGGACGGTCGTGTCTATTTCATCGACGGTGGCGCGATATACCTGGAGCACTATTCTCCGACCGGTCGCCGGACCATTATCGACGTGTTGTCGAGGAACGACTACTTCGGCGAGGACTCACTTCCCGGAATGCCTAACCAGTACATTCCCGCTGCCGTTGTCGACACGAATCTGATCGTGCTCGACACCGCCGTCCTGCGGGACCTTCTCGACGACGCGAGCATCTGCGACGTGTGGTTGCACAGCCAGATGTTGAAAGCGCGTCGGCACCGCTCGCTGCTGCTGCAACACACCACATCCGACTGCGAGGCGCGCCTGGCGATGCGACTGCTCGACCTGGCACAGGGGTTCGGGACCGCCTCCGGACGCACCATCCGGATCGGTCTCAAGCTGCGCCACGAGGACTACGCCGCGATGATCGGCACGACCCGCTCCCGGGTCGGACTGTTCCTGCAACGCTTCACCGATCGCGGGATGATCCGGAGAGCACCGTGCGGTTCCCTCCACGCCGATCCGCGCCTGATCGTCGACTACCTGATGGAACGGATGGGCCTGGGGCCGGGCCGGCTGGCTCGTCCCGACGCCGTGGCGTGACCGCTGCGCGCCCTGCGCCGGCCGCCACCCGCAACGCCGCCGACTCCCACCTGCGACCACGTCGGCCGCAGGCGGGAGTCGGGGGAGACGACCGAGGGGTCACTGTTGGCCGCTCGGTTCCACGACCTTCTGCGTCGTGGTGCTCGGGGTGGCTGCGCGGGCCTGCTCCCGGGCCGACCGGACGTCGTGCCGGCGACGTCGCTCCCGGGCACCCCGATAGAGGCTGCGTCCCCAGAGCAGCAGCCCGCCGCCGTCGAGAAGGAAACTGATCACCGCGATGGTGACGAAGTCAAACGACCCCATCATGGAGTCCTGGCCGGAGACGAAGAGCAGGAACTGGTAGATGAAGCCCCACAGCAGCGGGATCCCGACGAAGATCAGGGTGAGCAGGGCCATCAGGCGCCCGCCGATCCACGCCAGGGCGTACCAGCGCACGACGCGCATCTCCCGCCGGGGCAGGCCGGACTGGTCCACCCGGGGTGCGCGCCGCACCATCCGCGCGACCAGGTTGCGCAGGTAGTCCTCGGTGTCGGACATCAGGTTCCGGCAACCGAGCGCGGTGGCGACGATGTAGTAGCCGTCGGTCCGCAGGAACAGGAAGGTCTGCCAGATGATCCGGACCAGGTACGTGAAGAGCAGTGCCGTGAGCAGCAGCGCGCCCCACTCCGGCAGTTGCAGGTAGCCCTGCCGGCCCGCCCAGAGGGCGAAGACGAAGGACGAGGCGAGCACACCGTCCACCAGGGTCCCGGCGATGAACGCGACGAAGCGCTGCCGCTTCGGCGCCATCCAGATCGTGCTCATGTCGGTCTGGACCACCAGGATGTACATCTGGTTGCCGATGACGAGCCGCGACGGTACGCCCGCCGCCCGCGCCGCGACCATGTGCGCGGCCTCGTGGATCGCGACCCCGACCAGGGTGAGGATGAACGTCGCCCAGGTCAGCGCCGCGAAGTGGATGGGGAACAGCAGCGTCTCGCCGGGCGTGGGCAGCAGGTCGGGATCGTCGGCGGCGAGATACACGCCGCCCGCGATGACCAGGACGCAGAGCAGCAGCACGGGGAGGCTGACCATGCGGCGGGCCACCGTCGGGCTGAGCCAGTTCAGGCTCCAGCTGCGCCGGGGGCGGGACGTCGCGGCCGGGGCGGGGGCCGGGGCGGGGCCGGGTGCGGCGGCCTCGCCGTCGACCTCGACGAAGCCCTCGTCGCCCAGCGCGTCCAGGAAGTCGGTGATGTCGGGCGTCTCGGAGTACTTCTGCTCGTACTGGCGGACCGCCTCGCCCACCGAGTTGCCGGCGGCCAGCGAGTGGAGCAGATCCAGCCCTTCGGCGGGGATCGACAGGAATACCTGCCGCTCGACATCGCCGATGATGACGGTGTCGCCCTCCGCGCGGTGGTCGAACGGGCGCACTCGGACAAGTGTGTCTGGTGGGTAGCCGGCCATGGTCAGTCGTCCTTTTCGCTCATCTCATGCGGATCGATGAAGGCCGGCACCCGGAGTTGCCGTCCGGGTGCCGGCCTTCAGGTGGCGTGTCACCGTCAGGAGACGACACACGCAGCGGCGACAGCGCTGGTCTTCACCGACTCCAGCCGGCGAACCGTGAGCTTCTTCATGAAAATCACCTCCCTCGCGACTCGGGAACCACTACGGTGCCGGTCGCGGGGGAGATCGTCTGCTCACTTATGTGCATACGCCGATAGCGTGTGTGTGGCATTGAGCGAGTCGAACCGAACATACCTCACAGACGACGTCGGTCCGGGGGTGTCCTGGTCGTGCCGACGGGAGCTACGCGTCGGCCCAGCCGGCCGGATTGCTGCACGACTCCCGGCTGATCCCCGAGCCGGTCTCCGGCCAGTCACCGAACCGCTCGTGATGCAGGTGGGAGAAGAGGTAGCAGAAGCCCTCGCAGCCGGCGTCGGGCACTGCCGTCGCCGGATTCGCCCGGACTGCCTCGTAGAACTCCCGGCCCAACGCCACGATGTGGCCGCGCGCGTACAGGAAGCCGTCGTCGGAACCGTCGGTGATCTCGTGGATGTCGGCGCGGTCGATGTCGTACAGCTTGCGCTCGATCACCCGGTCGAGGGCGACCAACTCCGCGCGGGACAGGTCGGCGGAGAGCCGGCGCAGCTCGTCGAGGAAGGGGTCGAGCCACGGGTCCATGGCGTACCCGTCGTCGTGCGCCGGATCGCGGTCGATCAGGGCGCGACGCAGGGCCGCCGGCTCCGGCCCCAACCCGGCCCACGCCTGCTCCACCAGCGCCCAGAAGCGGTCCTCCTCCTCGGCCGTCGGCAGCGTCGGGGGGACGGCAAGATCACTGTTCGTCATGGCCGGACGATAGCGGCGAGCACCGACATCGGGAGTCGGCGTGACGCACGGCGTGCGACCGGTCGCACATTGACAGCGACGGCGAGGGCCGATCAGACTGGCCCGACAATTCCACAGCCGCGGTCACGTGTGGGGGAAGTCCGGTCGAAGTCCGGCGCTGGCCCGCAACGGTGGGCCGCCGGGGGTAACCCCGGTGGCGAGCCCGAATACCTGCCGTACCCGCGCTCCTGCACCTCACCCGTCGTGGCCCACGGGTCGGAGGCCGGCCAGCCACGTCCTGACGGGCGGGCCGGGTTTCTGACGACCGCCGGGCCGGAAAGGCGCGCCCGATGGTCGTCCGCCTGAGCCGGCACCGCCCGCTCACCCTGCTCTGCGGCGTGCTCGCCGCCCTCACCCTGACCCTGACTCTCACCGGTCCGGCGATCGCCGCCCCCGTCCAGGTGGGCGGCGTCCGCTCGGACGCAGCCGCCGGTTGGCTGGCCCGGCAACTGGTCGACGGGGAACGATTCGAGACCGTCTTCGACGGCGTCGCGTACCCGGACCAGGGGTTGACCCTCGACGCGGTCTTCGCCTTCGCCGCCGCCGGTGTCGCCGACGACTTCGGCGCGTCGGCGCTGGCCTGGGTCACCCGGCCGGACGTCCGCGACGGCTATGTCGGCGACGGCACCACCGAGGCGTACGCGGGCGCGACCGCCAAGCTCGCCCTCGCCGTCGCGGTACGCGGCGGCGACCCGACCGACGTCGGCGGGGTGGACCTCGTCACCCGGCTGCGCGGGTTGCAGGCGCCCGACGGCCGCTTCACCGACCGGTCGGCGTGGGGTGACTACAGCAACGCGTTCAGCCAGTCCTTCGCGATCCTCGCGTTGCGCCGGACCGTGGCGGGCGTGCCCCCGTCGGCCGCCGCGTGGCTGGTCGGCACCCGGTGCCCGGACGGCGGCTACCCGGTGCTGCCGGCGCAGCCGGTCTGCGACTCCGACGTGGACGCCACCGCCCTGACGGCGCAGGCGCTGCGGGCCGCCGGACGACACTCCGATGCCGCCGCGGCACTGCGCTGGCTGGTGTCGGTGCAGCGGGTCGACGGCGGGTTCGTCAACGCCGACGGGATCGCCAACGCCAACAGCACCGGACTGGCGGCGCAGGCCCTGCGCGACGGCGGCCGACCGCTGGCCTGGCTGCGGGCCCGGATCTTCCTGACCGGGTTGCAGGTCGGCTGCGCCGCGCCGACGGCCGACCGGGGCGCCGTCGACTTCGACGGCGGGGCCTTCGACCCGGGCACCGCCACCCGCGCCACCGCCCAGGCCGTCCTCGGTGTCACCGGCACCGGGTACGCACGGCTCTCGTCCGTCGGCGCCGCCACCGGCGCACCCACCCTGCCCTGCCTCTGATCACCCACCGATTCCCGTTCCCTGAGGCGAAGGAGTGCCCATGTCCCATGTCCAGAGTCCCGCCCGCCGGTGGTTCGCCGGCCTGCTGGCCGCGGCCGTCGTCGCACTCGGCCTGATCGCCGTCGAACCGTCGCCGCGCGCCGCCCACGCCGCCGCCTGCACCGGCACGACCGGGGTCACCGTCGTGGTCGACTACGGCCCGCTCGGCGGTGGCGTCCAGGTGGCGTGCGCGCTCGGCGACCCGGCCACCGGGCTGGCCGCGCTCCAGGGAGCCGGCTACACGGTGACCGGGACGCAACGATGGGGTCTGGCGTTCATCTGCCGGATCAACGGCCAGCCGACCTCCGCCACCGAGCCCTGCGTCAACACCCCGCCGGCCAGCGCGTACTGGTCCTACTGGCACGCCTCCGGCAGCGGCGCCGCCTGGACCTACAGCACGCTGGGGGCGACCAGCTACAACCCGGCGCCGGGAACGGTCGAGGGATGGTCCTTCGGCACCGGCACGGCACCCAGCATCACCGCCCCCTGACCTGCGGGTTGCCTGACGGGCCGCGCGCCCGCCGGGTGTCGACGCCGTCTGGCGCCGTAGGGCGACCGGGCGGTACGGTGTCGACACCCGGCCTGCCGGGCCACAACTGAATGCGTCCCGTTCGGGGGGAAGCCGGTCGAAGCCGGCGCTGACCCGCAACCGTGTGCGAGCTCTGTCTCGCGAGCCGGAATGCCCCGAACAGGACGAGCGGCTTCCACTGTCGAGGTCTACAGGGTGGGGTCCGGGTAGCCGACTTTCGGCATCTCGTCGCGACCACGTGTACGGGATGCCGCCGGTGCCTTCCGGAGCTTTCACCGACCGCTCTGCGAAAGGCACCCCTCATGCTTTCCTGCTCGCTCCGGCGCGTCGGCGCCGGACTCGGCGCCGCGACCGCCACCGCGCTCGCCGTCGTCGTCGCCACACCGCTGGGCGGGGTGGCCGCACCGACCGCGACCCACACCGCCGCCGCCGGCGACGCCGCGCGCTGGCTCGCCGGCGAGTACGCCGACGGAGTCCTGCCCGGCCCGTTCGGCGGTGCCGACTGGGGCCTCACCATCGACGGCGTGCTCGCCCTCGCGGCCACCGGCGTCGACGCGTCGACCCGGCAGGCGGCGACCGCACAGATCGCCGCGAACGTGCGCTCCTACAACAGCTACGACGACTGGGGCATCGAGGGCTTCACCGACGGCGGGGCCACCGCCAAGCTGCTCTACGCCGCCTCCGCCGCCGGTGGTGACCCGACCGACTTCGGCGGCTGGGACCTGCGGGCGGAGACCCTGTCACTAGTCTCCGGCGCGGACACCGGCCACCAGCACGGCCGGATCACCAGCCGCACCACCGAGGCGTCCGGCCAGGACCCGTCCAACACCTTCGACCAGAGCTTCGCCCTCCTCGGGCTGGCCCGCAGCGGTGGCGCACCGCAGGAGACGGCCGACTTCCTGGTCCGGCAGCAGTGCGTGGCCGGCGGCTTCCGGCTCTATCCCGACGCGGACGGCGCACCGTCGCCGAGTTGCGACGCCCAGGGCAACGCCACGCTCGACGTCGACTCCACCGCGATGGCCGTCCAGGCGCTGCTGGCCAGCGGGGCCGACGGCGCGGACGACGCCGCCCAGCGCGGTGCCCAGTGGCTGGCGGCACAGCAACGCGCCGACGGGTCGTTCGGCGGGTCGGGGCCGACCAGCGGCGCGAACTCCAACAGCACCGGCCTCGCCGGGCAGGCCCTGGCCGCGGCGGGGCGGGACAGCGAAGCGAAGCGGGCCGCCGAGGCGTTGGCGGCACTCCAGCTCACCACGGGCAACGGCGGTGTCGCCGCGGCCGAGGCCGGTGCCATCGCCTACAACACCGACGCGTTGACCGAGGCGGTCGGCGCGGGCATCACCGACAACCTCCGGGACCAGTGGCGTCGGGCCACCGCCCAGGCGCTGCTCGGCCTGGCCCAGGTGCCGCTCGGGCGGATCGGTCTCGACCCGCCGCCCACCGGCGGCCCCACCCCGTCGGCCAGCGCGTCGCCCACGCCCACCGGCTCACCGACGCCGACCGCGTCACCGACGCCGAGTTCGCCACCGCCACCGACCGCCCCGCCCACCGCCAGCGCGACGCCGAGTCTGTCCCCGAGTGACACGCCGTCCACGCCGGTCGCCACACCGACCGTGAGCACCAGCCCTGTCGCGGGCGGCCCGGGACGCCTGCCGACGACCGGCGTGGCCATCGGCGCGTACGTGCTCACCGCGCTGCTGCTCGTCGGCGGGGGAGCGGTGCTGCTGGTGCTGGGCCGCCGGCGGGCCACATGAGCCGCCGTGCGATCCGCGCGGCACTGGTGCTCGCGGTGGCCGGCGCGAGCACGGCCGTCGGGGCGGTTCCGGCACAGGCCGCCGGCCGTGCCGGCCACTGTCCCGACGCCAACGGGGTGACCGTGGTCGTCGACTTCAAGGAACTCGGCGGTGGGGTGGTGGTCCGCTGCGCCCCGGGCGACCAGGCCACCGGTCTGGCGGCGTTGAAGAACGCCGGGTTCCAGATCGCCGGCACCCTGCGCTGGGGCGAGGGCTTCATCTGCCGCATCGAGGGCAAACCCTCGACCGCCACGGAGAAGTGCGTCGATACCCCGCCGGCCAGCGCCTACTGGTCGTACTGGCACGCGCCGGACGGGGGTTCGTGGGCGTACAGCGACCGGGGGGTCCTCAACCGCAAGCCACCGGCGGGCAGCTTCGAAGGCTGGTCGTTCTCCTTCAACCGTAGCGCCGACAACGCGCCCCGGCCTGCGGTGGCACCGAACCGGCCGGCACCACCCCCGCGCACCACACCTGCGGCACCGCCGCCGCCCCGCACCTCGGCACCGGCCCCGCCACCACCCGCACCCGCCCCGCCACCGCCGGGCGCCCCGCCGCCCGTGGTCCCGCCGCCGGCCGCAGGCGCACCCGGGGCGCCGGGCGTCGGCGCCCCGACCGGTGTGGGCGGTACGCCCGCCGCCCCGGCCCCGGTCGCGCCGACCGGCGATGCCTCCGGCCCGCCGCCGGAGGTGCCGCCGACGACAGGCGGCGTCCCACCGCTGGGTGCCGCGCCCGCGCCACCGACCGACCCGACGGGATCGCTCCCGCCGGTCGAGGTCACCGGGGCCCGGGACGGCGACGGCCTGCCGCTGGGCACCCTGGCCGGCGTGTTCCTGCTGGTCGCGTTGGTCGGCGGAGGTGTCCTCGCGGCCCGTCGTCGGCGTACCGCCGAACCGGATGACTGACCGGTCCGTCGTCGACAGCGGCCCACCCGCCCGGGTGCCGGTGCCGTCCAGGGCCCGGTCCGCCGGGGCCGGCCGGTTGCCGCGCAGCCTGCACCCGGGCGCGTGGTGGTGCTGGGCGCTCGGACTGGCGACGGCGGCCAGCCACACCACGAATCCGCTGCCGCTGGCGATGATCGTCGCCGCGGCCGCGCTGGTGGTGGTCCGCCGTCGCGGCGACGCCCCCTGGGCGCTGGCGTTCCGGATGTACCTGGTGCTCGGTGCGGTGATCGTGGCGATGCGGGTGCTGTTCCGGCTCGTCTTCGGTGGTGGCCAGGGCGACCATGTCCTGCTCCACCTGCCGGAGATCCCGCTGCCGGCCTGGGCGGCCGGTATCCGGCTGTTCGGGCCGGTCGCCGCCGAACAGCTCCTCGGTGGCTTCTATGACGGGCTGCGGCTGGCGACGATGCTGATCTGTCTCGGTGCCGCCAACGCCCTGGCCAACCCGAAACGGCTGCTCAAGGCGGTGCCCGGTGCCCTGTACGCGATCAGCACGGCGGTGGTGGTCGCCCTGTCGGTCGCCCCGCAACTGGTCGAGAGCGTGTTGCGGGTACGCCGCGCCCGCCGACTGCGCGGCGCTTCCGGGCGTGGCCTGCGTGCCCTGCGCGGCATCGCCCTGCCGGTGCTGGCCGACGCCCTGGACCGGTCGCTCGCGCTGGCGGCGGCGATGGACTCGCGCGGCTACGGACGCACCGCCGCCGTGCCGGCCGGTCGACGTGCCCTCACCGGTGCCCTGGTGCTCGCCGGGCTGGTCGGTGTCTGCGTCGGCACGTACGGCCTGCTCGACGCGACCGTGCCGGGCTACCTCGGTCTGCCGATGCTCCTCGCCGGCCTGGCCACGGCGGTCGCCGGGATGCTGCTGGCGGGCCGCCACGTCCGCCGCAGCCGCTACCGTCCCGACCGGTGGCGGCTGGCCGAGCTGACCGTCGCCGGATGCGGCTTGGCCACTGCTGCGCTGATGATGACGGCCGGCACGGTGGACCCGGACCGGCTCTACCCACCGGTCAGTCCGCTCACCTGGCCGGAGTTGACGCCCCTGGTGGTGCTCGCCGTGCTGGTGGCCGTGGCGCCGGGCTGGCTGGCCCCACCGGCACCGACGGCGAATCCCGCCGCGCGAACGCTGGCCGTCCCCTCGGCGGCGACGACGGGCCGCACCGGCCACACGTCGCGCCGCGACACCGCCCAGCCGGAGGCGCACCAATGATCGACTTCGACCGGGTCACCGTCCGGTACGCGGAGAGCCGTGAACCGATGCTGCGGGACGTCTGCCTACACATCCCGGAGGGCGAGTTGTGCCTGGTCGCCGGGCGTACCGGGGCGGGCAAGTCGACGCTGCTGCGGGCGATCAACGGCCTCGTGCCGCACTTCACCGGCGGCACCCTGTACGGCACGGTGACGGTGCACGGCCGGGACACCCGCACGTACCCGCCGCGTGACCTCGCCGACGTCGTCGGCGTGGTCGGTCAGGACCCGCTCGCCGGTTTCGTCACCGACACCGTCGAGGAGGAACTCGCCTATGGCATGGAACAACTCGCGTTGCCCGCGCCGGTCATGCGCAAGCGCGTCGAGGAGACCCTCGACCTGCTCGGCATCGCCGAGCTGCGGGACCGTCCGCTGCGGACACTCTCCGGCGGGCAGCAGCAGCGGGTCGCCATCGGTGCGGTCCTCACCAGTCACCCGCAGGTGCTGGTGCTCGACGAACCGACCTCGGCGCTGGACCCGACGGCCGCCGAGGACGTCCTGGCCGCCGTCACCCGCCTGGTCCACGACCTCGGCGTGACCGTGGTGGTGGCCGAGCACCGACTCGAACGCGTCGTGCAGTACGCCGACCGGCTGCTCTACCTCCCCGGTGACGGCACTGTCCTCGACGGGCCACCGGACGCCGTCCTCGCCGACATCGACCTGGCCCCACCGCTGATCGAGTTGGGTCGTGCCGCCGGCTGGACACCCCTGCCGCTCTCCGTCCGCGACGCACGACGGCGCGCGGGCGACCTCCGACAACGGCTCGCCGACGCGTCGCCCCCACCGGCGGCACCGGCACCGGAGGGCGTACCGGCGCTGGCCGCGCGGGGTGTGGTGGTGCGCTACCCGGGCACGGTGGCGGTGCGCGGTGTCGACCTCGACCTGCACCCGGGCCAGGTCGTCGCCCTGATGGGCCGCAACGGCTCCGGGAAGTCGAGCCTGCTCTGGGCGGTGCAGGGTAGCGGCCCCCGACAGGGCGGCACGGTGACCGTGCCCGGCCCGGACGGCGACACGGACCCGAAGACGCTGCCCGCCGCGCGGGCCCGCCGCCGGGTCGGTCTGGTCCCGCAGACCCCCGGCGACCTGCTCTATCTGGAGACGGTGGACGCCGAGTGCGCCCAGGCCGATCGGGAGTCCGAGATGCCCGCCGGCACGTGCCGGGCGTTGCTGGACCACCTCACCCCCGGACTGCCCGCCGACCGGCACCCACGGGACCTGTCGGAGGGACAGCGGCTGGCCCTCGCGCTCGCGGTCCAGCTCACCGCCGCCCCGCCGGTGGTCCTGCTCGACGAGCCCACCCGGGGACTGGACTACCGGGCCAAACGGCAGTTCGCCACCGTGGTCCGGCGGCTGGCCGCGCAGGGTCGGGCGGTCGTCGTCGCCACCCACGACGTGGAACTCGTCGCCAGCCTCGCCGACCGGGTGGTGGTGATGGCCCAGGGCGAGATCGTCGCCGACGGCACCGCCGCCGAGGTCATGCTCGCCTCACCGGCGTTCGCGCCCCAGGTCGCCAAGGTCCTGGCCCCGCAGCCCTGGCTGACAGTGGACCAGGTCACCACGGCACTGGCCCGATCCGGGTCGGCGCGGTGAGCGTGCTGCGGGTCGCCCCGCGTACGGCCGTCATCCTGACCCTGGCCTCCGTCGCCGCGTTCGCCACCTTCACCTGGCCGTTCTTCGTGCCCGCGCAGCCGGAGGCGACGGCGCGGACCACGGAGGCGCCGCTGGTCTTCATCGTCGTCCTGCCGGTCCTGCTCGCCCTCGTCCTGGCCGAACTCAGCTCCGGCGGCATCGACAGCAAGGCCCTGGCGATGCTCGGCGTGCTCGCCGCCGTCAACGCCGCGCTCCGCCCGCTCGGCGCCGGCACCGCCGGGATCGAGACGGTGTTCTTCCTGCTGGTGCTGGCCGGTCGGGTGTTCGGGCCCGGTTTTGGCTTCCTGCTGGGCGCCATCTCGTTGTTCGCCTCCGCGCTGCTCACCGCCGGGGTCGGACCCTGGCTGCCGTTCCAGATGCTGGCCGCCGCCTGGCTGGGGCTCGGCGCGGGGCTGCTGCCGTCCCGGCTGCGGGGGCGGGCCGAGATCGCCGTGCTGGCCGGGTACGGAGCGGTCGCCGCCTACGCGTACGGGCTGCTGATGAACCTCTGGTTCTGGCCGTTCAGCGTCGGCGCGGACACCCAGCTCTCGTACGTCGCCGGTGCGCCGATGCTGGAGAACCTGCACCGCTTCGCGGTCTTCACCGCCGTCACCTCCACCTTCGGTTGGGACACCGGCCGGGCGGTCACCACCGCCGTCGCGATCGTCCTGGTCGGTCCAGCGGTCCTGGCCGCGTTGCGCCGGGCCGCCCGCCGGGCCGCGTTCGACGCCCCGGTGACCTTCGCCGCGCCGACGGTCGGCCCGGCGTCGGGTACGCCGACGGTCGACTCCGGGACGGCCACTGCGACGGTCGACTCCGCGTCGGGTGCGCCCGTCGGCGGGCACGGTGTCGGGCCCGACGCGGTGCCGACCGCCCTGCCGGGACGAACCGGGGGCGGTACGCCACCCGAACGATGAGCCGGGGTGCCCGGTCGGCGGACGGGTTTGCCCGGACGCGGTCGGCGGCCGACACAAGGGGTTCCGCGCTGTCCTGACCCCCGTCGCCACGACCGCTGCACGGCCTCGTCAGGGGCCGCCGACACGTGTAGTGCCTGATCTGTCGCGGAGTGTGGCGACGAGTGGTGGACGTCTGCCCGGATTGCGGTATCCGCAGGTGAGCGTGGGTTACGAGGTCGTAAATCGTGATCTGAGGACGGCTCAGAACCGTTGACGTGGCCTCGCTCACGCTCCTATGGTGAACCACCAGTTCACTCAGTGATCCGATCCGGGCCGGGGGAAGCCCGGCGGATCCCACGCCAGACGACGCTTCCGAGGGATTCGGAGAGTGCCTGCATGACCGTGACAAGAACGACCACCGCCGCGGTGGCCGCCCAGGGCGGACCCGCCGGGCAGGTGGACCCGCCGACACCACGCCGCCGATCCGCCCGACTGGCCGCCGCGAGCAGACGCGGTCGCGATGCCGTCGGTGCCGTCCTCGTGGTGGCGGCGCTCGCCGGCCTGTGGGAGGGGTACAAGGCGGTGGGCCGGGCCGTCGGCGACATCGTGCCCGGCACCCGGATCGCCTTCCCCGTCGCCACCGACGACCTGTCGATGCCGCACGTGTGGACGATCCTCGGCGCACTCGTCGAACCGGCCCGGCGCGGCGACGCGACCACACTCGGCGTCTATCTGCTCGGCGAGACCAGCGTGACGTTGCGCGAGGCGTTCTACGGCCTGGTGGCCGGCGCGTCGCTCGGACTGCTGCTCGCCGTCCTCTTCCTGAACGTGGTGCCGCTGAGCAAGGGGCTGATGCCCTGGCTGGTGGCGTCGCAGACGGTCCCCCTGGTGGCCATCGCACCGATGATCGTGATCTGGGGCGGCAAGGCCGGCGCACCCCCCTGGGTGGCGGTCACCGGCATCGCCGCCTACCTCGCGTTCTTCCCGGTCACCATCAACACCCTGCGCGGCCTCAAGTCGCCGCCGAAGGTCCAACTGGAGTTCATGCGCAGCGTCGGTGCCGGCCGTTGGCAGGTACTCGGGTGGCTGCGGATGCCCGCGGCGCTGCCCTTCGTCTTCGCCGGCCTGCGCCTCGCGGCGACCGCGAGCGTGGTCGGCGCGATCGTCGGCGAGCTCTCCGCAGGCACCGGCCGGGGCATCGGCCGGGCCATCCTCACCTTCGCCTACTACTACTCCAACGGCCCCGAGAAGTTGTACGCGGCCGTCCTGGTCGCGGCGGCGGCCGGCATCGTCTTCGTGCAGTCCCTGGCACTCATCGAGCGCGTGGCGCTCCGGAACCGGCAGACCCGGTGACCACCCCGTCCGCCTCCACAACTCCTGGAGAGAAGCTGATGTCCGAGGCCGCGATCATTTCCGTGCGAGGAGTCACCAAGCAGTTCACCGGCGGAGACCGCACGGTGACGGCGCTTGAGGACATCGACCTGTCGATCGAGCGGGGCGAGTTCGTGTCCCTGCTGGGTCCCAGCGGTTGCGGCAAGAGCACGCTGCTGCGGATCCTGGCCGACCTCACCGAGCCGACCAGCGGCACGGTGTCGCTCAACGGCAAGACGCCGGCCGCGTCCCGGTTGGACCGGGACTACGGCATGGTCTTCCAGCAGGCCGGACTCTTCGAGTGGCGGACCGTGCAGCGCAACGTCGAACTGCCGTTGCAGGTGGCCGGAGTGGACAAGTCGACCCGGCGGGCCAAGGCCCACGAGATGCTGGAACTGGTCCGGCTCACCGACTTCTCCCGCCACTTCCCCTGGCAGCTCTCCGGCGGCATGCAGCAGCGGGTGGCTATCGCCCGCGCGCTCTCGGCGGACCCGGAGATCCTGTTCATGGACGAGCCGCTGGGCGCGCTCGACGAGATGAACCGCGAACGCCTGCAGGGCGAGCTGCTCCGGATCTGGTCGGACACCCAAACCACGGTCGTCTTCGTGACGCACAGCATCTCCGAGGCGGTCTTCCTCTCCTCGCGGATCGTCGTGATGTCCGCCCGGCCCGGCCGCATCGCCGCCAGCATCGACGTCGACCTGCCGTACCCACGGACCGCGGCGACCCGGACCACCGACGCGTTCTTCGCCAAGGTGACCGAGGTGCGCGCGGCGCTGCACGGCGCCCCGGCCGAGCAGGCGGCCCGATGAGCGCCACGCCTCTCGCGCGGACCACCCCGCCCGCCGCCGCGGTGCGGACGGCCCTCGGCCGGTTCCTGCCGGTCGTGCTCACGGCGGTGGTGATCCTCGGCTCATGGCAGTTGGTCGTCACGGTCTTCGACGTCCCGTCGTTCATCGTGCCGGCGCCGGTGGAGATCTCCTCCGCGTTCCGCTCCGAGTTCGGCACGATCATGTCGGCCTCGGTGGTCACCGTGCGGGCGGTACTCCTCGGCCTCTTCCTCGGCGCGGTCGCCGGGGTCACGGTGTCGCTGGCGCTCAGCCGCTTCCCGGGCGTGTCCGGCCCGGTGCTGACCGCCGCCGTCATCATCAACTGCGCCCCGATCGTGGCCCTCGCACCGATCTTCAACAACTGGTTCGGGGTCACCAACCCGATGTCCAAGGCGGGGGTGGCCGCGGTGATGGTCTTCTTCCCGGTCCTGGTCAACACCACCAGGGGACTCCTCCAGGTCTCACCCCTGCACCTGGAGATCATGCAGTCGCTCGCGGCACAGCCACGACAGGTGGCGCTCATGCTGCGGCTGCCCAACGCGTTGCCGTACCTGTTCAACGCGCTCAAACTCGGCAGCACGCTCGCCGTGATCGGCGTGATCGTGACCGAGTACTTCGGTGGACCGAGCAACGCGCTCGGGGTGTACATCGCCTACCAGGCGGCCCTGCCCCGCTTCGAGTACGCCTGGGCCGGGATCGCCGTGGCCAGTGCCCTCGGTCTGCTGCTGTTCGGTGCCACGTCCCTGCTGGAACGCCTCCTGATGCCCTGGCACGAGTCCCTGCACGACAGCGACTCCTAAGAGCCCGGATCCCCCACGAAATGTTGGAGTCAGATATGGCCCTGCACCTACGGCGGACCTCGCGGAGGAACCGCCCGATCACGATCGCCGCCAGCCTCGCCGCCGTCCTGCTCGCCGCCTCGGCCTGCGGCGGCATGTCCGACGGCCCGAGCGAGTCCGCGGCCGAGGCCGCCAAGAACTGCGAGTCGACCACCAAGGTCCGGGTGGTGCTCCAGTGGGTCGCCCAGGCCCAGTTCGCCGGCTACTACGCGGCGAAGGAGAAGGGGTACTACGCCGAGGAGTGCCTCGACGTCACCATCCAGGAGGGCGGCGTCAACATCGTCCCCCAGCAGGTGCTCTCCGCCGGCAACGCCGAGTTCGCGGTCAGCCACGTCACCAAGACGATGGTCACCCGGGAACAGGGCGCGGACCTGGTCAACATCGGCCAGGTGTTCCAGCGCGGCGCGTACCTCCAGGTCGCCTGGGCCGACTCCGGCATCAAGGAGCTGACCGACCTCAAGGGTAAGAAGGTCGGCAGCTGGGGTTACGGCAACGAGCTGGTGCTCTTCGCCGCGATGAAGGACGCCGGTGTCGACCCGACCAAGGACGCCGAGATCATCCAGCAGCCGTTCGACATGTCGCTGCTGCTGCGTAAGGAGGTCGACGCCGCCCAGGCCAAGACCTACAACGAGTATGCCCAGTTGCTGGAGACCAAGAACCCGGACACCGGCGAGCTGTACCAGCCGTCGGACTTCTCCGTGATCAACCTCCAGGACGCCGGCTACACCAGCCTCGAGGACGGCGTCTACGCCCGGGGTGACTGGCTCAACGAGCAGGCCAACCAGGACACGGCGGTGAAGTTCCTCAAGGCGTCCTACCGGGGCTGGGGCTTCTGCCGCGACGAGCTGGACGACTGTGTGGACATCGTGCTCAACGCCGGTAGCGCGCTGGGCAAAGGACACCAGACCTGGATGCTCAACGAGATCAACAAGCTGATCTGGCCGGCCGCCAACGGCGTCGGGATGATGGACCAGGCGGCCTGGGACCAGACGATCAAGATCGCGATGGGCGGCGGGGTGCTCAAGGGCGTGCCGGACTCCGACGCGTTCCGCACCGACCTGTCGAAGCGCGCCAACGACGAACTGAACGCCGACGGCTTCGACGCCAACGGGAACTCCTACACGCCGGAGACCGTGACGATCACCGAAGGCGGCAGGTAGGCGAGCGGCCGGGTGCCGCGCGGCTCCCGCCGTTCGGCACCCGGCCGCAGCCGATGGCTTCTGCCAAGATGTGGGCCGTATCTCACGGCTGACGGCAATTGATGGAGGTAGCGATGGCGCCCAGTGAGGCGGGCCTGGTGCGACGCACGATCTGGCTCCTGCGGGCGGTGGCGGCGCACCCGGAAGGTGTCGGGCTCAGCGAGGTCGCCCGCGAGGCGGGTATCCCGAAGGCCACCTGCTATCGGGTGCTCACCGTGCTGGAGCGGGAGAGCTGGCTCACCCTGGATCCGATCACCCGTCGCTACCGGGTGTCCCTCGGTCTGCTCTCCATCGTGGGCGGACTGCTCGACGGCGGTGGCGCCTACGGCCACATGCGCGAGGTGCTGCGCAACCTCGCCGAGGAGACCCGGGAGACCGCCGGCTTCGACGTGCTGCTGCCACCACAGGTGATGGTCGTGGCGCAGGTGCCGGGTCCGTCGCTGATCGGGCAGACGCTCAAGCCGGTACCCCGTACCCAGCCGGTCTGGGCCACCTCCACCGGCAAGGTGCTGCTGGCGGCGCTGAGCGCGGAGTCGGTGTGGGAGGACTTCACCGAGGAGTTCGCCGAGCACGCCCCGCCGGAGGTGGGCGACCTGGAGTCCTTCGTGGCCTCGTTGGACGCGGTCCGGGAGCGCGGATTCGCCTTCGCGTACGACGAACTTGAGGTCGGGGCGGCATCGGTCGCGGCACCGGTGCGGCTGCGCGGCAACACGCCGTACGCGGTCTGGATCGGCGGGCCGACGTACCGGATCACCCGCGAGCGCATCGACACCATGGCGGAGTCGGTGATCAAGGCCGCCCGGCAGCTCACCGACCTGCTCAGTAACGCAGACATCGACATTCCGAGTGCCTTCGCCAGACGCTAGGGCACCCGCCGACCGCACCGGCTCGTCCACGGCGAGGTGTGCGGTGAAGGAGGAGACAATGGCCGTACCAGCCGAGGTGTTGGCGGCGGCACTGACGGTGGTCGACAAGACCCCCAAGGGGCTGTACGTCGACGGCGAGTGGCGCGCGGGTCGGGACGGTGCCGTCCTGCCCGTGGAGGACCCGGCGACCGGCACGACCGTCGCCGAGGTGGCGGACGCCTCGGTCGAGGACGGGCGGGACGCGCTGGCCGCCGCCGCCCGGGCCCAGGCCGGGTGGGCCGCGACCCCGCCCCGGGAACGGGGCGAGGTGTTGCGGCGGGCGTTCGACCTGATCATCGAGCGCCGTGACGACCTGGCCCGGATGATGACGCTGGAGATGGGCAAGGCGTTCGCCGAGTCCCAGGCCGAGGTGAGCTACGCCGCCGAGTTCCTGCGCTGGTTCGCCGAGGAGGCGGTCCGCATCGACGGCGGCTACCTGCCGGCGCCGGGCGGCAACTCGCGGGTCGTGGTGATGCGCCAACCGGTCGGCCCCTGCCTGCTGGTGACCCCGTGGAACTTCCCGATGGCGATGGGCACCCGCAAGATCGGTCCCGCCCTGGCGGCCGGGTGCACCGTCGTGGTCAAGCCGGCCAAGCAGACCCCGCTGTCCATGCTGGCGCTGGTGCAGATCCTGGAGGAGGCCGGCCTGCCCCGGGGCGTGGTCAACGTGATCACCACCTCGCAGTCCGGCCGGGTCACCTCGGCCCTGCTCACCGACGAGCGGCTGCGCAAGCTGTCGTTCACCGGTTCGACCCCGGTCGGCCGGACCCTGCTGGCCCAGTCCGCCGACCGGGTGCTGCGGACCTCGATGGAACTGGGCGGGAACGCGCCGTTCCTGGTCTTCGCCGACGCCGACCTCGACCTGGCCGTCGAGGGGGCGGTCCAGGCCAAGATGCGCAACGTCGGCGAGGCGTGCACCGCCGCGAACCGGTTCTATGTGCACCGCTCGGTGGCGTCGCGCTTCGTCGAGGCGCTCGCCGAGCGACTCGGCGGGCTGCGGGTCGGGCACGGGCTGGACCCGTCGACCGACGTCGGGCCGCTCATCGACGGCGTCGCGGTGACCTCGGTCGCCGAGCTGGTCGCCGACGCCACGCAGGCCGGTGCGGCGGTCGTCACCGGTGGCGGGCCGGTCGAGGGAGCGGGGCACTTCTTCGCGCCGACCGTGCTCTCCGGTGTGCCGGACGACGCCCGGTGCATCCGCGAGGAGATCTTCGGCCCGGTCGCCCCGGTGGTGGCCTTCGACGACGAGGACGAGGCGGTCGGCCTGGCCAACGCCTCCGAGTACGGCCTGGCCGCGTACGTCTTCACCGAGAACCTGGGCCGTGGTCTGCGGGTGACCGAGCGGCTGGAGAGCGGGATGGTGGGCCTCAACCAGGGCGTCATCTCCAACCCGGCGGCCCCGTTCGGCGGCGTCAAGCAGTCCGGTCTGGGGCGCGAGGGCGGGACGGTCGGCATCGACGAGTACCTCACCGTCAAGTACGCGGCGGTGCGGGCACCATGGTGACCCGCTTCCTGCTCGCCGGGGTGCAGATGGCCCCGGTCTTCGGTGACGTCGCGGCGAACGTCGCCGGCACGTCCGCCTGGATCCGGGCGGCGGCCGAGCGGGGAGCCCGACTCGTGGTGTTGCCCGAGGCGGCCTCGGCGGGGTACGTCTTCGCCGACCGGGCGGAGGCCACCCGGTACGCCCAGCCGGTGCCGGACGGGCCGACGGTCGCCGCGTGGGCGCGGCTCGCCGCCGAACTGGACGTGTGGATCGTGGGTGGGGTGACCGAGCGCGACGGCGACGCGGTCTTCAACTCGGCGGTGCTGATCGGTCCGACCGGGCACCTCGGCACGTTCCGCAAGGCCCACCTGTGGAACGACGAGAAGGACATCTACGACCGCAACGTCGACGGCTTCCCGGTCTTCGACACGCCACTGGGCCGGATCGGCATCGGGATCTGTTACGACGCCTGGTTCCCCGAGACGTTCCGCAGCGCCGCGGTGCAGGGGGCCGACCTGGTGGTGCTGCCGTCGAACTGGGTGCCGGTGCCGGGACAGCCGAGGGCGGCACCGGCGATGGCGAACCTGATGTGCATGACCGGCGCGCACTCCAACCAGTGCTACGTCGCCGGGATCAGCCGGATCGGGGCGGAACGCGGTCAACCCTTCATCGGCCGGTCGGTCCTGGTCGGACCGGACGGCTGGCCGATCGCCGGCCCGGCCAGCGGGGACCGTGAGGAACTCGTGCTGGCCGAGGTGGACCTGATCGGTACGCGGGCGCAACGGCTGCACAACCCGTTCAACCAACCGCTCGCCGACCGGCGGACCGATCTCTATGTGACCGACGGACCGGCTCTGCCCGCAGTGCTGCCGTCACCGCGCTGACCTGCGTGGACGGCGAGAGATGAACCTCGCCGGATAGCCGGATACGTCCCTGGGGGCTATTGACTCGCACCCTCGGCAACGCCAGGATATGAACCAATGGTTCATCCAATGAACCACTAAGGAGTGATCGTGAGCATCCGGGTTCGCAAGCTGATCCGTCACCTCGAAGAGACGCGGCTGGAGAACGGCAGAGCGGTGCAGCCGGTGCACCGGGTCGCCTTCGCCGGCGTGGTCATCGAGAATCCCTACCCCAGCGAGTACGTGCAGGACCTGGTCACCCTGGCCGACGAGATCGGCCAGGAGATCGGCGAGCTGGTCGGCCCCGCCTGCGTGGAACTGCTCGGGGCCGAGGTCGAGGCGTTCGGCAAGGCCGCGCTCGTCGGCATCGACGGCGAGGTCGAGCACGGCTCGGCGCTGATCCACAACCTGCGCTTCGGCAACGTCTTCCGGACGGCCGCCGGTGGCACCGAGCTGCTGCCCGCCGCCGAGAAGGTCGGCGTACCCGGCAGCCCGATCGACATCCCGCTCAAGCACAAGCTGGACTCGAAGACCCGGTCCCACCACCAGACGGTGACCCTCCAGGTGGCCGACGTGCCCCGGCCCCGGGAGATCCTCGTGGTCTGCGCCGCGTCGAACACCGGACGCCCGCTGGCCCGCCTCGCCGCCTTCGGCGCCGAGCTCAAGAGCAACTGACGCCAGCGCTCGACGGGACGGAGCCAGCCGATGACCATCACCGACACCGACACCACCACCTGGACCAGCGAGCGGCTCAAGGAGACCGACAAGGAGTACGTCATCCACTCCTGGTCGGTGCAGGGCAAGCTCGACCCCATTCCCGTGGCCGGCGGATCCGGTTCGTGGTTCTGGGACTACGACGGCCGCCGCTACCTCGACTTCCAGTCCCAACTGGTCAACCTGAACCTGGGCCACCAGCACCCCCGACTGGTCGAGGCGATCCGCGCCCAGGCCGAACAGCTCTGCTACATCGGACCCGGCTTCGCCGAACGGTCCCGTGCGGAACTGGCCGAGATGATGGCCGGCATCACCCCCGGTGACCTCAAGATGAGCTTCTTCACCACCGGCGGCGCGGCGGCCAACGAGAACGCCGTCCGGCTGGCCCGGCACGTCACCGGCCGGCAGAAGGTCATCGCGCGGTACCGCTCGTACCACGGCGCCACGGCGGGCGCGATGTCGCTGACCGGCGACCCGCGCCGCTGGGCGGCCGAGCCGGGGATGAGCGGTGTGGTGCGGATGCTCGACCCGTACACCTACCGCTGCCCGGCCGGGCACCCCGACCCCTGCCCGGTCTGCTCCGGCGGCCCGCACCTGGAGGAGATCCTCCGGTACGAGAACCCGGAGACCGTGGCCGCCGTGATCGTCGAGCCGGTCACCGGCACGAACGGGCTGCTCTACCCGCCGGACGGCTACCTGCGCTCGCTGCGCGAGGTCTGCGACCGGTACGGCATCCTGCTCATCTTCGACGAGGTGATGGCGGGATTCGGGCGTACCGGCGAGTGGTTCGCCTGCGACCACTGGGACGTCGTGCCGGACATCCTCACCACCGCCAAGGGGCTGAACTCCGGGTACGTGCCGCTCGGCGCGATGACGGTCTCCACCCGGATCTCCGAGTGGCTGCGCGACAACATGTTCTGGGGCGGCCTGACGTACGCCGGGCACCCGCTCGCCTGCGCCTCCGGCGTGGCCTCCCTGCGGATCATGCAGGACGAGGACGTGGTGGGCAACGCGCGGGCGATGGGGGAGCGGCTCGGTGCCGGTCTGGCCACGCTGGCGGAACGCCACCCGAGCATCGGCGAGATCCGGGGCCGGGGGCTGTTCTACGGCGTGGAACTGGTCCGCGACCGCGACACCCGCGAACCGCTCGTGCCCTTCAACGCCAAGGGACCGGCCGCCGCACCGGTCGGCCGGCTGCTCAAGGCCGCGATGCAGCGGGGCGTCTACCTGACCGCCAACTTCAACGTCCTGCGGCTGACCCCGCCCCTGGTCATCACCGCCGACGAGATCGACCTGGCGCTCGGCGTCCTCGACGAGGTGCTCGACCTCGCCGACGAGCACTACCAGAACTGAGCCACGGCCCGGCGGGTGACGGACCCGCCGGGGAGAGGAGAGGCACGATGCCGACGACGCTGATCACCAACGGCACGGTCGTCAACGCCGACGCCGCGATCCGCGCCGACGTGCTGGTACGCGACGGCCGGATCGTCGCCCTCGGCACCGGCACGGACTGGACCGCCGACCACGTGGTGGACGCGACGGGCAAGCTGGTCATGCCCGGTGGCATCGACGCGCACACCCACCTGGAGTACCCGGTCGACGGCTTCAGCACCCACACCGCCGACGACTTCCACAGCGGCACGGTCGCGGCGGCGTGCGGCGGCACCACCACGGTCATCGACTTCGTCAAGAAGGAACCCGACCGGACGCTGTACGACACGTACCTGCGGCGGCGGGACACGGCGGCGGCCAAGGCCGTGGTGGACGTCGGCCTGCACGCCATCGTCCCGCCCCGCGCCGCCCAGCCGGACGTCCTCGACGACCTGCGCCGGCTGGTCGGCGAGGGCGCGACGAGCTGGAAGTTCTTCATGGCCTACCCGGGCCAGATGGTCGACGACGACGAGCTGCTCGACGGCTTCGAGCTGGCCCGCGACCTCGACGTGCTGCCGATGGTGCACGCCGAGAACGGACACATGGTGGCCCGCGAGGTGCGGCGCCTGGTGGACAGCGGCCGGACCGCCGAGAGCTTCCACATGCGGGCGCACGGGCACGACTCCGAGGCCGAGGCGGTGCACCGCGCGGTCGTGCTCGCCGACACCATCGGCACACCGCTGTACGTGGTGCACGTGTCCAGCGCGGAGGCGGCCGACGAGATCAGCCGGGCCCGGGCCGCCGGGTCACGGGTCTACGGCGAGACCTGCCCGCAGTACCTCGTGGTGGCCTACGAGGACTACGCCGACCTGGGGGAGCGGGCCGCCGCGTACGTCTGCTCCCCGCCGATCCGGGAACGCAGCAACCAGGACGGCCTGTGGCGGATGCTCGCCACCGGTGCCCTCTCCACCGTCGCCACCGACCACGCCGGTTTCTGCCTGCACCAACCCGACGACCTGCCGCCGCAGAAGCTGCGCAGCCCCGGCTACTTCCCCAAGGTGCCCAACGGTGTCCCCGGCGTCGAGGACCGGCTGATGGTCCTCTGGCAGTCCGGCGTGGTGAGCGGGGTGATCGACCCGTGCCGCTTCGTGGACCTGGTCGCCGCCCGCCCGGCCAAGCTGTTCGGCCTCTTCCCCCGCAAGGGCGTCGTCGCGGTCGGGGCGGACGCCGACCTGGTGGTCTGGGACCCGGCCGCCGACCACGTGATCACGGCGGCGGGCTCGCACACGCGCACCGACTACAACATCTACGAGGGCATGCGCGTGACCGGCCGACCGGTGCACGTCTTCTCCCGGGGCGAGCACCTGGTCGACCCCGACGGCCTGCGGACCGACACCCCCGGCCGGGGCGCCTTCCTGACCCGCGACGCGCCGCGTCTCCTCTGACCCACCGAATCCCCTGCACCACGTACGAGCGGAGCTGGACAGATGACACTTCCCCTGGGTATCCACGTCGGTGAGCGACTCAGCCTGGAACAGACCTACTGGCAGGCCGAGTTCGCCGACCAGAACGGGTTCGAGTCCGTCTGGGTCGCCGAGGGACGACTCGCCCGCGACGGCATCGTCCCGGCGGCGATCATCGCGAGCAAGACGCGCAACGTGAAGATCGGCACCGGTGTGGTCAACAACAAGAGCCGCAACGCGGCCCTGATGGCGGTCACCTTCAAGACGCTGGACGAGATCGCGCCGGGCCGGGCCATCCTGGGCATCGGCGCCTGGTGGGAGCCGCTGGCGACCAAGGTCGGCCAGCCGCTGTCCAAGCCGCTCAAGTCGATGCGCGAGTACATCACCGTCCTCCAGACGTTCTTCCGCAACGAGGTCGTCAACTTCGACGGTGAGTTCGTCCAGATGCAGGACGTGCGCTTCGACAGCATGTACCG
The DNA here is from genome assembly GCF_042874705.1 of Micromonospora sp. NPDC003816. Taxonomy (NCBI): domain Bacteria; kingdom Bacillati; phylum Actinomycetota; class Actinomycetes; order Micromonosporales; family Micromonosporaceae; genus Micromonospora; species Micromonospora sp. NPDC003816. The sequence continues at coordinate 744,122 of NZ_JBIANP010000001.1, forward strand.
GGAGAACAAGCCGGTCGACATCCCGATCTACATCGGCGCGGTCGGTCCCCGGATGCTCGAACTCGCCGGTGAGATCAGCGACGGCGTGCACATGGACTTCCTGCTGCCGCCGTCGTACATGGTGGGTGCGAAGCAGGCGATCGGCCGTGGCCTGGCCAAGCGGACCGACGGCCGCGACGCCATCGACCTGACCCAGATCGTCTCGTGCAGCGTCAACGACGACGACCCGCAGGAGGCCATCGACGCCTGCAAGGCGTTCCTCACCCTCTATCTGTGCCAGCAGCCGCACATCGCCGAGCACTGCGGGGTGGAGCGGGAACTCGTCGACCGGTTGCAGGAGATCGCCGGGTGGCCCGCCACGCCCGAGGACATCAAGCGGGCGATGCACCTGGTCCCGAACAGCCTGGTGCAGAACGTCACCGCTTGCGGCACCACCGACGACGCCTTCCAGAAGCTCCAGGCGTACCAGGAGGCCGGCGTGCGCTGCCCGATCATCTCCACGCTCGGTGACAAGGAGCAGACCCTCACCCGGCTGGCCCAGGCCGCAAAGGCATGACCGGGGCCGGAACCCCTGACCGCAGTCCTGATCAGCGCTCATCAGCGGTAGCAGACCGTTCGGGGCCGGCTCTGACCGGCGTCGCCCCGGTGGTCGGAAAGGTCCCCTCGTGAAACTCGCCGCCCTGCAACTCCGCGCCACCGACGACCGGACCGAGACGATCGGCCGCGCCGCCGACCTGATCGACGCCGCCGCCGACCAGGGCACCCGGATCCTGTTGCTGCCGGAACTGTTCGCGGTGCCGTTCGTCCAGCCCGAACCCGACCTGGACTACTTCCGGTACGCCGAGGGACTCGACGGTCCCTCGAACCGGATGGCGGCCGAGCGGTCGAAGCGGCACCGGATGACGGTCGTCTCCTCGATCTTCGAGGCGGGCCAGGTCCCCGGCGTCTACCACAACACGGCCTGCACCTACGTCGACGGTGAGCTGAAGTCGGTGTACCGCAAGTCGCACCTGCCGTTCTCCAACGGCTTCCCGGAGAAGTTCTACTTCCAGCCGGGCGGCACCGAGCCCGACGTGGTGCAGACCGGCGAGACCGGGGTCGGCACCATCATCTGCTACGAGCGGCACTTCCCCGAACTCAGCCGCGTGGTGGCCCTGCGCGGCGGCTCGGTGCTCTGCGTACCGGTCGCCTCGGCGAGCGCGCCGATGCGCGAGGTGTTCCAGTTGGAGCTGCGCGCCCACGCCGTGTTCAACGGGCTCTTCGTCATCTGCGCGAACCGGGTCGGCACCGAGGGGACCAAGGAGTACTTCGGCCTCAGCGCGGTCTACGGCCCCAACGGCGACGTGCTCGCCCAGGCCGCCGACGACCGGGACGACATCGCGGTGGCCGAGGTCGACCTGGACCTGGTGGACCTGTCCCGCCGTCGCCGCCCGTTCCTGCGCGACCGCCGGCCCGAGCTGTACGGTCGGCTGACCCGGATGGAGCCGGAGACGTGACCCCGGGTCCGTGGGTGGTGGTCGTACCCGCCAAGTCCTTCGCGGCGGCCAAGACCAGGTGTGTCGGCCTGGCCGCCACCGACCGTGCCGCGCTGGCCCGGGCGATGCTGACCGACGTGCTCGGTGGGCTGACCCGGGCCCGGCGGGTCCGCGCCGTGGTCGTCGCCACCACCGACCCGCAGGTCACCGCTACGGCGTTGGCCTGCGGTGCCGTGGTCGCCGGCCGCGTCGGCCCGCCGGACCTGAACGCGGAGGTCCAGGCGGCGCTCCGGCTCGCCGGCGAGGCGTACGGCGACGCGCGCCTGGCCGTGGTGATGGCCGACCTCGCCGCGGCCCGTCCGGCGGAGTTCGACGCGGCGCTGGCGGCGGCCGGAGCGTACCCACGGGCGGTCGTGTCGGACGCCGACGGTACCGGCACCACCCTGCTGGCACTGACCGAGGCCGCCGACTTCCGTCCCTACCTCGGGCCCGGCTCGCGCCGCCGCTTCCTCGCCGACGGCTACCACGACCTGCCGGTGCTCGCCCCGGGGCTGCGCCGGGACGTGGACACCGTGGCCCACCTGCTGGACCTGCGGGTCGGTGACCTCGGGGCCGGCACCCGGGCGTGGGCCGCGACACCACCGTCCGTCGGCCCGCCCGTCGGCACCCGGCCCGTTCGTCGGGCCCATCCGCACGGCATCCGGCACCCGGCCTGAGGTGACCTCGGCCCGGACGTCGAGAATGATTCACTGATCACGAGGTCGGCACCCCACCGGAGGAACACGATGCGCCCGCTCACCAGCCGGGCCACCGGCGATCGCACCTGGCTGGTCGCCGTGGCCGCCAGCCTCTGGGGTTTCTCCAGCCTGCTGCGGGAGCCGCTGGCCCGGGAACTCCCCGCGTTGAGCGTGGTGCTGGCCGAACACGTCGTGCTGGTGCTGCTGGTGTCACCCTGGGTGATCCCGGCCGTCCGCGCGCTGGCCCGGTCCTCGGCGCGGACGAAGCTGGCCGTGCTGGTGATCGGCGCCGGCTCCTCGGCGCTGGCCACCACGCTCTTCACCGCCGCGTTCCGGCTGGGCGACCCGATCACCCCACAGGTGTTGCAGAAGCTCCAACCGGTGCTCGCCCTGGTCCTGGCCGCCATGCTGCTGGGGGAGCGGGTCGGCCCCCGGTTCCCGCTCTTCGCGGTGCCCGCGCTCGTCGGCGCCTGGCTGCTGGCCTTCCCCGACCCGCTGGCGGCGCAGCCGCGCGGCCTGGCCGCGGCCGCACTCGCCCTCGGCGCGGCGGCGCTCTGGGCGGCCGGGACCGTCCTCGGCCGGATGGTCAGCGCCGAACTCTCCTTCCTGCACGTCACCACGCTGCGGTTCAGCGTCGGCCTGGTCACGCTGGCCACCTTCGCGGCGGCCACCGGCACCCCGGTCGGCGTGCCGATCGAGCTGGTGCCCCGGCTGGTGCTGCTCGCCGCCATCCCCGGCCTGCTCGCCCTGACGCTGTACTACCACGCCCTGCGTCGGACGCCCGCGTCCAACGCGACCCTCGCCGAACTGGCCTTCCCGCTGACCGCAGCCCTGGTCGGGCTCACCCTGCTCGACGGTCGACTCGGCACCAGCCAGTGGGTCGGCCTGGCGCTGGTGCTGGCCTCGGTGGTCCTGCTCGCGCTGCACGAGAACCGCAGCTCCCGGCCGGCGGTGCGGCAGCCGGAGCAGCGCGTGCCTCAGGTCGTCGGCACCTCCGGCAGCGCCGCCGGGAGGTCCGACTCGACGCGGTGACGCAGCAGGTGCAGCGGCCCGGCGGTGACCCCCGCCTCGGTCAGTGCCACCGCGTACGCCGCCGCCGTCGAGTCGTCCACCAGGCCGTGCACCAGCGGCAGGGCGGGTGTAGCGGCCCGCAGCAGCGACTCCACCTGGCAGGAGGCGATGGTGCCGGGCAACCCGAGTGCCGCCGCGTGTCCGGCGACCGCCGCCGACGGCAGGTCCACCGGCACCGTACGGCTGGTCGGTCCGACGTGCAGCAGCCCGCCGCCGACCACCAGCACGTCGCGGTCCCGCCGCATCCGGGCCAGCGCCCGGGCGGGATCCAGCGCGTGCGGGAAGGAGTCGTCCACCACGATCGTGCCGGGGCGCAACCGGTCGACGTCGAGTGGTTCGGTGGCCGCGCTGGTGGCCCCGATGATCAGGTCGGCGGCGTACGCGGGGTCGGGCACCGCCGGGGTGGTGGGGCAGATCTCGACGGCGGCGGTGAGCCCGTCGGCGCGGAGCCGGTCCACCTGGTCGGCCAGCCGGGGCGCGGTCGCCGGCAGGTCGCAGAGCAGCAGCCGGGCCGGTGGCCGGGGCGCGCGGGCCAGCAGCAGCCGCAGCGAGGAGAACCCGATCGAGCCGAGACCGACCACGGCGACGGTCCGTCCGGCCAGGCTGCGCCCGGTCGCCGCCAGCGCTGCCTCGACGGTCAGGACCACCGAGACGACCGTGGCCGCGTGACCGGTGGTGACCGCCGTGGCGGTCCGCGTGCGCCGCAGCACCCCCACCCCGTACCCGGTGTGGGCGGGGATCAGGCCGGCGAGGGAGACGCAGGTCGCGCCGAGACCGGCGGCGAGGTCGACGGCGGCGGCGGCCTCGGTGGCGAGCCCGTCCCCGGCGGTGGTCAGCTCGTCGGCGAAACGGGGGAGACAGACGAAGCCGGAGGTGCCCAGCGGAGTGGACAGCTCCTCCAACAGCCGGGGTCGCCCGCCGGGGAAGAGCAGCTCGCGAAGCTGCTCGCGGGGCAGGCTCCCGGCGGGCAGCCCGGCGATCACGGCGAGCTGCGCGGGCGACGGCAGGTACCCGACGATGGCGGCGGTCAGTGTCGGCGTCGGACCCGGTCGGACGGTCGCCGCCGTGCTCGTGTGCGGCGAGGCCGGCCCCTGGCTCGGTGCGGTCGCCACCGGGCTCGTCGGGGACGGGGCGGCGTTCGGGCCGGCTGCCGCCGGCTCCGGCCCGGTCGCCGCCTCGTTCAGGTCGGCGCGGAGCCGGTCGGCGAGGTGGTCCAGGTCGGCGGCGCTCAGCGCCGTGGGGGAGCCGCGCAGGGTGACCCGCAGCCCGTCGGCCACCGGCCGGGCGGTGAGGAACAGGTCGGTGCCCAGCGGCGGCGGGGCGAGTTCGCTGTCCTCGTCCCAGGAGAGGTCGAGCCGGTCCGGCCCGACCGTCCCCGTCGCGGCGGGCCGGAGCGCGTCGAAGTCCAGGAAGCTGAAGAAGAACTGGGCGCCGGTCGGCGCGCCGTCGGGTCGTCCGGCCGGCACGGCCGCCGCGATCGACGGCGGGTCGGCGTACTGCCGGGCGGCGCTGACCTCGGCCGCGACCCGGGCCAGATGGACCGGGAAGGGCTCGGTGCCGGTCAGGCGCAGCGGCAGCATCGCCGCACACGGCCCGAAGATCCGGTGCAGGTCCGGCAGCGGGTGGTCGCGTCCGGTCACGGCCAACCCGAGGACCAGGTCGTCCTGACCGGTGTACCGGGCCACCACCCGGTGGTACGCGGTCAGCACCGGCGCGTACAGGGTGCTCGACGCGTCGGTGGCCAGCCGGCGTAGTCCCGCCACCACCGTGGCGTCGAGCGTGAACGCGCGGACCGGGGTCCCCGGATCCGTGGTGCCGTCGGCGTGCCGCCGATCGGTCTCCGCCCGCAGCACCGGTGGCCGGTACGCGGACCCGAACCGCTGCGACCACCACGCGTACGCGGCCGGGTCCGGTGCGGCGGCGGCCCGTTGTGCCAGCAGCCGTACGTAGTCCCGGAAACCGGCCCGCAGCGGCGGCAGCGGATCGGCCGTCCCGTCGGCGTGGTACGCGGCCAGCAACTCGCGGCCCAGCAGCGCGGCACTGTAGCCGTCACCGATCAGGTGGTGGGCGTGCACCAGCAGGACGTGGTCGTCCGGTGCGACCCGCAGCAGGCGCAACCGCAGCAGGGGCCAAGCCCACGGCTCGAACCGTCGGCGACGTTCCTCCGCCACCCGAGCGGCCACCTCGGCCGGGCCGGTCACGCTCTCGTACGCCACCGGCAGCCGCATCGCGACGGGCAGTTCCTGTTGCACCGGTGGCCGGGCACCGGCCGGGAAGACGGTCCGCAGCATCGGGTGCCGGGCGACCAGCAGGTCCACCGCACGCTGGAAGGCGTCCCGGCGCAACGGCCCGTGCAGCCGCAACCGGGCCAGCCAGGCAGTCCCGGCACCGGGCAGGACGGCGTCGGCGAGCAGGAACCCACGCTGGGCGGCGGTGACCGGAAACGGCGCGGCGGAGTCCGTCTGCGGCACGGCGTCGACAACCGGTCCACTGTCGACGGTCGTCGGGCCCGTCGTGGCATCGTCGTCCGCCGCACCGGCGTCGAGCGCGGCGGCCAGGGCGGCCGGAGTCCGGTGCTCGTAGAGGAGCGTCGGGCTCACCGTGACCGCGTGGCGCTCCTGAAGGTGGGCGAAGACCTCCAGGGCCAGGATCGAGTCGCCGCCGAGGGCGAAGAAGTCGTCGTCCGGGCCGACCACCGGCAGGTCCAGCAGACCGGCCCAGATGCGGGCCAGCTCCGCTTCGGTGCCGGCCGGACCGGTGCGGCCGGTTGCCGGTGCGCGGCGGTCCGCCAGCGCCGCCAGCGATTCGCGGTCGACCTTGCCGGTGGCGGTCAACGGCAGGCTGGCCAGCAGGTGCAGACGCGCGGGCACCATGTGCGCCGGCAGGTGAGCGGCCAGATGGGCGCGCAGCGCGGCCGTGGTGGGGGTGGTCTGCGGCGCGGGCAGCACGAAGGCGTGCAGGCGAGGGTGCGGATCGGCCCGGTGCAGGACGGTCGCCGAGGCGACCTCCGGATGGGTCCGCAGCACCGCCTCGATCTCGCCGGGTTCCACCCGGTGACCGTGGATCTTGATCTGGTCGTCGAGGCGGCCGAGGAACTCCAGGGTCCCGTCCGGCGCGAGTCGGCCCCGGTCGCCGCTGCGATAGAACCGCTCGCCGTCGTGGATCACGAACGCCGCCTCGGTCAGCTCCGGCTCGCCGAGATAGCCGCTGGTGAGACCGGCACCGCCGAGGTACAGCTCGCCGGCCACCCCGGGCGGGCAGTCCCGACCGTCCGGGTCGACGACGCGGACCACCGCCCCGCCGACCGGACGGCCGATCGGCAGTCGGCGTTCCGCGTCGTCCGGCCGCGCGTCGATCAGGTGCCAGGTGGCGTTGACGGTGGTCTCGGTCGGGCCGTACAGGTTGGTGATCCGGGCGTCGCCGAACAGGTCGAACCAGCGCCGGACCGCCACCGGCGACAGTTCCTCGCCGCCCACGTGCACCCAGCGCAGCGCGGTCAGGTCGGGCACCTCGCCGTGCCGGCGTCCGTGCTCCTCGGCGGCGCGCAGGATCCGCTCCCACAGCGTGGGGACCGAACTCCACACCGTGATCCGGTCCCGGGCGATCCGGGACAGCAACGCCTGCGGATCGCGGAGCAGGGTGCGGGTGAACGTGACCACGGTGGCCCCGACCAGCAGCGGGGCCAGGATCTGCCGGACCGAGGCGTCGAAGCAGCTCGACGCCGTCTGGGCGAGCCGGTCCCCGGGCCGGTAGCCGAAGGTGGTGACGGCCCAGTCGAGGTACGTGCGCATCGACGCGTGGCTGACCGGTACGCCCTTGGGTCGCCCGGTCGACCCCGACGTGAAGATCACGTAGGCGGTCCGGTCCGGTGCCGCCTCGGGCACCGAGGGCACGTCGTGGTCCGCGACGGTCGCGATCCCGTCGAAGGGGACCGGTCGTGCGGCAGCGTCGAGGCGGGCTGCCACGGCGGTCGAGTCGTCGTCGTGCAGCAGTACGTTGACTCCGGCCCGGACCAGGTGGTCGGCGAGGCGGGCCGGTGGGTGGGCCGCGTCCAGCGGCACCCAGGCGGCCCCGGCCCGCAGGATGCCGACCACCCCGACCACGGTCTGCGGTCCGGGGGCGGTGAGCAGGCCGACCCGGTCGCCGGGGCGTACCCCGTGCCGGGCGAGCAGCGCGGCCACCCGGTCGGCGTCGCGGTCCAGCGTCCGGTAGGTCACGGTCCGGGCGCCGGTCGTCACCGCCACCGCGTCCGGGGTGCGTCGGCAGACCGCCCGGATCCGGGCGGTGACGTCGCCCCCGCCGACCGGCTGCCGCCCGGCGTCGGCGACCGCCAGGACCGTCGCGGGACGCGTGGAGTCACCAGTGGACAGCGGCGGTCGGCCGGTGGCGATCGCGACGAGGTCGTCCCGGTGTTCGGCGGCGAGCCGGGCCACCGTCGCCGGGGAGAACAGTCGGCGCGGGAAGTTCCACGACAGGCCGAGACCGTCACCGGCCTCCCAGCAGAGCAGACTCAACCGGGTGGCGGCGGAACCGGAACCGGCCGCCGTGGGCGTCACGGCGACCGGACAGTCCGGGTCGAGAGTGACCGGGAACCGGGCGAAGCTGAACCCGGCCGGGCTGGCGGTACGCGGCCCGGCACCGGGCCGGTCGAGCAGACGGGCCAGGTCGAGGCTGGTGACCGAGCCGTGTCGCTGCGCCGCCGACCAGGCGACCCGGAGTCGGTCGGCGAGCCGTCCGGGCGGCTCGTCGGGGTCCACGTCGAGGACCAGAGGCAGGGTGTCGGCGAACGGTCCGACGATGCGGTCGATCCCGGCCAGCCGGGCGTCGCGACCGGCCCGCGCCACCGTCACCGGCACGCGTCGCTGCCCACCCCACCGGGCCAGGCAGCGCACGTACCCGGCCAGCAGCAGATGGAACAGCGTCACGCCGGCCTCGGCGGCCCGGTCCCGCAACGCCGACACCAGATCCGGCGCCACCTCACTCGGCAGGGTCAGCAGGGGCGGGCCGGGAGGTCCGTCCGGGTCACCGTCGAAGGGCAGCCGCAGCGTCGTGCCGTCGGCCAGCAGATCCCGCCAGTACGCCAGGTCGGCCGTCGTGGGCACGGCCACCTCGCGCGCGTACGTGTCGAACCCGGGCGCGGGCGGGCGGTGCACCGGCGTACGGCCGTGGGCCAGGGTGGTGTAGTCGGCCCACAGTTCCTCGCTGAGCAGGTTCAGGCTGAACCCGTCCCCGGCGGCATGGTGCAGCACCAGCATCAGGTGGGCCCGATCGGGTGCCTCCCGGACGAGGACCGCTCGCAACGGCGGCTGCCGGGACAGGTCGACCGGGGTGTTGCACAGCCGCTCCCGCACCTCGGTCAACGGCTCGGTGAACGTCCGCACCGTGTACCAGTCCGGCGTCGGAGCCGGTCGGGCCGGCACGGGCCTGACCACCTGGCGAGGCGTACCCGGACCGGGCGCGAACCGGACCCGCAGCATCGGGTGACGCGCCTCCAGACGCGCCAGCACCTGCCCGAGAAGCGAGGCGTCCAGGGGGCCGGTGACGGTCTGCTGGACGAAGGCGAAGCTGGCCACGGTCGGGTGCAGCCGGTCGTTGACGTGGAACGCCCGCTGCACGGCAGTCAGCGGGAACGGGTCGCCCTCGACCGACGTCCGCGACCCGACCGACGGCGTACGCGTCACGGGTTCGGCGTCGCGCATCCCGGTGAGGTGGGCGGCCAGGTCGGCGACGGTGGTGTACTCGAAGAACAGGGTGACCGGCAGCTCCCGGCCGAGTTCCTCCTCCAGCCGCTTGACCAGGTCCACGGCGGCCAGCGAGTCCAGGCCGAGGGCGAGGAACGAGGTGTCGTCGGCGATCTCGTCGGGCCGCCGGTGCAGTGGTTCGGCGAGCAACCGCCGCAGCAGCCCGGCCACCTCGTCCCGGCCCGGTCCGCCGTCCCCACCGGCGATTCCACGCGGCACGTCGACAGCGCCGGTGTCGGCAGTGGCGGTCGCGACGGCGGCAGTCGCGACGGCGGCCCCGACCGGGACGCCGACCGTCGGCGCGGTGGCCGGACTCTCCGGCCCGGCCGCGACGACGACGTGTGCGGCGTCGACACGACGGGCGAGCGCCAGGGCGCGCAGCGCGTCGTCGACCGGCATCGCACCGGGGCCGCCACCGCCGGTCCGGGCGGCCATGCCGGTGTCGCTGATCGCGGCGAAGCCGACCGCCTGGACCGGGCGGCCCGTGGCCCGGTGTGCGGTCGCGAACGCGTCGAGGAACCGGTTGGCGGCGGCGTAGTCACCGATCGCGCCGGCCAGGCCGGGCAGCACCGCGCTGACCGAGGAGAACCCGACCAGGGCCGTCCGGTCGTGGCCGTGTCGCCGCAGCGCCTCGGTGAGCAGGTGGCTGCCGCGTACCTTCGGACCCAGCACGCCGAGGACGTCCGCGACGGACTTGGCGCGCAGGGTGCCGACCCGGACGGTGCCGGCGGCGTGGAACACGGTGTCCACCCGGGGCACGGCGGCGAGCAGGGCGTCCACGTCGGCGGCCACGGTCACGTCACACCGGTGGTACGTCGCCGTCGCCCCCAGCGCGGTCAGTTCGGCCAGCAACGCTGCCGGTGCGTGGTCCGACCGGCCGGCCAGCAGCAGGGTCGGCTGCTCCCGGCGGGCCAGGGACCGGGCGAGCGCCGCGCCCACACCACCGGCACCGCCGACGATCAGGTACACGGCACCCGCCCCGGCAGACCCGCCACCGGCAGCGCCGACGGCCCGGTCGACGGACGTCACCACCGGGTCGGGGACTCCTCCTGCGCCCGGCGACACCGGATCGAGGAAACGTGCCATCCGGCGTCCGTCCCGCCAGGCCACCCCGGTCGCCGCACGCGGGCCGGGCGAGACGGCTGCCGGGCCCGCCGCGAGGGCGGACAACTCGCGGCGGACGGCGTCGACCCGCGTCGCCGTACCGTCCGAGGAGCAGAGGTCCACGGTCTGCACGAGCAGGCCCGGACGCTCGTCGGCGAGCGCGGCGGTCAACCCGGCCAGCACCGCCTGCACCGGGCGGGCACGCTCCGCCGCCGCGCCGGTGACGTGCACGTCCTCGGTGACCACCAGCAACCGGCCCGGCCGGTCGGCGTCCTCGTCGATCAGGGCGCGGACGGCGTGTACCTGCGCGGTGACGGCGGCGTCGAGCGCGGCCACGTCCGGCGTGTCCACCGCCGCCCCGGCGAGCAGCACGGTGACGCCGGGGGTGTCGTCAGCGACGACCGTGGGGGTGTCGGCCGTGCGGACCTCGACCCCGTCGGCGGTGAGTGCGGTGACCAGGGCGTCGGCGAACGGACCGCCCACCCCCGGGCCGCGCAGCCGCACCCACCCGGCGGGTACGCCCGCGACCACCGGCACCTCCCGCCAGGCGACGACGTGCAGCGGTGCGGCCTGCGGTGATCCCGGTGGCGGGAAGGCGCGACGCGCGAACGGGTAGGTCGGCACCGGCACCCGCTGCCGCCCGGCGTACAGGGCGGGACGGTCGAGCGGACCACCCCGGACCCAGAGCCGTCCGGCCGTGGCCAGCAACGACGCCGTAGCGGTGGGCCCGCCGGGCACGGCGACCATCCGGACCATGGGATGGGCCGCTCCGTCGACCTGCCCGCCACGATGCTCCGTCGCGCCGACGCCACCGGTGCCGGAGTCCGGCGCCAGGGCGGCAGTGTCCCGGGTGGAGTCGGCGACGCCCAGCTCGACCACGGTGTCGTACCCGTCGTCGTGGAGCCGTCGCCACGCCGCACGCCACTGCGCTCCGCTCGCCGCCCCGGTGGCCCACCGCAGCGGGTCCGGCGGATCCCACCGCCCGGCCGCCGGGCTGAACACCGGCACGCCCCGCAGCGCCACGAGGGCGTACCCGTCGTCGTCCCGGTCGGCGTGGCCGTCCCCGGCGGCGGCCGGATCGGCGAGCGCGACCGACCGCCGGACCGCCTCGGCGACGCCCAGCGCGCCCCCGGCGGCGGCTGCCGCCAGCTCACCCACACCGTGTCCGAGCAGCGCATCGGGCCGCACCCCCCAGGCGGCGAGTTGCCCGGCCAGGGCCAGGGCCACCACCACGCCCGCCGGGGCGCTGACCCGCCGGTCCGTCCGTTCCGCCCCGTCGTGCAGGCACCAGGCGAGCAGCGGTCGTCCCGCCACCGGGCCGGCGGCGGCGCAGGCCCCGGTCAGCAGGGCCCGGAAGACCGGGAGCCGGTCGTGCAGGTCACGGACCGCCGGTGCGTCCGGCGGCGATCCGTCGCCCGGGAAGGCGAAGACGATGCGTGGCCGCCGGCCGACCGGTTCGTCCCGGTACGCGGTCGCGGCCGCCGCCAACCGGTCCGCCAGCCCGGAGTCGTCGGCGACGAGCGCCAACCGGTACGGCGCGTCGTCACGGGCGGTGCCGGCGCTGGCGACCACGTCGGCCACGTCGAGGTCACCCCGGGCGCGCAGGTGCCTGGCGAGGTCGAGGGCACTGCGCCGCAACGAGGCCGCCGATCGCGCGGTGAGCGTCACCAGGTGCGCGCCGGTGCCGTCCGGCGGCGGTACGGGCTCCCGGGGCGGCGCCTCGCGCAGGACGGCGTGCGCGTTGGTGCCGCCGAAACCGAACGCGTTCACGCCGGCGACCAGCGGTCCGGGTGCGGTCCACGGGCGTGCCTCGGTGAGCACCGTGAAACCGGCGGCGTCGAGGTCGTACCGCGTGGACGGCCGGACGTGGTGCAGCGACGGCGGCAACTGCCGGTGCCGCAGGGCCAGCACCACCTTCAGCAGCGACGGCATGCCGGCGGTGTTGAGCAGGTGCCCCAGGTTGGTCTTGACCGACCCGAGCCAGCGGGGCGTGCCGTCGGGGCGGGGCGGGAACGCGGCGGCCAGTGATCGGGCCTCCACCGGGTCACCGAGGCCGGTGCCGGTGCCGTGCGCCTCGACGTACGAGACGGCGGCCGGGTCGAGCCCGGCGTCCGCGTACGCGCGGGCGATGACCTCCCACTGCCGCTGCGGATTCGGGGCGAGCAGGCTCAACGACCGGCCGTCGTTGCCGACGGCGGTGCCGGCGACCAGCGCGAGCACCCGGTCCCCGGCGGCGTACGCGTCGTCGGGGCGGCACAGGACCAGCGCCGCGCCGCCCTCGCCGGGCACGAAACCGTCGGCGTCGGCGTCGAAGGCGCGACACCGCCCGGTCGGCGACAACGCCTCGGCGGCGTCCAGCAGCCGGTAGGCGGTCTCGGTGAGGTTGAGGTTCACGCCGCCGACCACCGCGATGTCGCACTCGCCGGTGGCCAGGCTGCGCGCGGCCAGGTGCAGCGCGACCAGCGCCGACGAGCAGGCGGTGTCCACCGCGATCGCCGGGCCGGCGAGGTCCAGCGTCTGCGACAGCCGGGCCGCGACGAGATTGCGCAGGTTGCCGACCAGCGCCGATGGTCCGGTCACCGCACCGGTGGCGGCCAGCAGCTCGGGGTAGGCGCTCTCGCCGACGGCGGCGAAGACGCCGACACGTCGGCCCTGCCGGCGCGGGCCGGCGTACCCGGCCCGTTCCAGCGCCTCGTACCCGATCTCCAGGAACAGTCGGGCGTGCGGGTCGGTGAGCCGGGCCTCCTCGTCGGAGAGCCCGAAGAAGTCCGCGTCGAGCTGCATCGGGTCGTCCAGGAAGGACCCCCAGCGAGGTCGGCCGTCCTGCGGCGTCCACCGGTGCTCCGGCACCGGCCGCACCGCGTCGACGCCGTCGACGAGCCCGCGCCAGAACTCGTCCGGGTCGTCCGCGCCGGGGAACCGGCAGGCCATCCCGATGACCGCGAGCGGCGTCGCGCCGGAGCGGTCGTCCGGTGCCGGTGGGACGGGACTCCCGAGCGGTGCCGTCCGGGTCGCCGACGGCCCGGCCAGGATGCGGTCGGTGAGCGCGGCGACGGTGGGACAGTCCCGCAGGTCCGCCGGATCGAACGTGGTGCCGAGGGCGTCCTCCAGCCCGGCCAGCACCTCCATCGCCGTGAGCGACGACCCGCCGATGGCCAGGAAGCGGTCGTCCGCCGCGATGGTGTCGGCGGGCCGGTCCAGCACCCGGGCCCAGACCGCCCGGACGACCTGCTCGACCCGTCGCCGGGACAGCGGCCCCGGGGACGGCGGCGCGGATACCGGGTGTGGGTCCGTCGAGGTCGCCGGTGGAGTGGGGTCGGACGTCGACGGGCGTGGGCGGCTGGTCGCCGCCAGGTGCCAGCGGCGTTCCCGGTCGGCGAAGTCACCGGCCAGGTAGCGTTCGCGCATCCGTCGCCGCCGCAGCTTGCCGCTGGTGGTGCGGGCGAACGCGCCGGGCGGAAGCGGCAGCACCCGCACGTCGTGGTGCCCGGCCGCCTCGGCGACCCGGGCCCGCGTGGCGTCGAGCACCACGGCTGCCCCGGCGGGCGGACGGGCCCAGGCCACGAAGACCACGATCCGCTCGCCGCCGCTGTCCGGGTCGGTGCAGCCGACCACCGCGGTCATCGTGGCCGGCAGCCCGGCGGTCGCGGCGGCCACCGCCTCCAGGTCGGACGCGTGGAACGTCCGGCCGTTGACGAAGATCACGTCCTTCGCGCGGCCGGTCACACAGAGCCGGCCGGCGCGCTGGAAGCCCAGGTCACCGGTGCGCAGCCAGCCGTCCACGAAGGTCTCCCGGCTGGCCTGCGGATCCCGGTGGTAGCCGCGCGCCACGTTCGGGCCGCGTACCTCGACCAGGCCCACCCGCTCCTCGGGCAGCGGACGGTGCCGCTCGTCGACGACGCGTACCTCGCAGCCGGGCACGGGGTGTCCCAGGTCCATCAGCTCCACCGCGTGCGTACCCGGCGCGGTGCTCACCGCCCGGCCCTGGCTCAGCGCGGCACGGTCCAGCACCAGCGGCGCGGCGACCTCCCCGGGCGGCGGGAAGGTCACCGCGAGGGTCGCCTCCGCCAGGCCGTACACCGGTCGCAGGGCGGCCGGGGCGAGCCCGGCCGGGCGGACGTGCGTCAGGAAGGCCCGCCACACCGTGGGGGAGATGGGCTCCGCGCCCACCACCACGCACCGGACGCGGCTCAGGTCGAGCGTGGCGAGAAGATCCGTCGGGACCCGGCGGACCGCCAGCGCCAGCGCGAAGTTCGCCGCCGAGAGCAGGGTCGCGCGATGCCGGTGGGCGGCGGTGAACCACAGTGCCGGGCGCTTGGCGAACGCCATCGGAGGTACGCGGACCTGCGTGCACCCGATGGCCAGCGGGGTCAGGTGGGTGCCGATCAACCCCATGTCGTGGAAGTACGGCATCCAGGTGACCAGCACGTCGTCCGGCCCGGCGCCGCTGGCCAGCCGGGACTGCTCCACATTGGCCAGCACGTTGGCGTGGGTCAGCTCCACCCCGCGCGGCGTGCCGGTGCTGCCGGAGGAGAACTGGAGGAACGCCACGTCGTCGGGGTCGGCGGCGAACGACTCCTCCAGCGGGGGGCTGGTACGCAGGTCGGCCAGCCGCAGCACCAGGCCCGCCAGCCCGTCGGCGACCGCCCCGGTGGCGTCGTCCACCACGGTCACCGCGTCGGCGAGCAGCTCGCGCACCGCCCGTACCCGGGCCGGTTCGGGCGGCAGCGGCACCGGGACCAGCCCGGCGGCGAGCGCCCCCCAGAACAGCGGCTGGAAGTCGTCGCCGGCGTCGGCGACCAGGATCACCGGGGTGCCGGGGATCACGCCGGCCGCCCGGTAGCCGCCCGCCACCCGCAGCGACTCGTCCCGCAACTGCCGCACGGTGACGGTGCGCTCGGTGCCGTCCTCGCGAACGTGCACGACCACCTGGTCGGGTGCGCGATCCGCGGCCTGGACGAGGACGTCGAGCAGTGTCCGTCGGTCGCCGGGTCCGGCCGCAGTCTGCACGCGACGATGCTAGTGGGCATGATCGAGTACCCGGCCGACGGTCGCCGGGATGCCCGTCATCTGACACGCGACACGCCCGGCACAGCATCTGGTGTTGCCATCTCCGCACCGCACCCATATATGGTGTGCCCCGTAGCTGGTTCGACCGCCGCTCCACGGCGGTCGAGGCAAGAGGGAACCCGGTGTGAATCCGGGACTGCCCCGCAGCGGTGAGTGGGAACGACCGCCGTCATCACGCACTGGACCCGCCAGGTCTGGGAAGCGACGGCCAGTAGGCGCGAGCATCAGGCCCACGAGTCCGAAGACCTGCCAGCGCGCCGCACGCGACGTGTGCGGCGGTCGAAGGCCGCGTGGGACGGCCGACGCCAGGAGCTGGTCGTCACGGCAGCAGTGCCGTCGGCAGACCGGCGGCGTCCTCCCGCGCGGACCCGACGATCTCGGGGACAGGCGTGAGGAGGGGAACATGACGGTGACCCAGGAGCAGGCGGGGCCGGAGCAACGCCGGCACGTCATGCAGGTCCGCAAGCGGAACGGCGACACCGAGCCGGTGGACGTCAACAAGATCGTCAAGGCGGTCGAGCGGTGGGTCGCCGACCTGGACGAGATCGACCCGCTGCGGGTGGCGACGAAGACCATCAGCGGGCTGTACGACGGCGCGACCACGGCCGAGATGGACAAGCTCTCCATCCAGACCGCGGCCGAACTGATCGGTGAGGAGCCGCAGTACTCGAAGCTGGCGGCCCGACTGCTGGCCGCGTACGTGGACAAGGAGGTCCGCGGACAGCAGGTGGCCAGCTTCAGCCAGTCCATCCGGTACGCACACGGCCTGGGCCTGATCGGCGTCGACACCGCCGCGTTCGTGGCCCGCAACGCCCGCAAGCTGGACGACGCCGTCGACCCGGCGGGGGACCTGCGCTTCGAGTACTTCGGCCTGCGCACCGTCGCCGACCGGTACCTGCTGCGGCACCCGCAGACCCGGCTCGTGGTGGAGACGCCGCAGTACTGGCTGCTGCGGGTCGCCTGCGGCCTGTCCCAGACGCCCGGCGAGGCGATCGGCTTCTACCGGCTGATGTCCAGCCTGGCCTACCTGCCCAGCTCGCCGACGCTGTTCAACTCCGGCACCCGGCACACGCAGATGTCCTCGTGCTTCCTGGTCGACTCGCCGCGCGACGAGCTCGACTCCATCTACGAGCGCTACCACCAGGTCGCGAAGCTGTCCAAGTTCTCCGGCGGCATCGGCATCTCCTGGTCCCGGGTGCGCGGTCGGGGCGCCCTGATCCGGGGCACCAACGGCAGGTCGAACGGCATCGTGCCGTTCCTCAAGACGCTGGACGCCGGGGTGGCCGCGGTCAACCAGGGCGGTCGTCGCAAGGGCGCGGCCTGCGTCTACCTCGAACCGTGGCACCCGGACGTGGAGGAGTTCCTCGAACTGCGGGACAACACCGGCGAGGAGTCCCGTCGTACGCACAACCTGAACCTCGCCAACTGGATTCCGGACGAGTTCATGCGTCGGGTCGAGGCGGACGGCGACTGGTCGCTGGTCGACCCGTCGGATGCTCCCGAGCTGCCCGACCTGTTCGGTGAGGCGTTCGACGAGGCGTACCGCGCGGCGGAGAAGAAGGCGGTCAAGACCGTCAAGGCCCGCGACCTGTACGGCCGGATGATGCGGACGCTCGCGCAGACCGGCAACGGGTGGATGACCTTCAAGGACGCCTCGAACCGGCTCTCCAACCAGACCGGTGCCCCGGGCAACACCATCCACCTGTCGAACCTCTGCACCGAGATCCTGGAGGTCAACGACGACGCCGAGACGGCGGTCTGCAACCTCGGGTCGGTCAACCTGGGCGCGCACGTCACCGCGGACGGGGTCGACTGGGAGCGGCTGCGCGCGACGGTGCGGACCGCCGTGGTGTTCCTGGACCGGGTGATCGACATCAACTACTACCCGGCCGAGCAGGCGGCGGCGTCGAACCCGCGCTGGCGCCCCGTCGGGCTCGGGCTGATGGGCCTCCAGGACGCGCTTTTCACGCTGCGCCTGCCGTTCGACTCCCCGGCCGCCCGGGAGCTGTCGACCCGCGTGCAGGAGGAGATCTTCCTGACCGCGTTGGAGACCTCCGCCGGGCTCGCCGAGCGGTTCGGCCCGCATCCCGCGTACGCCGAGACCCGCGCCGCCCGGGGTGAGCTGCACCCGGACCTGTGGGGCGCCGAGGTCGGCCAGACCGAGCGGTGGGCCGCGCTGCGCGAGACGATCGGTCGGCACGGCCTGCGGAACTCGCTGCTGGTGGCGATCGCCCCGACCGCCACCATCGCCTCGATCGCCGGCTGCTACGAGTGCATCGAGCCGCAGGTGTCCAACCTGTTCAAGCGCGAGACGATGTCCGGCGAGTTCCTCCAGATCAACACCTATCTGGTCCGCGAACTGAAGGCGCGCGGGCTGTGGACGGCCCCGATCCGGGAGCAGATCAAGCGCGCCGAGGGTTCCGTGCAGGGCGTGGTCGAGCTGCCCGCCGACGTACGCGAGCTGTTCCGGACCGCGTGGGAGCTGCCGCAGCGGGCGCTGATCGACCTGGCGGCGGCCCGCGCCCCCTTCATCGACCAGTCGCAGTCGCTGAACCTGTTCCTGAGCGCGCCGACCATCGGCAAGCTCTCCTCGATGTACCTGTACGCCTGGAAGTCCGGGCTGAAGACCACCTACTACCTGCGGTCGCGTCCGGCGACCCGGATCCAGCAGGCCACCGTCGCCGTCACCCCGAGCGTCACGCCGGTCGTGGCGGTCAGCGACGACGAGGCGTTGGCCTGCTCCCTGGAGAACCCCGAGAGCTGCGAGGCATGCCAGTGACCACCGTCTCCGAGACCAGCACCAGCACGAGCACCGGCGTGGGGGAGCGGCACCTGCTGCTCGATCCCGGCATGGACCTGACCCTGCGGCCGATGCGCTACCCGCAGTTCTTCGACCGCTTCAAGGACGCCATCAAGAACACCTGGACGGTGGAGGAGGTCGATCTGCACTCCGACCTCGCCGACCTGGCCAAACTCTCCCCGGCCGAGCAGCACCTGGTGTCCCGGCTCGTGGCGTTCTTCGCCACCGGCGACACCATCGTCGCCAACAACCTCGTGCTCAACCTCTATCAGCACGTCAACTCGCCGGAAGGCCGGCTGTACCTCTCCCGGCAGCTGTTCGAGGAAGCGGTGCACGTCCAGTTCTACCTGAACCTGCTGGACACCTACGTTCCGGACGAGAAGGAACGGTTCGAGGCGTTCGCGGCGGTGGAGAACATCCCGTCGATCGCCCGCAAGGCCGAGTTCTGCTTCACGTGGATCGACTCCATCTTCGACCTGCGCGAGCTGCGGACCCGCGAGGACCGGCGGGCCTTCCTGCTGAACCTGATCTGCTTCGCCGCCTGCATCGAGGGCCTGTTCTTCTACGGCGCCTTCGCCTACGTCTACTTCCTGCGCTCCCGGGGGCTGCTGCACGGCCTCGCCTCGGGCACCAACTGGGTGTTCCGCGACGAGTCCATGCACATGGCCTTCGCCTTCGACGTGGTCGACACCGTCCGCGCCGAGGAGCCGGACCTGTTCGACGCCGAGCTGGAGCAGCAGGTCAAGGACATGCTGGCCGAGGCGGTCGAGTGCGAGGTGCAGTTCGCCGTCGACCTGCTGGAGCAGGGCGTCTCCGGCATGTCGCCGGCCGACATGCGGGAGTACCTCCAGCACGTGGCCGACCGGCGGCTGGCCGTCCTCGGCATCGCCCCGATGTACGGCAGCGGCAACCCGTTCGCGTTCATGGAGTTGCAGGACGTCCAGGAGCTGTCGAACTTCTTCGAGCGGCGGGTCTCCGCCTACCAGGTCGGGGTGACCGGCTCGGTCAGCTTCGACGACGACTTCTGATCGACCTGGCTGTGCCGAGGTCCCGGGTGGCGTGACGCCACCCGGGACCTCGGCGTTCCGGCTCGGCTCCGGCCGTGCCCGGTCCTGTGGCGGTGCCCGGTCCTGTGGCGGGTGCCCGGCCCTGTGGCCGGAGCGGAGGTGGTGTCCGGCGTGGTCGTGTCGTCGGCCGCTGTCGAGCTGAACCGGTTGCGCTATCGGCCTCGCGATCCGTCGCCGCTGTCAGCTCGACAGCGCTCGTACCGGACACCGACCGAGCCTGAGTGTGCCGACCTCGTCCACGTCCCGCTTCCGTGCGCGTCGACGAGACGGCCGCGCCCGTACCCTGTCGCCATGACCACGGCGTGGGGACCGGCGGCCGGGCCTGACCCCGCTGCCCGCTGAGCGGCCCGTGGCGGCCCTCGTGCTCCCGCCCCGCGCGCCGGTGACCGACGCGCAGGGTCCGATCTTCGGCCCGTCCGGGGCATCCACCAGGCGAAATGCCGGCAGGAAACATCGAGAAACTCGTTCGTCATCTTCCGTTGACCGTGGGATGAGTCGAGTGTTAACTGTTAACAGTTATCAGGAGGACAACGTGTTGGACGTGAGGCCGATCAGGGCGGAGTCCCTCGGCGAGAAGCTGGCCGGCGAGCTGCGCCGTCGCATCATCGTGGGCGACGTGCCGTCGGGCACCCGGCTCGTCGAGGAGGAGCTGGCCGACTCCTTCCAGGTCAGCCGGGGTCCGGTCCGTGACGCCATCCGCATCCTGCGGTCGGAGGGACTGGTCACCGGCTCCGGCCGCAACGCCGTCACCCGGTCGCTGAACGACGCCGACATCGAGGAGCTGATGGCTCTGCGGGAGTCGTTCGAGCTGCTGGCGGTGGAGCGGGCCATCACCGTCCGGCGCGACGTCCTCGCCCGTCAGTTGCGTACCGCCCTGATCGACATGGACGCGGCGGTGAACGACCGGGACCCGGTCGCCTTCACGACCGCGGACATCCGGTTCCACAGCGCGTTCTTCGCCACCGCCGGGATGACCCGGCTCAGCGTCCTGTGGGACCAGTTCCGCCCCACCATCGAAGGTCTGCTGCACGCCTCCGGCAAGCGGCTGGCCGACCTCGCGCCCTCGGCGCGGGAGCACCACGACCTGGCCGGGCTGATCACCGCCGGCAAGGTCGCCGAGGTCAAGGCCGAGCTGCACCGACACCTGCAGACGACCTGCTCCCGGCTGCGTTCCGCGAACCCCCCGACCCCCGTCCAGAGAGAGAACGACCTATGAGATCACGCATGCTGCGCCTCGCCGCGTTGGCCGTCGCCGGCACCCTCGTGGTGACCGGCTGCGCCGACCGCGGCGGGAGCGAAACCGCCTCCGGCGAGAACTTCCCGGAGAAGGACCTCACCCTCGTCGTGCACGCCGCCGCCGGTGGTGGCTCCGACCTCACCGCCCGCACCCTGGCCAAGGAGCTGGAGGCGGACCTCGGCCGGTCGATCGTGGTGGAGAACCGGACCGGTGGCGGCGGCCGGGTGGGCCTGACCTACCTCAAGGGCCGGCCCGCCGACGGGTACTCGATCGGGTTCATCCCGGTCGAGGTGGCGATGCTCGGGCACCAGGGCGCCGACATCGCCCCGGAGCAGTTCACCGTGCTCGGGCAGGTGATGAACGCGCCGGCCACGCTGTCGGTGCCGACGAACAGTCCGTACCAGAGCCTCGACGACCTGCTGGCCGCGGCGAAGCGTGAGCCGGGCACGATCACCGTGTCGAACTCAGGTGCCGGCGCCATCTGGGAGGCCGCCACCCTCGCCCTGGGCGAGGCGGCCGGTGCGACCTTCAAGCCGGTGCCGTACGACGGCGGCGCGCCGGCCGTGGCCGCCGGGGTCTCCGGCGAGGTCCAGGCCGTGATGGCCGGGGTGAGCGAGTCCGCCGCCGCGGCCGGAAACAACCAGCTACGCATCCTCGCCGTGCTGGCCCCGGAGCGGGTCTCCTCGCTGCCGGACGTGCCCACCGCCACCGAGCAGGGCGTCGACGTGGTCATCGGTGGCTGGGGCCTGATGGGTGCCCCCGCCGGACTGCCCGACGAGGTCCGGCAGCGGCTCGCCGACGCCGTCCGCAAGGCCGCCTCCTCGGAGGCGTTCAAGGACGTGATGACCAAGGCCGGCAACACGCCGCTGGCGACCTCGCCGGACGAGGCCAGTCAGTTCGCCCAGACCGAGTACGACCGCTTCGGCCAGATCTACGGCTGATGGCTATCCACCACCCGCCGATCCAGGGTGATCACGGTGCCGCCGCGCGTTGGCGCGCGGCGGCACCGGGGATGGTCTTCCTGGTACTGGGCGCCGTGTTCCTGTGGCTGGCCCGCTCGATCGAGCTGCCCGCCCGGGCCCTGGCGGTGAGTCCCCGGATCTGGCCGGAGACGCTCGCCATCGGGATCATCGGTCTGTCGGCCCTGCAGATCGTCCTCGCCTTCGTCACCACGCCCGCCGTGGCCGACGACGAGGACGAGGAGGGACCGGCCACCCGCTCGGGGATCGCCCGGGTGGTCGGCTTCGTCGCGGCCACGCTCGCCTTCGGGGTGCTCTGGTACTACCTGCACTTCCTGGTCTCCGGACTGGTCTTCGTCGCCGCACTCACCTGGATCGCCGGGGGTCGCGGGATCAAGGACCTGCTGTTCTTCCCCGCCGGGGTGACCGTGCTGATCTACGGCCTGTTCGGCCTGCTGCTGAGGGTCCCGCTATGAGCGCACTGGTCGAGGGCTTCGGTGCCCTCCTCTCCGTACAGATGCTGGTCTGCGTCCTCGCAGGTGCCGCGATCGGCATGCTCGTCGGCGCGTTCCCGGGCGTCACCGCCACCATGGCGGTCGCCCTGGCCAGCGCCTTCACCCTGACCATGGACCCGCTGCCCGGCCTGGCCGTGCTGCTGACCATCCTGATCGGCGCACAGTTCGGCGACCGGGTCCCGGCCATCCTGATCAACACCCCGGGCACTCCGGCGTCGATCGCCACCACCTTCGACGGCTACGCCATGGCCAAGCAGGGCAAGGCCGGCCTGGCGCTGACCTCGTCGGCCTTCGCCTCGGCGGTCGGCGGTTTCGTCGGCATCGCGGTGCTGATGGTCGCCGCGATCCCGCTGAGCACGGTGGCCATGCGCTTCGGCTCGCCGGAGATGTTCGCGCTGGTGGTCTTCGGTCTCACCATGATGATCGAGGTCTCCGGCCGGCAACTCGTCAAGGGCCTCATCGCCGGCCTGTTCGGTCTGGCGCTGGGCACCGTCGGCCGGGACCCGATGGACGGCTCGGACCGGCTGACCTTCGGCATCCCGCAACTGGTCGAGGGGATTCCGTTCATCGCGGTGATCATCGGCCTGTTCGGCATCGCCGAGGTGTTCAGCCAGATGATCTCGCGTCGTCACAGCACCCAGAAGGCGATCACCAGCTTCGGCCGCTGGTGGCCGAACAAGCAGGAGACCCGGCAGATGGTCAAGCCGATCGCCGTCGGATCCTCGGTCGGCACCGTGGTCGGCGTGCTGCCGGCCGTCGGCGGGGACATCGGCGGAATCGTCGCCTGGAACCAGGCCAAGCGGGTCTCCAAGGAGCCGGAGAAGTTCGGCAAGGGCTCCCTGGAGGGGCTCACCGCCGCCGACGGCTCCTCCAACGCCGGTGTAGGCGGGTCCGTGCTGACCACGCTGGCCCTCGGCGTACCGGGCGACTCGGTGATGGCCGTGATGCTCGGCTCGATGATCATCTGGGGCATCCAGCCCGGTCCGGGCCTGTTCACCTCGCAACCGGACCTGGTCTACTCGATCGCCGGCATCATGTTCTTCGCCACCGTGCTGACGCTGGGGTTGAGCCTGCTGCGCATGCGCGGCGTAGCCAAGCTGCTGGAGCTGCCCAGCCGGTTCCTGTGGACGGTGATCCTGGCCTTCTGCATCGTCGGCACGTACGCGGTGAACAACAGCGTCTTCGACGTCGGCGTCATGGTCCTGTTCGGCGTACTCGGCCTGCTGCTGCGCCGGTACGGCTTCCCGGCCGGCCCGATCGTGCTCGGCCTGATCCTCGGCCCGCTGGCCGAGCGTAACTTCCGCCGGTCGATGGAGCTGGGCGGACTGGAGACCATCTACACCAGCCCGATCGCGGTGGGCCTGCTCGTGCTGGCCGTGCTGGCCGTGGCGGTGCCCCGCATCCGCAGCCGGATGAAGGCGCGTCGGCAGGGCCCCACCGACCGCGACACCCCGACCGATCCGCCGGTCCCCGCCGGAGCGAGCCGGTGACGACACGACACTTCGTGGTCCGGGACGTGCCCGGCCAGTGCCACGGCAGCACCGTCTGCGTCACCGAGGACACCTTCGTGGTCGCCTGGTTCCAGGGCGACCACGAAGGGGCGGCCGACTCGCGGATCTGGCTCAGCCGGGGGACCGACGACCGGTGGAGCGCCCCGACGGTGGTCAGCGGCGACCTGGCACCCTGCTGGAACCCGGTGCTGCACCGGCGTACCGGTGGGGACCTGGTCTGCTGGTTCAAGGTCGGCGCGACCATCTCGACCTGGGTGACCCACCGGGTCGTCTCCACCGACGGCGGCCGGACCTGGTCGACGCCCCGACCGCTCGGCGACGCCGAGCCCGGCGGCCGGGGACCGGTCCGCACCCCGCCGCTGCGCCTACGCTCCGGCCGACTGCTCGCCGGGGCCTCCACCGAGAGGTGGGGCGAGCGCCCCCGATGGGACTGCTTCGTGGAGCGCAGCGACGACGACGGCGACACCTGGCAGCGGTCCCCGGACATCCGGCTCGACCACGCCACCTTCCCCGGCGCGGGCGCCATCCAGCCCGCGCTCTGGCAGACCCCGACCGGCGAGGTACGCCTGCTGGCCCGCAGCACCGCCGGCCGGCTCGTCACCGCCACCAGCGTCGACGACGGCCGCACCTGGTCGCCCGGCTCGCTGTCCACCGTGCCGAACAACAACTCCGGCATCGCGGTGACCCGTCTCGGCGACCGCGTCCACCTGGCCCACAACCCGACCACCGGGGACTGGGCCAGCCGGGCGCCCCTGACCGTCTCCGTCTCCACCGACGAGGGGCAGACCTTCCGGCCCTGGCTGACCCTTGAGGAATCGCTCGGCGAGACGGCGGACGAGGGCTATCGGCCCGCCGACTCGGGGGTCCTGACCACCGGCGACAACGAGTTCTCGTACCCCTGCCTGATCCCCGTCGGGGACCGGCTCGCTGTGACGTACACCTGGCAGCGGCGCGGCATCGTGCTCGCCCTGCTCGATCCCTCGGAGCACATCTCATGACCACGGCCCACCCCGGAGCCAACCTGATCAGCGCCCTGCCGACCCTGTTCGACCCCGACGGCGCGGTCGACCTCAAGGCCACCCGGGCGGCCTACGACCAACTCGCCGCGCACCCCGTCGACGGGGTGTTCGTCGCCGGCACCACCGGCGAGTTCACCACCCTCACCGACGACGAGCGGCTGGACGTCGCCGCCGCCGCCGGTGACGCCTTCGGGCCCGAGCGCACCTACTGGCACGTCGGGCACGCCAGCACCCACCAGGCGGTTCGTCTCACCCGGGCGGCCGTCGACCGGGGAGCGGCCCGACTCGCGGCGCTCACCCCGCACTACTTCCCGGCCACCGAGCGGGCCCTGCTCGACTACTACCAGGCGGTGGTGACCGCCGCCGCCGGACGGCCGGTGTACGCGTACCTCTTCACCGCCCGGACCACCACGACGGTCTCGCCACGGTCGCTGGCCCGGCTGGCCGGGACGGGTCTGGCGGGCGTGAAGATCAGCGGCGAGCCGACCTCGGTGCTGGCCGAGTACCTCGCCGCGCTCGGCGACCGGGACCTGCCGGCGTACTCCGGTGCCGACGCGGAGTTCACCGAGGTCGTCGCGGCCGGCGGCGCCGGAGTGGTCTCCGGGGTCAGCTCGGCGCTGCCGGCACCCTTCCTCGCGGTCCGGGACGCCCTGCGCAGCGGGGACGCCGACGCGCTCGCGGTGGCCCGGGAACGGTCGCTGCGGGCGGTGGCCGCCACCCGGCAGGGCAACCTGGCCCACCTCAAGGCCGTCCTGGAACTGCGCGGGCTGTCGGCCGGCGGCATGCGTGCCCCGCTCGACCCGATCTCGGCCGACGACCGTCGCGCGCTCGAAGCCGACGTCGCCGACCTGCTCTGACCCCCGACACCGCCGTCACCCGACACCGCCGCCCTCGAAGGAGCCCCGCGTGAGCAGCTACGCCTTTCCCGAGTTGACCGACCAGCCCGTGGCCGAGCCCGGCGTGGTCTGGACCGTCGCCAGCGGCGACCTGCGGCCCAGCGCCAACGTCACCTGCTGGCCAGTGCAGCGGCAGTTCGAGGCCGACCTGGAGCGGGCGGTCACCGCCCTGGGCCACCGGGTGCAGCGGGCACACCCGGTCGACGACACCGCCGGGCACGGCTTCATCGCCAGCCAGCGCCAGGGCATCGAGGTGTTCAAGTCGATCCCGCCCGACGCGCCGCTGATCGTCGCCGAGGCGGTCTGGCAGTACAGCCACCACGTGCTGGCCGGGCTGCGCACCCACCGGGGCCCGATCCTGGTGGTGGCGAACTGGAGCGGTGAGTTCCCCGGCCTGGTCGGCCTGCTCGGCCTGACCGCCAGCCTCACCAAGGCGGGCGTGGCGCACTCCATCCTGTGGAGCGAGAAGTTCACCGACGACTGGGCGGTGACGCGGCTGCGTACCTGGCTGGAGACCGGGAAGCTGGAGCACGACCAGAGCCACGTCCGGGATCTGCCGGAGCTGCCGGCCTCCGAGGAGGTACGGCTCGGTCGGGCGCTCGCGGCGCAGCTCGTCCGGGACAAGGCCATCATCGGCGTCTTCGACGAGGGCTGCATGGGCATGTACAACGCCATCATCGACGACGAGCTGCTCAACCCGCTCGGCGTCTACAAGGAACGGCTGTCGCAGAGCGCCCTGGTCGCCGAGATGGCGACGGTCACCGACGCCGAGGCGCAGGCCGTTCGGGACTGGCTGGACGCGGCCGGGTTCACCTTCCACACCGGCACCGACGAGGCCACCGAGCTGACCGACGCCCAACTGCACAGCCAGTTCAAGATGTACGTGGCCGCGCTGCGCATCGCCGACGACTTCGGCCTGGACGCGGTCGGCATCCAGTACCAGCAGGGGCTCAAGGACGTCGTACCCGCCAGCGACCTGGTCGAGGGGCTGCTGAACAACGTCTCCCGTCCGCCGGTGACCAGCCGCGACGGTGCCCGGGAACTCTACGCCGACGCGCCGCTGCCGCACTTCAACGAGGTCGACGAGGGCGTCGCGGTGGACTCCCTGGTGACCAACCGGATCTGGACCGCGATGGGGCTGGACCCGGCGACCACCCTGCACGACATCCGCTGGGGCGAGGAGTACGACGGCCGGTTCGTCTGGGTCATGGAGATCTCCGGCTCGGTCCCGGCCTCGCACAACGGCGGCTACGACAAGAGCTGGAGCATGCGGCAGCCGCCGATGTACTTCCCGCTCGGCGGCGGCACCCTCAGCGGCGTGTCCAAGCCGGGGGAGATCGTCTGGTCCCGGGTCTTCATCGCCGACGGCGTCCTCCACGTCGACCTGGGTCGGGGCAGCGCGGTGGAGTTGCCGGCCGAGGAGACCCAGCGCCGCCTCGACGCCACCACCCCGCAGTGGCCGATCATGCACGCCGTCCTGCACGGCGTCGACCGCGACCAGTTGATGGCCCGCCACAAGGCCAACCACCTGAACGTGGTGTACGCCCCGGACGCCGCCACCGCCGACCGGGCGCTCGCCGCCAAGGCCGCCATGTTCGCCGAACTGGGCCTGGCGGTGCACCTCTGCGGTCAGGTGAACCTGTAGATGGCACCGCTGCTGATCGGCATCGACCTGGGCACCGGGAGCAGCAAGGGTGTGCTCACCGACGCCACCGGGCGGGTGCTGGCCACCGCCGTCCGCCCCCGACCCCGGTCGATGTCGCTGCCCCGGCCGGGCTGGGCGGAGGTCGACGCCGAGACGGTCTGGTGGGCCGACGTGGTGTCCATCGCCGCCGAGCTGACCGCCACCGCCCAGGGCGCGCGGATCGCGGCGGTCTGCGTCAGCGGTGTCGGCCCCTGTCTGGTGCTCTGCGACGAGCGGGACGAACCGGTCCGCCCGGCGATCCTCTACGGCATCGACATGCGGGCCACCGCCGAGATCACCGAGTTGACCGAGCGGTTCGGCGCCGACGCGGTGCTGGAGCGGGCGGCCACCCCGATCACCACCCAGGCGGTCGGTCCCAAGGCGCTCTGGGTACGCCGCCACGAACCGCAGGTCTGGGAGCGGGCCACCCGGTGGTACAACTCCAGCTCGTACGTGGTGCGGAAGCTGACCGGCGAGTACGTCCTGGACCACCACACCGCCAGCCAGTCCGTGCCGCTGTACGACATCGAGGCCCGGCAGTGGCACCGGCCCTGGTACGACGAGATCATGGGTGACCTGCCCGCGCCCCGACTGGCCTGGTCGGCCCAGGTCGTCGGCGAGGTGACCCCGGCGGCGGCCGAGGCGACCGGGCTGCCGGTGGGCACGCCGGTCTGCGCCGGCACTGTGGACGCCTGGGCCGAGTCGGTCAGCGTCGGCGTCCGCCGACCCGGCGACCTGATGCTGATGTACGGCTCCACCATGTTCTTCGTCCAGCAACTCCGGGGCGTGGCCCGGCATCCGCAGCTCTGGAACACCGTCGGGGTGTCTCCGGACTCGTACTGCCTCGCGGCCGGCATGGCCACCTCCGGCAGCCTCACCACCTGGCTGCGCGACCTGGTGGGCGAGGTGCCGTTCGAGACGCTGGTCGAGGAGGCGGCGGCGGTGCCGCCGGGCGCGGACGGCCTGCTGTTGCTGCCGTACTTCGCCGGGGAACGGACCCCGATCTTCGACCCGGACGCCCGGGGCGTGATAGCCGGACTGACCCTGCGGCACGGCCGGGGTCACCTGTTCCGCGCCGGGTACGAGGGGATCGCCTTCGGCATCCGGCAGATCCTGGAATTGCTCGACACCCCGGAGAACCCGGTCGCGCGGCTGGTCGCGGTGGGCGGCGGCACCCAGGGTGGACTCTGGACCCGGATCGTCAGCGACGTCACCGGCCGGGAGCAGGAGGTGCCGGAGGTGACCATCGGGGCCAGTTACGGCGACGCCCTGCTGGCCGCGATCGGTGCCGGTCTGACCGCCCCGGACACCGACTGGACCCGGCCCGGGCAGATCGTGCGCCCCGATCCCTCGGTGACCGCCACCTACGACGGCCTCTACGCCGGCTACACCTCGCTGTACCGCAACACGCGGGCCGAGGTGCACGCCCTCGCGCGGTTGCAGAGCGGCACCGGGTAGCGGGCCGGATCGCCGGGGGACCGATCAGGCGCCGGCCGGGCAGCACCTGCGGTCGGGTGACGGCGTCCGCAGGTCGACACGGATCGCCTCCAGGACCACCCCGGTCGCCTGCTCGACCACGACGGGGGCGCGGGCCCGCAGCGGATCGGCCGGACCGGGCGTGGCCGGCGGCAGCGGGACGAGGGTGCAGTCGGTGACCACCACGTCTCGGTATTCCAGCACCCGCACCGAGTGGTCGACCTCGCTGCGTCCCCAGCCCGCGACCCGCACCGCGTACAACGGGCCGTTCCAGGCGACGTGGATCCGCGACACCCGGATGCGTTCGCCGATCGAGGTGCCGTGCGCCCGGTGGAAACGGTCGGTGTTGTCGCCGGGCAGCAGCCGGAAGCCGATCTCCACCTCCGACAGGCAGGCCCGGTCCACCTCGACGTCGTGCACCGAGCTGAGGTAGAAGCCCTCGAAGGCGTCGGAGACCCGCAGGTCGGAGATAGTGACGTGATGCGGGTGGTAGGAGGGGCCACGGATCGCGTCGACCCCGTCGCCGACCGCTCCCCAGTGCACGGCGACCCCGGTGCAGCCGCCGACGATCGTCACGTCGGAGATTACGACGTCCCGGACCGCACCGACCAGGGTGACGCAGTTGGCCGTCCGGGTGCCGGGACGCTCCACCCGGACACCGTGGATCCGTACGTCGGAGATCCACTCCGTCTCGGCCGGGTAGAGGTACCTGCCGACGGTGACGGCGGTGCCCCGGTCGCCGCCGTGCGAGCCGGGGGCACACGGCGGCGGGCGCAGACCGATGTCCCGCACGGTGACCCGCGAGCCGAGCACGTGGATCAGCGGCTCGCCGTCCGACGTGGACGAGGTCAGCCAGGTCCGGACCGTCCCGTCCGCCGGTGGGGCGCCGGCCAGGGTCCAGCCGTCGCCGACGACCAGTCCCCGGTCGAGCGGGTAGGTGCCGGCCGGCAGCCGCAGCGTGCCGCCTGACCCGGACCCCAGGATCCGCGCCACGGCGGCCCGGTTGGCCGTCGGGTCGTCGGTGAGTACCGGGTCGTGGCCGGGGGAGCCGGTCACGACCACTCCAGCTCGACGACCCGGCAGACGACCTCGCAGACCCGTCGGCGCATCGCGGTGGCGTCGGGTTCGTCCACTCCGATCAGCACCGGACCCGGCGTCGTCCGGGTGACCACCACGTCGAGCGTCTCCGCGTCGTCGGTGGTCACCGCCACCCGGCAGTCACCGCCGTCGACCAGGTTCGCGGCGCGTACGCGGAGCTGCTCCGGGCGCGGTGGCCCGGTGAACGGCGACGCCTCGAACAACGCGTATCCGGCCCCGCGCTGCGCCACCCGGACCGCCTTCAACACGGTGTGCGCCTTGCCGCGACGCATCCACGCCCGACGGGGGTCGCGGATGGCGGAGGGGGCCACCGAGGCGGTGGTCACCCGGAGCCGGCACCGTACCGACGTGGCGTCGGCGTTGACCACGACGAATCCGGTGCGGGCGGGACCCTCACCGCGCCCGCGTGCCCCCACCAGACCACCGGCGCTGGCCAGCCCGGTGTGCTGGGCGGCCTGCCCGGTGACCCGGCCCGAGGTGCCCGGCGGATCGACGTCGTCGAGTGCGGTGACCTCCACCTGGTTGATCCGTACACCGACCGCGGCCAGCGCGCTCAGCGACGGGGACGCCCACGCCGGCAGCGTCGCCTCCGCCACCTCGACGATCAGCAGCTCGTCCGCGCCGATCTCCTCCGCGCCCAGGTCGAACTCGACCCAGGCGTGCGCCTCGACCATCCGTAGCCGGCCGTGCTGACGGCGGATCAGGGCGGCGACCCGGTCGGTGCCCTGTGCCCGGACCATCACCAGCCGGGGCAGCTCGCGGACGCCCCGGGTCGGTGCGGCCACCCGGGACCAGGCGGTCTGCGAGGCGCCGTCGACGTGCAGGTCGACGCGGACGCGGACCGCCCGCCCGCCGGTGCGGACCTTGAGGACGACCGCGCCGGAGACGCCCTGGACCCGTCCCAGGATCGCGACGCCCCGGGCCATCCGGTCGGCCACCAGCACCTCGGAGTCCACGCCCGAGGCGAAGAGCGCGGGCAGACCGCGTGGCTTGGCCGGCTCGTCGAACTCGGTGGCGAACCACGTGCCGACGGCCACTACCGGACTCCTTCCGGCGCCCGCAGGTCCGTCCGGGTCAGCACCGGCTCCCGCCGGGTCCACATCCGTGCGACGGCGTCGAACAGCGGATCGGCGTCGCTCTCGATGTGCCGGAAGGCGGTCTGCACCGCCTTGAGCAGATACCCGGTGGGCCACACCTCCCAGTGCGGCACCTGCGGGGTGACCAGGTCGCTGGCGCTGCGATAGAACCAGAGCCAGAGTCGCGCCCGCTCGACCTGCTCGACCGAGATCAGCTCCTGTCCACCGCAGAGACCGCTGATCGCCGCGTCGAGCGCCTTCCGGTACGCCTCCGGATCCTCCACCACGGTGGACAGACCACACTCGCTCCACTCGGACCACCCCGCCTGGATCACCGGGATGCCGTACGCGGGCAGCTCGTTGCTCACGCTGCCCCGGACGGTGACACCCAGGTCGACCAGGCTCCACAGGCCGTTCTTGCTCAGCTCGCTGCTGGGCTGGAACACCATGTGCCGGTGCCGCCCGTGGCGGGCGGCGACCGAGTCGAAGAAGCCGGTGCTGTCGTAGCGGAACTGGCTCGGGTGGTCCTGGAACAGCCACTGCACCTCCGTGCAGGTGCCGGCATACCGCGCGGTCTCCTCGAACCAGTCGGCCAGGGTGGGGAAGGACTGGTGGTTGGTGCCGGGGGCGTCGGACACCGCGTGGTTGAAGACCGCGACCACCGGCCGGGTCGGGTCGAAGCCCAGCCGCGCCGCGAAGTGGGTCCGCAGCCGGGCCCGTTCCGCGCTGTTGCTGATGTCCACGGAGGCGCTCGCACCGCCGCGCCACCAGCTCGGCCGACCCAGGTTGACCTTCGACCGCCAGGCCACCAACTCCGCGTTGCGCCGCACCTCGTCGCGCCGCGACCAGACGCGTTCGGCGAAGAAGGCGCCGATCTGGTGGGTGAGTTCACCCCGGAACGTGTGCCGGCCGGTGTCCGCCTCGGGGAACAGCGCGTACGCCTTCAGGCACCCGGTCTGCTGGGTGTGCACCACCGGTACGCCGGCCCGCCGCGCCGAGTCCACCGCGAGCCCCCAGTGGTCGTAGTCGACGTGACTGGTCACCAGCGCCACCACGGATCCGCCACCGAGCAGGGCGTCGTAGCTGGACGAGATGGCCCGGGCCAACGCCTCCCGCCGCCGGTAGCGCGGGTCGGCGCCGGGGTCCTCGGGCGGGCGGGGCCGCTTGGTCACCCGGCAGTAGGTGGCGCTGACGAACTCGGCCAGCGTCGCCGCGCCGATCGACGGGCCGGGGGTCAACCGCCTGCCGAACAGCTCCACCGGCACCTGCTCGGGCGTGCCCGACCGGGCGGGCCCCTCGACGAGCCGATAGAGGTCCACCACCTCGGTCGCGCCGTACGCCCGGGCGAGACGCTCGACGAGCCTGACGTCGAACTCGGTCCACAGCGCCTCGTGCCACATCTGCTCGACGCCGGTGACGACGACGAGCTGGGCGGGCACGATCCGGCGGATCGCGTTGGCGACCGCCAGGTTGCGCATCGCCACTCGGATGTCCTGGTGGAACACCTCGACGACGAGGTACCGCTCCGACGACGCGGCGCCCACGTTCTTGCGCCAGTAGACAGCGGCGGAGTCGAGGAACGCCTCGAACTCCTTCTTGTCAGCCCCGAGCCACACCCGAAACCCGTCCTTCTCCCGATACGTGAGTCGGCGTCGGACGCTACGGCCACGGTACGCACGGGAGCCGAACGGACGGTGACCGGCCGGTGAAGAACCCCGATCCGGCGCGGCGGGCGCACCCAGCAGCGCGACGGTGATCTGTTCACCGGGGCATCGGTGGCCGGTGCGGGGGTCGCCGCCGCCCCCTTGCCGAACAGCGTGCCGCGGATCGGTTCCGGGATCGCCCCGTGCCGCCGGACGTGGCGCTCGTCGTAGAAGAAGCGGGCGGATCAAACCGGCCCCGCCGGACACGAACGGGGCGGGGCACGCGCGCCGAGCCCACCGTCGGCGGTGGTAGCGGGGTGGCGCAGCGGTTGCGGGAACCCGGTAAGTAAGTGTTTACTTATGTGATGGGTCGTCGGGACGAGATCATCGACGTGGCGCTGCGTCTCTTCGCCGAGCAGGGCTACCGGGCCACCACGATCACGCAGATCGAGGCCGCCGCCGGGCTGTCTCCCGGCGCGGGCGGGCTCTACCGCCACGTCGGGTCGAAACGCGAACTGCTCGTGGCCGCCTTCGACCGGGTCCTACACAGTCGCCGTGCCGCACAGGCCCAACCCGGGATCGCCGACCTCACCGCCCCGCGTACCGCGATCGCGGTCGCCGGCCGGGCGGTGCTCGCCACCGTCGAGGCGGACCGGGACCTCTACCGACTCGTCCTACGCGGCGGCGGCGACCTGCCGGTCGACCTCACCGACGTCTACCAGCGGCTGTTCCAACCGGGCTTCGACGAGGTCGCCGCCTGGCTGGCGCAGCTCGCCGGCGACCGTCCCCGGTTCGACGCGGAGGCCGTCGCCGCCGTGAGTCTGTCGTCGCTGTTCTATTTCGCGATCAGCGAGTTCACCTACGGCTGCCCGCCGGGACACGTCGCGCGGGACCGCTTCCTCGCGGCGTGGGCCGAGGGGCTGCTCGCCCAACTCGGAGCGTGACATGAGGACCGTCTTCAGCGGCGGCACGATCCGCACCATGGACCCCGCCCACCCGGTCGTCGAGGCGGTGGCGATCGACGGCGAGGTGATTCTCTCGGCCGGGGACGCGGTGACCGTACGCGCCGCCGCCGGCCCCGGCGCGCCCGTGCACGACCTCGCCGGCCGGACCCTGCTACCCGGCTTCGTCGACCCGCACCACCACCTCTATCTGGTGGCCGCTGACGAGCACACCCGGGCCTTCGACGCGCATCCCGCGACACTGCGCGAGCTGCTCGACCGGATCGCCGCCGTCGTCCGTGCCGACCACGGCACCGGCTGGCTGCGCCTGCACGGGGTACGCCCGCTGCACCTGGCCGAGGGTCGCCTACCGACCGCCTCCGAACTGGACACCGCCTGCCCGGACCGGCCGTTGCACCTGTTCTCGGTCACCTATCACGAGTCCACGGTCAACTCCGCCGGCCTGGCCGCCCTCGGGTACGGCAGCGCCACCCCCGACCCGGGCGGCGGCCACCTGGAACGGGACCGCCGTGGACGCCCCACCGGCGTCCTCGTCGAACAGGCCAGCTTCGTCGCCGAGTCGCTGACCCGCCGCGCCACCGGCGACGACGACGCCTGGGTGGATCGCGCCGTCGCGCACAGCCGGATCCTGGCCCGGCACGGCATCACCCGCATCGGCGACCTCGCGGTGCCGCCGGAGGGCGCCGCCCGGTACGCCCGCGCCGCGCCCGAGTTGGCGGTGACCGTGCACCGCTGGCATGTCGGCGCGGCCGAGATCGGTGACCCCACCCTGCCCGACCTCGACCCGGATCGGGATCACGGACATCCCCGTACCCCGCTCGGTGGCTTCAAGCTCCTCGTCGACGGCGGCGAGCGGTGCGATCTGTGCCTCACGGGTGGACAGATGCTCCGTTCGGTCGCCGGCATGCCCCGGGCGCTGCTGCGGCACGGGCGCCGGGCCCTGGCCCTGTCCCGGCGTGGTGGCACCCCGACCCGCCGCCCGGACGGCCGCTGGCACAACGGCCTTCGCGTGCTGGATCGTGACCGGCTGACCACCGCTGTCCGGGCGGCGGTCGACCGTGGCCTGCCGCCGGCCCTGCACGCGGTCGGAAACGGTGCCCTCGCCGACGCCCTCGCCGCCGTCGACGGGCTCGACACCCCGATCCGGATCGAGCACGCGATGGTCTGCGATCCGGCCACCGCGCGTCGGCTCGCCGACGCGGGCGTGCACGTGGTCACGCAGCCGTCCTTCCTACACGACCTCGGCGCGGAGCTGACGGTGCTCCCGTTGCCCGCACCGCTGCGGCTCGTCCCGCTGCGCACGTTGCGCGACGCCGGAGCGTCGGTGGCGGCCAGCACCGACTATCCCGCCGGCACGCTCTCGCCTCTGGTCGGCATCCAGGCCGCGGTCACCCGACGCGTGGCGGGCGGCGACATCGTCCACCCGGACGAGGGTCTCACCGTCACCGAAGCCCTGGCGGCCTACACCCGGGACGCCGCCGTGGCGCTGGGGCTGGCCGGCCGGGCCGGTGTGCTGCGCCCCGGGGCCGCCGCCGACCTGGTCGAACTGGACCAGGACCCGGTGCACGCCGACCCCGACCATCTCGGCGACATCGCCGTCACCGGCACCTGGTGCGCCGGCCGCCGGACCGCCTGAGCCGCCCTCGTCCCGAGACGGTCAGGTCGACGCGACGACGGTGGTCCACGTTCCGGGACCGGAACGTGGACCACCGTCGGGTCAGCGATCGCGTCGAAGATCAGAACTCACATTGCTGCGGGAACTTGGCGCAGGTGGAGATCGAGGCACCCCGCGCCGGGATGTCGCTCCACCGGTCGGCGTCGACGTCGGCCAGCGAGCCGTCACTGATCGAGTCGACGATGGCCCAGAGCCCGTCGACGTTCTGCTTGATCAGGTAGCCGCTGCTCTTGTGGCCGATGCCGCCGCGCGACTCGAAGAACATCGCGTTGCTGCGCCAGTTGGCGTACTCGCCGCGCGGCCCTGGGCCGTTGAGCATGGCGGCCGAGGTGACGCCCTCCGGGATGTTGATGTACGGGTAGCGGGTCACGTTGACCACTCCGCTGCGACCCGCCGCGTCCGCGGCCACCACGCCCATCCGGCGTACGGTGTCCCACTGCTGCGGGGTGAGCATGCCGGGGTCGAGGGAGATGCCGACCGAGAACGTGGTCATCTCGTCGGTGTCGCCGACGACGTACGTGCCCTGGTGGTGCAGGTCGATGATGTGGTGTGGTTTGAAGTCGGCCCAGACGTACCAGAACGCCTGCGACTCGACGGCACGGTGCTGGGTGTAGTTGGCGAAGGTCTGCTCGGACAGCGGCGCCTGACCGAGACCGGCCCGGACCGCGTTGAGCCGGTCGAAGATCGGCCGGTCCACTCCCCAGTCGCGGTTGAGGTCGACGTTGTGGACGCTGTCCTGCCGCCGGTACGCCTCGGAACCGTCCGGGTTATAGATCGGGACGACCGCGAAGCTGACCTGCTGCAACACCTCCCGCGCGTGCTTACCGCCGGAGACGAGCGTCTTCAGGAAGCCCAACGAGGCCTCGGCGCCGTACGGCTCGTTGCCGTGGATGCGGCCCTGGATCCAGATCCGGGTGCTGCCGGTGCCGATGAAGGCCACCTCCAGCGGGCGGCCCTGGCCACTGCGGCCGACCTCCTGCACCCGCAGGGCGCCCTTGCTGCGGGCCTGCAACGCACGCAGCTCGGCCGAGACCTCGGCGGCGCTGAGCATCGAGGAGCGGTTGACGGTCTCCTGGTTCGGCGGCACGAAAGGCCCGTTCGCCTGGGCGGTTCCGGGTACGACGGCGGGGGCGAGCAGGAGCGCGGCGAGGAGGATGAGATGCCGGCGACGTGGTCTGGACACTGGTGACGTCCCTTCTCGGGTGACCGCGGGTAGCGCCCAGCAAGACGATCGTGTGCGACTCCGCGCGCCGGTGAGCGCCGCTGTGCTGGCTGGCTGCGACCTTCCCGGTCGGAAGGCTCCGCGGTGCGCTCATTCAACAAGGGGGCGTTTTCGCAGGTCAAGGGCGGTGAAGAAGTTCCGTCGTCTGTTCAGGATCGGGTGCTCGCGGCTCCGTCGAATGTCCTACGCGGCCCGCTCCGCCACCCGTTGCCGGGTACGCCGATGGCGGCCATCGCTCAGCGCGATGGCCGCCATCCGCCGACTCCGGCCCCGGCGTCGACCGGGGCCGGAGTCGACTCCTACAGGTTGGCGCAGTATCCGACGCTGTGGGTGCTGGCGCCGGGTTTCAGGGTGCGGTTCCAGTCCACACCGCTGATCCGGTAGCTGCCGTCGTCCTGGCGTTCCCGGGTGAAGTTCCACGCGGTGTAGATGTCGCCCTCCAGGTCGACGATCGCGGTCCAGGCCACCGGCTTGTCGCCGGTGTTGGTGGCGGTGACGGTGGCGCAGTAGCCCCCGCCGCTGTCGGAGTTCCACCGGGCCACCCGGGTGAGCGTGACCTCCACGGTGGAGCCCTCGACCAGCCGGCCGACGCCCCAACGGGCGGTGCTCTGGTAGCCGACACCCTCCTGCTCGGCCCAGTTGCGGATCGACGTGCGCGTACCGCCGGCGGCGTCGTTGACCTGGAAGTCCAGGCCGTGGAACGTGTCGATGCCGCCGTACTCGAGCAGGCTGATCGCGGCCTCGACGGTGTAGCCCGTCGCGGTCCGCACGGCCGCGCTGGTCAACCGTCCCGCCTGGAACCCCTCGTCACCGGTGCCGAACGACACCACGTTGTCGGCGTTGATCCGGATCTGGGTGTCGTCGTAGCGGAAGGAGCCGTTCTTGGCGTTGCCCGCGTCGACGTAGATCTCGACCGAGTCCTGGGTCCACGGGTCCGACCCGGAGACGTCCACCTCCGGATCGGTCACCTCGGCCAGCACGTAGAGCGTCTGGTCCCGCCACAGCGTACGGACCTGCGCCACCGCCCCGTCGGTGCCGGAGACCTGCTTCGCCGTGGTCACCGTGCTCGCCTGCGCCCAGACGGTGTCCACCGTGCCGTCGACCACCGGCGCGCTCGGTGCCCGGCGCACCTCCAGGTACGACAACTCCTCCACCAGGGTCAGGGTGCCCACCGCACCCGGCGTGTTCCAGCCGGAGGTGGTGCCGTCGTCGGTGACCCGGACGTCGAGGGAGAGCGTGTCGCCCCGGGTCGCCTCGGTCAGCGGCAGGTGGGCGACCAGGTGGTAGCCGCCGTCCCGGGCCGCCGCCACCGCCGGTACGTCACCGGTGCCGTCCCGCCGGACCCGGTAGGTCTCCCCGTTCAGGACGAACTCGACCCGGTCGTCGGCGGAGACCGTGGCATCGGTGACCGTGACGTAGGCGGTGAGGTGGTCCGGTGCCCAGCGCAACTGGAACCGGGCCGCCTCCTCCACCGGGTGCAGTGGCAGCTTGCTCCAGGTCAGATCCGTCGGTGCGGCGGCCGTCAGGGGTACGTCCCCGGCGAAGACGGTGGCGGTGCGCAGCCGGGCTGGCAGCTCACCGTCGACCGCGCCGTAGTAGGCGGGCTTGGCGCGCAGGCTGTCGTCGAAGAGCAGCGGCGCGCCGTTGCCGGACCGCCACGAGCGACCGTCGGTCAACCCCCACACGGTGACGGCCAGCAGATCGTCGGTGTGCTCCCGGAAGATCCGGAACGCGTCCCGGTAGTAGTAGCCCTGCTCGATCAGGTTCGCCTGGGTGACCGGCGTGCCGGTGGTGACGTCGAGTTCCGTGACGGCCTGCGTCACGGGCAGGTCGGTGAACGCGTCCAGCGCCGCCTCCAGGCTGCTCACCGGCGTGGCCAGCGAGACGTGGAACTGGTGGCCCACGCCGTCGACCGGCACACCCCGGGCGATCAGCCGCTCCACCAGTGCCCGGTAGCGGGCCTGCTTGCCGCTCTGCTCGGTGTTGTAGTCGTTGATGAACAGGGTCACCGGGTCGGTGCCGTCGACCGCGTACACGTCGTTGAACGCCTCGTCGGCGTACTCGAACGTCAGGTCGATGAAGGACTCGCCGAGGATCCGGTACCACTCGCTGCGGCGCAGGCCGTCGGCGTACTCGCCGCTGTCGCTGACCACCTCGTTGACCGCGTCGAAGGCGTTCAGCGGGTTGGTGGCGGAGCCGAAGGCGCCGTACCGCTCACTCAGTGACCGGGCGACGGCGAAGATGTGCGTGCGCAGCCGCTCGCGCAGCACCTGCTGGTCGGCGGCGGACGTGCCCAGCGGCTGCCCGGCCGCGTCCTGGAAGAACCAGGCCGGCGTCTGGCTGTGCCAGACCAGCACGTGACCGTAGACCTTCAGGTCGTTGTCGCGGGCGAAGTCCATCAGGGTCAGCGCCTGGTCGTGCGGGCGGAAGGCGCCCTCGTCGTCGTACCAGGCCTCCGGCTTCATGTGGTTCTCCGCCGTGATCTGGTTGAAGTGCCGGGTCAGCAGTTGCGCGGCGGCACCCTCGGTCTCCCGGCCGTCGATCGCCACCCCGACCGGGAAGTCGGTGGTCTCGTGGATGCCGGTGAGGTCCTCCACCACGGGCGGCTCGGGCACCCGGACGACGATGTCGTCGGCGAGGAAGTCACTGGTGTTGCCGGGCACGTCCGCGCCCTGCCAGCGGGTCTCGACGTAGAGGTACGCGCTCTCCGCCGCCGGCACCGTGAAGCGGGCCGTCACCTGCGTCCACCCGGTGTTGGTGACGGTGGTGAACTGGGCGAGGGTGGCGAACGACTGGCTGCCGCCGCTGGTGCTGGCCAGGCTGAGCCAGACCTCGTCGGTCGGCTGGCCCTCGGCGAAGCGCAGCCAGGCGCTGAACTCGTACGTCACACCCGGCTCGACGAGCCCGGTCACGTCCCGGCCGAGCCCGGCGCCCTGGTTGACCCGGTCGCTGACCAGCGCCGCGGCCTCCCCGCCGTGTGCGACGTCGGTCAGCGTGACGCTCGGCGCCCCCGGCCCGCCGTCGCGTGGGCCCCAACCGTCCAACCCGTCCTCGAAGTCGGTGTCGACGACCACCGTGCCCGGCGCCGGTCCGGTGCCGCCGTCCGGCGCGGTGACCAGTACGTCGTCGAGCAGGAACGGGGTGGTCCCCTCCGCCTCGACGTAGAGGGTGGCCGCGCTGAGCCCGGTGGGCAGCGTGTAGTCGCCGCCGATCCGCACCCACTCGTCCGCACCCGCGGACACGCTGTCGCCGATCCAGGTGTACGTGTTGTCGCCGCCGTCGGCCGGCGTCGACTCGACGGTGAAGTGCACACCGGCGGTGCCCTCGGTGCCGGCCGGGAGCTTCACCCAGGCGCTGACCGAGTAGCGGGTACCGGGGGTGAACAGGGCCGTCGCGCTGGTCGCCGGGCCCTGCCAGTTCGCCGTCCGGCCGGTGATCGAGAGGCTGTTGTCGCTGTCGTGGCCCTCCGGCGCGATAGCGAGGGTCACATCGCCCCGAGCCCCCCACGGCGCGTACGAGCCGGACTCGAAGTCGGAGGAGAGTACGGTCTGCGC
The DNA here is from genome assembly GCF_042874705.1 of Micromonospora sp. NPDC003816. Taxonomy (NCBI): domain Bacteria; kingdom Bacillati; phylum Actinomycetota; class Actinomycetes; order Micromonosporales; family Micromonosporaceae; genus Micromonospora; species Micromonospora sp. NPDC003816. Next base: position 783,714 of record NZ_JBIANP010000001.1, read on the forward strand.
GGCGGCGGCCGGACCGGGTGCGACGGCGATCGCCGCGACGAGTGTGGTGGTGCAGAGGACGGCGAGAAGTCGCGATCGCTGTCGCGATCGGCGAGCGGATTTCCAGAAGCGCATCGGTGTTCCCTTTACGCGATCGGGGCTGGTGGCGGGGTGATTCACCGGAGGCGTACCGGACGCATCCAAGCGCGTGCATGTTATGTCGGACCGAATGTCGTGACCAGAACTTCCGGAAAGTTTCGGAAAATGGATCGGTAACGATCGGCCTGACGGAGGTTGACAGCGATGTGTAAGGAAGGGTCCCCTGCTATGCACCAGGCGATAGCAGGGGACCCTTCCTTACCTCCGGAACTGACGGGAACGGTCGCCGCGTCAGGCGGTACGGGTCACAGCCCGGCCGCCGCGTCGTACCGGCGCCGCAGGTCGGCCATCTCCCCGGGCTCCAGCGACTCCTTCTGCGCCAGGTCGGCGTACTTCGCCGGGAACATCTGCCGCAGCCGGTCGATGAAGAAGACGTCCTCGGTCGCCTCGACCACCTGGATGCCCGGCGGGTTGGTGGAGCGGTCCATGATGACCGGACCGGCCAGCTTGACCGCCCAGTCCCAGGTGCGCTTCTGCTCGGCCACCCCGCAGAGGTGGAAGCCGTAGACCGTCCGGACGTCGGCGATCGAGGTCACCTCGGCCGGCTCGAAGCCGTAGACGTGGACCCCGCAGACCACCTCCGGCGGCGTCTCCTGCCCGTCGGCCGCCTGCTGGGGCGTATGGCCGGCGTGGTTGTGCTGCCCCGGGTCCGCCTGTTCGAGCGTGGCGCGCATCCAGGTCATGAGCTGCCCGCGCAGGTCCGTCGGCTTCGTGTCCGTCTCGGCCGCGCTGACCAGCGCCACTGCGGTCACCGAGACCGTCAGCACGATCACCGCCACCCACACGAAGCGGTTCCGGTACCACCCCGCCACACTCTGTAGGGAAATCATGACTGCTTCTCACCTCGTCGCCGGTTCTGCTGCGTCGGCAGATCACGTCGGACACCCCCGGCACGTCCGCGCCGCAGCCGCGTCGCTGACGAGAACCGAAGGACACACGTACGGCGGGGACACCTGCCCGGAAATGTGCCCGTCGTCGTGGTGATGGCCTGGCGATGCGGCGCGCGACCGTCTGCCGATGCGGCGCGCTGCCGGCATAGCACTGCTCCCGTGCTGGCCGTTCCCAGCGCGTTTGCCCCCGCGCTGCGGCGATATGAGCCATTCCAGCATGCGCGGACCAGGTCCGGCAACATCGACCGTCGCCGAGGTGGCTATTCCGTCCCGTGGGCCATCGCGAGGTCGTGAAGAGCGTCGACCACCGGCTGACCGGGCGGTGGATCTCCCGATCGACTCATCCGGCGTGCTCCCGCGGGTCCGGCCGGCCGACGGCCAGCGCCAGGAACGGCCGGGCGGTCAGGTCGTACCCACCGGCGACGCCGGACGGCGCGGCCGGATGCGGATTCCGGAACAGGCATCCGCCGAAACCCCGCCGCACCGCCAGCAGGTGGGCGGCGTGCAGGCTGGCGCCGGAACGCAGCAACAGGGTGAGGTGGACGTCGACGCCCTGCCCGGTCGGCGCGGTGTTCAGATCCCACACCGGCGCCAGCACGCACGGCGCCGTGGCGAACGGGCCCGAGGGCAGCCCGGCCATCGCCTCGGCCGCCGGTAGCCCGGCCGCGTCGATCAGCTCGCCGTCGCGGTACTCGTGGACGCCCGGGGTGGTGTCGGTGACCGCGCGGACGAACACCAACCAGCGGGCCGCGTCGGTGTCCTCCGGTGCGACCGGCTGCGCGGCGTCGACGGCGGCCTGACAGACCCGCAGCACGTCGGCGCGGGGCAGCGGGTCGGCGAGGTACCGCCGCACCGGCCGCCGAGTCCGCAGGAGAGGGTCCACGTTCTCACCGGAGAGCCGGGACACCGGGATCGGCAGCCGTGGCAGGGGGCGACCGGCCAGCGGCGTTCGTCGCCGGGCCGGGTGAACCAGGCCCGTGGCCCGGTCGCCCGACGAGTTGTGCTGGGGCGGCGGGTTCTCACTCATCGACACCTCCGGAGGAGATCAGAACGCCGGTGGCCGTTTCGTCCCGACCGGCCCGGCCGCCGGTGGGCGGGCCCGCCCACACCGTGGTGGGCGTGGGGGCGGGGGGGGCGGGGGGGGGGCCCGGCGCCCGGGCGCCCCCCCCCCCGGGGGGGGCGGGGGCCCCGCCCCCCTCGGCGCGGCCCGCGGGCCCGGTCCCGGCGGGCGGCCCGTCGCGCCCGCCCCCCCCCCCCCACGCCCACCGGAGTGGCCCCGGGTGGGGTCGGTCGCCGCCGGTCGTCAAGCCGCCCGCTCGGCCGGCTGCTGCATCCGTTCCCGCATGTACACCTCGACAGCCACCGTTTGGGAAGATCATCGATTGGCGGCCGATGGTACGGTCTCCGGCGTATCCGTCGCGCACAATTGGCGTACAAATGAATTGTCCTCGACTCTTGGCGGTCGGCCGGTCCGGCCGCGCGACGACGCGGTTCGGATGGTGTCCGGTCCCATGACTCAGGCCGTCGGCTGAGGTGACTGATGCTTCTCCGCTTCCACCTTCTCGGCCCGTTGTCGGTGTCCCGGGACGGGCACCCGGTCGACCTCGGCTCGGTCAAACAACGACTGCTGCTGGCCCTGATGTTGACCCGACCCGGTGAGGCCGTACCCGCCGACGAACTGGTGAACGTGCTCTGGGGCGACCAGCCGCCGGCCTCCGCCGCAGCCAACATCCGCACCTACGTGCGCGGGCTGCGGCAGGCGATCGACTGCGACGGCCGGATCGTCACCACCGCCGGTGGCTACCTGCTGCGGGTGGAGGCGGAGGAACGCGACCTGGACCGCTTCGACGCCGCCGTGGCGCGCGGGCGCACCGCCGTGACCTGCGGCGATCCGGTTCGTGCCGAGGCCGAGTTGGCGCAGGCGCTGGCGTTGTGGCGAGGCCCCGTCCTGGCCGGGCTGCCGTTGCCCCGGGCCCTGTCGCGCTGGGTGGGGCAGGTGACCGAGCGGCGTCTGCTGGCCGAGGAGGACCACGCCGGCACCCAGCTCGCGCTCGGTGCGGCGGCGCAGGTGATCCCCCGACTGCGGGCCCTGCTCGAACGGCATCCGCTACGGCAGCGTGCCTGGGCGCACCTGATGACCGGCCTGTACCACAGCGGGGACGTGGCCGGAGCGACGGCGGCCTTCCGGCAGGCCCGGCAGGTGCTGGCCGAGGAGACCGGAATGGACCCGGGGCCCGAGCTGACCCGCCTGCACGACGACATCCTGCACCACCGCTGCCCGCCGCCCGGCCCGCCACCGCGTGCCGAACCCGCGCCCGCCACCGCCCGGACCCGCCCGGCGCAGCTGCCGCTCACCACGCCCGACTTCGTCGGCCGTCGGGAGCAGCTCGCCCGCCTCGACGCGGTCGTCGGACACCCGGCCGGCGGACCGACCTCCGTGGTCGTCACCGTGGTGTGCGGGATGGCCGGGGTCGGCAAGACCGCCCTGGCGCTGCACTGGGCGCACCGGGCCGCCGACCGCTTCCCCGACGGGCAGCTCTACGTCAACCTGCGTGGCTACGACGAGGGCGAGACGGTCTCCCCGGCCGACGCCCTGCTCGGCTTCCTGGAGGCGCTGGACGTACCACTGGCCCGCATACCCAGCAGCCAGCACGCCCGCACCGGCCTGTACCGCAGTCTGCTGGCCGACCGCGAGATGCTCATCGTGCTGGACAACGCCCGCGACGCCGACCAGGTGCGCCCGCTCCTGCCGGGCGCGGGTCGCTGCGTCGTCGTGGTGACCAGCCGGGACCAGCTCAGCACGCTGGTCGCCGTCGAGGGCGCCCGACTGCTGACCCTCGACGTGCTGACCGACACCGAGTCGACGCACCTGCTGCGCAGCCGGGTCGACGGCAGCCGTCTGGACGCCGAACCGGCCGCCGTGGCCGAGATGATCGAGGCTGCCGGCCGGCTGCCGCTCGCGCTCTCCATCGTCGCGGCCCGGGTGGCCACCCGGCCCACGTTCCCGCTGGAGGCGGTCGTCGCCGAGCTGCGGGCCCCGGAGACCCGGCTCGCGGTGCTCGCCGACGGCGACGTACGGCGGGTGTTCTCCTGGTCGTACGAGGCGCTGAGCCCGGACGCGGCACGCCTGTTCCGCCTGCTGGGCCTGCACCCGGGACCGGAGCTGAGCGGCTTCGCCGCCGCCGCGCTGCTCGGCTGGCCGCGTGTCGCGGTCGCCCCGGTGCTCACCGAACTGACCCGGCTGCACCTGCTGACCGAGCACCGCCCCGACCGGTACGCCTTCCACGACCTGCTGCGGTCGTACGCGGCCGAGTTGTCCCACGCCGACGAGCCGGCCGACCAGCGGTGGGCGGCCCATCGCCGGTTGTACGACCACTACCTGCACAGCGCCGAACCGGCCGGTCGCCTGCTGCAGCCGCAGTGGCCGCCGGTCACCGCGCTGCCGGCGTTACCCGGCAACGTCCGCGTGCCGATGGTCGACCAGGACGCCGCGCTGGCCTGGTTCACCGCCGAACGGCACGTGCTGCTCCGGGTGGTCCGGCAGGCCACCGCCACCGGTTTCGACGCGTACGCCTGGCGGCTGGCCTGGGCGCTGACCACGTTCCTCGCGCCGGGCGGGCTCTGGCAGGACCAGTTGACCGCCCAGCAGGCTGCGTTGGAGTCGGCGGAACGTCTCGGTGACCTGGAGGCGCAGGCCACCGCCAACCGCCTGCTCGGCCGGGCCGCCTACCGGTTGGGCGAGTACGACACCGCCGGTGACCGCCTCCAGCGCGCGATCACGTTGTACGAGAAGCTCGGCGACCAGGACGGACTGGCGCAGACGCTGCACAACTACACCGAGCACTGTTTCGTGCTCGGCCGACGGGACGAGGCGTTGACGCACGCCCACGAGGCGTTGCGCCTCTACCGGCTCGTCGGCAACCGGGCGGGCGAGGGGCGGGCGCTGAACGCGATCGGTTACCTCCACGCCGTGCTGGGCAACCACCGGCAGGCGATCGCGGACTGCACCGAGGCGCTCGCCCAGCAACGGCTGATCGACGACCGCAACGGGCAGGCGGCGACGCTGGACAGCCTGGGCTTCGCCTATCACGGCATGGGGGAGTACCAGTCGGCGGTGGACTGCTACGAGCAGTCCATCGAGTTGTTCCGGAACTCGGCCGACCGCTACCACCAGGCGGAGACCCTGACCCGTCTCGGCGACACCCGCGCCGCCATGGACGACCTCGACGGGGCGACGGCGGCCTGGCGGCTGGCCGCCTCCATCTTTGACGACCTGGGCGACCCGGCCGCCGAGGGCGCCCGGCGGCGACTCGCCGAGGTGCCGCGCTCAGGCTAGGCGGCGCGGCGCCGGTCAGCCGAGGAAGCGGTGCAGGGCCTCGGTCAGCCCGGCCGGGTTCTCCTCGGCCACGTGGTGACCGGACTCGATCGGGCGCCCGCGCAGGTCGTCGGCCCACGGGCGCCACACGGCGAGCGGGTCGCCGTACAGGTCGGCCAGGTCGTCGCGGGTCGTCCAGAGCAGCCCCGCCGTACTAGCTATGCACACCGTTGCCGGGTGCAGATTTGTCACATCGATGCTTCGCGGATCGTCATGCAAGGACCTCAAGCTGCGCGGCAGCGCGGCGAACGCAAGGTATCGAATCGGATTCCACCTGCGGATCGGATCTTCCCCTGTTGGTGGGTCGCATGCTACGAATACGTATGCACAACCGTCCCAGACAGCAAGGAGCGGTAGCAGTGTCGAGCCGGGCCCAGCACGGTGGGGTGTCCACCGCACACGAGACGGACGGTTCACCGGCCGTGCCGCGCACGGCGTCGGAGGCCGCCGACGCGGACGACCGGCAACTGCGCTTCACCGCGGTCGCCAAGCGCTACCACGACTTCCAGGCCGTCCGGGAGTTCGACCTCGAGGTGCGCGGCGGTGAGTTCCTCACCCTGCTCGGCCCCTCCGGCAGCGGGAAGACGACGGTCCTGTCGATGGTCGCCGGCTTCCAGACGCCGACGGCGGGAACGATCCACCTGGGCGGGCAACGCCTCGACCGGCTGCCCCCGGAGCGCCGCGACATCGGCATGGTCTTCCAGAGCTACGCGCTGTTCCCGCACATGACCGTGGAGCGCAACGTGGCCTTCCCGCTGCGCATGCGCGGCATCCGTGGGGCGGAGCTGAAGCGCCGGGTCTCGCACGCCGTCGACCTGGTGCAGCTCGGCGCGCACGCGCACAAGTACCCGAGTCAGCTCAGCGGCGGGCAGCAGCAGCGGGCGGCGCTGGCCCGGGCGATCGTGTTCGAGCCGCCGGTGCTGCTGATGGACGAGCCGCTCGGCGCGCTGGACCGCAGGTTGCGCGAGGCGGTGCAGTTCGAGTTGGTCAACCTGCACCGCCAGATCGCGTCCACGATCATCTACGTCACGCACGACCAGGACGAGGCGCTCACCATGAGCGACCGCATCGTGATCATGAACGAGGGCCGCATCGAGCAGGTCGGCACCCCGCGCGAGATCTACGCGAGCCCGGCGAACGCCTTCGTCGCCACCTTCATGGGCGAGTCCGTCGAGTTCCGCGGCCGCGTCGAGCGGATCACCGACGGCACCTGCGCCCTGCGGACCGCCGACGGCGCCCTGGCGTACGGCCGGACCAGCCCCGGCCTGGCCACCGGGGACGAGGCCGTGGTGGTGGTGCGACCCGAGCGGATCGCCCTGTCGGCCGGGTCCGGACCGGCCGCCGACGGCCCGGGCGCCGGGATGTCCGGGCGGATCACCGAGGTGCTGTACATGGGTCAGCGCAGCCGCTACACGGTCCTCGTCGGCGGCGACACCGTGCTGCACCTGATCCGGGAGAACACCGTCGGCATGGCCGGCTACACCGCCGGTGACGAACTTCTCCTGCGCTGGGCCGCCGACGAAGCGGTGGTGTTGCGGTGACCGGAGTCCCCGTCCGCGTCCCGGACCTCCGGCCCACCGCCGACTCGCCGCAGCAGGACCCCCCGACCGACGCCGGGGCACCGGCACCCACCCGACGGTCGCGGTTCGACCGGACCGCCCTGCTGCTCCTCCCGGTGCTGGCCTTCTACGCCCTGACACTGGCCTATCCGGTCGTCCGGCTGGCCACCCAGAGCCTTCCCGCCGGCGACCCGTTCCGGCACTACCGCACCCTGCTCACCGAGTCGCTCTACCTGGAGGCGCTCGGGCGTACCTTCGTCTACGCCGCCGTGGCGATGCTCGGCGCGCTCGTCATCGGCTACCCGCTGGCCTACCTGATGTCGCACGGACCCCGGCTGGTCCGCGCCACCGTCACCACGCTCGTGGTCATCCCGTTCTTCGTGGCGCTGCTGGTGCGCACGTTCGGCTGGATGACCATCTTCGCCCGTAACGGACCCGTCAACACGGTCCTGCTGAAGCTCGGCGTGGTCGACGAACCGCTCCAGCTGATGTACACCCAGCAGGCGGTGCTGATCGGCATGATCGCCGTGCTGTTGCCGTACATGGTGCTGCCGCTCTACACCGTGATGCGCCGCATCGACCCCCGCCTGACGCAGGCGGCGAACGGGCTCGGCGCCGGTGGCCCGGCCGCCTTCGCCTTCGTGTTCCTGCCGCTGAGCATGCCCGGCGTGCTCGCCGGCTGTGTGCTGGTCTTCATGCTCGGCCTCGGCTTCTTCATCACGCCCGACCTGCTCGGCGGCTCCGGCGAACAGGTCTACCCGGTGCTGCTCAACCGCACCCTCACCACCGCCGTCGGCGAACCCGCGTTCGCCTCCGCCATGTCGATGGTGCTGCTGGTGGCCGCGTTCGTGGTGCTGCTGGCGGTGTCCCGGGTGGTGCCGATCGGCTCCATCTGGCGTCCGGAGAACGCCGCCGTGTCCCGGCGGGGCGGTGGCGCCCTGGACGCCGGCTGGCGCAGCGCGACGGTGCTGGCCCGGGTCGGGCGGCTGCCGTCGGCCGTCTACCGCCTGCCCGGTCACCTGCTGGCCGGGCTCGGGTTGGCGCTGTGCCTGGTGCCGATGCTGGCGGCGGTGCTGATGTCCTTCCAGCGGTCGACCTTCGCCGCGTTCCCCTCCACCGACCTGACCACGAACTGGTACCAGGAGTTCCTGGCCGACTCGCGGTGGGTGGACGCGTTCCTGACCAGCATCCGGCTCGGCGTGGTGGTGGCGGTTCTGGTCACCGTCCTGAGCACGCTCGCGGCGCTGGCGCTGGTCCGGGGCACCTTCCCCGGCAAGGACCTGATCATGGGGCTGATCGCGACCCCGTTGATCATCCCCAGCGTGGCGCTCGCCTTCGGGCTCTACCTCGTGCTGTTCAACCTGCGACTGGACGGGTCCTTCACCGGGCTGGTCATCGGACACGCCATTCCGGCCGTACCGCTGGTCACCCTGATCCTGGTGGCCAACCTGCGCGCGTTCGACTACCGGCTGGAGCAGGCCGCGCGCGGTCTGGGCGCGTCACCGGTGCGCGCCTTCCTCACGGTCACCTTCCCGGTGCTGCGGCCCGGCTTCCTCGTCGCCGCCTTCTTCGGGTTCCTGACCAGCTTCGACGAGCTCGTCTTCACCATCAGCCTCGCCGGCACCGGATTGCGCACCCTCCCGCTGCGGCTCTGGGAGGACCTGCACGTGCGCTTCTCGCCGATCCTCGCGGTCGTCTCGGTCGCCGAGATGCTCGTGGTGATCACCGTGCTCGGGGTGGTCGCCCTGATGCTCCGTCTCCGCCAGCGCCGTACCGGCATGAAGGGATCGATCCTGTGAGCCGTGACTACCTCAGCGTCGACCCCCGCACCGGCGAACGGATCGGCCGCTCCGCGACGCTGACCCCCGACGCGACCCGGCAGCTCGTGGCCGAGTCGGCCGGTGCCCAACGGCACTGGCGGGAGCGCCCGCCGGCGGAGCGCGCCGACGCGTTGCGGGCCCTCTCCGCCGCCCTCGGCGCGGCCCGGGACGACCTGGCCCACCTGCTGGTCCGCGAGATCGGCAAACCGGTGGCGCAGTCGGTGGCCGAGGTCGACAAGTGCCGGGCGCTGTGCGACGGGTTCGCCGACCATGCCGACACCCTGCTCGCCGACCGGCGGCCCCTGGCCGGGGACCTGCCGGCCCGGATCCGGTTGCGTCCCACCGGAGTGATCCTCGGCGTGATGCCCTGGAACTTCCCGTACTGGCAGGCCCTACGGCTGGCCGTACCGAACCTGCTACTCGGCAACACCTGCCTGATCAAGCCCGCGCCGAACGCCGCGCTCTCCACCCTCGCCCTGGCCGACGTCGTCGCGCGGGCCGGTCTGCCGCCCGGCGTGTTCACCCCACTGCTGGTGTCGGAGTCGGCCGTGGCCGACGTGATCGCCCACCCGGCGGTCACCGGGGTCTCGGTCACCGGCAGCGTCACCGCCGGCGCGGCGATCGCCGCCGCCGCCGGAGCCGCTGTCAAGAAGGTCGTGCTGGAACTCGGCGGCTCCGACCCGTTCATCGTGCTGGCCGACGCCGACGTCGAGGCCGCCGCGTCCGCCGCCGCCCGGTCCCGGCTGGGCAACGCCGGGCAGAGCTGCGTGGCCGCCAAACGGTTCCTCGTCGAACGGCCGGTGGCCGAGGAGTTCCTCGCCGCGCTGACCGACCGGTTCGCCGCCCACCGGGTCGGCGATCCGGCCGACCCACGGACCGACGTCGGCCCGCTGGCCCGCGCCGACCTGCGCGACCTGCTGCACACGCAGGTCCGCGAGTCGGTCGCCGCCGGGGCGAGGGTGGTCCTCGGCGGCGAACCGGTCGCCGGCGCCGGTTTCTACTACCCACCGACCATCCTCACCGACGTGCCGGTGGACGCACCCGTGTGGCGGGACGAGACCTTCGGGCCGGTGGCACCGGTCCTCGTCGCCGACAGCACGCAGGACCTGCTGCGGCTCGCCGACAGCGACGAGTACGGCCTGGGCGCGAGCGTCTGGACCACCTCGCCGGAACGCGCCGACCACTTCGCCGACGCCCTGCCGGCCGGCATGGTCTTCGTCAACGAGATCGTGCAGAGCGACTGGCGGCTGCCCTTCGGCGGTATCCGGCGCTCCGGCATCGGCCGCGAACTCGCCGCCGACGGGTTCGGCGAGTTCGCCAACGTCCAGACCCACTGGTACGGCCCGCCACCGGCCGGGCCGTCCACCTCCGAGTAGCGCGCGACGACCACCGCCCCCACCGTGCCGAACGACCGAGTGCGCCAGTCAACGGGGCCGGAGCGCCCAGCGATGAAATGGAGCCGATCGACATGACCCCACCTACCGGACGATATGCCCACGCCCGCCGTACCGGCCGGGCCCTGCGCCACGCCGCCGCCGCACTGGCCGCGGTCACCCTCCTCGCCGCCTGCGGCAGCGACACCGGATCGGACGCGCCGGCCGCCGGCGACTTCGAGGGACGCCCGTGGAACACGGGTGACCTGAGCGGCAAGATCACCAACGTCGGTTTCGGCGGTACCTTCTCCGACACCGAGTTCGAGCACGTGTGGCGACCCTTCACCGCGATCACCGGCGTCGAGGTCGTCGAGGTGCCGTGGTCGACCGACATCTACAACCGGATCGAGAGCCAGGTCGGTGCCGGACGCGTCGACATCGACCAGTTCAGCGTCACCGCCGGCAACTACGAGCAGTTCGCCGACTGCTGCCTGGAGGACATCGACTACTCGCTGTTCCCGAAGAACGTGCTGGACACCATGGACGACCAGTACAAACTGCCCAAGGCGATCGGGTACGCCGAGGCGTCCATCGTGCTCGCCTACAACCTCGACTCGTACCCGAACGCGGACTCGCGCCCGACGTCCTGGGCCGACTTCTGGGACGTCGAGCGCTTCCCCGGCAAGCGGTCCCTGCAGAACTTCGAGCCGGTGAAGGTGATCGAGGCCGCGTTGCTGGCCGACGGCGTCACGCCGGAGCAGATGTACCCGCTCGACTTCGACCGCGCCTTCCGCAAGCTGGAGCAGATCAAGCCGCACGTGGTGAAGTGGTGGGGTTCCGGCACCGAGGCCCAGCAGTTGCTCGCCACCGGCGAGGCGACCATGGTCGCGATGTCCAACGCGCGCATCGAGGACCTGATCGACCAGGGCGCCCCCGTCGCGTACACGCTCAACCAGGCTCTCGCGCACGTGGACTTCCTCGCCGTACCGAAGGGCGCGCCGAACGTGAAGGCCTCGATGGCCAGCATCGCCTTCCGGTTCGAGCCGAGCATCGGCGCCCGCATCGGTGAGGCGTGGCGGCAGCCGATCCCCTCGACGGCGATCTACGAGGCCGCCGACAAGTCCCTCGCCGACCACTGGACGACGTCCACCAACAACGTGCCCGAACTCGGCGGCGTCCCCAACGACATCACCTTCCGGATCGACTCCTTCTACTGGTACAAGCCGTACAACGGCACCGACCGCAGCAACTACGACGTGGTCAACGAACGGTTCCAGAGCTTCATCGCCGGCTGACCGTCGCCGGGGCGACCGGTACCGCCGGCCGCCCCGGCCGACCACCCCCACCGTCCCCACGCCGCCTCGCGCCACTCGTGCCCCGCACGCCGCCCGAGGACCCGGCGCGCTGCCGCGCGTCCACGGTCCGCCCCGGCACCCGGGCGGTCGCCCGGCACGAGACCGGTGTGACGCCGGGCCCAGTAAGGAGCCTGCCCGTGACCACCACGCCGTCCCGTCGTCGCCCACCCTCGGCGGCCGACCGGCCGCCGACCACCTCCCGGCTGTGGCACCCGTTCTCCCACCTTCGCGACACGCTCGCCAGCGAACTGACCATCGTCGAGGGACACGGTGCGCGGGTACGCGACAGCGACGGGAACTGGTACCTCGACGCCACCGCCGGACTCTGGTACGCCAACGTCGGCCACGGCCAGTCCCGGATCGCCACCGCCGTCGGTGAGCAGGCCGGTCGTCTCGCCGCCTACTCCACCTTCGGCGACATGGCCAACCCGGCCGCGCTGGCGTTGGCCGACCGGATCGCCGAGCTCGCCCCGATGCCGGACCCGATGGTCTTCCTCACCTCCGGCGGCTCCGACGCGGTCGACACGGCCGTGAAGATGGTCCGCCGCTTCTGGACACTGCGCGGCCAGCCCGAACGCGGCGTCGTCATCTCCCGGGACCTGTCCTACCACGGCATGCACGGGCACGGCACCGCCCTGGCCGGGATCGCGGCCAACAGTGCCGGCTACGGCCGGGTGGCGGCACCGGGCTTCCACCGGGTGCCGCACGACGACGCCGAGGCGCTGCGCCGCACCATCGACGAGATCGGCGCCGCGCAGGTGGCGGCCTTCTTCGTGGAACCCGTCATCGGGGCCGGGGGAGTACACCCGCCGCCACCCGGCTACCTGGCCGAGGTGGCCGAGATCTGCCGGCGCACCGGTGTGCTGCTCGTCGCCGACGAGGTCGTCACCGGCTTCGGGCGCACCGGCGACTGGTTCGCCTCGGCCAGCTACGGCATCGAGCCGGACCTGCTGCTGTTCGCCAAGGGCGTCACCTCCGGGTACGTGCCGTTGGGCGGGGTGATCGCGGCCCGCCGGGTCTGGGAGGCGTTCACCGACGACACGGCGGGCGTGTTCCGCCACGGCTACACCTACTCCGGGCACGCGGTGGCCTGCGCCGCCGCGATCGCCAACCTGCGCCTGCTCACCGAGGACGACCTCCTGCCCCGGGTGACCGTGCTGGCCGGGCGCCTCGCCGACCGGCTGCCGGCGCTGGCCGGGTTGCCCGGTGTCCGCGAGGTCCGGCACGCCGGACTGCTCGGCGCGGTCGCGTTGGACGTCGACCGGGACCCCGGGCTGCCCGACCGGGTGGTGCGGCAGGCCCGGGCCTCGGGCGTGCTGACGCGGGTCATCAACGGCGACAGCCTCCAGCTCTCACCGGCCTTCGTGCTCACCGACGACCAACTCGACCAGATCGTCGAGCGGCTCGGTGCGGCGATCACCACAGCGGCGCAACCGGCCCGGACCGGTTGAGCGCACCGGGTCGTACCGCTCGGCCCCGTCGGGCCGCCGCCGAGCCGTGGTGGCCCGACGGGGCGGCGGCGGCCCGGCGGTGATGTCAGGCGCGTCCGCCGGCCCGGGCCCCGCAGGTGTCCCGGATCACCAGCTCGGCCGGCAGCACCTCCTCGACCGGCGGGCGCTGGCGGTCCGCGCCGCCGATGCGGTGCATCAGCAGGTCGAAGGCGCGTCGCCCCATCTCGGGGGCCGGTTGGCGGACCGTGGTCAGGCCGATCCCCTTCAACGCCGCCACCGGCACGTCGTCGAAACCGACCACCGCGACGTCCTGCGGCACCCGGATCCGGCGGTCGTGCAGGGCGTCGATGCAGCCGAGCGCGATGACGTCGTCGGCGCAGACGATCGCCGTGGGCGGCTGTCCGGCGGTCAGCAGCCGGTGTGCGGTGATGCCACCGCTGAGGTGGGTGAAGTCGCCGTGCACGACCAGCTCCGGGTCGACGTGCAGACCGACCTCGGCCATCGCCCGCTGGTATCCCTCCAACCGGAGCTGGTTGGTCGAGGTGTCGGCCCGCCCGCCGGCGAACGCGATCCGGCGGTGGCCGAGCCGGATCAGATGCTCCGTGGCGATCGCCCCGCCGCGCCGGTTGTCGATGTGCACGCTGTCCACCGCGCTGCCCGACAGCGTGCGGTTGACCAGCACGACCGGGGTGCCCGCGCGGATGACGCGTTGCAGGTCGTCGCCGCCGCTCTGCAACGCCGAGGTGAGGATCGCGCCGTCGACCTGGTGCTCCACCAGCAGCTTCAGGTAGTCCATCTGCCGGCGCGGGCTCTCCTGGGTGTTGCCGAGGACGACGTTGTAGTCGTGCTCGGCGGCGGTGGCCACGATCGCCTCGATGAGCTGCGGATAGAACGGGTTGGTGATGTTCGAGACCACCAGGCCGATCAAATGGCTGCGGCCGGTGATGAGCGTCCGGGCCGCCGCGTTCGGGGTGTAGCGCAGTTGTTCCATGGCCGCGATCACCCGGTTGCGGGTGACCGCGGTGATCCGGGGGTTGTTGTTGAGCACCCGGGAGACCGTCGACTGAGACACGCCCGCCAGCTTGGCGATGTCGTGACTGCTCACCTTCCGACGTTGCCCGGGAGGCTGTGCCTCGACACCGGGTCCACCAGTCATCTCGCCATCCATCGCATCAGTGGGCCGCGCGTCCGTATCGGCCGGTCGGGCCCGCGACCTCGGCGGTGCGGTGGCCTTGACGGCGGCCAACGCATCATAGCACTATGCATACGTATTCCAAGCCGCCTGGGCCGGCCGACTCAACCATGACCGTCTAACCCTTCGGCAGGAGTGACGATGATTCCCGGAACGACCCTCGGCACCGCCGTGGTGCGGGCTCTGGCCGCCGGTGGGGTGACCCGCGTCTTCGGCATCCCCGGCACACACACCCTCGGTCTCTACCGGGCCCTCGACGCCGCCCGGGTCGACCACGTCACCGCCCGGCACGAGCAGGGCGCCGGGTTCATGGCCGACGGCGCCACCCGCTCGACCGGGCAGGTGGCCGCCTGCTCGGTCATCTGCGGCCCCGGCATCGCCAACGTGGCCACCGCCGTCGGCCAGGCGTACTCCGACGCGGTGCCGATCCTGGTGCTCGCCGGTGACCTGTCCCGCGCCGAGCGCGGCGGCCGGGGCGGCCACGCCCACGAACTGCGCGACCAGGACGCGTTGCTGCGCGCCGTCACCGACCGGGTCACCCGGGCCTGCGAACCCGAGGACGTCCTGCACGCGGTCCGTGACGCCCTGGCACCCCGCCGCTGGGGACGCCCCGCACCGGCGGTGGTCCAGGTGCCGCAGGACCTCTGGGACGCCCCGGTGGACCCCGACCGCACCGGGCCGACCGCATCGGAACGCCGACCGGCACCGGCGGACGCCGGCATCGTGGACGAGACCGTGGCACTGCTCACCGACGCCCGCCGACCGGTGGTCGTCGCCGGTGGGGGAGCGGCCGGTGCCGCCGACGACCTGCGTCGCCTCGCCGAACGGCTGGACGCCCCGGTGCTGACCACGCTCAACGGCAAGGGCACCATCGACGCCCGGCACCGACTGCACGCCGGGATCGTCACCCAGCAGTACGGCGTACCGCAGGGTGCCGCCGAGGACCTGCTCACCGGCGCGGACGTGGTGCTGGCCGTCGGCACCGAACTCGGCCCGACCGACTTCTGGGCCACCCGGCCGAGGCTGACCGGCCGACT
Organism: Micromonospora sp. NPDC003816; assembly: GCF_042874705.1. Taxonomy (NCBI): domain Bacteria; kingdom Bacillati; phylum Actinomycetota; class Actinomycetes; order Micromonosporales; family Micromonosporaceae; genus Micromonospora; species Micromonospora sp. NPDC003816. The sequence continues at coordinate 798,904 of NZ_JBIANP010000001.1, forward strand.
CGTGCACATCGACGTCGACCCGGTCGCCATCGGCCGCCACCTGCCCGCCGACATCGCCCTCACCGCCGACGTCGCGACCGTCCTCGCCGAACTGGCCGACCGGCTGCCGGTGGCGGACCGCTCCGGCGCCGCGTCGGCGGACACCTGCCGTCGACGGCTCGACGCCGAGGCCGCCGCCCTCGGTGCGCCGTACGCGTCGTGGATCGCCGCGCTGCGCCATGCCATGCCCGACGACGCCTGTCTCGCCGTCGACTCGACGGGTGCCAACTACTACGGTGCCACCCCGTTGTTCCCGGTGCACGGCCCGCGTGGCTGGCTCAACCCCTCCGGCCTGGGCACCCTCGGGTACGCGGTACCGGCCGCCATCGGCGCGGCGGTGGCCACCCCGGGACGGCCCACCGTGGCGCTCGTCGGCGACGGCGGCCTCATGTTCACCATGCCCGAACTGCTGGTCGCCGCCGAACGGGAGATCCCGCTGGTGACCGTCGTGTGGCGCAACGGCGGATTCGGCGAGATCGCCCGGTTGCTCGACGAGCAGGGCGCCGGGCCGGTCGGCTGCCAGCAGCGCGCCCCCGACTACCCGGCGCTGGCCGCCGCGCTCGGGTGCCGGTACGCCGAACCGCACGACCCGGCCGACCTCGCCGCCGCGGTGGCCCGTGGCCTCGACGCCGACGGCCCGACCCTGGTGGTGGTCCCGTGACCGGCCTCCTCGCCGATGCCACCGGCGCCTGGATCGACGGCGCCTGGCACGGCGGCGACACCGAACAACCGGTCACCGACCCGGCGCGCGGCCGACTGGTACGCCGACTGGCCGGGCCGGGAACGGCCGGTGTGGACCTGGCCGTCGACGTCGCCCGGCAGCGCTACGTCGGCGGGGTCTGGCGGCGGACCTCGCCGGCCGCCCGCGCCGCCGTGCTCCTGCGCCTCGCCGACCTGGTCGAGGAACACGGCGCGGAACTGGCCCGGACCGAGACCGCCGAGACCGGGTCGCCGCTGCGGCTGCGGCACGCGGTCGACGTCGAGGGCACCGCCGCCGCGCTGCGCTGGTTCGCCACCGCCGCCCGCCATCTCGACGGTGTCGCCGCCGCCGAGTACGTCCCCGGGCACACCAGCATGCTGCGCCGCGAACCGCTCGGCGTGGTGGCCGGACTCGCGCCCTGGAACCATCCGCTGCTGATGGCGGCGTGGAAGGTCGGGCCCGCCCTGGCCGCCGGCAACTCCATCGTGCTCAAGCCCGCCGCGCAGACCCCGCTGACCGCGCTGGCGCTGGGGCCGCTCGCCGCCCGCGCCGGCCTGCCCGACGGGGTGCTCAACGTGGTGACCGGTGGGGCCGAGGAGGGCCACCGGCTTGCCGCCCACCCGGACGTGGACCTGGTCTCGGTCACCGGCGGTACGGCCACCGGCCGACGGGTGCAAGCGGCGGCGGCCCGGCACGTCGCGCGTACCCATCTGGAACTGGGCGGCAACAGCCCGCTCGTGGTGTTCGCCGACGCCGACCTGGACCGGGCCCTGGACGCCGCTCTCTCGCTCGGGTTCTTCAACGCCGGGCAGGACTGCACCGCCGCCGCCCGGTTCCTGGTGCAGCGCTCGCGCTACGAACAGTTCGCCGAGACGCTGGCCCGGCGGACCGCCCGGTTGACCGTCGGCGACCCGCTGCACGAGGTGGACCAGGGGTCGCTGATCGACCGGGCCAACCGGGACCGGGTCGCGGCGCTGGTGGCGGACGCCGTGGCGGCGGGCCACACCCCGCTGACCGGCGGGCGGATCGTGCACCCGGACGGGCTGCCCGACGGGGCGTTCTACGCGCCGACCGTCTTCGCCGGTGTCCCGGACGACGCGCCGATCGTCGCCGAGGAGGTCTTCGGACCGGTGGTGACCGTGCAGCCCTTCGACGACGAGGACGAGGCGCTGCACCGCGCCAACGACTCGCCGTACGGGCTGGCCGCCGCCGTCTACACGCGTGACGTCGGCCGGGCGATGCGGTTCGCCCGCGACCTGGAGGTCGGTCAGGTCTGCGTCAACTCCTTCGGCGTCGGCGCGGAGGAGATGCCGCACGGCGGGGTGAAACAGTCCGGCCACGGCAGCGACCTGTCCCGGTACGGCTTCGAGGAGTTCACCCGACTCAAACACGTCGTGGTGCACCTCGGCGAAGCCGACGTGGCGACCGCACGGGAGGGTGGGACCGATGACTGACCCCGAGCGGGAGCGGCTCGCCGCCCTGCGCGCCGCCGTCCCGCTGCTGGCGACCAGGGCGTACCTGTTCAGTGGTGGGATCGCGCCGCTGGCCGAGCCGGTACGCGCCGAGATGGCGACCTGGGTCGACCGGTGGGCGGGCGACCCGCTGACGCACCGCGCCGACTACTTCGGTGACTGGGGCCGGTTGCGCACCGAGTTCGCCGCTCTGGTCGGCGCGGCACCGGCGGAGGTCGCGATCACCGAGAACACCTCCCGCGCGACGAACCTGGCACTGCGGCTGCTGGGCCTGCCGGCCGGCTCGACGGTGCTGGTCGACGACACCACGTACCCGACGATGGCCTGGGCCGCGCTCCGCCACGGCCTGCGGGTCCGGCTGGTCCGCCGGGCACCGGACGAGGCGGCGGTGGACGCCTTCGCCGCACTCACCGATCCGGGTACGAGCTGTCTCGCCGTCTCCCACGTGGCCGCGCTCGACGGCTACCGGCACGACCTGGCGGACCTGGCCGGTCTCTGCGCCGACCGGGGGATGCGGTTGTTCGTCGACGCCGCGCAGTCCACCGGCGTGGTGCCGGTCGACATGGCCCGCGACGGGATCGACGCGCTGGTCAGCACCGCGATGAAGTGGCTGCTCGGCCCGCCCGGGATCGGTTTCCTCGCGGTCCGGGAGGCCGCCGCCACCGGCACGCCGCTGGACGTCGGCTACGTCAGCGCCCGGATCGCGGATTCGTACCAGCTCACCGAACTCCCACCGGTACCGTCCGGCGCGGCCGGCACCGAGGTGGGGTTGGCCGCGCTGCCGCTGCTCGCGGCGGCCACCGCCGGGATCCGGCTGGTCCGCGCCGCCGGCGTCGACACCATCGCCGACCGGGTGACACACCTGGTGGGGCGGGTCGTCGACGGGCTGGCCCGACGGGGCCTGACGGTCCTCACCCCGGCGCAGCCGCGGTGGCGGGCCGGCGTGGTCGCGTTCGCCGTCGACGACGCCCCCGCGCTCGCCGGTCACCTGCGTGAGCACGGCGTGGACGTGTGGGGATACCCGTCCGGCCGGGTGCGGGTCGACCCGCACGGGTTCAACGACGACGACGACATCGACCGACTGTTGGAGGGGATCGACGCATGGCAGACGCGACGCTGACCGGCCGGGTGGCCCTGGTCACCGGCGCCGGCAGCGGACTCGGCCGGGCCGTCGCGGTGCGGCTCGGGCTGGCCGGCGCCCGGGTGGCGGTGCACTACGCCAGCTCGGCGCGGGGCGCGGAGCAGACGGTGGCGGCGGTCCGGGCGGCCGGTGCCGAGGCGGTCGCCGTCGGCGCCGACCTGTCCGACCGGGCCGCCGCGCCCCGCCTGGTCGACGCGGTGACGGCGGCCCTCGGTCCGGTCGAGATCCTGGTCAACAACGCGGCCACCACCCGCTTCATCCCCTTCGACGACCTGGACGCCGCCGACGACGAGGTGTGGGAGTCGCTGCTGCGGGTCAACCTGCTCGCCCCGGTGGCGCTCTGCCGGGCGACGTTCGCGGCGATGGGTCGCACCGGCTGGGGCCGGGTGCTCAACGTGGCGTCGACGTCGGCCTTCGACCCGGCCGGCAGCAGCCTGCCGTACGCCGTGTCGAAGTCGGCGCTGGTCGCCTTCACCCAGGGGCTCGCCGCCGTCGCCCCGCCCGGAGTCTCGGTCAGCGCGATCGCGCCGGGCTGGATGGACACCCCGTGGGCGTCCCGGCACTCCGGCGGGTCGGCCGCCGGTGGCGCGGCGGAGGTGGACGTGGACGAGGTGGCGCGGGCCGCCGTCGAGCTGGTCACCGGCACCGCCGGCAACGGCACCGTGGTGGTGCTCGACGGCGGTGCCCGGTGGCGTCGGGCGCAACAGGGCGGGTGACCCGCCCCGCGCACGGGACGGGTGCCGCTCTTAGTCGACCGCCGCCACGGTGAGCACCTCGCGGGGGTTCTCCACGGTCAGCCGGTGCAACTGCTTCTCGGCGACACCCCGGGCGCGCAGGCCCGGCAGGACACTGCCCAGCACGTAGCCGTACCCGTTGCCGCCGAACAGCGCGAACATGTCCCGCTTGCACACGTCCTGGGAGAACACGATCCGGTGGTGTCCCTCGCCGAGCAGGGTCGCGACGGCGTCCAGGATCCGTTCCGTGTACGCCGGAGGGAAGGCGCCCAGGTTGTCGAAGGACAGCCAGGCGCCCCGGTCCAGCGCGGTGCGATAGAAGGCGAGCGACGGATGACTGTCGGCGTGGCCGATCACCACCCGGTCCGGCGCGACGCCCTCCTCCTCGAACAGGTCGAGGGCGTGCAGGCCGACGTCGCTGCCGACGGAGTGGGTGGCGATCGCCAGCCCGGTCCGTCGACTGGCCCGGGCCGCCGCCCGGTGGCAGCGCTCCTCCTGGGCGGAGATCCACGACTTGTCCGCGCCGATCTCGCCGATGATGCCGGGGCGTACGCCGGTCCCGTCGGCACCGTGCCGGATCTCCTCGACCAGCCGGTCGGCGAGCTGGTCGACGCTGCGCCGGTCGACGTCCTCGGCGGCGGGGTAGTAGGGCTGCCGGTACCACCCACAGCCCATCACGATGTGCAGGCCGGTGCGGCGGGCCAGCGCCGCCATCCGTGCCGGTTCCCGCCCGATGCCGGGCACGGTCAGCTCCACCAGGGCGTTGCCGCCCTGTGCGGTGAAGGCGGTCAGCTCCTCGACGAGCAGGTCGTCGTCGTCGGGCAGGCCGGCGACGTCGAAACGGCCGGGGATCTCCCAGAGCCGGATGTAGAGGTGCTCGTGCATCAGCGTGGTGCCGAGCGTGGCCGGGTCGATCTCGCCCAGCACGGTGACGATCCGTCCCGCGCTCATCCGACCGGCACCTCGTGCAGCGCCGCCGCCGGAACCCGCAGCGCGTCGTGGATGATCTCGACCGCCTCGTCGATCTCGGCGTCGTCGAAGACGGTCGGCAACGCGAACACCCCCCAGCCGCACACCCCCCGGTTGAGCAGGGCGAGCCGCATCGCGGCGTTGACCTCACCCCAGGCTGCCGGGGTGCGCTCGGTGGTGGCGACGCTGACCAGCGAACCGACCTGGCGTACCTCCAGTGCCAGGTCCAGGTCGGCGAAGGCGCCCCGGAGCCGGCTGGCGAACCGCTCACCGAGCCGTTCCAGGCGCGGGTACGCGTCGGCGTCGAGCAGCCGCAGCGTGGCCAGCCCTGCGGCGGCGGTCACCGGATTGCCGTTGAACGTGCCGGCGTGTGCCAGCCGGGGCCCACCGGCCGCGTCGGTCACCGCCATCACGTCGACCCGTCCGCCGTACGCGCCGACCGGCATGCCGCCGCCGATCACCTTGCCGTAGGCGGTGAGGTCCGGGGTGACGCCGTAGCGCTGCTGCGCGCCCCCGGGTGCGACCCGGAACGCGATGACCTCGTCGAAGAGCAGGAGCACACCGTGGGCCGTGGCGGCTGCCCGGACGGCCTCGAGGAAGCCGGGTGCCGGCGGGATCCAGGTGGCGATGGAGGCCATCGGGGTGACGATGACGGCGGCCAGCCGGTCGGCGTACCGCTCGATCAGCGAGACCACGCCGTCGGTGTCGTTGAACGACCCGATGACCACGTTGTCGGCGAGGTTCGCCGGCACCCCGGCGGTGTACGGCGCGCCGCGTTCGGAGCCGGGGGTCGCCGCGTTGATCTCCATGCCGTCGAAGGTGCCGTGGTACGAGCCGTCCATCTTCAGCACGAGGTCACGACCGGTGTACGCCCGAGCCGTCTTGATCATCATCATGGTTGCCTCGGTGCCGGAGTTGGTGAACCGCAGCCGGTCCAGCGAGGGCACCCGGGCGCACAGCTCCTCGGCGAGGTCGATCTGCACCGTGTTGGGGGCGAGCACGGCGGTGGCCCGGCCGGCCTGGTCCCGGATGGCCTCGGTGACCTGCGGGTGGACGTGGCCGTGGATCAGCGACGTCGCGTTGTAGATCAGGTCGAGCAGCCGGTGACCGTCGGCGTCCTCCAGACGTGTTCCGGCGGCGCGTTCCACGTAAACGGGATACGGATTCATCGCCAGCGAATAGCGTGTGTCGCCTCCCGGAAGGACCTGGCTAGCGCGTCGGAAGAGAGCCGCTGATGCGGGCGTACGCTCTTCAAATGTGGACCTTTCGGTGGTGATCCAGTCTGCGATCCGAGTCCCGGCGCCCATCCGTTGACAGCCTCCCGCCTCAACCCTACTGTGCATTCGTAGTCACAGCGTCTGACGTCACAGTAGGGCCTCAAGGACCGTCGGACAAGGGCCCGGAACCACCCGACGAGGGGAGCCCGACCAGCGTGAGCGCCGCAGCGAGTACCTCGACCCGAGTACCCCGCCGACTGGCCGATCTCGACACCCCCGCGCCACTGGTGGAGGTCCCCCGGCTCGACGCCAACCTGCGCCGGGGCGCCGAGATCGCCGACCGGGACGGGCTGGCGCTGCGTCCGCACGCCAAGACCCACAAGACCGTGGAGATAGCCCGCCGGCAGCTCGCCACCGGGGCCACCGGACTCACCGTGTCCAAGCTGGACGAACTCGACGCGCTGCGCCCGTCCGGCGCGGCCGACTACCTGCTCGCCTACCCGGTGGTCACCGCCGTGAAGGCGGACCGCCTGGTGGCGCTCTCGACGACCACCCCGGCGCGGATGCTCGTCGGGCTGGACAGCCCGGCCGGCGTCCACGCGCTCAGCGGTGCCGCCATCCGCGCCGGCGTCGAGATCGAGGTGCTGATCGAGGTCGACAGCGGCCTCGGGCGCTGCGGCGTGGAGCCGGACGACGCCGCCGACCTGGCGGACCTGGTCACCGGTCGGCCCGGCCTGCGGATCGCCGGGGTGTTCACCCACGCCGGCCACGCCTACGCCGCCCGCGACGCCGTCCACCTGGCCCGGACCGCCCAGTCCGAGGCCGACGCCGTCCGGCGGGCCGCCGCCGCGCTCCGCGCCGCCGGCACCACCTGCGAGGTGGTCAGCGTCGGCTCGACCCCGACGTTCCTCACCACCGCAGACCGCCGTGGCGTCACCGAGACCCGGCCCGGCAACTACGCGCTGCTCGACCGCACCCAGGTCGCCCTCGGCGTGGCCACCCTCGACCAGTGCGCGCTCTCCGTCCTCTGCACCGTGGTCAGCACCGGCCCGGGACGCGCCGTCGTCGACGCCGGCTCCAAGGTCTTCGGCCTCGATCGCGGCGCGCACGGCGTCAGCGTGCTCGACGGCTACGGCGAGGACCCGGACCGGGGCGCGGTGCTGTCCTGGCTCTCCGAGGAACACGGTGTCGTCGACGACCCGTCCGGGCGGTTCCGCGTCGGCGACCGCCTGCGCTTCGTGCCCAACCACGCCTGCGTCGCCGCCAACCTCACCCGCCACCTGCATTTCGTCGACGGTGACACGGTGCTGGAGACCGTCACCGTGGCCGCCTCCGGCGGTGGCCGATGACCGGCGGCCCGGACCTGCTGCTGCGCGGCGGCACCGTCGTCGACGGGACCGGCGGTCCGCCCACGGTCACCGACGTCCGGATCAGTGCCGGCCGGATCGACGGGCTCGGCCCCACCGGCCGGGTCCGCGACGCCGTCGAGGTCGACTGCCGTGGCCTGCACGTGCTGCCCGGTGCCGTCGACGCGCACTCGCACGCCGACTTCACCCTGCCGACCGCGCCGCACGCGGCCGGGCTGCTGCGTCAGGGAGTCACCACCGTCGTCACCGGCAACTGCGGCTTCTCGCCCTTCCCGGTGCGCCACCCGGACGCCTTACCGGCAAGCGGCGGGTTCCTCAACCCGCTCCTGCCGCACGGCTGGCCGGACCTGGCCGCCTACCGCACCGCGCTCACCGCCGCCGGAGTCCGGGTCAACGTCGCGCCGATGATCGGCCACGGCTCGGTACGGGCGGCCACCGCCCGCACCGACGGGGACACCGGGGCGCACCGGGCACGTGTCCGCCACGCGATCACCCGGGCACTTGCCCAGGGCGCGGTAGGGGTCAGCCTCGGACTGGCGTACCCCGACGGCCGTGCGGCGGACCGGACCGAACTCACCGACGTGGCGACGCTGGCCGCCACGACCGGTGCGGTGCTCGCGGTGCACCTGCGCGACGAACGGTCCGGCTGCGTCGCCGCCGTCGACGAGATCCTCGACCTGGCCGCGCGCAGCGGCGTGGCCACCCAGATCTCGCACCTCAAGGCGATGGGACGGGCGAACTGGGGATCCACCCGCACCACCCTGGCGCACATCGACCGGGCCCGCGCCGCAGGCGTCGACGTCACCGTCGACATGTACCCGTACACGGTCGGCGCGACGACGCTGACCGCCGCGCTGCCCGACTGGGCCGACACCGGCGGCGTCGAGGCGATCCGTCGGCTGGTCCGCGACCCGACCGGCCGGGCGCGGTTGCTGACCGAACTCGCCGCCGGAGGCGGCTACGTCGGCCTCGACGAGGTCGTCGTCTCGCACGCCTCGCCCCGGTGGCGGCCGGTGATCGGACGCCCGCTGCCGCAGGCCGCCGCCGCGCTCGCCGTCACCCCCGGCGAACTGCTGCTCGACATCCTGGCCGACGACGCCGCCGGGGCCACCATGCTGGTCGACGCGATGACCGCCGACGACGTCGACCGGGTCCTCACCCACCCCGCCGCGATGGTCGGCTCCGACGGATGGGTCATCGACCCCACGCCGGGCGCGCATCCGCGCAACTTCGCCACCTTCGTGCGGACGCTGCGCGCCGCCGCCGACCGACCCGAGCGACTGGCCGACGCGGTCCGCCGACAGAGCGCCGCCGTCGCCGACCGGTTCGGGCTGGTCGGGCGGGGCCGGGTCGTCCCCGGGCACTGGGCCGACCTGGTCGTGGTGGACCTCGCCGCGCTGCACGACGGCGGCGACGACCCGACCGTACGGCCCGACGGCGTGCGGCAGGTCCTCGTCAACGGGATCGCCGGGTACGGCGAACTCCTTCCCACCACACCACGACCGGCGGGGCGGGTGCTGCGCCGCGCCGCCGACGGCAGGAGGCCACGATGACCGTCAACCCGCTGTCCAGTCCGGTGACCGGGGAACACCTCGGCGAATGGGCGGAGGCCGGCCCGGCCGGCGTCGACGCCGCCGTACGCACCGCCTCGGCGGCACTGCCCCGGATGGCCGCGCTGTCCCGCTGGCAGCGGTGTGACCTGCTGATCGCGACCGCCCGTGCACTGAGGGCCCGCCGGGACCGGGTCGTCGCCGATCTCCTGGTGGAGCACGGCAAGGTCCGGGCCGAGGCGGAGGCGGAGGTGGACACCGCCATCCACGCGCTGGAGAGCACCGCCGAGTACGCCCGCCGCCTCGACGACGGCACGCCGACCATGTCCGACCCGGCCAAACGCGTCTTCGTCGACCGGATCCCGCTCGGGGTGATCGGCGTGATCACCCCCTGGAACTTCCCGGTCAACATCCCGCTGGAGTACCTCGGGCCCGCGCTGGCGATGGGCAACACGGTGGTCTGGAAGGGGGCCGAGAGCACCCTGCGCAGCAGCGCCCACGTGCTCGCCGCGATCGTCGAGGCGGGCTGGCCCGACGGCGCGGTCACCCTGGTCGAGGGCGGACCGCAGACCGGTGCGGCACTCGCCGCCCACCAGGGCCTGGCGGCCGTCGGGTTCACCGGCAGCAGCACGGTCGGGCACCGTATCGCCGCGACCGGTGGGATGCGTCGGCTGCTGCTCGAACTCGGCGGCAACGGCCCCACCGTGGTCTTCGACGACGCCGACCCGTACCAGGTGGCCGAGGCCGTCGTCACCGCCGCCACGTTCTGTTCCGGGCAGAGCTGCGCGGCCACCGAGCGGGTCCTGGTCCAACAGGGCCGCTACCGGCAGGTACTCGACGCCGTCGCGGCGGTGGCCGCCGAGCGTCGGGTCGGCGCACCGGAGGACACCGACGCGGCCTTCGGCCCACTGCACCTGGCGCAGACCGGTGCCACCATGCGCGAGCACCTCGCCGACGCCACCGACCGGGGAGCCCGGCTGGTGGTCGGCGGCGAGCCGCTGACCGACGCCCCCACCGACCGGTACTGGCCGTTGAGCGTGCTCGACCGGGTGGACCCGGCGTCACTGGTGTTCACCGAGGAGACCTTCGGCCCGGTCGTCCCGCTCACCCCGTTCCGCGACGAGGAGGCGCTCGCCGATCTGGTCGCCGCCGGCGGGTACGGGCTCAACGGCGCGGTCTTCACCGCCGACCTGGACCGGGCGTTCCGGGTGGCGCAGTCACTGCCGTGCGGCAGCGTCGTGGTCAACGACCACTCCAACGTCTGGGAGACGCACCTGCCGTTCGGCGGCCACCCCGGACGCGGCAGCGGCATCGGCCGGGTCGGTGCGCCGTACGCGCTGCTGGAGTTCTCCACCGTGCGCAGCACCATCCTGCACCTGGGGAGAGCGGGCCGTGGCTGACCCGTCGACGACCGGGCCGCAGCCGGACGGCACCGACGCGCCCGTGCCGGCCGACCTCGTGCTGCGCCACGGGCGCGTGGTCACCCTCGACCCGCGCCGCCGCATCCTCACCGACGGCACGATCGTCGTGCACGCCGGCCGGATCCGCTGGGTCGGCCCCGACCGGCTCCGTCCGGCGACCACCGGGCCGGAACGGGACCTGGCCGGCGCCGTGGTCCACCCGGGCCTGGTCGACGCGCACGTGCACACCGGCACCGAGACGGTCCGGGGCATCGCGCCCAAGGGCGCCGAGAGCTGGGAGACCGTGGAGGAGGTGGCCTACCTCGGCAAGACCCCGTACGACGAGGAGTTGGCCGCCACCCTGAGCGCGATGGACATGGTGTCCAGCGGCACCACGCTGTTCGCCGACACCGGCGGCTCGGTGCACCTGGACGCCACCGCGCGGGGGATCGCGGCGGTGGGGATGCGCGGCATCCCCGGCCACATCCTCTGCGACGTGCCGCAGGACGGTGTGCTGGTCGAGGTGGCGGCCGACACCGACACCTGCCTGGCCCGGCTCCGGAACCAGCTCGACCGGTACCCGTGGCGGCCCGACGCGCGGGTCCGCGCCGCGGTGACCCTGGTCGGCATGGGCCTGGACAGCGACGCGCTGTTGACCGCCGCCGCCGGTCTGGCCGGGGAGTACGACGTACCGCTGATCATGCACCAGTCGTGGGACCGGGCCGAGGTGGACGCCAGCCTCGCCGGGTACGGCGTCCGGCCCGTGACCCGGCTGCGCGACCTCGGTCTGCTCGGCGCGCGCACCACCCTCGTGCACATGATCCAGACCGACGACGCCGAGCGGGACCTGGTCCGGGAGACCGGCACCCGGGTCGTGCACTGCCCGTCGGCGTCGCTGCGGCGGGCCAAGGGGGCGCTGCGCGACGGGCGGTTCCCGGAGATGGTCGCCGACGGCGTCACGGTCGCGCTCGGCTCGGACGGCCTGTCCGGCCCGCGTGACCTGTTCCGTCAGGCATACCTCGCGGCGACGGTCTTCCGGGAACTGCGCGACGAACTGCCCACGCTCACCGCCGAGCAGGTGCTGGAGATGTCCACCCTGCACGGTGCCCGCGCACTCGGCATGTCCGACGAGGTCGGCTCGATCGAGGTGGGCAAACGCGCGGACCTGGTGGTCCACGCCACCGACCGGCCCCAGTCCCTGCCGGCCTTCGACGACCCCGTCGACTGGCTGGTCTTCTATGCCGGGGCCCGCACCGTCGACACCGTCCTGGTCGACGGCGAGATCCTCTACGACCGTGGACGGTTCACCCGGATCGACACCGACGAGGTACTCGCCGCCGTCGCCGACCAGGCCCGCCGACACGAACGCGCCATCGGCCCGGACCGCTTCGCCCGCTGGCCGCTGATCCGCTGACCGCCGCCCGGTCCGTCCCCTCACCACCGACCACCGGCCACGCTGGGAGTTGCCATGCCTCCGTCCACCCCGACCGCCGTCGCACCCCGTGAGCCGGCCGAGCCCGGGTACGCCGACCTCGACGAGATCCAGCGCCGGGTGCTGTGGCTCGCCGTCCGGATGGTCGACGCCGCGAACCGGGAACGACCCAACCTCGACGGGGTGAAGGTCGGCGGCCACCAGGCGTCCAGCGCCTCGCTGGTCTCGGCGATGACCGCGCTCTGGTTCGCCCACCTCGGGCCGGACGACCGGGTGGCGGTCAAGCCGCACGCCGCGCCGGTCTTCCACGCGATCCAGTACCTGCTCGGCGACCTGGACCGCGCGTACCTCACCCGGCTGCGCAGCCGGGGCGGCCTCCAGTCGTACCCGTCCCGGACCAAGGACCCGGACCGGGTCGACTTCTCCACCGGCTCGGTCGGGCTCGGCGCCGCCGCACCGTTGTTCGCCGCCGCCACCCGCCGGTACGTCGACGCGCACTTCGGGCCCCGTCCCCGGTCCCGCTTCGTGGCCATCCTGGGCGACGCCGAACTCGACGAGGGCAACATCTGGGAGGCCGTGGCGGACCCGGCCACCCAGGGGCTCGGCGACGTGATGTGGCTCGTCGACTTCAACCGGCAGTCCCTGGACCGGGTGGTCCCCGGGGTCCGGATCGACCAGTGGCGTGGCCAGTTCGAGGCGGCGGGCTGGCACGTGCTGGAGGTGAAGTACGGCCGGCGGCTCCAGGCGGCGTTCGCCCGCCCCGGCGGTCACCACCTGCGCGCCTGGCTGGACCGGATGCCCAACGAGCAGTACCAGTCGATGTTCGGCCTCACCGGCCGGACCCTGCGCGACCGGCTGACCGAGGGGGCGCCGGCCGAACTCGGTGACGTCCTCGCCGAGGTGGCCGACGAGGACCTCGCGACGTTGGTGCGCGACCTCGGCGGCCACGACGTCGAGGCGCTGCTGTCCGCGTACGCGCAGTGCGACGCGGTCACCGACCGGCCCAGCGTGGTGTTCGCGTACACGGTCAAGGGCTGGGGTCTGCCCACCGCCGGTGATCCGCGCAACCACTCCAGCCTGCTGACCGGCGCGCAGATCGACGAGTTGCGGGCACAGCTCGGCCTCACCGCCCAGACCGAGTGGGACCGCCTCGACCCGGGAACCGCTGCCGGGGCCCTGGCCGCCGGACGCGCCGAGCTGCTGCGCCGACCCGCCGCCGCCCCCGCACCGCCGATCGCCCTGCCGGCCCAGACCGGAGTCGGCACCCGCCGGCCGATCGCCACCCAGGAGGCGTTCGGTCGCATCCTGACCGACCTCGCCCGGATCGACACCGTGGCCCCGTACCTGGTCACCACCGCGCCGGACGTGGCCACCTCGACCAACCTGGCCGGATTCATCAACCGCACCGGTGTGTTCGCCCCGACCGCGCGGCGGAGCTGGACCGAGGACGGCATCCTGCGCTGGAGCGAGGGGCCCACCGGGCAGCACGTCGAACTCGGTATCTCCGAGATGAACCTCTTCCTGCTGCTGGGCCAACTCGGTCTCGCCGAGCACTTGTCCGGCCAGCGCCTGCTGCCGGTGGGCACGGTCTACGACCCGTTCGTCCTGCGTGGACTGGACGCCTTCGTCTACGGCGCCTACTCCGGATCGCGGTTCGTGGTGGCCGGCACCCCGTCCGGGGTCTCGCTCGCCGCCGAGGGCGGGGCGCACCAGTCCACCATCACCCCCTCGGTCGGCCTGGAACTGCCGAACGTCACCTTCGTCGAGCCCGCCTACGCGGGCGCGCTCGACTGGCTGCTCTGCGACGCGCTGCACCGCGTCGGCGCGGCGGCGCAGCCGACCGGTGACGGCGGGACCGACGCATCCGGCGACGGGGAGGGCAGCTACTACTTCCGGCTCACCACCCGACCGATCGACCAGCAGCCGTACGAGGCCGCCCGGCAGCGCATCGGCGACGTGGCGTTGCGTCGGCAGGTGCTCGACGGCGCGTACCGCCTGGTCGACGCGTACCTGGAGTATCCGCACCTGCGCGGCGACGGGCTCGCGCCGGCACCGCTGGTGCACCTGGTCGGTTCCGGGGCCGTGCTGCCCGAGGTGCTCGCGGCCGCCGCGGAACTCGCCGAGGAGGGGATCGCCGCACACGTGGTCGACGTGACGAGCCTGGACCGGCTGTACCGGAGTTGGCAGCGGTCGTTGCGCCGGTCGGTGCGGACCGCCACCCTGCCGGAGCTGCCGGGTGCGTTGCACTGCGCGTTCGGCACCCGGGCGCCGGTGGTCACCGTCCACGACGCGGCGTCGCACGCGATGTCCTGGATCGGTTCGGCGCTCGGGGTGCCGGCGGTGCCGTTGGGGGTCGACCGGTTCGGCGAGTCCGGCACGGTGGCCGACCTCTACGAACTGCACGACCTGATGCCGGGGAGCATCGTCAACGCCGCGCTGACCGCGCTGGCGCTCGGAGGCGGTCAGGGTCGGTGAGCGCCCGCCGGTGCCGGCCGTCGTCCGGAAACCTCCTGGAAGTTACGACGGCAGGGGCCCGGCGTGTCCGCGGCGACACCGATAGTTGCGGTGGCTATCGTCCGAGGTGACGCGCTCGCGGCGCCGCTGAACAGGATCAACAGCGCGGTGCTCGGTTGTTCCGGTCGGTCGCTGATGTCGGGAGTGTTTCCGGAAGTTGTTGACGTGTCCAGGGAAGTCGGCCAATACTGTTGCCCATCGACGCGGCTCAATCGTCGTCGAGGTCGCCACCAGTTCCGCCGGTCACCCTGCGGCACGACCGGTACCCCACCACCACCGAACGCGATACGCGCCGACCGTCGACGGCGGTCGCCCGGGCCGCCGAGAGGCGGTCGGCGCGTACGCACCGCTGGCCTCCGGCCAGCCGTCCCGAGGAGGAAGCATGCCCGACGGCCTCGTCCCACCGAGACGCCGCAGAAGCGGTCGCCTCCGGTCGCTCATCGGCGCGGCCTGCGCCGTGGCGCTGGTCACGACCGGCACCGTGGCGATCGCGACGGGTCCCGCCCACGCCCAGACCGTGACGTCCAACCAGGAGGGGAACCACAACGGTTACTTCTTCTCCTTCTGGAAGGACAGCGGCAACGTCTCCATGACGATGGGGAACGGCGGTCAGTACAGCACCCAGTGGAGCAACGTCAACAACTTCGTCGCCGGCAAGGGCTGGAACCCGGGTACGCGGCGCAACGTCACCTACTCGGGCACCTTCAGCCCGAACGGCAACTCGTACCTGACCCTGTACGGCTGGACGCGTAGCCCGCTGGTCGAGTACTACATCGTGGACAGTTGGGGAAGCTGGCGTCCGCCGGGTGCCAACTCCATGGGCACGATCAACACCGACGGCGGTACGTACGACATCTACCGCACCCAGCGGGTCAACCAGCCGTCGATCGACGGCACGCAGACCTTCTACCAGTACTGGAGCGTCCGGACGTCGAAGCGGGTGGGCGGCACCATCACCACCGGCAACCACTTCGACGCGTGGGCCGCCCGGGGCATGAACCTGGGCAACCACTACTACCAGATCATGGCCACCGAGGGGTACCAGAGCAGCGGTAGCTCCAACATCACGGTGAACAGTGGGGGCACCACCAACCCCACCACCCCGCCGCCCGGCAGCGGCGGCTGCTCGGTCAGCGTGAGTCGGGCCGAGGACTGGAGCGACCGGTTCAACGTGAACTTCTCGGTCAGCGGCAGCAACAACTGGACCGTCTCCATCCGGACCAACGGCGGCCAGAGCGTGCAGAACAGCTGGAACGCGTCGATCAGCGGCTCCAGCGGCACCCTCACCGCCCGGCCGAACGGCAACGGCAACAACTTCGGCGTCACGCTCTACAAGAACGGCAACAACACCACGCCGACCGCGAGTTGCTCCGCGAGTTGACGTGATCGACCGTGACGGGGTGTCGGCCAACGGCCGGCACCCCGTCCGTCGTCGTGTATCACTGCCCGGTCGTGGGGTGAGTCGACCCGCGCCAAGTTTCCTCAGGTCAGGGGCTTGACGGCGTGATCGACCGGCCCTATGTTCAGTGATGTCCACAGACTAATGCGGACATCACTGAACAAGCGACGAGGAGCAGGCGTGGCGACGACGCAGGAACTGAACCCCGCCGCGATCAGGGCACTCACCCGACAGGTCTCGCCCGCCGAGGCCGAGGCGCTGCACGAGCAGATCTCGCAACTGATGCGGCAGCGCATCGAGTCGGGGGAGTGGCCGGAACACCTGAAGCTCCCCGCCGAGCCCGAGCTGGCCGCCGCGCTGAACGTCTCGCGGGGCACGGTCCGCCGGGCCATCCGTACGCTGATCGAGGCCGGCCTGCTCAAGCAGACCCGGGGCAAGGGCACCTTCGTCCGGGGCCAGATGCTGGAGCAGGAGTTCGCCCAGGAGCTGATCTCCACCGCGCAGAGTCTGGACCGGGAGGGCGTCGAGTACCACACGCAGGTGCTCTCCGCCCGTGTCGTGCAGGCCCCCTCGCACATCGCCGCCCACCTCGGCCTGCGTGCCGACGACCTCAGCGTGTTGGCCATCCGCCGGACCCGATCGGTCGGCGGCGAGGTGGTCTACCTGCTCGACAACTACCTGCCCACCGCCCTGTGCCCGGACCTGTCACCGCAGGTCCTCCAGGAACGGTCGCTGTTCGGAGTGCTCGAACACGACTACGGCGTGACCGTCGACTCGGTCCGGCGTACCTTCTCCGCGATACTTCCCGACGACGACGTCAGCACCGCGATGGCGCTGCGTCCCGGGGTGCCCGTCCTCTACCTCGAGCAGATCTCCTACCAGGCCAACGGAGACTCCGTCGAGTACTCCGACGTCTGGGTACGCGGCGACCGCGTACGGATCTCCTCCTGGATCAAACGGTAGGACGCCCCGCCCCACCACGTCCTTCCCCCAACACCACACCCCACCCCCACCCGTGCCGACGGTGGTTCGCCACCGCCGTCGTCGCACGCTGCCCTGAGGAGACATCATGCGCAACGAGGCTCCCTTCCGGCTGTCCAGGCGCGGCCTGCTGACCGGCGTGCTCGGGATCGGCGGCGCCGTGGCGCTCAGCGCCTGCGCCGGCCGCGAGGGCGACACCGGCACCGCGAACGTCGCGGCGGCGGCCGACACGTTCGACGGCTCCGGCATGACCTGGGACCGCTTCAAGGGCGAGACGCTCAACCTCCTGCTCTGCGAGCACTGGTGGACCTCCGCGGTCAGCAAGCGGTTCGCCGAGTTCGAGGCGCTGACCGGTATGACGCTCAAGGCCAACACGCTCTCCGAGGACAGCTACTACCAGCAGGCCCTGGTGGCCCTCTCCTCCGGCGCCACCACCTACGACGCCCTGATGGTCGGCAACCTCCAGGCCGGGCAGTACATGAACGCGGGCTGGCTGGAACCGCTGGACGCGTACTTCGGCGGCGGCGACCTGGTCAACACCGGCTGGTTCGACCCGAACGACTTCTTCGAGCCGGCCCGCCGGGCCAGCAGCCTCAACGGTGAGCTGATGGCGTTGCCGCTCTCCGCCGAGGCGGGCGTGGTGATCTATCGCAAGGACCTGGCGTCGCAGGCCGGGATCACCGGCTTCCCCACTCAGGAAAGCCTGGTCGACGCCAGTCAGAAGCTCTCCGCGACCATGGAGCGGCCGTTCGCCGGGCGCGGTCGACGCGGTCTCGACATCGTCTGGACCTGGACGAACTACTTCCTCACCCAGGGCGGCGAGTTCTACGCCGGCAACACCCCGGCGGTGGACAGCCCCGAGGCGGTCGCGGCGACCGAACTGTACGTGCAGCAGCTGCTCAGCCGGTACGGCCCGAAGGGCGCGTCCAACATGAGCTGGCTGGAGGCCACCGGCTCGGTCAACGAGGGCCGGGCGGGTCTCTACACCGACGCCAGCGGGCTGCTGTCGGTCGTACTGGACAAGAGCAGCAGCCAGCACACCGACCAGATCGCGGTGTCCCGCTGGCCCGGCAGCGCCGCCGCCCCGGCCGCCCCGAACTACTGGTACTGGATGGCCGGCATCCCGAAGGCGTCGCGCAAGAAGGAGCAGGCGGCGCTCTTCTACGCCTGGGCGATGAGCAAGGAGACCGCCACCGCGGTCAGCGCCGAGTCGGGCAGCCCGTCGGCCCGCGAGTCGGTCTGGTCCAACAAGGACTTCCTCTCCTTCTACCCGGGCGACATGTCGCAGGAGATCGTCGCCAACCTCCAGGCCGTCCAGCCGGAGCGGGTGCCGTACGCGCGGCCGACCTTCCCGAGCGAGGCCGACGCGCTCTCCCTCGAACTGATCAAGGTGCTGGTGGACGGGAAGGACCCGAAGCGGGCCATGTCGGACGCGGCGGCCGCGATGGCCCGGGCCGGCCGATGACGTCTCGCCCCACCACCGTGGACGACTGCCGGAGCAGTCCAGGCCGAACGAGGTTGTGATGTCCGCAGATCGAACAGCCGTGCTCGCGCGGCAGGCCGCCGACCCGACGCCGCCGACGCGTCCGGGTCGCACCGGCGGCCCGCCGCGCCGCCCCCGCGAGGACCGGGGCCGGCGACTCTTCCTCGTCGGCATGCTCGCGCCGATGACCGTGCTGCTGCTCGCGTTCACGCTCTACCCGTTCGTGTCGGTGCTGGTCGGGTCGTTGCGACGCAACGACCTGACCCGCCCGGACGAGCAGGGGTTCGCCGGCCTGGCCAACTTCGCCGACGCGCTCTCCGAGCCCGGTCTGCTGCGCGCGGTGTTGCTCACCGTCGGCATGGTGGTGGTCGCCGTGGTCGCCGAGTTCGCCCTGGGTACGCTCGCGGCCTCGCTGCTCTGGCGGCCACTGCGCGGCAGCCGGCTCTACCTGGCCCTGCTGGTGCTGCCCTTCGGCGCCACGCCGGTGGCGGCGTACCTCTCCTGGCGGTTGATGCTCAACCCGGACGGCGGGCAGATCAACGCCACCCTGGGCGCGCTCGGCCTGCCGACTCCGGGCTGGACGTCCGAGCCGATGCTGGCCGTGGTGGCCCTCGTGGTGGTCGACATCTGGCAGTGGGCGCCGTTCATCACGCTGGTCATGCTCGCCGGGCTCAAGTCGCTGCCGGACGAGACCTTCGAGGCGGGCGCCCTGGACGGCGCGAACGCCGTGCAGCGGCTGGTCCGCATCGCGTTGCCGATGCTCAAGCCGCTGGTGGCCTTCGTCGTGACGATCCGCGCGATCGACGCGATCCGCACCTTCGACTCGATCTGGATCATCACCGGGGGAGGACCGGGCGCGGCGACCGAGACGCTCGTCGTCCGCATCTACCGGACCGCCTTCAACGACCTGCACATCGGCGAGGCGTCCGCGCTCGGCCTGCTGCTGCTCGTCGTCCTCTTCATCCTCGGCAAGCGGTTCGCCGCGCCCGCGCTGCAACGGTTGGAGCACTAGTGCACGAGACGCGCAAAGGCCGGGTCCTGCGGACCGTGGCGATCTGGGGCCTCATCCTCTGGTCGGTCCTGCCGTTCGCCTTCATGCTCCGCGTCGGCTTCGCCGCCCCCAGCGACATCCGTGGTGGGTCGCCGGACTGGCTGGCCCCGCTCTACATGTTCAACGTCGTCGACCTGTTCGGCGACGCGGACTTCATGTCGGCGATCGGCCGCTCGGTCCTGGTCGCCGTGGTGTCCTCGGCGATCGCCATCGCCGCCGCCACCCCGGCCGCGTACGCCTGCGCCCGGATGAAGTTCCGGGGCCGCGCCGACTTCGAGTTCTGGGTGCTGTCCACCCGGATGCTCCCCGCCGTCGTCGTGGTCATCCCGTACTTCGTGCTGTTCCGCCAGCTCGGCGGCATCGACACGGTCTGGGCGCTGACCGTGATGCACACGGTGGTCAACCTCGCGGTGACGTTCTTCCTGCTGCGCAGCTTCTTCGCCGACCTGCCGGCCGCGGTCTTCGAGGCCGCCGACCTGGACGGCTGCTCGGAGACCCGCAAGTTCGTCAGCGTGGCGTGGCCGATGGTGCGCAACGGCGTCGCCGCGGCGGCGGTGTTGAACTTCATCTTCTCCTGGAACGAGTTCGTCTTCGCGTTGACCCTGGCCAGCGGCGAGGCGAAGACCGTCTCGGTGGCGATGCTCGGGTTCATGCAGTTCCAGTCGGTGGCGATCGGCCCGATGATGGCCGCCGGCACGCTGGCTGTGCTGCCCGTCGCCATCGTGCTCTTCCTGTCGCAGAAGCAGCTCGTCACCGGCATGAGCTTCGGGGCGGTCAAGGGATGACCGACGTCGTGTGTGTGGTCGACGCCGGCACGACCGGGATCCGTTGCGCCCTGGTCGACGAGCGGGGCGAGGTGCACGGCCAACACAGCCGGGAGTTGGCCGTCGACCACCCGCAGCCGGGCCGGGCGGAACAGTCCCTGCCGGCGATGTGGGAGGTGACCGTCGGGGAGCTGCGTGCCATGCGGGCCGTGGCCGCACAGGCCGGGCACCGGGTGGTCGCGCTGACCCTGTCCACCCAGCGGGCCTCCGTCGCCGGACTCGACGCCGACCTGCGCCCGGTCACCCCGCTGGTGCTCTGGATGGACCAGCGGGGCGCGAGCGAGCTGGACGCCCTGCGGGCGGCCGTCGACCCGGACACCTACAGCCGGGTGTCGGGGATGCCGCTGAGCACCATGCCGGCCCTGGCCACCCTCGTCTGGCTGCGGACCCACGCCCCCGAGGCGTACGCCGCGTCGTCCTCCTTCGTCGGTGTCCAGGAATGGCTGCTGGCGCGACTGACCGGCGGCCGACCGCAGGTCGACCGCAGTTGCGCCTCCTGGTACGGCCTGCTGGACCTGCACGCCGGGCAGTGGAGCGACGACCTGCTCACGGCGTTCGACCTCGACGGTGCCCGCCTGCCCGAGCTGCGCGCGGCCACCGACGTCGCCGGTGCCCTGCGCGACGAGGTGGCCGACGCCACCGGCTTGCCGCGCGGGCTGCCCGTGTACGTGGGCGGCGGCGACCAGCAGTGCTCGGCGGCCGGTGGTGGCGGGGTCCGTGCCGGCGCCGCCACCGTCAACCTCGGCACCTCGGCGACGATGGTCTTCCCGGCCGCCGTCGGTGACGTCGTCGACCCCGCCGGGTTCGTCCGCGCCGCCCACGTCGTCGAGAACTGCGTCTCGGTCGAGGGCACCATCCCGGCCTGCGGGTCGGCACTGCGCTGGCTGCGGACACTGCTGCGCTACGGCGACGACGACACGGCGTACGAGCGGATGTCGGCCGACGCCCGGCAGGTCGAACCCGGCGCACGCGGTCTGCTCTTCGCGCCCACCATGGCCGGCGTCGGCACCCCGCACTGGACGGCGGCCGGCGGCCGGGTCGACGGCCTCGACTTCACCCACGGACCGGGCGCCCTGGTCCGGGCCACCATGGAGGGAATCGCCCTCCAGGTCCGCGACGTGCTGCGACACCTGCCGACGGACCTGGCCGGACCGACGGTGACCGCGATCGGCGGCGGTGCCCGCTCGGAGGTCTTCGGCCAGATCCTGGCCGACGTCACCGGCCGCGCCATCGAGGTCCCGGCCGGCGATCCGCAGGCCGCACCGCTGCGCGGCGCCGCCCTCTCCGCCTGGGTGGGCCTCGGCCGGTACCCGGATCTGGCGCACGCCGCCGGTTCCCCCGCCGCCGCCCGCCGCCACCTGCCCGATCCCACCACCGTCCCTGTCTACGACGCCCTGTACAGCCGGTACCTCGACGTGACGGACCTGGCTGCGGCGTGACACGCACCATTCGAGGAGAACGCGAGATGGAAGCCCACCCCACGGAAGAACCGTCGATGCGGGCGCTGATGCTGACCGGTGACCGCACCTCGGTCGTACGCCGGGTGCCGCGCCCGGTGCCGGCCCCCGACGAGGTACTGGTACGCGTGACGTCGTCGGCGGTCTGCGGCAGCGACCTGCCGCACTACCGCAAGCCGGCGGCCGAACTCGACAACCGCCTGCACACCGTGCCCGGCCACGAGGCGGTGGGCGTGATCGCCGCAGCCGCCGCCTCCGGCGCCGGACCGGCCGAGGGCACCCGGGTCATCGTCTACCAGCACTCGGGCTGCGACGAGTGCGTCTTCTGTCGCAGCGGCGAGCCGATGTTCTGCGCCGACCGGCGGACGCTCGGCAACCACCGGGGCGGCGCCGACGCGGAGTACGTCACCGCTCCGACGACCGGCGTCCTGCCGGTACCCGACGACGTCAGCGACGGACTGGCGACGCTGATCGCCTGCAACTTCGGCACCGCGTACTCGGCGGTCCGCAAGTCCGGGGTCGGCGTCGGCGACCGGGTCGCCGTCTTCGGCCTCGGGCCGGTCGGTTGCAGCGTGGTGGCCCTCGCGGTGGCCGCCGGTGCCGAGGTCTACGCGGTCGACCCCATCGAGGGGCGGCGGGACCTGGCCAAGACGCTGGGGGCGGTGGTCGTCGACCCGCTCGGACAGGACCCCGTCGCGACCGTCGCGGCGGTCACCGAGGGCCGTGGACCGGAGATCGTCTTCGAGTGCTCCGCGAACCCGACCGCGCAGGCGCAGGTGATGAAGCTGGCCCGGCCGCACGGCACGGTGGTGCTGCTGGGCGCGAACAACAGCATGGAGATCGACCCCGGCGTGGACGTCATCCGCAAGGAACTGCGGGTGCTCGGTAGCTGGGTCTTCACCCAGCCGGAGTTCCCGGCCGTGCTCCGGGCCGCCCGTGGCCTGCCCGCGCTGGCGCACCTGCTCGCCCCGCCCTTCCCGGCCGACCAGGCGGCCGAGGCGCTGGCCGCGGCCGACGCCGGCCACGTCGGGAAGGTGTTGATCGACTGGTCGTGACCCGACCGAGCGGTGTGCCGCTCCCGTTCACCCGGTCCTTGACCATCCCCAGTTCCGCCACTACGGCGGCCGAGGCGCGCGACGCCGGCCGCCGGGTGCCGCACGTCCGCACAAAGGAGATCCCCGCCATGACGTCCGCCACGACGGCCCTGCCGGCCGACCTGACCCCGGCCGCCCTCGCGCCGTACATCCAGCACACCCTGATCGAGGTGGGCACCACCCGGGAACGCATGATCACGCACGCCGAGGAGGCGCTCACCCACGGCTTCAACGCGGCGATGGTGCCGGGTTCCTGGGTGTCGGTCGTCGCCGAGGTGCTGCGCGGCACCGACGTGCAGGTGGCCTCCGCCCTGGACTTCCCGACCGTCGGCGTGACCACCAGCGCCGGCAAGGCGTTCGAGGCGGAGAGCCTGGTACGCGCCGGTGCCGCACAGATCGACATCGGGGTGCAGATCGGCTGGCTCAAGAGCGGCATGTACGACGAGTTCCGCGAGGACATCGCCGGTGTCGTCCGCGCCTCCGGAGTGCCGGTCAAGGTGATGCTGGAACTGCCGCTGCTGACCGCGGCCGAGCGGGAGACCGCCATCGAACTCTCCATCGAGGCGGGTGCGGCGTACCTGAAGAACGCCAGCAGCGGCGCCGTCGAGGTCGCCAACCCGGAGAGCATCGGCTACCTGGTGTCCCGGGCCGCCGGCCGGAGCCGGGTCAAGGCGTCCGGCAGTATCAAGTCCTACCCGCAGGCCGTCGGGCTGCTGCGGGCCGGGGCCGAACTGCTCGGCACCAGCGCCGGCATCGCGATCGTCACCGACACCGCCACCGCCACGACGGTCAGCTACTGACCCGGTGGTGACGACGTGACCGCCCGGACGCGGGTCGGCGAGAGGCACCCTCGCGCCCGCGTCCGGGCCACGTCGCCCGTCGGCCCGGTCACGCCCCGCCGGCCGGATCCCGGCGCCGCAGCAGGTACGTGTCCATGATCCAGCCCTTGCGGCGGCGGGCCTCCCGGCGGGTCTCCACGATCCGCTCCGCCACCTCCGACAGCCGTCCGGCGACCAGGATCTCGTCGGCGGTGCCCAGGTAGGCGCCCCAGAAGATGTCGAAGTCCTCGTCCAGGTAGTGGGTGAAGGAACAGTTCGCGTCCAGCATCACCACGATGTCGTCGACGTCCGAGGGCAGCTGCTCGGCCAACCGGCGGCCGGTGGTCACCAGGAACGCCCGGCCCACCCGGTTGAGCCCGATGCGGTGCCGCGCGGCGAGCGTTGCCACGCTGCTGACGCCCGGGATCACGGTGTGCTCCACCGCGATCCGGCCGCGCGCCCGGATCTCCTCCACCACCGCCAGGGTGCTGTCGTAGAGCGCCGGATCGCCCCAGACCAGGAACGCGCCGCAGCCCCCGTCGGGCAGGTGCGCGGCGATGGCCTCCTCCAGCAGGTCGGCGCGGTCCCGTCGCCACTGGTCCACCGCCGAGACGTACCCGGCGGCGGTCCGGTCCCGGTCCGGGTCGCGTACCTCGACCACCCGATGCTCCGGCCGGGCGAAACGAGCCAGCAGCTCCTGCCGCAACGCGATCAGGTCGTGCTTCTCGGCACCCTTGTCCAGCAGGAAGAACACGTCGGCCCGGCGCATCGCCTCGGCTCCGGCGAGGGTGAGCTGACCCGGGTCGCCGGCCCCGATGCCGATCACCAGGATCGTCCGCGCGGCGCTCATGCCGTCGGCCCGTGCGGACGCTTGGCGCTACGGTCCCGGCCGGGGGAGTAGAGGTAACTGTCCGGAAAGGAGTCGGCGGCCAGCGCGGCCCCGACGATGATCACCGCGGTCCGGCGGATGCCGTGCGCCTCCACCTGATCGGCGATGTCGGCCAGGGTGCCGCGCAGCACGATCTCGTCGGGACGGCTGGCGTTGGCGACCACGGCCACCGGACAGTCCGACCCGTAGTGCCCGACCAGCTCTCCGGCGATCTGCCGGGTCCGCGCCACCGCCAGGTGCAGGACCAGCGTGGCGCGGCTGCGGCCCAGCTCGGCCAGGGTCTCCCCGGGCGGCATCGGCGTCGACCGGGCCTGGGTACGGGTGAGGATCACCGTCTGCCCGACGGTCGGCACGGTCAGCTCCCGGCGCAACGTGGCCGCCGCCGCCGCGTACGACGGCACGCCCGGCACGATCTCGTACGGCACCCCGGCCGCGTCCAGCCTCCGGGTCTGCTCGGCGACGGCGCTGAACACGGCCGGGTCGCCGGAGCAGAGGCGGGCGACGTCGTGACCGTCGCGGTGCGCCTCGACCATCGCCGCCACGATCTCGTCCAACGTCAGCTCGGCGGTGTCCACTAGCCGGGCGTCCGGCGGGCAGGTGGCGAGCAGGTCGGCGGGGACCAGGCTGCCGGCGTACAGGCAGACCTGGGCGCGGGCCAGGACGCGTTGCCCGCGTACGGTGATCAGGTCGGCGGCGCCCGGTCCGGCGCCGATGAAGTGCACTGTCATGGCTTGCTCACCGCCCACTGCACCAGCGCGCGGGCCGGTTTCCACCCGGTGAAACCGCCCAGCGGCGTGGCGCGTTCGATCGACAACCGGGTCAGGTCCCCACCGTGCCGGGCCAGTTGGTCGGTGAGTTCGCGCTCGCCTTCGAGGGTGACCGCGTGGGCGACGAGCCGCCCGCCGGGACGCAGCGCGTCCCAGGCCGCGTCGAACACCCCCGGTGCGGTCAGCCCGCCGCCGACGAAGACCGCGTCGGGTGCGGGCAGGTCCGCGAGGGCCTGCGGCGCCCGGCCCCGGACCACCCGCAACCGGGGTACGCCGAGATTCCGGGCGTTGGCGACGATCCGGTCGGCGCGGTCGTCACGGCCCTCCACCGCCACCGCCGACGTGGAGGGATCGCTGCGCAGCCACTCGACCGCCACACTGCCGCTGCCGGCCCCGACGTCCCAGAGCAGGTCGTCGCCGGTGGGTGCGAGCCGGGACAGGGCCAACGCGCGGGCCTCCCGCTTGGTCAGGGCGCCGTCGTGCGCGAAGGCGTCGTCCGGGAGACCGGGCACGGTGGAGAGCACCCGCGTGCCGGGTACGGCGACGACCCGCACCGCGACCACGTTCAGCGGATCGCCGGGTGGGGCGGCCCAACCCTCGGCCCGGCCGTCGACCCGTTGCTCCGTGTCGGCGTCGAGCGCGCCCAGGACCGTCAGTTCGCTGTCGCCGTACCCGGCGTCGGTCAGCAGCCGGGCCAGCGCGGCGGGGGTGGCGGCATCGGTGCTGAGCACCAGCAGCAGTCGGCCCGGGGCGAGGTCGCGGCGGACCTCGTCCAGGTCACGGCCGACCGCGCTGCGGACGGTGACCCGCTCCACCGGCCAGCCCATCCGCGCGCACGCCAGCGTGATCGAGGAGGGATGGCCGACCACGCGCACCCGGTCGGCGCCGAGCAGCCGGACCAGGTGCGTGCCGATGCCGAACCACATCGGGTCGCCGCTGGCCAGTACGCAGATCCGCCGGTCGGCGTGCGTCGCGAGCAGGTCGGGCAGGGCCGGCAGCAACGGCGTCGGCCAGGCGACCCGCTGCGCCGGCACGCTCTCCGGCAGCAGGTCCAGGTGCCGCCGGCCGCCCAGCACGACCTCCGCCTGCCGCACCGCGTCGCGTCCGCGCTCGCCGAGCCCCGCCCAGCCGTCCGCGCCGACGCCGACCACGGCGACCGGGGATGTCATGGACCTCACGCGGCGCAACGGTAGTCCAGCAATCCGCGACCCTGCCGCCCCGGGGGGTCGGTGTGACATCATCGGCGACGACGGCGCGGTGGGGAACACCGGTGAGCCGGCCCGAACGGGGTCGGCGAATCCGGGGCGGTCCCGCCACTGTGACCGGTCCGGCCCCGCGCCGGCCACCGGAAGCCAGACACTCGCTGCGTCGTGCCACGTCGGCCGCTGCGTCGGCGTGGTCGGTGACCGGCCGTGGGCGAGGACCCACGCGAGGTGAAAGGTGTGGCCGTGCGGTCGTACCCCTTCTCCGCCGTCGTCGGCATGGACGACATGGCGTTGGCGCTGAACCTGTGCGCGGTCTCCCCGGCGATCGGCGGTGTGCTGGTCCGAGGCGAGAAGGGCACCGCGAAGTCGACCGCCGTGCGGGCCCTGACCGCGTTCCTGCCCCCGGTCGACGTGGTGACCGACTGCCGCTTCTCCTGCGACCCGGCGGTACCCGACCCGGACTGTCCGGACGGGCCGCACCCGGCCGACCCACCGGCCCGTACGCGTCCGGCCCGGTTGGTGGAACTGCCGGTCGGTGCCGGTGAGGACCGCCTCCTCGGCGCGCTGCACCTGGAACGGGCACTGCGCGAGGGCGTCACCGCGTACGACCCGGGCCTGCTGGCCGCCGCCCACCGTGGCCTGCTCTATGTCGACGAGGTCAACCTGCTGCACGACCACCTGGTGGACGTGCTGCTCGACGCGGCGGCGATGGGGCGCGCCACCGTGGAGCGCGACGGCGTCTCGGTCACCCACGCGGCCCGGTTCGTGCTGGTGGGCACCATGAATCCCGAGGAGGGGGAGCTGCGCCCGCAGCTGCTGGACCGCTTCGGTCTGACCGTCGAGGTCGCCGCCAGCCGGGACCCGCAGGTGCGGGCCGAGGTGATGCGCCGACGGCTGGCGTACGAGGCCGACCCGGACGGTTTCGCCGCCCGCTACGCCGACGCCGACGCGGCGCTGGGCGCACAGGTCGCCCGGGCCCGGACCCTGCTGCCGACGGTCCGTCTCGACGACGCGACGGTGACCCGCATCGCCGCCCTCTGCGCCGCCGCCGAGGTCGACGGGATGCGCGCCGACCTGGTCATCGCGCGGACCGCCATCGCCCACGCGGCGTGGTGCGGGCGCACCGAGGTGAGCGTCGGTGACGTCCGGGTCGCCGCCCGGCTGGCCCTGCCGCATCGCCGCCGCCGCAACCCCTTCGACCCGCCGCAGCAGGACGCCGCCGACCTCGACCGGGCGCTGCACGACGCCGGGCTGGACGAGCCCGGGCCGCCCGAGGAGGAGCCGGATCCGCCCACGGACGGCCCACCGGGCCCGGACGACCCGGACGGCCCGCCCGACGGCGGCGGCCCGGGCGACCCCGAGGGCGATTCCGCCGACGACCGCCCGTACCGCTCCCGCCCGGACACCCCGCCCGCCCCGGGCGCCGAGGGGGAGCGGACGGTCCCCGCACCGGTGCCGGCCGGCGCGCCCTACCGGGCCCGGTTGTTACAGGTCCCCGGCAGCGGCCTCGGCGTCGCCGGCCGCCGCTCGCCGGCCCGCACCACCACCGGCCGCACCGTCGGCGCCCGACGTCCCGACGGGGCGACGACCGGACGGCCCCACCTGGTGGCCACCCTGCACGCCGCCGCCCCGCACCAACGGGCCCGGGGCCGACAGGGTCCCGGCATCCTGGTCCGTCCCGGCGACGTGCGGTTGCCGGTGCGGCAGGGCCGCGAGGGCAACCTGATCCTGTTCTGCCTGGACGCCTCCGGCTCGATGGGCGCCCGCCAACGGGTCGGCGCGGTCAAGGCGGCGGTGCTCTCCCTGCTGCTCGACGCCTACCAGCGCCGGGACAAGGTCGGCCTGGTGACGTTCCGCGCCACCGACGCCGAGGTGGCGTTGCCGCCGACCGCCAGCGTGGAGGTGGCCGCCGCCCGGCTGGCCACGCTGCCGACCGGAGGCCGCACCCCGTTGGCCGAGGGGCTGCTGCGCGCCCGCGAGGTGCTACGGGTGGAACGGATCCGCGATCCGCGACGGCGTCCGCTGCTGGTGCTGGTCACCGACGGGCGCGCCACCACCGGCCCGGACGCGGTCGGTCGGGCCCGGCAGGCGGCCCGCCTGCTCGCCGCCGCCGGCACCAGCACCGTGGTCGTCGACTGCGAGCAGGGCCGGGTACGCATGCGACTCGCCGCCGACCTGGCCACCACGCTCGGCGGTCAGTACCTGCCGCTGGAGGGGGTCGCCGCCGACGCGCTCACCGACGCGGTACGCGCCCACACCGCCGTCCGCACCTCCAGGGGGGCCGCCTGATGCCACAGGGCCAACCGGTCACCGTGCCGGACGACGGGCTGACCACCCGGCAACGCCGCAACCGGCCGCTGCTGATGGTCCACACCGGACCGTCGAAGGGCAAGTCCACCGCCGCCTTCGGGCTCGCCCTGCGCGGCTGGAACCAGGGCTGGTCGATCGCGGTGTTCCAGTTCGTCAAGAGCGCCAAGTGGACCGTCGGCGAGGAACACGCACTACGCGCCCTCGGCACGCTGCACGAGCAGACCGGCCAGGGTGGCCCGGTCTCCTGGCACAAGATGGGCGCCGGCTGGAGCTGGAGCCGGACCCAGGGCACCGAGAGCGACCACGCGGCGCAGGCCGCGGAGGGCTGGGCGGAGATCAAGCGCCGGCTCGCCACGTCCGCCCACGACCTGTACGTGCTCGACGAGTTCACCTACCCGATGAAGTGGGGGTGGGTGGACGTCGACGAGGTGGTGGAGACGCTGCGGCAGCGCCCCGGTCACCAGCACGTGGTGGTGACCGGGCGGGACGCCGATCCCCGGCTGGTGGACGCGGCGGACCTGGTCACCGAGATGACCAAGATCAAGCATCCGATGGACTCCGGTCAGAAGGGGCAGCGGGGCATCGAATGGTGACCCTCCCGCCCCGGCTGATCGTCGCCGCTCCGGCCTCGGGGCAGGGCAAGACGACGGTGGCCACCGGCCTGATGGCGGCCCTGCGGCGGCGCGGCCTGACCGTCAGCGGCCACAAGGTCGGCCCGGACTACATCGACCCCGGCTACCACGAGTTGGCCACCGGCCGCCGGGGCCGCAACCTCGACCCGTTCCTCCAGGGCGAGCAGCGGATCCTGCCGCTGCTGCGGCACGGCGCCACCGTCGGGGCCCCCGCCGACATCGCGATCGTCGAGGGCGTGATGGGCCTGCTCGACGGCGCGGTCGGTCGGGCCGGGTACGCCTCCACCGCCCACGTGGCGCGGCTGACCCGTACCCCGGTGCTGCTCGTGGTGGACGTCTCCGGTGCCTCGCGCAGCATCGCCGCGCTGGTGCACGGCTTCGCCACGTTCGACCCGCAGCTCACCGTCGCCGGGGTGGTCCTCAACAAGGTCGGCTCGGTGACCCACGAGGCGGAGATCCGCGACGCGCTGGCCGTCACCGGCGTGCCGGTGCTGGGGGCGCTGGGCCGGGACGCGACCCTGGACACCCCGAGCCGGCACCTCGGCCTGGTGCCGGTCGCCGAGCGGGCCGCCGCCGCCGCGCGTACCGTCGACGCGCTCGCCGCCCACGTCGCCGCCGGTGTCGACCTCGACCAGGTCGTCGCGGTGGCCCGCCGGGCACCCGCGCTGCCCGGCCCGGCCTGGGACCCGGTGGCCGAACTGTCCGGTCTCACCGTGGAGGGGACCGTCGCGGTCGCGTCCGGGCCGGCGTTCACCTTCCGGTACGCCGAGACCGACGAACTGCTCACCGCCGCCGGCCTCCGGCTGGCCCCGGTCGACCCGCTGCACGACCCGACGCTGCCCGAGCAGACCACCGGGTTGTACCTCGGCGGCGGCTTCCCCGAGGTGTACGCCGCCGGACTGACCGAGAACGCACCCCTGCGTCGGGAGGTGGCCGACGCTGCGGCGCGCGGCGTCCCGACGGTCGCCGAGTGCGCCGGCCTGCTCTACCTGGCCCGCGACCTCGACGGCGCGCCGATGACCGGGGTCCTGCCGGTACGCGCCCGGATGACCGACCGGCTGACGCTGGGCTACCGGGACGCGCGGGCCACCACGGAGAGCGTGCTCGCCGACGCCGACCAGGCGGTCACCGGCCACGAGTTCCACCGGACCCGCGTCGACGCCGATCCCGACAGCACGCCCGCCTGGCGGTTCCGGCCCCGCCCGTCCGCCGCGCACGGCACCGCCGCGCCGGTGCCCGACGGTGTCGTGGCCGGCACCGTGCACGCCTCCTACCTGCACGTGCACTGGGCCGGACACCCGAGCCTGGCGGCCCGCTTCGCCACCGCCGTGCACCGGCACACCACCGGAGCGGCACCCCGCACCCCCGCTGCCGTCGCGGACCCGGAACCCGGTGGTTCCGGCGCCGTCCCGGCTGTCGCAAGCCCGGCGGCCGGGGTGATCCCGGCCCCGCGCGTGTCCGGGTCGACCGGTCCCACCCCGGCCGATGCGCCCGCCGTCGGCCGGGTCACGCTGGTCGGAGGCGGCCCCGGCGACCCGGGTCTGCTCACCCGCCGGGCGCTGGACCGTCTCGCCGAGGCCGACGTGGTGGTGGCCGACCGGCTCGTGCCGCACGCGGTGCTGCGCGACCTGCGGCCCGGCGTCCGGGTCGTCGACGTGTCGAAGGTGCCACGCGGCGCGTTCGTCCCCCAGGAGCAGATCAACCAGATCCTGGTCACCGAGGCCCAGGCCGGACACCGGGTGGTGCGGCTCAAGGGCGGCGACCCGTTCGTCTTCGGCCGGGGCATGGAGGAGGTGCTGGCCTGTCGGGCCGCCGGGGTGCCGGTGGAGGTGGTACCCGGGGTGTCCAGCGCGGTGGCCGTGCCCGAGCTGGCCGGTGTGCCGGTGACCCATCGCGGTCTGACACAGGGCTTCACCGTGCTCGCCGCCCACCTGCCGCCCGACGACCCGGGCAGCACCGTCGACTGGGCCGGGGTGGCCCGCTCCGGCACCACGATCGTGCTGCTGATGGCGGTGCAGACGCTGCCCGAGGTGACCGACGCGTTGCTGCGGCACGGCATGGACCCGGCGACGGCGGCGGTCAGCGTGGAGAACGGCGGCACCGACCGGCAACGCGTCATGCGCGGAAGCCTCGCCGACATCGCCGACGTCGCCGCCGCCGGGCACCTGTGCGCACCCGCCGTCACCGTGATCGGCGCGGTCGCCGCGTTCGCTGACGTCACCCAGCTCGCCGACGTCTGAGCCCCGTCCCGGGCACGTCGCCCGAGCCCGTCCCGGGGGACCGACGGCTCCCCGGGACGGGCACCGCTCAGCCGGACTCCTCCAGGTCGCCCTCCACCTCCAGGTACGCCTGCCGTAGCGCGTCCATCAGGGCGGGATCGGGCTTGGCCCAGAGCCCACGGTCGGCGGCCTCGGTGAGCCGCTCGACGATCCCGCGCAGCGCCCACGGGTTCGACCGGCGCAGGAACTGCTGGTTCTCCGGGTCCAGGACGTAGCTCTCCGCGAGCTGCTCGTACATCCAGTCGGTGACCACGCCGGCCGTCGCGTCGTACCCGAACAGGTAGTCGACCGTGGCGGTCATCTCGAACGCGCCCTTGTAGCCGTGCCGGCGCATCGCGGCGATCCACCGTGGATTGACCACCCGGGCGCGGAACACCCGTGCGGTCTCCTCGGTCAACGACCGGGTCCTGGTGGCGTCCGGGGTGGTGCTGTCCCCGATGTACGCCCGGGGCGCCTGCCCGGTCAACGCCCGCACCGTGGCGATCATCCCGCCGTGGTACTGGAAGTAGTCGTCGGAGTCGGCGATGTCGTGCTCACGCGTGTCGGTGTTCTTCGCCGCCACCGCGATCCGCCGGTACGCCGACTCCATGTCCTCCCGGGCGGGCCGCCCGTCCAGGTCACGGCCGTACGCGAACCCACCCCACACGGTGTAGACCTCGGCCAGGTCGGCGTCGTCGCGCCAGTTCCCGCTCTCGATCAGCGGCAACAGCCCGGCACCGTACGCACCGGGCTTGGAGCCGAAGATGCGGGTGGTGGCACGCCGGTCGTCGCCGTGCCGGGCGCTGTCGGCACGGGCGTGCGCGGCGAGGTAGTTCACCTCGTCCGGCTCGTCCAGCGCCGCCACCTCCCGGATCGCGTCGTCCAGCAGGAGCACCACGTGCGGGAAGGCGTCCCGGAAGAAGCCGCTGATGCGCAACGTGACGTCGATGCGGGGGCGGCCCAGGTCGGCCAGCGGGACGATCTCGACGCCGGTGACCCGCCGGGACGCCGGATCCCAGA
Organism: Micromonospora sp. NPDC003816; assembly: GCF_042874705.1. Lineage (NCBI taxonomy): Bacteria > Bacillati > Actinomycetota > Actinomycetes > Micromonosporales > Micromonosporaceae > Micromonospora > Micromonospora sp. NPDC003816. The sequence goes on from NZ_JBIANP010000001.1 coordinate 831,627, forward strand.
CCGGTTGCGCCCCGATCAGCGCCAACACCTCGGCGATGTCGTCGCCGGAGGTCCGCATCGCCGAGGTGCCCCACGCCGACAGACCGACCGAGCGTGGCCACTCGCCGGTGTCCCGGCGGTAACGCTCCAGCAATGAGGTGGCCATCGCCTGCCCGGTCTCCCAGGCCAGTCGGCTGGGGATCGCCTTCGGGTCGACGGTGTAGAAGTTGCGGCCGGTCGGCAGCACGTTGACCAGGCCGCGCAGCGGCGACCCACTCGGTCCGGCCGGCACGTAACCCCCGTCGAGGGCGTGCAGCACGGCGTCGATTTCCCCGGTGGTGCCGGCCAGCCGTGGCGCGACCTCGGTCGCGGCGAACGTCAACACCCGGCCGACCTCCGCGCCGTGCGGGTGGTCGTCGCCGAGCACCTCGACGCGTACCCGGTCGACCGCCTCGGCGGACCAGTCGTGCCGTTCCATCTCCTCGGCCAGCCGTCGGGCCACCGCCTCGATCCGGTCCACCTCGGCGGTCTGCTCGGCGCCGCCCTCGTCGAGGCCGAGCGCGGCCCGCAGACCGGGCACCGCGTCGGCCTGACCGCCGAAGACCTGGCGGGCGCGCAGGATGGCCAGCATCAGGTTGACCCGCGCCTCGCCGGTCGGGGCGTGCCCGAGGACGTGCAGGCCGTCGCGGATCTGCGCGTCCTTGACCTCGCAGAGCCACCCGTCGACGTGCAGCAGGAAGTCGTCGAACTCGGCGTCGTGCGGACGCTGCTCCATGCCGAGGTCGTGGTCGAGGCGGGCGGCCTGGATCAGCGTCCAGATCTGCGCCCGTACGGCCGGCAGCTTGGCCGGGTCCATGGTGGCGATGTTGGCGTGCTCGTCGAGCAACTGCTCCAGCCGGGCGATGTCGCCGTAGCTCTCCGCGCGGGCCATCGGCGGCACCAGATGGTCCACGATGGTGGCGTGCGCCCGCCGCTTGGCCTGCGCGCCCTCACCCGGGTCGTTGACCAGGAAGGGATAGATGAGCGGCAGCTCGCCGAGGACCGCGTCCGGGCCGCAGCTCGCGGAGAGGCCGAGGTTCTTGCCGGGCAACCACTCCAGCGAGCCGTGCTTGCCCAGGTGCACCACGGCGTGCGCGCCGAACTCCTCGTCCAGCCACCGGTAGGCGGCCAGGTAGTGGTGCGTCGGCGGCAGGTCCGGATCGTGGTAGATGGCCACCGGGTTCTCGCCGAAACCGCGAGGCGGCTGGATCATCAGCAGCACGTTCCCGGCCCGCAACCCGGCCAGGACGATCTCGCCGTCCGGGTCGGCGGACCGGTCGACGAACAGGTCACCCGGGGCGGGACCCCAGTGCTCGGTCATCGCCTCCCGCAGGTCGTCGGGGAGCGCGTCGAACCAGCGGCGGTAGGTGGCGGCCGGGACGCGTACCGGGTTGCCGGCCAGCTTCTCCTCGGTGAGCCACTCCGGGTCCTGGCCGCCGGCCGCGATCAGCGCGTGGATCAGGCGGTCCCCGTCGGCGTCCTGGCCGTCGCCGCTGGGCAGCAGGCCGGGCAGCGCGTCCGGGCCGTCGACCGGACCGACGTCGTAACCCTGCCCGCGCAGCGTCCGCAGCAGGTGTACGGCGCTGGCCGGGGTGTCCAGACCGACCGCGTTGCCGACCCGGGAGTGCTTCGTCGGGTACGCCGACAGCACCACCGCGATCCGTCGTTCGGCCGGCGGCACGTGCCGCAGCCGTGCGTGCCGGACCGCGATGCCGGCGACCCGGCGGGCACGCTCCGGGTCGGCGACGTAGTGCGGCAGCCCGTCGGCGTCGGTCTCCTTGAACGAGAACGGCACGGTGATCAGCCGACCGTCGAACTCCGGCACCGCCACCTGGGTGGCCGCGTCCAGCGGGCTGAGCCCGTCGTCGCTCTCCGCCCAGGACGCCCGGTCCTGGGTTAGCGCCAGCGCCTGGAGGATCGGCACGTCCAACTCGGCGAGCGCACCGACGTCCCACGCCTCGTCGGCGCCCCCGGCGGAGACCTCCGCCGGCCGGGTACCCCCGGCCGCCAGCACCGTGACCAGCAGCGCGTCGGCCCGGCCAAGCGTGGCCAGCAGGTCCGGCTCGGGGGCGCGCAGGCTCGCGCAGAACACCGGCAGTGGCACGCCACCGGCCTGCTCGACGGCCGCGCAGAGCCCCTCCACGAAGGCGGTGTTGCCGCTGAGCTGGTGGGCCCGGTAATAGAGGATGCCCACGGTCGGCCCGGTCCCCGTCGGGGCCGGACGTGACATCACCCCCCAGGTGGGGTGCGCGACCGGCGGCGCGAAGCCGTGGCCGGTCAGCAGCACCGTGTCACTGAGGAACGCGTGCAGCTCGCGGAGATTGTCCGGACCGCCCTGCGCCAGGTAGGCGTGCGCCTGGGCGGCGATGCCCCGGGTCACCGTGGAGCGGGCCATCAGGTCGGCGTCGGGAAGCTGTTCACCGCCGAGGGCGACCACCGGCACGTCGCCGCCGAGCAGCGTGTCCAGGCCACGCTGCCACATCCGGTAACCGCCGAGGATGCGGACCACCACCAGGTCCACGCCGGCCGTCAGGTCGGCCAGTGCCTCCGGTTCCTCGCCGACGCGGGCCGGGTTCGCCAGCCGGTACGTCGCACCGCTGGACCGGGCGCTGAGCAGGTCGGTGTCCGAGGTGGACAGCAGTAGGATCACGCCGTCACCGGGCATGGTTGACTCCTCCCCGGGTCCGCGCCCGTGGCCGTCGGTCGCGGTCGACCGGAGTGTCTGGCTCGCGGCCCGGCACGTGGCCGGACCGGTGACAGTGGCGGGACCGCCCCGGACTCGCACCGGGTTCCTCCGCACCGACCGCGTGATGCTGATCTCGGCGCATTCCGTGCCGAGAGTCTGACTCTACGATGAGCACGTGCCCGCTGTCTCCTCCCCGTCCGGCCGTTCCGGCGCCGACCGGTGTCCCGGGGCGCTTCGGGCCCACCAGGCCGCCGACGGTCTGCTGGTCCGCGTCCGGCTTCCCGGCGGCCGGTTGAGCACGTCACAGCTACGCCGGCTGGCGGCCACCGCCCGACGCGACGCCGACGGCACGCTGGAGCTGACCTCGCGGGCGAACGTGCAGCTCCGCGGCATCCCCGACCAGGTGGCGGTGGACCGCATCGCCGCCGTCCTGGTCGAGTCGGGGCTGCTGCCCAGCGCCACCCACGAGACGGTCCGCAACATCGTCGCCTCACCGCTGAGCGGCCTGGAGCACGACGGGCGGCCCGACGTACGGCCGGTGGTGGGCCGGGTCGACGAGGCGCTCTGCGCCTGTCCCGACCTCGCCGACCTCAGCGGCCGTTTCCTCATCGCCGTCGACGACGGCCGGGGTGACGTCGCCACCCTCGGCACGGACCTGTGCTGGCTGGCCGACCCGGGCGCGCTGCTGGTGGCGGGACGCGACGTCGGGCTGCGGGCCGACGCCGACGAGGCGGCCGAAACGATCGTCGCCGCAGCCCGGGCCTTCCTGCGCCACCGGGCCGGCCGGCGGGACGTGTGGCGGGTGGCCGACCTGCCCGAGGCACCCGCCGCCATCGTCGCGGCACTGGGCGGGCCGCACGCCGCGCCGGTCGACGTGCCGCGTGGCGGCCCGCCGCCGGTCGGTCCGGACCCGGCCGGGTTCGTGGTCGCCGCCGCGCCCCTGGGCCGGCTCACCGCCGCGCAGGCCGAGGCGGTCGCGGCGCTGACCGACGGGCCGGTGGTGGTGACCCCGTGGCGGACCGTCGTCGTGGTCGCCGCACCCGAGTCGGCGGTGCCGGTGCTGACCGGGGCCGGGCTGGTCGTCGATCCCGCCTCGCCCTGGGTCGGGGTGACCGCCTGCGCGGGCCGACCCGGTTGCGGCAGCGCGTTGGCCGACGTCCGCGCCGACGCCACGGCCGCCCTGACCGCCGCCGCGCCGCCCGCCGCCGACGCGCTTCCCCTGCACTGGGCGGGCTGTGACCGGTGCTGCGGCCGACCGTCCGGTCCGGCTGCCCTGGCGGTGGCCACCGGCGCCGGTTACCGTGTCGCCGGTCCCCGAGGGGATCACCACGGCCCGCTGTCCGAGCGGGTGGCACAGGCACGGAGACCACGATGAGTTACGACTACGTCCGCGAAGGCGCCGAGATCTACCGCCGCTCGTTCGCCACCATCCGCGCCGAGGCCGACCTGTCCCGCTTCCCCGCCGACGTCGCCCGGGTGGTGGTGCGCATGATCCACGCCTGCGGCATGGTCGACCTGGTCGACGACGTGGAGGCACACCCCGAGGTGGTCGCCGCCGGGTACGCCGCACTGGCCGCCGGTGCGCCGGTGCTCTGCGACGCGGCGATGGTCGCCGCCGGGATCACCCGCACCCGTCTGCCCGCCGACAACGAGGTGGTGTGCACGCTGCGTGATCCGGCGGTGCCCGAGTTGGCCCGGCAGTTCGGCACCACCCGCAGCGCCGCCGCCATGGAGTTGTGGCGGGACCGGCTCGACGGCGCCGTGGTCGCCATCGGCAACGCCCCGACCTCCCTGTTCCGGCTGCTGGAACTCGTCGACGAGGGCGCGGGTCGGCCGGCGGCGGTGGTGGGCGTACCGGTCGGGTTCATCGGCGCGGCCGAGTCCAAGCAGGCGCTGGCCACGCATCCGGCCCGGATCCCGTACCTGGTCGTGCAGGGTCGTCGGGGCGGCAGCGCCGTCACCGCGGCGGCCGTGAACGGCATCGCGAGCGAGGTGGAGTGACCATGGTGGAGCCCGGCACGCTCTACGGCGTCGGGGTCGGACCCGGCGACCCGGAACTGTTGACGGTCAAGGCGGCCCGGCTGATCGCCGAGACCGACGTGGTCGCGTACTACTCGGCCCGGCACGGCCGCAGCATCGCCCGCTCCATCGTGGCCGGTCTGCTGCGGGAGGACCACGTACACGAGGCCCTGGTCTACCCGGTCACCACCGAGGGCACCGACGACCCGGCCGGCTACGAGGGCGTGATCCGCCGGTTCTACGACGACAGCGCCGAGCGCCTGGCCGTCCACCTGGCCGCCGGACGCGACGTGGTGGTGCTCTGCGCGGGCGACCCGATGTTCTACGGCTCCTACATGTACCTGCACGAGCGGCTCGCGCACCGGTTCCCGGCCGAGGTGGTGCCGGGGGTGACCTCGATCAGCGCCGCCTCCGCCGTGCTGGGTCGGCCGCTCGTCGAACGCGACGAGGTGCTGACCGTCCTGCCCGGCACGCTGCCCGCCGAGGAACTCGCGCGGCGGCTCGCCGACACCGACGCCGCCGCCGTACTCAAGCTGGGCCGGACCTTCGACAACGTCCGCGCCGCCCTGGACGACGCGGGCCGACTGCCCGAGACCTGGTACGTGGAGCGGGCCACCTCACCACGCGGACGACACGCCCCGCTGGCCGACGTGTCCACCGACGAGGTGCCGTACTTCTCGCTGGCGTTGCTGCCCAGCCCGACCAGCGCCGCCAGCCGCGACGACCTGCCGGCACCCGGACCGGCGTCGGCGGGGGAGGTGGTCGTGGTCGGGCTCGGCCCGGCCGGACCCCGCTGGCTCACCCCCGAGGTGGCGCGGGCGCTGCGCGAGGCCGAGCACCTGGTGGGCTACGGCCCGTACGTGGACCGGGTGCCGGTGCGTCCCGGCCAGCAGCGGCACACCTCGGGCAACCAGGTGGAGACCGAACGGGCCGCCCACGCCCTGGAGTTGGCACTCGGCGGGGCCCGGGTGGTGGTGGTGTCCTCCGGCGACCCCGGCGTGTTCGCCATGGCCAGCGCGGTCTACGAGGTGGCGACCGGCCAGGCGAGATTCGCCGGGGTGCCGGTACGGGTGCTGCCGGGCCTGACGGCGGCGCAGGCGGCGGCGAGCCGGGTGGGTGCCCCGCTCGGGCACGACTTCGCGGTGCTGTCCCTGTCGGACCGGCTCAAACCGTGGCCGGTCATCGAGGCCCGCCTGGCCGCCGCCGCCGCGGCCGACCTGGTCCTGGCGCTCTACAACCCGGCCTCGGCCAGCCGTCGCTGGCAGGTGGGCGCGGCCCGGGAGACGCTGCTGCGCCACCGTGACCCCAAGACGCCCGTGGTGCTGGCCCGAGACGTGGGCCGGGCCACCGAGTCCGTCACCGTGATCACGCTCGGTGATCTCGACCCGGACACCGTGGACATGCGGTGCCTGCTCATCATCGGCTCGTCGACCACCCAGGTCAGCACGCGGGGCGACGAGTCGGTGGCGGTCTGGACGCCGCGCACCTATCCCGGCTGAACCGGCAGCGCCGACACCCAGTCCACCGCCTCGTCCACCCCGGACACCGTCGTCGGATGGACGGCGGGCACCGGCCGGTCGATCATCAGCACCGGTAGGCCGAGCTGGCGGGCCGCGTCGAGTTTCGCCTCGGTGAGCCGGCCGCCGCTGTCCTTGGTCACCACCACGTCGAGGCGATGGGTACGGATCAGCTCCAGTTCACCGGCGAGCGTGTAGGGACCCCGGCTGCGCAGTAGTCGGATGTGCTGCGGCAGCGGCTCGTCCGGCGCGTCCACGACCCGGGCCAGGATCCACAGCCCGGTCGACGGGCGGAACGCCGCCAGGCTCTGCCGTCCGGTGGTGAGCAGGACCCGCCGCCCGAGCGCCGGAAGTTCCCGGACGGCGGCGGCCACGTCCGGCACACGGTGCCAGCGGTCACCCGGCCGCGCCGTCCAGCCCGGTCGTTCCAGCCGCAGATGAGGTACGCCGACCTGGGCAGCGGCGGTGACGGCGGCGGTCCGGATCCGGGCCGCGTACGGGTGGGTGGCGTCGACCAGTACGTCGACGGGGTGCGTGTCGAGCCACCGGGCCAGGCCGTCGGCACCACCGAACCCCCCGATGCGTACCTCACCGACCGGCAGGCGGGGATCGGCGACCCGCCCGGCCAGCGAGGAGATCACCGACAGCCCCGGCCGGTCGACGAGTCGGGCGGCGAGATCACGTGCCTCGGCGGTGCCCCCGAGGATGAGTACCCGCACCCGCCACCCCCTGCTGCTCGTTCCCCGATCGACCAGTCAACCACGCGCCTTCGTGTAAGGAAGGGCCCCCTGCTAACGCCTACGGTATAGAAGGGGTCCCCTCCTAACATCGGCGCCGGCGCCGGCTCTCCCCGTGCGGGCACCTTGTTGCGGGGCCGGCGCCGGCTTGCGCAGCGGTCAGGCGGCGACGAACCCGTCGATCTGGTTGATCGCTCCGGTGGCGCCCTCCACCATGCCCATGTCCAGCACCTGCTGGAGGGCCTCGGCGGACGGGTAGGTGCTCACGTACGTCACCCGGGTCCCGCCGTCGTGCGCGCTGAAGGTGTAGACGCACTTGGAGACCGGCATCTCCGGGTTGGGGGAGAGGTCGTCGTGGGCGAAGCCGTCGTCGAAGGCGAAGCTGCGAGCCTCGTCCACGGCCGTGACCAGCCAGTACCCGGCGTACCGCTCGCCCTCCGGGCTGGTCATGTAGTACGTGACCCGGCCCCCGGGCGTGAGATCGTGGTCGACCACGGTGGCCGGATAGGTCGGCGGTCCCCAGACCTTCTCCAGTTGGCGTGGGTCGGCGTACACCTGCCAGATCCGCTCCACCGGTGCGGCGAAGTCGGCGGTGATGGTCAGGCTCAGGTTGTCGAGGTCCTGCTTGACGTCGGTGACGGGCACTGTTCAGTCCTCCTGGTCGGTTTCGGATGCGATGAGCATGTCGATGCGGGCGATGCGGCCGCGCCAGACCTGTTCGAGCTCGGTGAGCATGGACGCCACCGACCGCACCGCCTGCACGTCGCCGCTGGCCAGTTGCTCGCGGCCGCTGCGTCGCTTGGTCAGCAGGCCGGCCCTCTCCAGCACGGCGACGTGTTTCTGCACGGCGGCGAAGCTCATGTCGTAGTTGGCGGCGAGCGCGGAGACGGAGTGCTCCCCGGCGAGCACGCGGCGCAGGATGTCGCGCCGGGTGCGGTCGGCGAGCGCGTGGAACAGGGCGTCCGCCCGGTCGTCACTCGTCTCCGTCACCACCCCAACATACAACCAATCAGTTGTACGTCGCCAGACCTTCGCAGGATTCATCCCCGCGTGTCGCGGCGCGGGGTGTGGCGCCTCGCGTGCGGACACGAGCGCGGTGCGCGGCTGAGTCGCCGGACGCACGGCCGTCGATACGCATGCAAGGAAGGGTCCCCCGTTAACACCTGGTGTTAACGGGGGACCCTTCCTTGCATGCGGGTGGGGCGGTGCCTGGGTAGGTGGGGAGATTTGTTGTCGCTCTAGCGACAACAAATCTCCCCACCTCCTGGCAAGCTGGCCTGAGTGGGTACGGCTACGGGGCGGTGGGGCTTTCCGCCGGGCCGCTCCGGCGTCGCGCGAACGTCCGCGCCGCCACCACCGGCAGGACGCGCAGGAGTAGCGCCAGAATCACCGCCAACGTGGCAGCCTGCTCCACCGACAGCCCCTGCCACACCAGCACCGCGCCCGCACCCACACCGGTCAGCAGCGCACCACGCACGACGCGCAGCGCGACGACCAGGCCCGAGGGCTCCTCTCCGTCCCGGTCGGGCCTCGACCACAGCGTGCTCACCGCCGCCGTGACCGCGAACAACACGGCGATCAGCAACGCCCAGAGGGCGACTCGTCCGGCACCGGCGTCGTCGGTCAGCGACGGTACGGCGAAGTTGGCCACCAGGAGAATGGCAAGGGTTGGTACCCACGTCAGGAGGAAGGCGGCCAGCCCGGTCTGCAACGCCCTGCGACCTCGGCTGACCTGTGGTTGCACCTGGCTTCCGATGCCGGCGGTCACCTCGTCGGGGGCCCATACCAGCTGGCCGACCCTGCGCGGCTCGGGCGTTGGCTCTGACATGGCGGCAAGCCTAGTGTGGAGGACTTCCGCCGCCATGCTCGGTCTCTCGGTCACCACATGGGGCGCGTCGGCCACCGAGCGGTGTCACCCTTCGCGTAGGACGGCGGTGAGTGCGGCGTCGAGGATGTCCAGGCCGGCGTGCAGGTCTTCGTCGCTGATGGTGAGCGGTGGTGCGATCCGGAAGATCCCGCCCATGCCCGGCAGTTGGACGATGTTCATGTGCAGTCCCCGGTCGAGGCAGGCCGAGGTGACCCGGGCACCCAACGCGTCGGCCGGTGTGCGGCTCACCTTGTCGGTCACCAGCTCGATGCCCTGGAGCAGGCCCCGGCCCCGGACGTCGCCCACCACCTCGTGTTCGTCCCGCAGCGCCTGGAGCCGATCGGTGAGCTGCTCGCCGAGTCGCGCGGCACGCCGCACCAGGTCCTCTCGGGCGATGACGTCGAGCACGGTCAGCGCGACCGCCGCCGCCAGCGGGTCGGAGACGTGGGTGGTGTAGAAGAGGAACCCCCGGTCGTGGCAGACCTGCTCGATCTCGGCGCTGGTCACCACGGCGGCCACCGGCAGTCCCGCCCCGAGGGTCTTCGACAGGGTCAGGATGTCGGGGGCGACCCCGTCGCGCTCGAAGGCGTACATCGTGCCGGTGCGGCCGAGGCCGGTCTGCGCCTCGTCGAGGATGAGGAGCATCCCGCGCTCGTCGCACATCTGCCGGAGGCGGGCCAGGTATCCGGGCGGCAGGTCGATGATGCCGCCCGAGGAGAGGATCGGTTCGACCAGGCAGGCGGCGAGGCTTCCGGCGGACTGCTGGTCGACCAGGGCGAAGCCGTACGCGAGTTCGGCCTCCCAGTCGTGTGCGCCGTCTGCGCTACGGAACGGCGACCGGTAGGCGTTCGGTGTGGGCAGGGCGAGGTTACCCGGGATCGGCGGACCGTAGCCGCGCCGCCCGGCGGAGAACGTCGCCGAGGCCGCCCCCTGCGTCATGCCGTGCCAGGACCGGTCGAAGGAGACGATCTCGTACCGGCCGGTGTAGAGCTTGGCCATCTTGATCGCCGCCTCGTTCGCTTCGGCGCCGGTGGTGAGCAGCAGCGTTTTGCCGAGCGGGTCGGGCAGTGTGGCCGCGAGCCGTTCGGCCAGCGCGAGCAGCGGCGGGCTGAGCATGCCGCTGTAGAGGTGGTCCAGTGAGGCGACCGCGGACGAGACGGTGGAGACGATGTCCGGGTGCCCGTGGCCGAGGATGGCGCTCATCTGCCCCGAGGTGAAGTCGAGGATCGACCTGCCCTCGCGGTCGAAGACGTACGCCCCCCGGGCGCGTTCGATGATCCGGGGAGTGAAGCTGGCCCCGTACCGGATCAGCAGGCGGTCCGCCTGGTCCCAGAAGGTCGTGTCCATCAGCGGTCCTCTCGTCCGTCGGGCGGCGGAGCCGGTCCCTGCCGGTCATCCTGCGACGGCCCCGGCGGGGCGACAAGCAGACAAAGATCGCTGATCGTTCGTCGTCGCCGTACGGTCGACGCATGCTGAACCCTCGACGCCTGGTGGTGCTGCGGGCGGTCCTGGCGGCCGGATCGATCAACCGGGCCGCCCGGAACCTGAACTACGCCCCGGCCACGATCAGTCAGCACATGACCGAACTGGCCAGGGAGACCGGCCTGGTCCTCTTCGTGAGGCAGGGACGGGGCATCGTCGCCACCGACGCTGCCCGACATCTCGCCGACCAGGCGCAGACACTGGTCGCCGACTTCGAGCGGCTGGAACGGGTCGTCGCGGACCTTCGTGGCGGCCAGGGCGAGCACCTGGCGATCGCCTGTTTCGCCTCGGCGGCCGAACGGTGGATCCCGGAGCTGGTGCGGACCGTTCGGCAGCACCGACCGAACCTCACCGTCGAGATCAGCCTCAACGAGCCGGTCGACGGGCGGGGGCGCCGTCAGCCGGACCTGGACATCCGCACCGAGCCGGCCGGCGGCGTCGAGGTACGGGTCGACGGCTACCAGCGGCACGACCTCGCCGTCGAGGAACTCGTCGCCGTCCTGCCCGCCGGGCACCCGCTCGTGGACGCCCCCGAGATCGCGTTGCGGGACCTCGGTGCCGAGCCGTGGGTGGACCACGACATCTACGACAGCCCGATCGGGCAGATCATCTCCAGCGCCTGCCGGACCGCCGGGTTCACCCCCCGATTCGCCGCCCGTCTGGACGACCACCGGACAGCATTGCGCCTGGTGGCGGCCGGTGTCGGCGTCACACTGCTGCCGCGCCTGGCCGTCGTGGAGCTGCCCGGGGGCGCGGTGGCGAGGCCGGTGGTCCGTCCCGTCGTCCGGCGTCGCATCGTCGTGCACGTCCGCCGGGACCATCGTCGGCAGGAACTCCTCGCCCGCGCGGTGGCGCGGCTGCGCGCGGACGCCGAGGCCGATCCCTGCACCGCCATGCCTGACCGCTGACGCGACGACCGACGATCCGAGGCGGGGTCTGCGCATGACCGGTGATCCGGCGAACGGGAGTATGCGCGTGCCCGGTGTCCGAGGACACCGGGCACGACGGTGGTGCGACTGCCGTCTAGCGCAGCGGCCGGAAACCGGCGCGCAGTTCCTCGGCGAAGGCCATCGGCCGTTCCCAGGCGGCGAAGTGCCCGCCCCGGTCGAGCCGGTGGTAGTAGACGAGGTTCGGGTACGCCTGCTCCACCCAGCTACGCGGTGCCTCGTACAGCTCGTCCGGGAAGACGCTCACCGCCACCGGCACGCGTACGCCCTTGGTGGCGAAGAACGAGAGTGCGTTCTCCGCGTAGAGCCGGGACGACGAGACGCCGGTGTTCGTCAACCAGTACAACGTGATGTTGTCCAGCACGTCGTCCCGGCTGAGGCCGCCGGGCCTGCCCGCGAAGACCCGCGAGATGAGGTCCAGACTGCGCGCGTCGTGGTCGAGCAGGAACGCGGCCAGGCCGACCGGCGAGTCCGCCAGCGCGGTCAGGGTCTGCGGCCGGGTGCCCATCATGAGGGCGTACGCGACGTGCTTCCACACGAAGTTCAGTTGCTCGCAGGCGCGCCGTTCCTCGTCGGAGAGGTTCGACGGCAGCGAGCCGAGGGCATCGTTCGCCCCGCTCATGTCGGACTGGAACAGCTTGTCGAGATCCGCCGGTACGGCTCCCGGCATGTTGGTGTGGATCCCGGCCAGCTCCGGCGGTGCCTGGACCCCCATCAGGTCCGAGATGATCGCGCCCCAGTCGCCGCCCTGGGCGACGAAACGGTCGTACCCGAGGCGCCGCATCAGCTCGGTCCACGCGCTCGCGATGTGCTCCGGACCCCAGCCCGGCATGGTCGGCTTACCGGAGAAGCCGTGCCCGGGCATGGACGGGATCACCACGTGGAAGGCGTCCGAGGCGCTGCCGCCGTGGGCGGTGGGATCGGTCAGCGGGCCGATGACCTTGAGCTGTTCGATCACCGAGCCGGGCCAGCCGTGCGTGATGATCAGCGGCAGCGCGTCCTCGTGCTTCGAGCGGACGTGGATGAAGTGGATGTCCAGTCCGTCGATCTCGGTCATGAACTGCGGAACGCTGTTCAGCCGCGCCTCGACGCCACGCCAGTCGTACTCCTGCTCCCAGTAGCGCGCGACCGCCTGGATCGTGGCGAGCGGCACGCCCTGCGACTGGTCGTCGACGGTCTCCTGCTCCGGCCACCGGGTGGCGGCGATCCGGCGGCGCAGGTCGTCCAGCTCCGCCTGCGGGATCTCGACCGTGAACGGCCGGATCTGCGTGGTACGCGGTCGGGCTTCGGTCTTGACGGCCATCTCTGCCTCCTTCTCCCGCTCTCGCGGGTGTACGGGAGTCGTCGGACGGGGTCAGCGCCGTGCGGCGAATCGGTCGAGGTACGCCCCGTAGCCCTCGCGCTCCAGGTCGTCGCGGGGCACGAAGCGCATCGCGGCGGAGTTCATGCAGTAGCGCAGCCCGCCGGTCTCGATCGGACCGTCGTCGAATACGTGGCCGAGGTGGCTGTCGCCGTGCGCGGACCGGACCTCGGTGCGGGTGACGCCGAGGCTGCTGTCCGGGATCTCGACGAGGTTCGTGGACTCGACCGGCCTGCTGAACGTCGGCCAGCCGGTGCCGCTGTCGTACTTGTCGACGGAGGCGAACAGGGGTTCACCGGACACCACGTCGACATAGAGACCGGGATCCTTCTTGTCCCAGTACTCGTTGGCGAAGGGCGTCTCGGTCGCGGCCTCCTGTGTGACCCGGTACTGCTCGGGCGTCAGGTTCGAGACCTTTTCGGGGTTCTTGCGGTAGTCCTGAGACACGACTTCTCCTCCCGGCGGGCAGTGCCCGGTGGTCGGGGAATCTCCGAACCCGCTGCCTACCCGGCCTGCCTCCGCCTACGCCACACAGTCACCGGGAGGCGTACGCGGCCCGGGCGGGGGCACCCACCTCGTGCAGGTGTCGCAGCGCCTGCCGGTACGAGTCGACCAGGCCGGTCTGCTCGTAGTGAACCCCGATCTCGGCGCAGTACGCCTGCACGATCGGCTGGGCCCGGCGCAGGTTGGGCGTCGGCATGGCGGGGAAGAGGTGGTGTTCGATCTGGTAGTTCAGGCCGCCGAGTGCCGCGTCCACCAACCGGCTGCCGTAAACGTTGCGCGAGGTCAGCACCTGCTTGCGCAGATAGTCCTCGGTGCCGGTCGGATGCGGCATCCCCTTGTGGTTGGGCGCGAAGGTCATCCCGAGATAGACGCCGAAGAGCGCCTGGTGCAGCAGCAGGAAGGCGACGGCCTGCGGCGGGGTCAGCACGAGCAGCAGGGCCGTGAGGTAGCCACCGGCGTGCAGGAGAAGCAGGGCGGTCTCCACAGCGGGTCGCTTCACCGTGCCGTCCCGCAACGCCTTGACGCTGGACACCTTCAGGCTGACGGCGAGCAGGGTGAGCAGCGGGAAGAACAGGACGCCCTGGTGCCGGACGACGAATCCGCGCAGCCCGCGACGGCCGACGGCCGACTCCGCGGTCCAGACGAGCACCTCCGGGGCCACGTCCGGGTCGAGATCGTCGTGATTGGGGTTGTTGTGGTGGCGGGTGTGCTTCTCCATCCACCAGCCGTAGCTCATCCCGACGCCGAGGTTGCCGGCGACCAGCCCGGCGACCGCACTCGGACGCCTGGTCCGGAACACCTGGCGGTGTGCCAAATCGTGTGCCACGAGCGCGACCTGGGCGAACGTGACGGCGAGGAAGACCGCGGTGATCATCTGCCACCACGACGAACCGAGGGTGACGAAGGCCGTCCAGCCACCGACGAACATGAGCCCGACGACACCCAACCTCAGGGCGTAGTAGAGGGGCCGGCGTCGCATCAACCCGGCATCGGTGATCCGGCGGGACAGGACGGCGAAATCGCTGCCGCTCGTCGGGCGCGGCGGCGTCGTGGCGGTCGTCATGGTCCCAGCAGACCGCACAGGGGACGCCCCCGTCAGGAGTTCTGCCCCCACCCTACGACGGGGTGCTAGCACCACCGAGAAGCGGCTGACACGCAGGCACAATGTGACGATGGACCGGGTCGACGGCGACGAGCGGGCGTACGCGTGGGCGTGGCGGGGCCTGCGCGCCGTACTCGCCGGTCTGGCCGCCGTCGGTCTGGCCGTGACCAACCTCGTGCTGCTCGGCGTCTCGCTGGTGGCACTGGCCCTGGTCCCGGTGCCGTTCCTCGGCATGGCGTTGCTGCCGTGGACGATGACGCTGGTCCGCCACCGCGCGGATCTCGAACGCCGGCGGGCCACCCGCGCCGGTGTCCCGGTGTCCCGGCCCTACCGTCCGCCCCCGGCACGCGGCGTCCCCGGCGGGTGGCGGCGGTTCCGCTGGATCGTCACGGACCCGGCCACCTGGCGCGATCTCGCCTGGCTCCTGCCCGGCGCGGTGGTGTCCACCGCCCTCGGTCTGATCTCGCTGGCCGTGCCGCTCTATGGCGTCATGGGCCTGACGTTGGTGCCGGTCTGGATCTGGCTCGGCACCGACTGGTACGGCTACGGCCTCGTCTGGTCGGTCGACAATGCCGTGGAAGGGCTGGTCTGTGTGCCGCAGGGCGTCGCCATCCTCGCCGGTGGGCTCTGGTCGGCCCCGTGGCTGCGCCGCGTCGACGGGTACTTCGCCCGGCTGCTGCTCGCCCCGACCAAGGCCGCGGAGCTGCGACTGCGCGTCACCGAACTGACCGTCACCCGGGCCGACACCGTCGACGCCCAGGCCGCCGAGCTGCGTCGCATCGAGCGTGACCTGCACGACGGCATCCAGGCTCGCCTCGTCTCCCTGGGCATGATGATCGGCCTGGCCGACGAGCTGATCGACCGTGACCCGAACGCGGCTCGTGAGATGCTCGCGGAAGCACGGGAGTCCAGCGGCACCGCCCTGGTCGAGTTGCGCCATCTCGTCCGGGGCATCCATCCGCCGGTGCTGGCCGAGCGCGGGCTCGACGGCGCGGTGCGGGCGTTGGCGCTGGGCCTGCCCGTGCCGATCACGGTCGATGTCGACCTGCCCGGCCGACTCGACACCCCGGTCGAGTCGGCCGCCTACTTCGCCGTGGCCGAGACGTTGACCAACCTGGTCCGGCACAGTCGGGCGCGGACCGGGGCGGTGTCCCTGCGGCACTCCGACGGCACGCTGACCATGGTGGTCGCCGACGACGGGACCGGTGGTGCCGACCCGGGCGCCGGTTCCGGCCTCCGGGGTATCGAACGCCGTCTGGCCGCCTTCGATGGCACGATCACCGTGTCGAGCCCGGCCGGAGGGCCCACCGCCGTCACCATGGAGCTGCCGTGCGCGTTGTCATCGCCGAGGACCACGCACTCCTCCGGGACGGGTTGACCCGGATCCTGCGGGCCTTCGACTTCGACGTCGTCGCGGCCGTCGACAACGGCCCCGCCCTGCTGCCGGCGCTGGTCAGCCTCCGGCCCCAGGTGGCGGTCGTGGACGTGCGGCTACCGCCGACGTTCACCGACGAGGGCCTGCACGCCGCAATCGCCGCCCGTACCCGGATCCCCGGTCTGCCGATCCTCGTGCTGTCCCAACACGTCGAGCCGTTGTACGCCCGGGAGTTGCTCAGCACACCGCACGGCGGCGTGGGCTACCTGCTCAAGGACCGGGTGTCCCACGTCGGCGAGTTCGTCGACGCGGTCCGCCGGGTCGCCCAGGGCGGGACCGCGATGGACCCTGAGGTGATCTCTCGACTGCTGGCCCGCCGGGAGCCTCTCGCGGTCCTCACCGTCCGGGAGCGGGAGGTGCTCGGCGAGATGGCCGAGGGCCGCTCCAACGCCGCGATCGCCGGCAAGCTGCACATCACCGAGAAGGCCGTCAGCAAGCACATCAACAACATCTTCACCAAGCTCGACATGCCGCCCTCGGACGACCACAACCGGCGGGTCCTCGCCGTACTGGCGTACCTCAACCCCTGACGGGGTCGACGTTCCGTCTCAGGCGTCCGGTCTCCACCGACGGTCACCGTCCGCGACGGCGGGGCGGACCTCCGGGCCGCCCCGCCGCACGTCGGTGGTCAGCTGGTCGGGAAGTTGTCCGGGGTACGGATCCGGTCGCGTACCCAGACCCCGGCGGGCTTGAGGACGCCGGTCCCGGTGTACGAGCTGCCGCCGCAGGTGCCGGTGAGGAAGACGGCACCGCTGCGGAAGTCGTCGGAGAAGTTCCAGTTCACCCAACTGATCTTCTTGGTGGCCATCAGGTCCAGGTACTGCTGGGCACGGGTGAAGTCGTTCGCCCCGTCGCCGGAGGCGGTCTGGGTGCCGAACTCGGTGACGAAGACCGGCAGCCGGTCGGCGGTCCGGGACAGCGCGTTCAGGTACGTCGTGCCGTGCGAGGCGGCGTAGAAGTGGAAGGTGTACATGATGTTCGAGGCGTTGACCGGGCTGTTGACGATCTCGGTCTCCGAGGAGCCCTCGGAGAGGCCCAGCGACGACCAGGCGCGGGTGCCGACCAGCACCACGCCGTCGGGGTCCTGCGCCCGGATGACCGGGATGATCTGCTCGGCGTAGCTCTTGATCGACGCCCAGCTCACCCCGTTGGGCTCGTTGGCCACCTCGTACAGGATGTTGGTCTTGTCCTTGTGGCGCTGGGCGATCTCGGTGAAGAAGGTGCGCGCCCGGGCCAGGTTGTGGTTCGGGTCGCCCGGGGTGAGCATGTGCCAGTCGACGATGGCGTACATGCCACGTGCGGTGGCCCGTTCGATGTAGTCGTGCACCCGGTCGGTGAAGCCGCGCGGGTCGGTCTCGTAGCCGCCCTCCTGGATGTACATGGAGATGCGCAGCACGTCGGCGTTCCAGTCGTAGGCGAGCGCGTCCAGCGAGGCGTTGTTGACGCACTGCGAGTACCACTGGATGCCGTGGGTGCTCATGCCGCGCAACTGGATCGGTCGGCCGTACTTGTTGCAGAGCTGCACGCCGCAGACCCGCAGCTGACCGTTGATCGAGGCGGGGGTGCCGGTCACCGTGCCGGGTGCCGTGGTCGCGGTGACCGTCGTGCTCGCCGCCGAGACGTTGCCGGCGGCGTCGCGGGCCCGGACCGAGAAGGTGTACGCGGTGGCGGGGCTCAGGCCGCCGACGGTGGCGGTGGTGGTGCCGACGACGCTGGTGGCGAGCATGCTGCCACGGTAGACGTCGTAGCCGGCGACCCCGACGTTGTCGGTCGCGGCGTTCCAGGCCAGCGCCACGCTCGACGTGCTGGTGCCGGTGACCCGGAGGTTGCCGGGCACGCTGGGCGCCTGGGTGTCGGCGTTGCCGCCGCGGCACGAGCCGCCGTTGACGGTGCAGTTGGTCGGCGTGCCGCTGCCGGAGACGATGAAGCCGAAGGTGGTCGACGCCCCGGCGGCCAGGGTGCCGTTCCAGGTGCGGTTGGTGAAGCTGTGCCGGTTGCCGCTGCTGGTCAGCAGGGCGTCCCAGTAGCTGCCGAGCGTGGATCCGGCCGGCAGGTCGAAGTCGACCCGCCAACTGGAGATGGTGGTGGCGGTGTCGTTGCGGACGGTGAAGCGGGCCTCGTAGCCGCCACCCCACTCCTGGACCTTGGCGAAGTCGGCGGTCGCGGCCTGTGCGCCGGGGGCGGCGACCAGGACGCCGGCCATGGCGAGTGTGGCGGCGAGGACTCCGGACACCGCAGTACGCAGTCTGGACATTCCACTCCCTCTGTCGTCGTGGGGTAGCTGCCGACACGCGTCGAAACAGGACTGTAAAGATGTCTTACAGTCGGGTCAACCCGTCGACGACGATCCATGTAGACCGTGGCGCCCGTTCGCACCTGCACGTGTGGCCGCCGGACGCGTCCGAACCCGTTCGACACCGCGTCTTCCGTGACGGGCGGCGCGTGCACCCGGAGAACCGTACGCATCTTCGCCGCCGAGGCCGGGCCGGACGCTACCGGCCCTCCTGCCCAGCGTCGGACCAGGTGCTGATCCGGACGACCAGGTCGTGTCCACCCGTGACGAGGGTGCGCGGGCCGGCGAAGGCCACACCGTGCACCACTCCGGCGTGGTGGATCCGGCTCACCTCCCGGCCCTCCGGCACCGTCCACACCCGTCCGGTGCGGTCGTCCCCGGCGGTGCCGAGCAGGCGACCCCGCGATCCGAACGCCACCGCCAGGACCCCGCCGTCGTGACGGACGGAGACGACGCGGTCACCGGATGCGGTGTCCCAGACCACGGCGGTGCCGTCGTAACCGGCGGTGGCGAGCAGTGTGCCGTCGGGGCTGAAGGTCACCGCGTTGACCCAGTCGTCGTGTGGCAGCAGCCGCAGCGGTCTGCGTTCTGCGACGCTCCACACCTCGGCGCCCCGGCGTCCGGCAGCCGTGGCCAGCAGCGAGCCGTCGGGATGGAAGGCGACTCCGTGCAGGCGGTGCGAGCCGGCGAACGTGGCCAACCGGCGTCCCGACCGGCTGTCCCAGAGCACGGCGGTCTGGTCGTGGCTGGCGGTGGCGAGCAGTGTGCCGTCGGGGCTGAAGGTCACCGCGTCGACCCAGTCGTCGTGGCGTACCCGCAGCAGTTGGTCACCGGTGACGGCGTCCCAGACGCGGGCGGTGCCGTCCCGCCCCGCCGCCGCGATCCGGGCACCGTCGGGGGTGCAGCAGACGCCGCTGGCCGCATCGTCACCGGGGCCGAGGCGACGACGCCAGCGCAGCCGGTCGTGGCGCAGATCCCAGAGCTGCACCTCGCCGGGCGAGCCGGTCGCCAGGGTGGCACCCGCGCCGTCGACCGCCACCGCATAGACCCGGCGTCCCACCGCGATCGTCCGTGGGTCGGTCCGGCCGTGCTGGTCGACGCCGGACGGCGTCCCACCGCCGTCGGGCCTGCGTCCACCGTCGGGTGTGGCGGTCGTCGGCGCGGCGGCGGGCATCGTGGCCTGGCCGGGGCCGGGCCTGGCGGAGAAGGCGCGGCGCGCCGACCGTCGGGTGTCGGGCGTGGGTCGGGCGGCCAGCAGCGCCGCACCGTACGCGACGGCCAGTTCCGGTTCGGCGGTACGCAGGACCGGCCGTCCGGTGTGCCCGGACAGGGTCCGCCCGACCGAGGGCATCCGGGTCGGTCCGCCCACCGGGACGATCCGGTCGATGTCGGACCATCGCAGGCCCAGGTCGTCGAGAAGCCGTTCGCACTCCGTGATGGTCTCCCGCAACGCCGGCCGGACCAGCTCGTCCAGCTCGTCGCGGGTGAACGTGAACGTCGTCGGCGGGTCCAGGTCGGTGAGATCCGCCGAGTGGGTGGTGACCGTGGAGAGCCGGATCTTGATCTGCTCGCAGGTGTCGCGCAACTGAAGCCGGCGGGGCAGCAGGTCGAGGTCGGTGGTGTCGGCGAACAGGTGGGCGCACCGGTCCGGGAACCGCTGGCGGATGTGGGCCAGCAGCATCCGATCGATATCGGTGCCGCCGAGGTCGGGGATGGCACCCGGTCGACCCAGCACCTCGAATGCGCCGTCCGGGCCGGTCTGCGCCACCGCGCAGTCGAACGTGCCGCCGCCCAGGTCGTAGACGAGCGCGGTGACCTGCGCCGGCAACGTGGTGTCGGCGAAGGCGTACGCGGCGGCGGCCACCGGGTCCGGCTCCAGCCGTACCGTGGCCGGGTCGAAGCCGGCGACGCCGGCAGCGGTGCGCATCAGGTGCCGGTTGTGGTCCTCCCAGCTTGCCGGCACCGTCACGACGACCCGCTCCGGTGTGCCCGCGACCGTCTCGGTGGCCTGCTCGCGCAGGAAGCGCAACACCTCGGCGGTCAGTTCGTGCGTGGTGAGCTCGCAGTCCTCACCGAGTGCCCACGGGATCGGATCGGCGAAGTCCCGTTTGAAGCGGCATCGGTAGTGCTGCGGGCGGAGCCGCCCGGCGTGCTCGGCCACGGCGCCGACCGCGAGC
The DNA here is from genome assembly GCF_042874705.1 of Micromonospora sp. NPDC003816. NCBI lineage: Bacteria > Bacillati > Actinomycetota > Actinomycetes > Micromonosporales > Micromonosporaceae > Micromonospora > Micromonospora sp. NPDC003816. The sequence continues at coordinate 851,771 of NZ_JBIANP010000001.1, forward strand.
GTGCCGTCGGGCAACAGGCACACCGCCGACGGCACGGTGGGTACGTCGGGCCGCCCGGCCGGGTCGCGGGCCAGGACCGGCTCCCCACCGGGGCGGCCGATCACCAGCGCCGAGGTGGACATGCCGAAGTCGACGCCGTAGACGAGGCCGCTCGGCATCACGGTCGCCGTTCGGGCTCGTCCGTCGGGCGGGTCAGGTCGTCGGCCCGGTCCCGGAGCCGGTCGAACTGCTCCTGCAGGCCGGCGAAGACGGCCACCCGCGCGTTGAGTTCCGCGATCCGTTCCGCCCGCTGGAGCTCGTCACGGGCCCGGGCGGCAGCCAACCGCCGTTCGGTGGCGGCGTACGACTCGCTCTGCGCCGCCACGTGGTCCTCCAACGCCTGGGCCAGCGCGTCGACGTAGTCGTTGACCTGGTACGTGAACTGCCGTTCGGCCCGTCGACGAGAGGATTCGATCATCGGGATGACGCGGTCGCGTAGCGCCGCCACCTGCTCGTGCCGGCGGCGGTGCTCGGCCTGGAGCTGGGCCTCCTGCCGCCCGGCGAACCAGCCGGTGATCTGGCCGACCATGCCACCGACGATGCCGCCGAGCAGGGTGCCCACGATCGGGATGACGCTGCCCGCCACCGCGCCGATGGCGGCGCCCGCCCCGCCGTACGCCATGCTGCCGCTCCACCCCGTGCGGAACGTGGCGAAGCGGGTGGGCTGGCTGCTGCGCGTCGGATGCACGTCGCCCACTCTGGGGGCGGTGACGAGGTCGGCGCCCTGCGGGAGGTCGACGACGACGGATAGGCGTTGCGCGTACCGGCTCGCCAGGTGTTCGGCGGCCATCCGGAGTTCCCGTTGGGCGCGTTGGCCCGCGTCGACGATCTGGTGCGAGATCCGGCGGGCCAGGGCGTTCGGGTCGGAGACGGCCTCGTCGGTGCCGAGGCTGCGGCGGAACTGTTCGGCGATCTGGTCGAAGTCCACGCCGAGCTGGTCGCGTACATCGCGGGCGGCCATCTCCATGTCACCACGCAGGCCCCGTCGCCACCCCTGGGTCTCGGCGCGGAGTCTGTCGGCTTCGGCCCGGGCCTTCTCGATCTGCGTGCCCAACTCGTCGAGGGTGTCGTCGACCAGCGCGGTCAACTCGGTCGCGAGTGGAGCGATGGCGTCGTCGAGCAGGGTGGTCACGGCGTCCGCGGCCCGGACGACCTGCCGGGCACCGCAGGTGGCCGCGAGGGCGCCCCACAGCTCGCGTTCGAGGGCGGGGAAACCGGATTCGGCGAGCAAGTCGGGGTCGTCGTCGGCCAGCGCGGCGTTCTTGCGGTAGGCGGAGACGGCGGCCACCCGCAGCTCCTCCTCGGGTACGCCGGCCACCGCGGCGATGCGGGCGCGGGCCGCCGCCACCACGGGCTGGGGTTCGACGACCTTGTCGGTGCAGGTGATCGCGACCAGGACGGTCGGACACTGGGTCAGGGCATGGGTGAGGAACTCCAACTCGGGTGTGCCCAGCGGCTCGACCGCCGACGAGACGAAGACCAACGCGTCGGCCTGGGGGAGGAACGCCCGCGTCGCGGCCGTGTGCGCCGGGTTGAGGCTGCCGATCCCGGGGGTGTCGACGAGCACCAGGCCGGAGCGCAGCGGCTCCAGCGGCAGCCCGATCTCCACCAGGCTCACCCGGCGGGTGTTGTCCGGGTTCGCCTGCTCGGTCACGAACTCCGTGATCTCCTCCAGCCGGACCGGTCGCGACGTGGGGGCGGCCGACGGGTCGTCCGGGTCCTCGGCGAAGTAGACCACCGCCTGTTCCGCCTCGGCCCAGTGCAGGGCGGTGACGGTCGCCGTGGTGACGTCCAGGTCGACGGGGAAGAGTCCGACCCGTTCCACAAGTGCGTTGAGCAGGCTGGACTTGCCCTGCCGGAACTCGCCGCACACGACCACGTGGTAGCGGCCGGCCGCCACCCGCTCGCGTTCGGCCGTGAGCATCCGCGCGGCGGACTGTGACAGGTCGTCGGCGAGGACGACCTGGACGTGGTCGAGGAGGGAGACGGTGTCCTGCCGGAGTCGGTCGAGCGTGTGCACTGCGATCACCTCTCAGAGGGCCGGGTGGTGGACGATCATGTGCTGGCCGCGGTGGACCACGCCGGGTCCAGCCGAGGCGGCTGGTCCAGGTCGTCCACGTCGGAGAGCAGGCGCAGCGCCTGGCGGGCCCGGTGGGCGATGTGTTCGTGGCACCGTCGCATGGTGCGGACGGCTCGCGCGGTGGGCCGGTCGAGCGTCGGATCCTGCTCCCGGGCCGCCCAGGCACGAGCCCGCTCCCGGGCGCGGTCGAGGACGAGCCGAGGCGCGCTCTCCTCGGGCAGGCCCAACCGGGCAGCGCAGCTGGTGCCGTGCTCCCCGGTGACGCGCAGCAGTTCGGCCGACTCCGGCGCGGTGAGCGTCACCTCGCCGTTGTAGAAGGCCGACAGGGTCCGCAGCTCGGCGAAGGCCGGCATCCAGGCGCGGAGCCGCTCGACCGCGGCGGCGACCTCGCCCACCGGGGTGGGCACCGGCGGGCCGCCCCGCTGAGCGGTCAACCGGATGCGCGCCACCTCCCGGTCGGTGTCGCGTAACCCGTGGTCGAGCTTGAGCAGCGTGGACCGGTTGCCGAAATGACTGACGATCAGGTCCTCCAGGGCGCTGACCCCACTGTCGGCACGCAGCCGGTCCCGGATCTCGGCAGGGGTGAGACCGTCCCGGACGTACCCGCAGGCACGGGTGACGCCCCAGACGCCGAGGTGTTCGGCGAGCACCCGACGTTCGGCGACCGGCAGGGTGATGCCGTTGAGGTGCGGCGCGTGGGCGAAGCGTCCGGCGTCGGAGGCGTGGCGGGCGACCCGTCGCGGGTCGCCGGTCGCGAGTTCGGCCAACCAGTTCAGGTGCGCGTCGGTCAGGGTCTGCCCGCCGATGCCGAGCAGCCCCGAGACGGGCAGGATGGTGTAGAACATCCGCCGCATCCGGGGCCGGCGAAGATGGTCGTCGGCCAGGGCCCGCGCCGCGACCATCGGGTCGAACGTCATCGGGTCGGGGCTGCCGGGCAGGTCGGCCATCGGCGGCCAGAACTGGTCGCACCGGGTGAGCACGCCGAACGCCCGCAACGGCGTGACCGCGCCCCCGACATCGCCCAGGAAGTCCTCCAGTGTCGCCTTGTCGGTCTGGTGCAGGGCGCGGCTGAACAGATAGAGCACGGCGTCGGCGCGGTCCAGCTCGGCTGCGCTGTCGTGGTGCACCTCCCGGGCGGTGCGGCGCAGGGCGTCGAGTGTGGAGCCCACGGCGCCGCCGTCGGTCGGCACGAGCCCGAGGAACTCGCTGGTGTTCGCCGAGTCGACGCCGTGGACGCTGCCCAGCCCGGGGGTGTCGACCAGCCGGAACCGGCGCAGCAGGTCGTGCGGCAGCCCGAACTCCACCTTCCGGATGCGCCGCAGGTGTGCCAGCTGCGCGGGATCGCGCACGGTCAGTTCACGCAGCCGCTCCGGCGGTAGCTCGGTCGGCGTCGGATCGTCGCGGTAGTGGACCCGGACGGTGGGCACCGGGGCGTACCGCAGCTCGTTGACGGTGAAGGTCAACTCCAGTTGGCCGGTGGCCGCGACCGGCGTGCCGAGGAGCGCGTTGACGAGCGTCGACTTGCCGCGCTTGATCTGGCCGACGACGGCGACCCGCATCGGTTGGGACAGCCGGTCACCGGCCTGCCGCAACAGGTCGGCCAACGGGTCGAGTGCCGGTCCGCCGGTCCGGGCGAGGGCGGCGCAGCGCGCCAGCTCCGTCAGCACGGAGCGCGGCGGCGGGTACGGGGGCACGACAGTGGTGGACATGGACCTGGCCTTCCGGGTCACGATGCCGGTCGCGTCGAGGCTAGGTCCGTCGGCGACGGCTGTTCCGGTCATACGACGGCATCTGGCGTGGTCAACCGGTCCGACAATGGCCGTGCCGCGGCGCCGGTCCGGTGTGGTGGGTCCCGCCCGGCGCCCGAGAGGAGACGGAGACATGGTCCTGCAGGGGAACTTCGTCCGCAGACTGCTGATGGCGGTCGACATCGAGAAGTACAGCCGGCGTACCGCGGCGACCCACTACGACGCCCAGGTGCGGCTGCTGAGGATCGTGCAGTGCGCCTGCCGCTACGCGCGGATCCGCCAGGTCGAGCCCCAGGAGAGCGGCGACGGCCTAATGCTGGTGTTCCCGCCGGGGCTCAACGAGGCCCGCGTGGTCCCGGCGCTGATCCGGGGCTTCCGGCACGGGTTGTCCGAGAACAACCGTGACCCGGGTGAGTTCGGGCCGATCCGGGCCCGGATGGCGATCGTGGAGGGTGCCACCGCCCGCAGCCCCAACGGCTTCGCCGGTCCGGCCTCGATTCTCGTCAACGACCTGGTCGGCGTCCCGGTGCTGAAGCGGAAGCTGGCCGACGCCCGACCGGACAGCGATCTCGCGGTCATCGTGCCGCACGCCCTCTACGCGGATCTGGTCAGCCAGAACTATCCCGGACTGACCCGGGAGCACTTCTCGCGCGTCGCGCTGACCCTGCGCGAGGAACCGGTGGTCGCCTGGGTCTGCCTTCCGCCCGCCGGGCCGGCACCGGACCCGTACGGTCCGGAGATCCGCTGGGACGGGGTCGCCACCGTGCTCACGGTCTCCGGGCTGGCGACCGTCGCCGCCGAGTTGGCCCACCGCTACCGGGCGGCCTCGACCGCCGGTGGGCGTACGGTGGTCGCCGGCGGTCACCACACGCGTCGCGGTGACCACGACGGTTCCGACCGGCTGGACCCCGACCATCCGAGCCACCCGGACGACGTCGACGAGCCGCGCCACGACGTGGTGCTCCATGACGACCTGCACCACGACGACCTGCACCAGGACGACCCTCCGCATCCGTGACCGGCGGGTACGGCCGGACGGGTGGTGACGTTTCGTGTCGATGCCATCACCTGATGTCGATCGGTCGGCGTGTCGGTGGTGTGCTGTCGACATGACCGGCCTACCACCGACGCCACCACCCGACCCGCCCCTGACACCCGCCGAGGAGATCGCCGTCGCCGGCACCATCAACGCCTCGTTCCAGGTCGCCACACAGCAGGCGGACAGCAAGGTCAGCATGTTGCTCGTGGTGCACTCCGGCATCGCGGTGGTGGTCTCCACCCATCTGCGGGAGGCGGTCGCGCTGGTCGCCTCCGGTGGGGCGGCCGGGCTGACGGCCGTACCGCTGCTGGCAGCCGTGATGGTCGGGTTCCTGATCTCCGGATACCACCTCATGCAGGGACTGCGTCCACGGCTGACCCCGCCGGCGCCGGACAACCGGTTCGCGTTCCCGGCGGTTGCCACGGGCGCCCTCGGCGGGCCGGAGGCGCCCGCAGCCGGCGTGGCCTCCGGCCGGTTGCGTGTGGAGGCGTGGGAATCGGCCCGGCGGCTGGCGGAGATCGCGATGGTGAAGAACCGGCACGTGGTCAGGGCGCTGAACTGGATGGCGCTGATGGTGCTGGCGGCGCTGGCGGCGATGACCCTGGTGACCCTCGCCGGTTAGGGCGCGATGGTCGTCGCCACGATCCGCAGCCGCCCCGCGTCCGTGATCACCACTCGCCGGTAACCGACGGTCACCGCGCCGTCGCGCTTGAGCCCGGCGAGCGCCCGCTGCACGCTCGGCTCCGCCGCGGCCACCAGCTCGGCCAGGTCCGAGTGGCTCAACGGCACGTCGACGAGGATGCCGTCGCTGACCGGGCGGCCGTAGACCTCGCCCATGTGCACGAGCAATCGGGCGATGCGGACCCGCACCGGGTCGCCCCCGACGTCCACCCGGTGCCGGTTGGCCATCCGCAGCTTGGCGGTGACGACCCGGCGTACCGCCTCGGCGAGGCGGGGATGCTCGTCGAGCAGCCGGCGGAAGTCCGCGGCGGGGGTGACCCGTCCCGAGGCGGGCGCCGCCGCCACGACCGACGCGGACCGTGGACCACCGTCGAGGACGGCCAGTTCACCGATGAGGTCACCGGCGACCCGGACGGCGAGCAGGGTGGGGTTGCCGTCCGCCTTCGAGCCGAGCACCCGGACATGCCCGCGCAGCAGCAGGATGGCCGCGGTGCCGGTGTCGCCCTCGCGGATGATCAGGTCGCGGGGCCGCCACGACCGGGGACTGCCGGCCGCCAGCATCACCGCGCGGTCGTTCTCGGCCAGCCCGGCGAGGAAGCTGCCGGCCGGCCACGCGCTGCTGCGGGCGGATCGTTGTTCGGGGATCACGGAAGCTCCCGGGTGGGCCGGCGAAGCGGATGCGAGGAAGCTAGCGTTCCTCGGTGGCCACCCGGCATCATCTTTCACGGTACGCCGGCAACCCGTTCACTCTGTGTAGATCACTCGACCGGCCAGTGTGTGGTCGGCGTCTCGGTAGGCGACCCGGAGCACCCATTCCACGGAGGGACGACGTTTGGTCGGCGCGCTCACCACCTTCATGTCCTGATTCGGACTGGTCGACTTACCTCCATGCCGCGGCCAGGTGGGCGGATAGGGGCCGGCGGGCACGACGATGTCGGCGTCGTGGTCCGCGAAACGGTGGCGTAGCAGCGCGTCGGACCGCGCGGCGAACTGCCGCCACCAACTGCCCGGCGCGGGCAGCGGGCGCGGGAACAGGGAACGCACCGCCTCGTCGACCAGCACCAGACGGCGCAGTCGGCCGTACTGGTCGGGTTCGTCCGCGTACTCCCGCAGCCGGCGCCACAGATGCTCCCGGTAGTGCCGCAGTTGCCCCTCGTCGTCCAACCGGTGCCTGCCCGCTCGGTCCGGTTGCAGACTGTGGTCCAGCGACGCGTGACTGCCCGCCAGACTGAGCACGTCGGTCACCAGCCGCGCCAGGTCGTCCTCGCGTCCGTGCAGCACCATGGAGACCTCGGCGTCCGGTTCCGCGCCGGACAGGTCCAGTCCCTCGCCGCCCACGGTCGACAGGTCCGGCGCGAACGCGCTCGGCGGCCCGACGCCGGCACCTCCCAGGTGTGCCAGGCGACGCCGCCACTCGGTGGCCTGCGGCTCGGGAAACCCGAGGCAGGTCAACCACATCCACTCCCAGCAGTGGGCCGGGTCGGACGGCGGCGCGGCGTCCCGCCAGGCGGCCACCTCGCGGTCGGCGAGGAACATCTCCGTGAGCGGGACCACCTCGGCCGTGGGCAGCGCCGGACCCGGCCGACCCGGCGCCGGTCCACGGCCGGACACGGGGTCGGCGGTGGACGTGGCGGCGCCGGTCGGTACCGACGTGGTGGGCGTCGTCTCGACGGTCGGCCGAGCCACGGTCGACGCCGGATCGACGGCGGCCGACAGGTGGTGGAGCACGACGTCGATGAGCCGACCGGTCTCCCGGTCGTCGTCGTCAGCGGGCGGCGGCCAGTGGGCGGCGGCAGCCAACGCCTGGCCGAGACCGTCGAAGGCCCGCCGGGCCTGCTCGGCGCGGGGCCCGCCGCGCCGGGCGAGGGTGTACAACGCCGACTCCAGCGACCGGCCGTCCAGGTGGACCGCATCCATCAGTGCCTCCCGGTGAACGGGTCCCAGTTCTCGTTCCACATCGGTTCTCCCTCGCTCATCGCCGTGTGGAAGACGGCCCCGGGATGGCCGAGCATGTCGGTCAGCCGGGTGGTGGTCAGGTATCTCGGATAGCCGCGGTGCACCCGCAGCCAACCTCGCCGGTCCAGCGAGGCGACGTAGCGCACCGCCGGGTCGTACGGCCCGTCGGGCGGCGCGAGCTGCGCCAGGACGACGGTGTCGCCCGCCGCGTCGACACCCTCGAACTGCCACAGCCGCTGCCCGTCGCCGACGTCCACGGGTACCGGCAGCGGATGTTCACCGACCATCCCGGGTACCGGCGGCTCGTCCGGGTGCAGGGTGTGCATCCGGTGCTGCCACGCCGACTGGTCCGGGTCGGCGGGGAAGACTAGGGTCGGGCCGTCCGGCCGGTGCTCGGTGTGACGGGTCGACGGAGCCCCGACGTGGATCGCGACCGGCAGCCGGTCGATGGTCCCGTCCGGGCCGGTGGCCCCCGCGCGGAGTCGGGGCAGGATGTTCACCCCCGGTTCGTGCAGCAGGTGGTCGGGAGTGCCGCCCACACACAGGAAGACCGTCGGGGTGAGGTCCTGGTCGATCTGCAGTTGGAAGTACAGGTCGGCGGGGGGCTCGCCGGGTAGCGTCAGCCCGGTCTGGCGCAGTGCGTGGGTCGCCAGATGGAACTGGAACTCGCCCCACTCGATGGACTCGCGGGCACCGAGGTCGCGGTGTACCCGCAGGTTGCGGGGGACCGGATACCAGCGGCTGCGCGCGGCCAGGTTGCCGTTGCGGTCGCTGTAGCGGCAGGGTGTGCCCGCCTCCAGCAGCAGCAGACCGCTGCCGCCGTCGGGTTCGCGCAGGAAGAAGTGGCACGGCAGGGAGAGGAACATGTTGTTCACGTCGATCATCACGGCGCTGCCGCCCCGGTTGAGCTGGGCGACGATCCCGGCGCCGTCCTCGGCGGTGCCGCGCAGGTTCTGTTGCTCCTCCGCCCAGCAGGCGCCGAGCGAGGCGGCCTGCTTGGCGTTCGTGGTCTCCACCGCCATCGCCGACGGGTCCCAGGTCCCGGTGGCGCCGTGCTGGCTGAGCCGCCGGGCGAGCGTCTCGCCGACGATCTGGCGTACCACCGGCATCTGGGCGCTCCGGCCGGAGAAGAAGACCTGGTCGAGCGGTTCCGCGTCGGCGCCGCGGAGGCGCACGTTGACGATGTCCGCCGCCAGGTCGGCCGCCTTGACCACGACCGGCCGGACGAGGCGGACGAAGTCCGCACTGGACAGTTCCAACGACGGCGCCCGCACGTCGGCCTTCACCAACGGGACACCGCTCCTGCGGACCTCGGCGAGGACCTGGTCGAGCTGGGTGTCGAGGATGGTGACGGAGCCCGGCCCGGCCAGCCGACCCAACTCGATCTTGACAGTCTCCGCCTCCGTCCACAGCACGGTGAAGGCGTACGTCGAGATGCCGGACTCGGCGTCGGTCGGAAGCAGGTCGCTCAACGCCTGGCGGACCGACGACGGGGCCGGGTCGAGCGTCTGGTTCGCCAGCACCATCGGGGCCAGCGGCTGGTAGCTGCCGTCGGCCGCCCGGCTGACCCCGGGCCACTGGTAGGTGTCCTGTATCCGCCGACGCTCCTGCTCCGGCAGGTTCTCCACCAGCGCGTCCGCCAACCTCGCCTTGATCCAGTAGAAGACCCGCAGGGTGAGCAGGTCGCCGCCGAGTTGCGGATGACCGGTGGAGCCGAGTACCCGTGGGGTGATCAGGTAGGAGCAGCCCGCCCTCGGGTCGTTCGCGGCCGGCGGGGTCCGGTCCTCCAGGTCGAGGGCGAGCAGGGCGATGTCGGTGGTCCCGCCACCGATGTCGACCACCAGCAGGTTCCGGCGCCAGATCCGCTGCCCGGCCACGTCGACGGGACGGCTGCGACTGCGGAACCGTTCCATCCCCTCCGACAGACTGCCGCGCAGCTCACGCATGAGGAAGTACATGCCCGCCGCGACCCCCTCGTCGTAGGTGAAGGTCGGCAGCGGCACCAGCAGGTCGTCCTGGAACAGGCTGCGCAGCCGTTCCCGGCGGGCCGGCGGCATGGTCGTCGGGTAGGTGACGACGACGTGGCCCACCCCCAGCGGCTGCCCCGAACCTGTGCGTGCCGCGAAGCGCAGGGCGCTGTCGATGAGCCAGTTGTAGGCGTGCAGCACCAGGAAGTCGCTGCTGGCCGGCTTCCTGGGCGCGGGCTTCCAGTGCAGGCGTGCCAGGTCGGGCGCCAGCGGCTGGCTCCGGCCCAACGCGCGTTTGAGACCCGGGAGCGAGCGGACGTACCCCCTCTCGTCCTCGGTCGGCCGGACCAGGCTGACCCGGGCCGGCGCCGGGTCGGTGCCGATGACGTGCACGGTGCTGGAGACGGTGTCCGGGTTGTCGACCTGGTCGAACTCGACCTTCATCAGTTTCGAGGTGGCCAGCGCCGGGGTGTAGAAGGCGTCGTCGAGGATCCGGTGCAGGCGGCCCGCGAGCCAGGCGCTCAGCAGCAGATCGCTGGTGGCGCCCGGCCTCAGCGCGGTCATCACCAGGTCCCGCACGCGGGCCCGGAACTCGGTGACGCCCTCCCTGGTGTCGTCGAGCAACCGGACCAGCTCGTCGACGTCGGTGAACGGGTGGTCCTGGAAGCCCGGCAGGCCGGCGGTCCGTTCCCGTACCAGCCGCAGGCACTTGTCGCGCAGGTCGAGCCAGGCCGGTCGGGCCGCGCCGTCGTCCGGCCCCGCGGACTGGAGCAGCTCCGCCAGGGCGGCGCGGAGCATCTCGTCCTGCGCGGGGTCGAGGTCGCTGCCCTGGATCTTGTGGTCGTCCACCATCGTGATGGTGGAGCTGGAGGTGCCGAAGTCGATGGCGAACATCTTGGCCACCTGGTACCCGGTCACCGGCTGCCGCAGCGGTTGCTCCGCCACCCCGCTGCCCAGACCCTCGGACCCGGCGAGGGTGTCGGTCCCGGGCTCGGCGTCGGGTGCCGCGAACTCCAGCAGCAGGGTGAAGTCCCGGGTGGTCACCGACTCGCCGCCGAAGGTCACCCGCCAGGTGAGCCGGACGGACTCCAGCCGACCGGCCGCGCCGGGCAGGTTCAGGTACTCGAAGACCGGAACCGGGGCGGACACCTCATGGGGCTCGCCCACCGTGACGGCCCGCCACGACGTCGTCGGGTAGTTGCGGGCCAGGTAGCGGCCGAGGGCCCCGGTGGCCGGTGTGGCGTCGGCGAGAAAGACGTCCCACACCTCCACCGGTCCGTCCGTGGCGCGGATCGCCACCCGGGGCAGGTGGTAGCGCCCGTGGTGCAGGTACAGCCGGAACCGGTCGGGTGCCACCACGGCGGTACGGCTGCCCGCCGCCGGCTCGAAGACCATCTCGACGGTCATGCCTCCCCCTCCTGGGTGGGATCCAGATCGGTCGGCCAGTCCCGGAGCAGTCGCTGCCACACCGAGCCGGTCGTGGTGCCGCCCGGCGGCGCGTTCCCGCCGAGCCAGTCGGCGGAGGCGTCGGCGACGAGCCGCTCGATCGACACCGCCTTGGGGATCTCCTGGTGGACCTCGGTGACCTCCCGCCGGACCCGGTTCGCCAGGTCCACGAGCGCGTCGAACAGGCGTTGCTGGGCGATGCGCAGCACGCCGTCGGCAACCTCCTGGCGCATCCGCAGCAGCCGGACGACGTGCTGTTCCTGCCCCTCGTCCTGGCTGGTCACCGGTGCCTGCCCGGGTGCCGTCGCCCACGGCAGTTGCTGGGCGGGCAGCAACGGGAACAGGTCGGGCACGTCCGGGCCGTCGAGTGGCGCCGGTTGCGCCAGCGCCTCGGAGCGTCGACGGATCCGTTTGACCACCCATTGCAGCTGGGTGTAGCTGCGCAGCCAGGTGCGCCGGTTGGCCCCGCCGTCCGGGTCCAGCGCGGCGAGCGCCGCCGCCCGGTCCGGTTCGTCGAACGGGTCGCCAGGCCCGTTCCAGACCGAGGTCAGGGCCTTGCTCGTCTCGTCGACCCACAGGGCGGTGAGCCGGTGGAACTGATGACCCGCCTCCCGGGTGGCATCGCCCACGAAGCCGGCGAAGCGTAGCCGCAACTGGGCGGTGTTCGTCAGCAGCTCGGCACCGCCGCCCCCGCTCTGCGGGGTGTGGGTACGCCGGTCCTCCTCGTCGTCGTCCTCGTCGACGACGTGTCCACGGGCGGCGTGGCCGGGGACCACCACCCGTCCGGTGTCCAGCGTGGCGTCGAGCGTCTCGTCCCAGCCCTGCCAGCCGAACACGGTGCGGGCCACGGAGACCCGCAGCAGGTCGAGGGAGTCGTCCAGATGCTGTCGCCACACCGGGTCGGCGGTGCCGGGGCGCAGCTTCGCGGCACCACCGACGAGGACCTGTTCCGCCGCGAGCAGTTCGTCGCGCAGCCGGAACAGGTCGCCCACCACGTCGTCACCGGCCTGACGGGAGGTGCTGGCGTCGTGCCACTGGAGGGTCGTGACGAGTTGGTGCATCGTCGCGGTGTGCCGACGCAGGGCGTCGAGCTTGAGCCGTACGCCGTGCTCCGTCACGTGCCGGGCGACGAGTGCCCGCAACGCCTCGACGCCGCCGTCCTCGGCGGCGGCGCAGACCGCCCGGGCCAGTGGCGCGCCGCTGTCCCCGGCGGAGAGCGCATCCCCGATCCCGTGCCAGGCCGCCATCCGCTGCTGCACGACCGTCCGGTGGGCGGCGAGCACCCCGGCCAGCTCCCGGTCCGGCTGGTACGGCATCCGATGCACGTCGATCGCGTGCAGCAGGCTGGCCAGGGCGATCCGGTCCGGGCGCTGGCCGGTCAGCTCGTACCCGGTGCGGGCCAGGGCCCGGAAGCCGGCGTCGGCGTGGGCGAGCCGGTCGATCGTGAGTGTCCCTGTGGGCACGGCCGGCGGGGTGAGCAGGTCGAACATGGTGGCCACCACGAGCACCGAATCGGCCAGCTCGGCCTTGCTGCGTCCATGCCCGGCCAGCAGCGCCAGGAACTTCGTGGCGACCTCGGTGCCGGGCCGTTCCGCCCGCACGGTGATGAGGATGGTGTGAGTGTCGCGAAGCAGAGCGGCCGAGAGGAAGTCGTCGCGGGCGGCGCCGCGCGCGTTGAGGCCGGGGAAGTCGAGGAACTCGACCTCCTGCACGCCGGCCAGCCGGTCGACCGGCCAGCGGTCCGCCGGCACCGAGACCTGGAGGGTGATCCGCCCCAGCAGGGGAAAGATCTCCCGGAGCACCGTGGCGGTCAGCTCGGTGTGCGCCGAGAGGGGGATCGCCGGTGGACGGACCGGATAGGACGTCGGTGGTCTGCGCGAGCCGCCGATGGTCAGCCCCTCGGCGTACGCGTCCAGGTGCAGCGGCCGCGACGCCCCCGCGTTCGTCGGGTGCACCAGCTCCCCGGCCCGGTCCAGGGCGTCACGGATACGCAGCAGCTCCCATGCCGAGTCCCGGATGGCCAGGAGGCTGGACTCGGGGAGCGCGCCGTCGGGACGCTCCGGCCAGACGTACCTGCGGCACCACTTCTCGAAGGTCGTCCAGCCGTCCCGCACCGGGTGGTACTCGCGCAGCGTCGACACGTCGACGGGCAGGTTGGTCTCGGCGACCGTGTTGCAGATCTTGTTGAGGACGAAGACGGTGCCGGCCGACACCTGTGCCGCCGACAGCAGGCTCACCGAGGCGGACGTCACCTCCACCGGTGAGCCGGGTGGCCCGGCGCCGAGCCGTACGGCCGTGACGTTGCCGGTCGTCGCCTCCGTCGAGACCGGCAGCAACTCCGGACGGCCGAGCAGGGTGCCCAGCAGAAGTGACTTCCCGGCGCTGTACTCACCCACCACGCCGATGGTCACCGGTGCCAGGCAGGCGTTCTCCAGCTCGTAGGTCTGGGCGACCAGGTCCTTGCGCAGGTCCAGGAGTTCAGCGGGCGGGCTGGCGGCCTGCGTCTGCGCGCGTACCCGCTCGGCCCATCGTCTGTACCCGTCGATCAGGTCCTGTGTGGAGTGTGACATCGGCATCTCCGCTTCGGGGATGGGGCGGGCTGGTCAGCCGCCGTTCCTGAGGTGACCCAGGCGGGTGGACTTGCGGTAGTTCTCCTCTTCGCGGGCGAGGTCGTAGAGGGTGTTGGCGCGGACCTGGTCGAGATCGGCGAGCTGGTCGACGGAGTCGCGTCCTGCCTGCAACCAGCGCCTGGTGCGATACGCCGACAGTTCGGCCTGTGCCCGGACCCGGCGGTCGTAGAGGGTCGGCGGGGCGAGCAGCTTGAGCGAGACCGGCAGCAGGTCGATGGCGAGCAGCGTCACCCGCAGGACCCAGGGGATCGCCAATACCAGCAGGTTGTCGCGGTTGGCCTGGAGGAACCGGTGCAACGCCCGCTCCTGGGTGATCCACCCGCGGTCGCCGGTGATCGCCGCGACGCTCGCGTCGATCCTGCTCTGCCGGTCGCTCTGCAGCTTTTCGATGCGCTCGTCGAGGACGGCGTTGGCGGTGGCGACCTCATCGCGGGTCTGCCGGGCGACCTTGCGCAGTCGCCGTAGCTCCGTCTCACGTTGCGCGGCTACCTGGCCGAAGCCGGGCCGTCCGCTGCCGCTGGACCCGTCCGCCTCGCCGGCCAGGGCATCCGCCGCCTCGGTGACCGCCTGCTCGGCTGCCGTGACCCGGTCGTCGTTCGCCCGCTTCTCGGACCGCAGCGCGGCGATCTCGGCGGTCTCGCCCCGGGAGTCGACCCGCTGCGCCACCGTTACCTGGTCGGTGTGGCTGCGGTCCAGCTCGCGGCGGATCTCGGACTGGAAGAGCAGCAGCAGGACGGCCTCGGTGACCAGGAAGGCGGCACCGATGGCGATGACCACCCGGAAGCCGTACTGCGACACCTGCCGACCGTGCGACCACCAGCCGGCGCGCCGCGTGCCGGATCCGGCGTCGACGTGACGGAGGTCGCCGTAGTTCGGCTCGGCCATGATCGAGCGGTCGGCCCAGAAGATCAGCACACCCCAGCCGACGGCGAACGGGATCAACGCGACGGTGAACCCGCCCCGGATCACGGACCCGAACAGGGCGAACATCACCGCCGACAGGGTCGCGATCAGCACGATGAACACGCCGATGCCGACGTAGCGGTACCGCTCCGACCGGGTCTCGACGAGGGTGCGGTCGATCCCCGCGCACCACAGGAACAGTCGGGTGAACGGGTTACGTCCGGCCGCTCGGCCCGGCGGGGTGGCCCCCGTGGGCGGCGGTGCGGCACTCGTCGCCGTCCGCAGCGCGTCGGCGCTGTCCGGGCCGAACCGGCCGCGCCGCCATCTGTTGCGCCATCTCGTCACCATGACCGCGCCACTCCCCACGACGGGCCTGCACCGCACCGGCCTGTACCGGCAACGGACAGTGTCCGGGCCGGGTCGGTGCGCAGTCCCGATCAGAAGGCGGGATGTGCGGTCTCTTCACGTGCCGGGGCTCGTGGTCGGCGAGGCCGCCGCGGCGTCGACGCGGGACGGCGGAACCCCGCCGGGAAAAGGCGTCGCCCCGGCCGTAGCGGGGCCGGGGCGACGATGGTGGTCGCGGGGTCAGCTCCGCGGGACGTTCATCCGGGCGGGGATCAGGTCGTACCGCGCGGGGTCGATGTCGTCCAGGGTGCCGTCGGTGATCGAGTCGACGATGCCGAAGAGTCCGTCCTCGACCTGCTTGGTCAGCATGCCGTGCTGCTTCTGGCCCCAGGACTGGGTCTGGCCGCGCGTCTCGAACAGGATGGTGGCGCTGCCGCGCAGCGCGAACGAACCCAGCGCGGTGCCGGGCAGGTTCGTGTTCTGCGGGTAGAGCGTGACCTTGCTCTGCGGGGAGTTGCCGGACTGGAGCGCGTCGTAGACCGCGACGTTCACCCGGCGCGACGCGTCGTAGTCGAACTTGGGCCAGGTGCCGTGCTGGGCCGGGTCGGTGATGAAGCGTCCGGAGATGGACAGGGTGGTGTAGTCGTCCATCCCCACGCCGGTGTAGCAGGCGGCCTGGTTGTGCAGGTCGGCGAAGACGTCGACGGTGCCGAACTCCCGCTCCAGCGCGCGGTAGACGTCCCGGGCGGCCTGGGCCTCCGGGGTGATGAACCAGCCGACGGAGGCGCTGTTGCCCGGGAAGTCGGCGGGCCGGGGCACGTAGTCGAGGTCGGGGTTGAAGTCGCGGTTCACGTCGAACCCGCCGACCCGGGTGTTGTAGTTCCAGGCGGTCCGGGCGTCGGACAACTGCGGGAAGTCGGCGACGACATCGGCCCACGTGCGGGCGTTCTGCCGGGTGTCCAGCTCACTGCCGTCCGGGTTGAGCTTGGGGATGGCCACCACGGTGACCGCCTTGCGGATCTCCTGGGACCGCTTCGAGTTGTTGCCGAGCGTTCGCAGGGCGTCGAGCACGGCGGCCGTACCGTGCATCTCGTTGCCGTGGATCTGGCTCTGGATCAGGACGACCCGGTCGCCCTCACCGACCCGCGCGGTCCAGATCTCGCGACCGTGATTCGAGTGCCCGGCCACGTCGACACGGACCTTGCCGTTGCTGGTGTGCTCGATCTGCCGAAGGCTCCGACGGAGTTCCTCGTGGCTGATGAAGCCCTGGACCGACTTGTTGCCGGTCTCGTTTCCGCAGTGCGATTCGAGGGGTTGGGCGACCGCCGGACCGGTGAGTGCCACCACGGCGCCGGGAGCGCCGATGAGGAGTGCGGCGGCGACCGCGACAGAACGCTTTACCCGACGCGTCGGTGATGCCGGCATGGTTGGGCTCATGAATGTCCTCCACAGTGATCGGGTGGATCTAGTCCGTCACCTAAGCACAGGCCAGGGCTGCTAGCAATGCATCGAGGAGAGATCAGCCACCGTTTGCAGCCGAATGTCGGAAGCGATTTTCCGGCAGCGTTCCGGTCGATTCCCGGGAGGGTTCTCCGAGCGTGGTCGGGGAATCTCAGTAAATCCTCAGAAGGAGACCGTTCGGTCGTTCCGGGAACGCGCGACCGACTATTTTCGCGCGCCCGGTTGCGGACGCTGGGGAGGCGTTTCGACAATTGTCGGACGAAGGCCCGACAATCGTAGGACCATTTCCCCGTAATCGTTCACGGTGCCTCGACAGGTGTCGCAGCCACCGCGCCGGCCGACGGAGCCGGCCGTCGGCGTCCGAGGTGTGTCCCGATTCCGCCGTCCGGTCGGTCGGACAGTGCGACAGTGGTCACCAGGCGCACGGTCGGAGGTCGGGGGAGTCGATGAGGATCGGGTACAAGCTGGCCAGTGAGGGCTTCGGGCCGAAGGAGATCATCCGGCAGGCGGTCCGGGCCGAGGAGGTCGGGTTCGACTTCGTCGAGATGAGCGACCACTTCCACCCGTGGCTGGACGGCCAGGGCCACTCCTCGTTCACCTGGACAGTGCTCGGTGCCGTCGCCGCGCGCACCGACCGGATCGGTCTGGCCACCGGCGTGACCTGCCCGACGGTGCGCTACCACCCGGCGATCATCGCGCAGGCCGCCGCCACCCTCGCGATCATCTCGGACAACCGGTTCACGCTCGGCGTCGGTGCCGGTGAGCGACTCAACGAGCACGTCGTCGGCCAGGGGTTCCCCAGCGCACGCGGGCGGCACGAACGGCTGCGGGAGGCGCTGGACATCATCCGGCTGCTCTGGTCCGGCGGCTACCACTCGTACGAGGGCAAGCACCTGCACCTGGAGGACGCGCGGGTGTTCGACCTGCCGGACCGTCCGCCGGTCATCGCCGTCGCCGCCAGCGGGGCCGTGTCGGTGGCCATCGCCGCCGAGTTGGGTGACGGTCTGTTCGCCACCGAGCCGGTGGCCGACCTGGTGCGGAACTACCAGCGGATGGGTGGTCAGGGGCCGCGCTACGCGGAGGTCCCGATGGCCTGGGCCACTGACGAGGAGCAGGCGGTGCGGGCGGCCTGGGAGACCAGCCGCTGGGCGGTCACCGGCTGGAAGGTGATGAGCGAACTGCCGAACCCGGTCAACTTCGAGGCCGCCGCGCGGACCGTCACCCACGACGACATCCGCGCGCAGTTCGCCGTCGGCCCCGACCCGGAGACGTACGTCCAGGCGGTCCGCACCTACGTTGACGCCGGCTTCGACCACATCGTGCTGCAGAACGCCGGACCGGATCCGGACGGGTTCCTCGACTTCTTCCGCGACGTCCTGGCCGAGCGCCTGCGCACCCTGGGCTGACCGCCGCAGCATCCTCGGCCGACCGTCGCACCCCCTCGACCGTCCGTCGCAGCACCGCACGCCGCGTACCCGCCTCGTCGCGGGGTGTCGCGGCGCGTCGTCGTGTCCGGCTCCGGTCAGCAGGCGCGGCTAGGCTCGATCGAGCCGCCCTCGGCCACCCCGTACGCGGCACCGTCGACCACCCCACCTGGGAGAGCTGTGACCCTCGTCAGCGCCTACACCGCCACGTCCGCGTCCGCGCCCCTCGCGCCGGGCCAGATCCGTCGGCGGGAGGTGGGGCCGCGCGACGTGCTGATCCAGATCGCCTGGTCGGGGATCTGCCACTCCGACATCCACACCGTGCGCGGCGACTGGGGCACCGTGCCGTACCCGCTGACCGTCGGGCACGAGATCGTCGGCGTCGTCACCGAGGTCGGTGCCGAGGTGACCCGGCACGCCGTGGGTGACCGGGTCGGGGTCGGCTGCATGGTCGACTCGTGCCGGGAGTGCGCCAACTGCCAGGCCGGTCAGGAGCAGTACTGCCTGCGCGGGTTCACCGACACCTACAACGCCACCGACCGGGACGGCACGGTCACCCAGGGTGGTTACTCGACGCACATCGTGGTGGACGAGCACTTCGTGCTGCGGATCCCCGAGGCGATCCCGTTCGAGAAGGCAGCGCCTCTGCTCTGCGCCGGCATCACCACGTACTCGCCGCTGCGGCACTGGAAGGCCGGACCCGGCAGCCGGGTCGCGGTGGTCGGCCTCGGCGGTCTCGGTCACATGGCGGTCCAGCTCGCCGCCGCGATGGGCGCGGAGGTGACCGTGCTGTCCCAGACGCTGAACAAGCGCGCCGACGGGCTTCGCCTCGGCGCCGCCCACTACCACGCCACGAACGACCCGGAGACCTTCACCCGGCTGCGGTACGGCTTCGACCTGATCGTCAACACGGTGAGCGCGCAGATCGACCTGGAGGACTACCTGAACCTGCTCGCCCTGGACGGCACGCTGGTCACGGTCGGCGCGCCGCCGGAGCCGATGCCGGTCCGGATGTTCACGCTCTTCGACAACCGGCGGTCGCTGGCAGGGTCCACCATCGGCGGCATCCGCGAGACCCAGGAGATGCTCGACCTCTGCGCCGAGCGGGGGATCGCACCCGAGGTCGAGGTCATCGACGCCGCGCAGGTCAACGATGCCTGGGAGCGGGTCCTCGCCGCCGACGTGCGCTACCGGTTCGTCATCGACATCTCCACCCTGGCGGCCTGAGCCGGGGAGGCCGACGCCCCTCGGCCCGCCTTTTCCCTGATTTTCGCCGCCACCTGGTTCGCTGCTCGCAGGACCGGGACACGCAGGAGACCGCTGAAGGAGACGAATGCGATACCGAATGTGGGCCGGATCGGCCCTGGCCGTACTGCTGGTGGCCGGGACCGCCGCGTGCGGCAACGGCGACACCGACGCCACCGGCCCCGGCCCGGATCCGGGCCCGGTGGCCACCAGTACGGCGAGCAGTTCCCCGTCGGCGGCGCCCGACCTCGACGCGGGGGAGGAGTTGGCCCGGGGCATCGACGTGCCGTGGGGGCTGGCGTTCCTGCCCGGCGGAGACGCGCTGGTCGCCGAGCGCAACACCGGGCGGGTCCTGCGGATCTCCCCGGGCGGCGGCACACCCGGCGAGGTCACCACGGTGCCCGGCGTGACCGCCGGTGGCGAGGGCGGACTCCTCGGGCTCGCCGTGTCGCCGGACTTCGCCGACGACGACCTGGTCTACGCCTACTTCACCGCCGCCGCCGACAACCGCATCGTGCGGTTCCGGCTCGACGGCGGTCAGCCGGAGGTGGTGTTCTCCGGCATCCCCAAGGCCAGCTTCCACAACGGCGGACGCATCGCCTTCGGCCCCGACGGCATGCTCTACGTCGGCACCGGCGACGCCGGGGACACCGGCAGCTCCCAGGACCCGGCCAGCCCGGCCGGCAAGATCCTGCGGCTCACGCCGGAGGGCGAACCGGCACCCGGCAACCCGACCGCCGGCTCCCCGGTCTACAGCCTCGGGCACCGCAACGTGCAGGGCCTGGCCTGGGACCCGGAGGGACGGCTCTTCGCCACCGAGTTCGGCCAGAACGACGTCGACGAGGTCAACCTGATCGAGGCCGGACGCAACTACGGCTGGCCCGAGGTCGAGGGCGAGGGCGACACGGCGGGCGGACGCTACACCAACCCGCTGATCACCTGGTCCACCCGGGAGGCGTCGCCGTCCGGCATGGCGATCACCGGCGGGAACGCCTACGTCGCGGCGCTGCGCGGCGAGCGGCTCTGGGTCGTACCACTCGACGGTGACCGGCTCGGTGAGCCGTCCGCGCGTCTCGACGGGTACGGGCGGCTGCGCACCGTGCAGGTGGCCCCGGACGGGGCGCTCTGGGTCACCACCTCCAACACCGACGGGCGGGGCGACGTCCGCGACGGCGACGACCGGGTGCTGCGCTTCCCGGCCCGCTGACCCGTGACCCGGCGGGCCGGACGGTGACACCGTCGGGTGTCAGGCCACCGCGCCGTGCAGGACCACGTGCTTCGGCGGCGTGGTGCCGAACACCACGTCACCGTGGAAGACGGCGCGGCCCGACGGCCCGTCCAGGCTGAACGACACGCGGTCGAAGCGGCTGCCGTCGAGTCGGGTGGTGCCGTGGAACTGGGCGCCGGTGAAGTCGACGTGTCCGGCCTCGCCGCCGCGCAGGTCGAGGTCGACCAGGGTGGCGCCGCAGAGCCACAGGTGCACACCGCGCCACTGTCCCGGACCGGGCCGCAGCCGGTCGGCGAGCAACCGCTGCGCCAGCCGCCGTTCCCGCAGCAGGGCGTCCTGGCCGGCGGTACGGTGCGAGGCGTCCAGCGGGAACGGGACGGGCACCCGGAGGAAGGCGCAGAGCGCCGTGGCGACGCGTTGCCGCAGCTCGGGCCGGTCGTCGCCGAGGCGGGCCAGGATCCGCAGTCCGGCCGCGCGGACCACCGGGTCGGCATCGGCCAACTGCCGCGTGTACGGCCCGACCGAGGCGTCCGGCGTCAGGGGACCGCCTGCGGCGTCGACCGTCCAGCCGAACGGCCACTCCGACTCGCCGTCGTCGGTGCCGCCGGCCCAGTGGGCGCCGGTCAGGTCACCGCCGGGGTGGGTGAGGTGGCTCCGCCCGGCGAACCGGGCACCGGCGAAGGTGGCCCGGGCCCCGAACCGGGCGTGGTGGAACCAGGCGGGGCCGTCGAAGCGTACGTTCCGGAACGACACGTCCCCGACGAACCGCGCGCCGTCGCCACCCTCCGCCCAGTCCTGGTAGTCCTCCACCAGGACCGCGACCGGCCAGTGTGGGTCGTCCTCGTTCGGCTCGTCCCACGGCGCCGGGGCGATCTCGTCCACCGTGTCCCACGCCTCGTCCTCCTCCCACCAGGTCTCGGCGCCCCGGCCGAACCAGGCCATGCCGGCGAACACCGCGCCGGTGAAGTCCGTCCGTCCCCGGAACCGGGTCCGGCCGAAACCGGCGTCGCCGGTGACCCGCATGCCGGTGAAGGTGGCGTCGTCGGCGAAGACCGCGCGCGGGAACGACGCGTCGCGGTCGACGGTGGCGCCCTCGAAGGCGGTGGCCCCGTGGAACCGGGTGTCGGCGAACCGGACCGCCCGCAGCCGGCAGGCGCGGAAGTCGGCGTCGTGCAG
Source organism: Micromonospora sp. NPDC003816 (assembly GCF_042874705.1). Lineage (NCBI taxonomy): Bacteria > Bacillati > Actinomycetota > Actinomycetes > Micromonosporales > Micromonosporaceae > Micromonospora > Micromonospora sp. NPDC003816. The sequence goes on from NZ_JBIANP010000001.1 coordinate 873,139, forward strand.
CGTCGCGCCGGACAGGTCCACGCTGATCCCGTCCCAGGGCGGGGTGCGCGGGGCCGGGCCGGCGCCGCGCAACCGGTCGGTGAGCAGGCGCAGCGCCGCGCGACGTTCCTCGGTGTCGACGCCGTCCGGCGCGGGTGTGTCACGCAGCCACGCGCAGATCGTGTCGGTGATCGGCTGCCGCCGCTCGGAGTCGGTCGCGCCGAGGGCGATCAGGGCCTGCGCCGCCGCGTAGCGCGCGCCGGGCGCCGTGGTGGTGAGTCGCCGCACCGCCTCGCGGTACGCCGTCGGGGTGTCGTCCACGGCGCGAGCCTAGTACGGCGACGCCCGTCATGATCATGGCCGATGGGCCCCGTCCGCATCCGGCCGGCGGGGCCGTCCGCTGTGGCGGCGCTCAGGACGTGGGAGTGGTCCGGGCCCCGGCGGTCAGGATCGCCTCGGCCAGGGCGGCCACCGTGTCGGCGGGCGCGCTCTCGCGGTGCAGCAGGACGAACTCCACCTCGCCCAGCGGCGGCAGCCGGTGCCCGGCCGGGGCCGGCACCAACCCGGGCGGGACCAGTTCGGCCGAGTGGGCCATCACCCCGAGACCGGCACGGGTCGCCGCCACCAGCCCGCCGAGGCTGGTGCTGGTGCAGGCGAGCTGCCAGGCCCGACCCGCCGCGCCGAGCGCGTCCAGGGCCTGCGCCCGGGAGATGCTGGGCGGCGGGTACGCGACCAGGGGCACCGCTTCGTCCGGGGCGAGCCGATGGTCGGGTGCGGCCAGCCAGATCAGCCGGTCCCGCCAGACCAGCCGACCCCGCTCCTGCCCGGCGAGGCGCTTGGCGAAGACCACGTCCAACTGCTGCGCGTCGAGCCGGTGGTGCAGGGTGCCGCTCAGGTCGACGGTCAGCTCCAGGTGCACCAGCGGATGCCGGTGCCGGAAGTCGCGCAGGACCCGGGGCAGGTGGGTGGAGATCAGGTCGTCGGAGACGCCGAGCCGAAGCCGGCCGCGTACCGGCCCGGTGGCGAAGTGTCGCCGGGCCCGGTCGCCCGCGTCCAGGATGTCGCGGGCGAAGGTCACCATCGCCTCGCCGTCGACGGTGAGGCCGACGCTGTGGGTGTCCCGCACGAACAGCGGTCGCCCGGTCTCGTCCTCCAGCCGCCGCACGTGCTGACTGACCGTGGACTGGCGCAGGCCCAACCGGGCCGCCGCCCGGGTGAAGCTCAGCGCCTGGGCCACCGCCAGGAAGCTGCGTAGCTGAACAGGGTCGTACACCCGGGAGAAGCTATCACGGTCCGTGATGGCAGTCAGCGCGATGATCGCCTTTCCCACTGATCCATCCGGGCCGACAATGATCGGGCGGCCGCCCCGAGGCGGCGCAGAGCAGGAGCGACCGGAGAGGAGAGGCGATGCGCTGGCCGCGTCGGCTGCCGATCGACCCGTTCATCGCGGCACTGTTCGGCACCGTGGCGCTGGCCGCCCTCCTCCCGTTGCGCGGCACGGCCGCCGAGGTGGGGCGGGTGGCGGCTGCGCTCGCGGTGGCGTTGCTCTTCTTCCTGCACGGCGCCAAGATCGCCCCGAGGGCGGCGCTCGACGGTGCCCGGCACTGGCGGCTGCACGTGGTGGTGCTGCTCGCCACGTTCGTGCTCTTCCCGCTGCTCGGGCTCGCCGCCGCGCCGCTGCGACCGGAGGTGCTGACCCCCGAGCTGTACCAGGGTCTGCTCTTCCTCTGCGCCGTGCCGTCCACGGTGCAGACCTCGATCGCGTTCACCGCCATCGCCCGGGGCAACGTGCCGGCGGCGGTCTTCACCGCCTCCTTCTCCAACATCGCCGGCATCGCGCTCACCCCGCTGCTGGTCACCCTGCTGCTCCAGGGCTCCGGCGAGGTACGGGTCAGCGCCGGCTCGATCGGCACGGTGGTGCTGCAACTGCTGGTGCCGTTCGTGGCGGGGCAACTCTCCCGCCGCTGGACCGCCGGCTGGATCGAGCGGCACCGAGCCCTGACCGGCCGGGTCGACCGGGGCGCGATCCTGCTGGTGGTCTACTCGGCCTTCAGCGCCGGCGTGGTGGCCGGGGTCTGGGACGAGGTCTCACCCGGGCGGCTGGCCGTCCTGATCGCCCTCGTCACCGGGCTGCTCGCGCTGGTGCTCGGGCTGCTGTACGCCGGTGGCCGGGTGCTCCGCTTCGACCGTCCCGACCGGGTCACGATCCTGTTCTGCGGGGCCAAGAAGAGCCTGGCCACCGGTCTGCCGATGGCGGCCGTGCTGGTGCAGCCCGAGGCGCTCGGCCTGCTGGTGCTGCCCCTGATGATCTATCACCAGATCCAACTGGTCGTCTGTGCCGCCATCGCCCGCCGCTGGGCCGACCGGCACCCCCCAACCCCCGCCGACCGCGGGTAAGGAAGGGCCCCCTACTAACGCCTCGTGTATAGGAAGGGTCCCCTCCTTACACCTCAGGGCGTACGGCGGGCACGGAACGGACGGCCCCGCCCCAGCGCGTCGGTGTACCCCCACCGACCCGGGATGTCGAGCAGCTCGATCTGGCCCATCTCCTCCGGCACCCCGGCCTCCACCGCCAGGTGGTTCGCGTACGGCTCCAGGCCGAGCAGCGTACGCAGCACCATCAGGGGCGTACCGCTGGACGGGGCGTACGGGCTGTCGGCGAGCCCGTACGGCACCGGGACCTTGGTGGCGGCCCGGTCGTAGCCGGTGAGGTACGCGGGCAGCCGGCCATCGAAGTAGCGGCTCGCCTCCAGCATGCCCTCGGCGATGCGCGCCGCCTCGGCCCGGAACCCGGCCCGACACAGTCCCCAGGCGATCATCGAGTTGTCCCAGGGCCAGACCGCACCGGTGTGGCGACCGAGCGGGTTGTAGCCGGGTTCGTCCTCGGCGACGGTGCGGATGCCCCAGCCCGACCAGAGGCCGGGACCGAACAGGTGCCGCACCACGTCGTCGCGCCGCGACATCGGGACCATGTCGCTCCAGAGCAGGTGGCCCATGTTCGAGGCCAGCCCGTCCACGGGTCGACCGTCGGCGGAGAGCGCCACCGCGTAGTGCCCCCGGTCGGGCAGCCAGAAATCCCGGTCGAAGCGGTCCTGCAACTCGGCGGCCTCGCGTTCCAGCCGGTCGGCCCACTCCAGGTCCTGCCAGAACAGGCGCGCCATCCGGGCGGCCCGCCGTTTGGCGTCGTAGGTGTAGCCCTGGACCTCGCAGGTCGCCTGCGGGAATCCGGCCGGACGGCCGTCGGCGAAGCAGATCGCGTGCGCCGAACTGCGCCAGGTGCCGCCCACCTCCTCGGTGCGGCTGGTCTGGCAACCGGCCCAGACGTAACCGGTCCGCTGCGGGTCGGCGGGGCCGTCGAGCCAGGCGATGGCCGCCCGCACCTCGTACTCGTACCCACGGACCAGGTCGGCGTCGCCGGTCCACCGCTCGTACTCGTCGAGCAGGATGACGAAGAGGGCGGTGGTGTCGACGGCGGTGAAGTTGGCCGACTCGGGGGTGTCGTTGAAGGCTGCCGAGTCGCCGTACCGGCACTCCTGGACGATCTTGCCCGGCTGCTCGCCCCGGAACGGGTCGTCCCGTGCGCCCTGGGTCAGCGCCAGGATGCGCAGGGTCCGGGCCGCCCGTTCCGGCAGGAAGGGCAGCGCCTGGAAGCTGCTGATCAGGCTCTCCCGGACCAGCAGGGTCATCGACCAGGGCAGGCCGGTGGCGGGCAGGCCGTCGAGGTAGTTGAGGCCGGGATAGTGCAGTGCGGCGAGGTCGCGCACGGACCGCTCGTACGCGTGCTGCAACGGCTCGTAGTCGGCACGCAGTCGGGGTGCCGACCCGGTCAACCGGGCGATGTCGGTCAGGACCCGCCTGTCGGAGCGCCCGGTGGAACTGTTCAGCCGTTCCCGCAGGTCGCGGCTGTGCAGGTCGCGGACGAGGGTGAGTACCCGCAGCCGGGTGCTCCAGGCGCTCTTCGCGTCGACCGTGACGGTGAAGGTCAGCCCGTCCTCGTCGATCCGGGCCGGTTCGCTCGCCGTGACCACCGTCTCCCGGTGCAGGCTCTCCCGCTTGTAGTGCAGCCGCAGCGTGTCCTGCTCCACCAGGGCGACCACCGGTCGGTCCCGGCGCAGCCCGCTGCGGACCTCGGGGACTTCGGCGAAGTCCGCGGCGACCGCCAGCCGCATGGTGTACTGCACCGGTGCGGGCGCGTGGTTGAGCAGGGTGATCTCCTCCTGGAACTCCTTGTCCACCTGGCGTCGCCGCATGACCGAGGTGGTCGCGCTGACGTAGTGGGTGGGCTCGCCGGGCACCAGCCCGAACCGGGACTCCCAGGTGTTCACCGCGTCGTGGGAGAGCACCGAGAGTTGCTCCCCGTCGAGGGTCAGGTCCCAGGTGGACAGGAACCGGGTGTCGAAGAAGTAGAGGCCCATCGGGGTGGTCGGCGTGGTTCCGACGTTCCCGTTGGCTTCGCTGATCATGAACAGGCTGCCGGCGAAGATGCGGGTGGCCTGCTGGAGTCCGACCAGACCGGGTTCGGCGAAGGTCGTACCCGGTGTGGCCGGCTCGACGGCGACGCTGTTGGCGGCCACCGGCAGCAGTCGGCGGAAGAGGTGCATCAGGGCGAGGTCGCCCCCGACCGATAGCACTCCCCGGAACAGCATGGAGACGAAGTGGTCGCGGCCGGCGAGGAGACGCTCGAACGAGGCCCGGCTCATCTCCACCCGGCAGTCGGCGTCGGTGCCGTCCCGGTACGCCCGGGCGCGGCCGTCGGCGAGCGCGACGAACCAGGTGTCGTGCCCGTCGAAGTCGAAGCGGAGCACCCCGGTGGGTGTGGTGGGCAGGCGGCCGGGCGGAGTCTCGGCCAGGCTCGCGAAGAAGCTGTCGAGCACTCCGTCCACCTGCCCCTCCCCGTCCACTGCCGTGTCGGCAACGCGGTAAATCGGACATACAACATATAATTGTCTTCTGGTGTGGGGTCGTGCTTCAGTGGAAGTACGGGGCACATCAGTCCGGGGAGGTGCGACGGTGGACGGACGGGTCGCGGCAGGGATGCGCTACCACACGTACGGGCCGGGACGGGGCGGCACGTTCCTGCTCGTCCACGGCTGGTGCGGCGACCACACGTACCTGGAACCGGTGGCCCGTCACCTGGCCGCCCGGCCGGCCCGGGTGATCGCCGTCGACATGCCCGGCCACGGCGACAGTCAGCCCTCGCCCGACGGGTACGGCGTCGACCAGATGGGCGGTCACCTGCGCGCCCTGGCCGAGGCGCTGGACCTGCGCCGGGTCACGGTGATCGGGCACAGCCTCGGCGGGGTCTGGTCGTTGGCCGCCGCAGCCGCCGACCGGAGTCGGTTCACCGGCCTGGTGATGCTGGACTCCGCGGTGGCCGGGCCGCCCGGGGCCGCCGACGCGATCGGCGAGGTGGCCGAATCACTGCGCGACGACACGTCGGGCGTGGCCCGGGAGGAGATCGTCCGTTCGTACTTCCGGCCCTACTCCGAGCCGCGCCTGGTGGAGCGGGTGGTCCGGGCGATGGGCCGACCCTCCACCGAGATCGCCTACGAGCCGATCGCCGGACTGGCCGCGTACGTGCGGCAGGGCGGCGACGTGGCGGCGCTGACCACCTGGGCCCGGCCGCTGCTGATGGTCGGCACCGACCAGCCCTTCTCCGACTACGCCCACCTCACCCGACTCGTCCCCGAGTCGCACATCGGGCAGACCGCCGGCTCCGGGCACTTCGTGCAACTGGAGGTTCCGGAACAGGTGAACGCGATGATCGACCGCTATCTGGAGATCACCCGCTGAACGCGCCGGACACTCGGCGGGCGCCGGAGCGGAACGCGCCGACCGGCCGGCGGCACCACGGGCCGCCGTCGGGTCGACGGACGACGGGGGAGTGGTGACGAGGGGCGAGGTACGCGCACGGGCGTTGCTGCTGGCGGGGGTGCTGCTCGGCGCGGCCGGGATCTTCGACGCGGTGGCGGCCGGCGCCGACCTGACCGGCGACCGGTACGTCTCGTTCGGCGACGGCGTCGTCCACCGGCACGACATCACCGGGTGGGTCTGGCTGCGGCTGGCCGCCGGGGTGGGTGTCGCCCTGGCCGGGGCGCTCGTACCCCTGAGCCGTCGCTGGTCGGGGCTGCTCGCGCTGGCCGCCGTCGCGGTCTTCGTCGTGCTGCACCTGTTCCTCTTCACCTACCACCCGGTGCAGACGGTGCTGGTGCTCGGACCGGCGTTGGCCGCCGCCAGGCTGATCCTCCTGCACCGCGCCTCGCCGGCCCCCTGAACCGCGCGCGACCCGGTGAAGGCGGTGCCGGCCCCGACCGGGTCAGCGGGTCGGCAGGCAGACCTTGCCGGTGAACGCGGGGTCCGGCTGCCGGAACGCCGCCCAGGCCGGGTTGGCCGCGATGGCCAACGGCGGTGCCTGCCACGCGGCGCCGAGCCGCTGGAGCAGCGGATACTCGTCGCGCTCCTGCTCGATCGACTCGCCGGAGAGGAAGGCGACCAGCCGTTCCTCGACCAGCGCGCGGTCGAGCAGGCCGCCGTGGACGCCGGGCATCTGGAACACCGGGATGTCGGCGTAGTCGCCGGGTGGCGCCTCGGCGGCGGTGCTGGTGGGGACGAAGGCGACGATCCGTACGCCAGGCACCGGGCACATGAGCTGGTTGCGGTAGAACGGCGCGTTGTCGACCAGGGACCGGATGAACGGCTCGTCCGGACCGGTGCCGGCACCACCGCCCTTGTGCAGTACGCCGAACATGAGTCGCAACTGCCACCCGGTGACCACGCCCCAGCCCCGGTCCTGGTGCGGTGGTGGATAGTAGGCGCGCCCCGCGTTGATCAGTGGGCTGAACATCGCCAGCGCGTCGACCGCCGGATGGGCGCCCTCCTGGAGGTAGGTGCGGGCGACCATGGCCCCCTCACTCTCACCGAGCAGCGCGATCGGCCGACCGGTACGCCTGTGCAGCCGCTGCACCTGCTCGCCGAGCAGCCGTGCGCTCTGCGCCACCGAGATCGTGGTGTCGCGTGGCGCGTACGGCAGGGGTGTGCCGTCCGGGTCCAGCCCCCGGTAGGAGAACCGCTCGACGCGGTCGTCGACCGGCGCCTCGCCGCCGTACGCGGAGCCGTAGCCGGCGAGGACGATGATCGCCTGCGGGACCTCCGGCGGCAGCGGATGGTCCAGCACCATCGTCTCGGCCTGGAGGTTCTTGCCCGGCACCGCGTGCATCAGCGGTGGGATGAGCAGCGGCACCGCCAGGGCGAGCACGGCCGCGACCGGAGTCGCCGGCAGCCACGCCAACCGGATGCGGTGCGCGCGCAGGGCGGCGTGCACCGTCCGGTCCCAGAGCAGGCCGTTCACCACGCCAGCCGTGGCGGCCACCGGCACGGTCCACCAGCCCGGCACGCTCCAGCAGAGCGCACCGGCCATGGTCAGCACCACGAAGTTCAGCAGCGACCAGCCGACCAGGGACAGCGACGGCAGTCCGCGCCACCAGGGACCGACCACGGCGGCCCGTTGCAGGAACGGTGCCAGCAGGAACATCGGTAGCAGGGAGGCCAGCAGCACCCAGGAGAGCGCCACCACCGACGCGGCCACCGAGATCAACGCCCACGGCGCCACGATCACCGCCACCAGCAGGGCCAGCCCCAGGCTGCGCCGCAGCAGCCACCGCACCGGCGGGCGGGGCACCCCGTCCGGCCAGGCGAGCACCACCAGCACGGTGTGGAACACACCCCGCGCCACCACCAGCACGCCGAACCAGAACAGGAACTTCGGCCAGGACTCGTGGTAGACGTACAGCCACCGCAGGTCGTGGTAGGTGTCGTACGGCCAGACGGCCGAGGTCTGCGGTGCGAGCCCGGTGGCGGCGACGAAGCCCAGGGCGACCAGGACGGTGGCCTCGACGGTCGGCGGCACGGCGGTGAGCAGCAGCAGTCCCGCCCGTCTGCGCTGCCGCATCCTGCCTCCCCGCCGTCTCCTCCCTGGCAGACTCCACCGGGAACGGCCGTCGTGTCGGGCAGTTCGGCAACTTCGCGGCGAGCGGGTGGGCGGCAGACCGGGTGACGACGCCCCGGCGGGCGCCGCCACCCGGCAGAGCACTAGCCGAGCGCCGGGTACGGGGCCTCGACCTCGGTGACGATCTCCTCGCCGTCGACGGTGCCGGTGATCCGGACGGTGGCGGTGCCGGCCGGTACCGCCGCGGCGCGCGTGGTGAACTGCTGGAAGGCGCTCCTGCCCGGGGCGACGCCGGTCACCGTCCGCGAGCCGAACGCGGTGACCAGCTCGATGGTGAGCGGCACCTGGTCGTCGTTGCGGGCGGAGACGGAGACGTACGCCGTGCCGCCGATGCGGTGCGTCTTCGCGGTCACCTCGACATCGAACGAGGACCCGGGGTCGAGTTCGGCCCTGGCCCGGGTGGCGTCGGCGACGATCCGGTCGCGTTGCGCGGCGGTGAAGACGTCCGCGTCGACGAAGGCGTCGGCGATGCGGGTGACGGCCGTGACGAACTGGCCGTGGCCGGCGAACGGCGCCTCGTCCCAGAGCAGGTCGAGGAAGGTCGGACCGTCGGTGCCGGGTGACGGCACTCCGGTGACCGGGATGTCGTACGCGGGCAGGCCGTCGTTGCGCTTGTGGTTGGGTACGCCGGTGTCGATGCCGCCGAACACGACCGTCGGTTCGACCCGCCGGAAGTACGACGAGACGGCCTGGGTGTCGGCGACGTAGTACGGCCGCAGGGTGAACCCGTGCGTGGCGAAGAGCTGGTCACCGGCGGCCGTGGTGCTGCTCGGGGTGATGGCGGCCCGGCTGTAGTCGCCGTCGCGCCGGAGGTGGCGGTACAACGACAGCTCCCGGAAGGCGCCCCCACCGGGGTTGCCGAGGATCTGCAGCAGCACCGGTCCCCAGAACAGGGCCTGGGTGTCGGGGCGGTCGATGGCGCGTTCGATGCGGATGCTGAACGGCATCCGGATGTCGACCGTGTCGCCGGAGCGCCAGGTGCGGCTCAGTGTCAGGTAGCTGCCCGGGGTGGCGGTGTGCTGGTGTGCGACACCGTTGACGCTGACCTGGAAGCCCTTGCGCACCCAGGCCGGTACGCGAAGCTTGATCTCCAGTGGACCGCTGCCGTTGACGGTCAGCCGGGTGTGGTCCCGGCGGGGGTAGTCCGTCTCCTGGACGACGGTGAGGTCCTTCTCCGACCACGTCAGGGTCGACGGCACGTACAGGTTGACCCAGAGGGTGGAGTCGTCGGCGGACTTGAAGTAGATCGTCTCCTGGTACTTGGTGTGGTTCTCCACCCCGGTGCCGCCGCAGCAGGTGCCGGTGTTGCCGTAGCCACGGGCGGCCCCCGGGGTCAACGGCTGGAAGTAGGTGACCTGCGGGTTGCTGACGGTGGTGGTGTCGGCGCGTGACCCGGCGATCTGGTTGATCAGGCCCCGCTCGTAGTAGTCCAGGTACGCCGGGTTCTGCTCGTGCAGGAACAGGTTGCGGGCGAGTTTGATCAGGTTGTACGTGGTGCACGTCTCGGCACCGCCCTGGGCGATCGAGTTGGCGATGTTGTCCCGGTTCTGGAACAGCTCGATGTTGTTGTTCGAGCCGGGGTAGTTGCCGCCGGTGCCGCCGTTGGCGTACGCGCGGTGCGGGACCACCATGCCGAAGAAGTTCTTCGCGGCCTGGAAGTACTCGGTGTCGCCGCTGTGTTCGTAGACGCGCAGGTAGCCGACGAACTGCGGCACGTGCGAGTTGGCGTGCAAGCGGTCGGGGCGGCGTCGGCCCGGGTTGGTGGCCGGGGTGGTCACGAGGATGTCCCGGTTCTCCACGCAGGCGTCGAAGAGCGACTCGCGGTTGTCGAACAGCCTGGCGGTCTCCAGGTGCCGACTGTCGCCGGTGAGCGCGGAGATCTCCGGGAACACCTCGTTCACGCCGCCGGTCTCGCCCGCGATGTAGAGGTCCCACATGTAGTTCAGGTTGTCCCGGGTGATCGGTCCCGGATAGCCGGGGTGGTTCTTGTCGCCGACCGTCAGCGCCAGGTGCGCCCAGTCGGCCATCCTGGTCACCACGTCGAGCGCCGTGGCGTTGTCGGTGTGGTAGTACGCGTCGAGCAGACCACGCATGATCTTGTGCTGGGTGTACCAGGGGGCCCAGGTGTTCGTGGCCGCGTTGCTGCCGTACACCGCCCACCGGGGCGGCCCGAGTCGCAGCACCGCGTCCTCGGGGATGGCACCGAGGTAGCCGGGGTGGGTCGGCACCCACAGCTCGGTCCCGCCGCTCTGCGTGGCGACGATCCCGCCGTCGCGGCCGTTCGGTGACGAGTCCAGGATCGTCGAGCCGCCCTCCTCCTCGAACCGGTACCAGGCGATCGAGCCGCCTCCGGTGCTGCCGGCGGGGGAGTTCTGCAGGGACGCCACCTCCTGTGCGCTGAGCGCCCGGTCGAAGATGTGGAACTCGTCGACGGTGGCGTTGAGCATCGGGTCGCCGTACTGCGACCGTCCGATCCACCGGTTGCCGGGGTTCCCCAGGTTCGCCGGACTCAACGTCATGCTCGTGTTCTGGCCGACCTGGACGCCGTTGACGTACAACGTGCCGGTGTTCTGGGTGAGGGTGACGGCCAGGTGCACCCACTGGTTGACGGGCAACGCGGTAGTGCCGTTGATCTGCTGTTCGCCGGCGCTGCCGCCGACGGTGATCGCGAACCGGGGTGCGTTACCGGTCGATCCGGCACGCGGGGCGAGGAACATGTTCACCGTGCTGTTCTGACCGAAGTCGAACAACCGGCTCCAGTTCTGCGTGGCCGCCAGGTTGACCCAGGTCGCGATGGTGAAGTCGGTGAGCTGGCTGATCGCCTCCTGCGGCAGCGTCACGTGCTCGGCCCGGCTGGGACCGCCCAGTCGCAGGCCGCTGCCGAACCGGCCGGGCACCCGGTCGATCTCCGGCTCCGCCGGCTCCTGCGGATCGCCGCCCGGATCGCCGGTGCCCATCCGGGCCGTGATGGCCGCCTGGCAGGCGGCGAGTTCGCCGACCATCCAGTCGAGCTTGTTCTTGAAGATCGGTTCACCGAGGTCGGCGTATCCCTGCGCGAGGGCGGTCATGACGTGCCCGGCCCAGTGGCCGCTGAGCAGGCCGCCGTCCTCCCAGCCGCCGGGTGTGGTGACCCCGGGCGGGTTGGGTCGGCCCGCCTGGTTGTTGAACAGCACCAGGAAGCGCCGCTCGTCGAGTTGCCGCAGGTAGTTCTTCATCCGGTCCCGCTTCTCCTGGAGCAGGCCGTTGCCGAGCCGGACGTCACGGAGCGGGAACGGCCGGACCGGTGCGGTGCCGCCCGGACCGGGATCGGCGAGGCGTGGCGCGGGCGTACCGGGGCCCGAACCCGGGGTCGGTGCCGCCTGTGCGGCGGTCGGGAAGGCACTCGCGGTGGCGACCGCGGCTACTCCGGCGGCGGACACCTGCAGGACCTGACGTCGACTCACGGGGATCTCAACGGATTCAGCCACTTAGGATCGTCCTTCCAGGTGGGGTACGGCTCGACCGGTGCGGCGGCGCGGGGTGGATTGTCAGCGAGTGTGAGCGTTAACTTTCCGCTCGTCAATCCCGTGACCCGGTGATGTGCGGAATGCGAAACCGGTAGGTAACGTCGCGATGTTAACGCTCACAGACGCGATTACCTGGGGTTCTCGGGCGCCCGTGGAGGCGTCCGCCTAGCGGTGATCCACCCCGGATCCGTCCTTCTCGGACGCGGCCAGTCGTCCCAGCGACAGCGGGGCGGCGATCGGTCGTTCCGCGAAGGCCCGCAGGTCCGCCCCGGTGACCGCCCGACCGGCGTGGTGGGCGGTCAGGCAGGCGGTGGCGAAGCCGCACACCCGGCCCTGGCACCAGCCCATCCCCGGCCGGGCCAGCAGCTTGACGGTGCGGGCCTCGGTAGCGCCCAGCAACTCCACGGCCTGCCGGATCCCGCCCGCGTCGACCTCCTCGCACCGGCAGACCACGGTCTCGTCGGCACACCGCGCGAGCATGTCGTCGGGGATCGGGTAGGCCCGGTGCAGGGCGGCGGCGAACCGGCGCAGGGCACGGCGTCGACGACGTGCCGCCCGATCCCCGGGCAGCGGTCCGGCGCCGAGCGAAGCCGCCGCCGCGGCACCGGCGATCCGACCCTCCACCGTCGCCAGGTCGGCGCCGCCGACGCCGGTGGCCTCACCGGCCGCCCACACCCCGGCGACGCTCGACGCCTGCTGCTCGTCGACGGACACCACCAGGCTCTGGTCGGCGTCGACCCGGGTCGCGCACCCGAGTTGGAGCGCCAGGTCGAGTTGCGGCGTGAACCCCCACCCGACGGCCAGCACGTCGCAGTCGATCCGCCGCTCGGTGCCGGTGCGTACCCGGCCGTCCCGACCTCGCCGGGCGACGACCACCCCGGTCAGCCGGTCCGTGCCGGTGGCCCGCAGCACGACGTGCCGATGCCGGACCGGCACCCGGTGCCGCGCCAGCCGGGCCGCGTACCCGGCCGCCTCACCGAACTTGCCGGCCGCGCCGAGCAGCGCGCGGGGGTGCCGGGCCAGGGCGAGCGGACCGTTCGCCTCCACCACCGCCGCCACCCGTGCGCCGTACCGGGCCAGACCGTCGGCGACCGGCAGCAGGAAGGGCCCGGTGCCGGCCACCACCACCCGCCGTCCGGGTACGACCAGATGACCCTTGAGCAGGGCCTGCGCCCCGCCTGCGGTGATCACGCCGGGCAGGTCCCAGCCAGGGAAGGGCACCTGCCGGTCGTACGCGCCGGTGGCGAGGACGAGCCGGCGGGCGGCGACGGTGACCGGGTCGGGTGTGCCGTGCTGCCGAGGCTCGGCGCCGACCAGGCAGCGGAGCGCCCAACCGTCGCCGTCCGGCGTGACGGACCAGACGTGGTGCCCGGCCAGCCGGACGACCCGACCGGCGTCGGCCAGCGCGGCGAGACGGTCCACGGTGGAGGTGAACCGCCGCCAGCCGTGGTGCAGGGTGGCCGGCCGGAAGCGGCCGGCGCCGGGAGCGGGGGAGCGCCAGTACTGCCCGCCGGGGCGTACGCCCGCGTCGACGATCGCGACCCGGGCGCCGGCCTCCGCCGAGGCGAGCGCGGCGGCCAGTCCCGCCGGCCCGGCACCGACGACCGCCACGTCCACGCGTACGCCGGTCATCGCCCGGTGCCCTGCTGGGTGCGGACGTCGTCGCCGGGTGTGGCGGGCACCAGGCAGGCCCGCAGCGACGGCTGTCCGTTGACGGTCACCAGGCAGTCGAAACAGATTCCGATGCCGCAGAACAGCCCCCGGGGTCGCCCGCCGACGCGGGTGTCCCGCCAGGACAGCACCCCGGCGGCGGTGAGGGCGGCGCCGATGGTCCAGCCGTCGCGACAGGGCACCGGCGTGCCGTCGAGGAGGATCTCGAACTCGTCGGGGTGGATCACCGGGGCACCTCCGGGTCGAACCGGTCCGGGCGGAACGGGGTCAGGTCCATCTCGGGCGGCGTGCCGAGCAGGCTCTGCGTGACGAGACGCGCGGTGCCCGGTGCCAGGCCGATGCCGGCGCCCTCGTGGCCGCACGCGTGGTGCAGCCCGGGGGCCCGGGGGTCCGGGCCGATCACCGGCAGGTGGTCGGGGCAGTACGGCCGGAATCCCCGGTACGCGCGGATCACCGCCACGTCGCGCAGCACCGGGAAGAGGCGTACCGCACCGGCGGCGAGCTGCCGCAGGGCCGGGACGGAGAGGCTCCGGTCGAAGCCGACGCGTTCCCGGCTGGCGCCGATGAGCACGGTGCCCGCCCGGGTGCCCTCCACCACCGTGGAGGTCCGCAGCGCGGCCGAGTCGCTGGCCACGTCGGCGACGTAGTCGGCGAGGTACACCTTGTGCCGGATGAGCGCCGGGAGCGGCTCGGTCACCAGGATGTAGCCGCGTCGGGGCGCGATCGGCAGCACGACACCGGCCAGTGCGGCGACCTGACCGGCCCAGGTGCCGGCGGCGTTGAGGACGGCGGCGGCGGGGATGTCGCGTCGCGGAGTCCGTACGCCGACCACCCGTGGTCCGTCCCGGAGCAGGTCGGTGACCGGCTCGTGCGGCAGCACGGTGGCGCCGCCCCGGCGGGCCAGTCGCAGCAGGTGGGCGGCGGCGAGCATCGGCTGCACCTGCATGTCCTGCGGGTACCGGTAGCCGCCGGTGAGGTCGTCGCCCAGGTGCGGTTCGTGTGCGTGCAGCCGGTCCCGGTCGACCGCGACCGCCTCGACGCCGAGGTCACGTTGCCGCGCGGCGAGCCGGGCCAGACCGTCCAGCGACGCCCCGTCGGTGGCGACCACCAGTCCGCCCTTGGCCTCCATCTCCACCAGGTCACCGAAGGTCGTGTCGCGCACCGGCAGGTCGGCCAGGGCGCGCCACTGCCGGTGCGAGTGCAGCGCGAGGTCGAGTTCCGGGCCGGGTTCCTTGTCGGAGACGAGGATGTTCCCCTCGCCCGCCCCGGTGGTGCCGCCGACGATCGGTCCACTGTCGACGACGGTCACCGACAGGCCCGCCCGGCTCGCCTCGTGGGCGCAGGCCGCGCCGACGATGCCCGCCCCCACCACGACCAGGTCCACCGCCCCGCTACGCACGCGAGCACCGGCCCGGTCGGCCGGGCGCAGCGGTGCGACAGGGCCCGGCGGGGCAGTGGGGTGGCGGGGCGGCGGGGCGGCGGGGTGGCGGGGCGCAGGCATGGCACCTCCGACGTCGGGGGCTGGAGGGCGGCGGGACGCCGTTGTAGTGTGTGACATTGTACTGGCCGCCACGGAATAAGGAGCACCCGATGCCCCCTCGGTCGAGACCATGGCACGGCGTACTGGTGGCCACCACGGTGCCGCTCGACGACCGACTCGCGGTCGACGTCGACCGGTACGCCGAGCATGTCCGTTGGCTCGCCGACGAGGGCTGCGACGGGGTCGTGCCGAACGGCTCGCTCGGCGAGTACCAGACCCTCACCCCCGAGGAGCGCAGCACGCTGGTCCGGGTCGCGGTCGACGCCGCACCCGACGGCTTCACCGTGATGCCCGGCATCTCCGCGTACGGCGCGATCGAGGCGCGGCGGTGGGCCGAGGACGCCGCCGAGGCCGGCTGCGCGGCGGTGATGCTGCTGCCGCCGAACGCCTACCGGGCCGACGAGCGGGCCGTGGTCGCGCACTACCGCGAGGTCGCCAAGGTCGGCGTGCCGGTGGTGGCGTACAACAACCCCATCGACACCAAGGTCGACCTCACCCCGGAGCTGCTCGCCCGCCTGCACGGCGAGGGCCTGATCGTCGGCGTCAAGGAGTTCACCGGCGACGTCCGCCGCGCCTACCGGATCGCCGAGGCGGCACCCGGTCTCGACCTCATCGCCGGGGCCGACGACGTCACCCTGGAGCTCGCGGTGGCCGGCGCGCCCGGCTGGATCGCCGGGTACGTCAACGCGCTGCCCCGGGCCTGCGTCCGGCTCTTCGACGCGGCGGCCGACGGCGACCTGGCCACCGCGCTGCCGCTCTACCGCGCGCTGCACCCGCTGCTGCGCTGGGACTCGCGGACCGAGTTCGTGCAGGCGATCAAGCTCTCGATGGACGTCGTCGGACGCTACGGTGGGCCCTGCCGCCCGCCCCGGGTGCCCCTCACGGCGGACCACGAGCGCCTCGTCCGGGAGGCCACCGAGAAGGCGGTGGCGGCCGGCGGCCGGTGACGGGAAGGGCGGTAGGACGATGCGCAGCACGCGGGTGTTCCACGCGGTCGACTCGCACACCGAGGGCATGCCGACCCGGGTGGTCACCGGCGGCATCGGTGTGATCCCCGGCGACTCGATGGCACAACGGCGCCGGCACTTCGTCGCCCATCTCGACCACCTCCGCACCCTGCTCATGTGCGAGCCACGCGGGCACGCCGCGATGAGCGGGGCGATCCTGCAACCGCCCACCCGGCCCGACGCCGACTGGGGCGTCCTCTTCATCGAGGTCAGCGGCTGCCTGCCGATGTGCGGGCACGGCACCATCGGGGTGGCCACCGTGCTGGTGGAGACCGGCATGGTCACCGTCACCGAGCCGACCACCGTGATCCGGCTGGACACCCCGGCCGGGCTGGTGACGGTCGACGTGGCGGTCCGCGACGGGCACGCCGAGTCGGTGACCCTGCGCAACGTGCCCGCCTTCGTGTCGGACCTGGACGCCACGGTCGACGTGCCCGGGTACGGCCCGGTCACCCTGGACCTCGCCTTCGGCGGCAACTTCTACGCCGTCGTCGACCTCGACCGGCTCGGGATCGCCTTCACGCCGACCGACCCACAGACCCGGCAGCGGATGCTCGACGCCGGTCTGGCCATCATGGACGCCGTCACCGACCAACTCCGGCCGGCGCACCCCGAGGACCCGACGATCGCCGGCTGCCACCACGTCTACCTCGCTGCCCCCGGGTCCGACGCCCGGCACTCGCGGCACGCGATGGCCATCCACCCCGGGTGGTTCGACCGATCGCCCTGCGGCACCGGCACCTCGGCCCGGATGGCCCAACTGCACGCCCGGGGCGAGTTGGCGCTCGGCGCCGACTTCGTCAACGAGTCGCTGATCGGCAGCCGCTTCGTCGGCCGGCTGCTCGACCGCGCCACCGTGGCGGGCCGACCGGCCGTGATCCCGACGGTCACCGGCCGCGCCTGGATCACCGGCACCGCCCAGTACCTCCTCGACCCCACCGACCCGTTCCCCGCCGGTTTCCTGCTCTGACCAGCACTGGAGTTCTCATGTCCGTCGTCGTGTCCGCCTCCCCCCAGCGTCCGGAGGATGTCGTCGTCTCGGTGCCCGCCGCGACCATCGAGGACGTCGGCACGGCCGCCGGGGCGGCCCGCGCCGCGCAGCCCGGGTGGGCGGCGGCACCACCCGCCGAGCGGTCCGGGGCGCTGCACGCCGCCGCCGACGCGGTCGCCGACGCCACCGCCGAACTGGTCGACCTGGTCGTGCGGGAGGTGGGCAAGCCGATCACGGAGGCGCGCGGTGAGGCGGCCCGGACGGTCTCGCTGCTGCGGTACTACGCCCAGCAGGTCTACGACCCGACCGGTGCGGTGCACGACCCCAGCGGCGGTCGGGGCCTGGCGTACACCCGTCGCCGACCGCGTGGCGTCGCCGGCCTGGTCACGCCGTGGAACTTCCCGCTGGCCATCCCGATGTGGAAGGCGGCCCCGGCGCTGGCCTTCGGTAACGCCGTCCTGCTCAAGCCGGCACCGCAGGCGACGGCCTGCGCGGTGCGCCTGGCGGAGCTGGTCACGCCGTACCTGCCCGACGGGCTGCTGACGGTGCTGCCGGGTGACGCCGAGACGGGCCGGGCGGTGGTGGACGCCGGTGACGTCGTGTCGTTCACCGGCTCCGCCGAGGTGGGCGCCGGCGTCGGCGCGACCGCCGTGGCGCGGGGCGTGCCGGTGCAGTGCGAAATGGGCGGGCTCAGCCCGGCGGTGATCCTGCCGGACGCCGACGTCGAGTCCGCCGCCCGGCAGGTCGCCTACGCCGCGTTCGGGTACGCCGGCCAGAAGTGCACCGCCACCAAGCGCGTCATCGTGGTGGGTGACCCGACCGCGTTCACCGACGCGCTGGTGACCGCCGTGGCGGCGTTGGCCTGCGGCGATCCCGCCGCGCCGGAGACCGTGGTGGGGCCGGTGATCGACGAGGCCGCCCGGGCCCGGGTGCGGGAGGCCGCACAGAGTGCCGTCGCCGCCGGTGCGCGGCTGCTCACCGGTGCCCGTACGCCCCGGGAAGCGGGCTGGTTCGTCGCCCCCACGCTGCTGGCCGACGTCCCCGCCGACCACCTGCTCCAGCGCGCGGAGGTGTTCGGTCCGATCTGCACACTGAGCCGGGTGGACGACGTCGACGCGGCGCTGGCCGCCGCCAACGACGTCCGGTACGGGCTCGCCGCCTCGGTCTTCACCGCCGACCTGGACGCCGCGCTGCGCTTCGCCGACGGGCTGGCGGCCGGACAGATCAAGGTCAACGCGCCGACCGCCGGAGTGGACTTCCACCTGCCCTTCGGCGGCGAGCGCGCCTCCAGCTACGGACCTCGCGAACAGGGCAAGGCGGCGCAGGACTTCTACACCGCCCTGCACACGGTGACCGTCGCACCCGCCGGAGGCTGAGCCGCGCCGGGTGTCCCGGGACCCGCCGCCGTGGCGTCGCCTACCATGCGGCGGGAAGGAGACGTGGTGGTGACTGACGCCTTGGAACTGCCGTCCCTGGGGGCGCGACCGAGCCTGCGGGGACAGGTCGCGCACGCCCTGCGGGCCGCGCTGGTGGCCGGCCAGATGCGCCCCGGCGAGGTCTACTCGGCGCCGACGCTCGCCGCCCGACTCGGCGTCTCCGCCACCCCGGTCCGCGAGGCGATGCTCGACCTGGTCAAGGAGGGCCTGGTCGAGACCGTGCGGAACAAGGGCTTCCGGGTCACCGAACTGTCCGATCGGGAGCTTGACAACCTGACCGAGATCCGCCAGCTGATCGAGGTGCCGACCACCGTCCGGGTGATCGGTGTGGCCACCGCCGAGGACGTCGCGCGCCTGCGACCGATCGCCCACCGGATCGTCGAGGTGGCCGAACGCAGGGACCTGATCGCGTACATCGAGCACGACCGCCGCTTCCACCTGGAACTGCTCGCGCTGGCCGGCAACAGTCACCTGGTCTCGCTCGTCGGTGAGCTGCGGGCGAGGTCGCGGCTGTTCGGGCTGACCCGGCTCGCCGAGACCGGGGAACTGGTGCCCTCCGCCCGCGAGCACGTCGAGATGCTCGACCTGATCGAGGCGGGCGACCGGGCCGGACTGGAACGGCTGATGCGCGTGCACATCGGTCACGTACGCGGCCGCTGGGCCGGCCGGGCGGAGCCGACCGCCGACTGACCCCCGCCGGACGGCCCTGACCGGTGGCGCGGACGGCCCTGACCGGCGGCAGGCGGTCCGGACGGCGCTGCCTGCCCGCCGCCCGGCGTACGGTCAGCGCTGCCAGGCGGCCCAGAGTTCGGCGTACCGGCCGCCCGCGGCGACGAGTTCCGCCGGGGTGCCCAGCTCGA
Organism: Micromonospora sp. NPDC003816; assembly: GCF_042874705.1. Classification (NCBI taxonomy): domain Bacteria; kingdom Bacillati; phylum Actinomycetota; class Actinomycetes; order Micromonosporales; family Micromonosporaceae; genus Micromonospora; species Micromonospora sp. NPDC003816. The sequence continues at coordinate 892,134 of NZ_JBIANP010000001.1, forward strand.
CGATCCGTCCGTGCGCCATCACCGCGATCCGGTCGCAGCTCTGCGCCTGCGTCAGGCGGTGCGCGACCACCACGGCGGTGCGTCCGCGCACCAGCGCGGCACTGGCCAGCTCCAGTTGCCGGGCACCGGCACTGCCGGCCTCGGCACTCGCCTCGTCGAGCACCACGATCGGCGGGTCGAGCAGGGCGACCCGGGCCAGCGCCACCTGTTGCGCCTGCCCCGGGGTGACCGGGTGCTCGCCCTCGCCGACCCGGGTGTGCAGCCCCTCCGGCAGCGCGGCGACCCACTGGTCGGCACCGACCAGCCGCAGCGCGTCCCACATCTGCTCATCGTCGGCGTGCGGCACCGCCAGTCGCAGGTCGTCGGCGAGGGTGCCGGCGAAGACGTGCACCTCCTGGGTGACGACGCCGACGGTGCGGCGCAGCTCCACCGGATCCAGGTCGGCGATCGGTCGCCCGCCGAGCAGCACCTCGCCCTCGGCGGCCGGGAACACCCCGCCGAGGATGGCCGCCAGCGTCGTCTTGCCGGCACCGCTCTCGCCGACCACCGCCAGCGACTCGCCCTCCGCGATCTCCACCGAGACGTCGTGCACCACGGTGGGGCCGCCGGGGTAGCGGTGCCCGATCGACTTGGCGCCGATCCCGCCCGCCGGCCGGTCACCGGCACGCGGGCGCGACTCCGGCACGTCGAGTCCGGTGATGCCGACCAGCCGGGCGAGCGCGGCACCGGCCGACTGGACGTCGTTGAACGAGATCAGGAGCATGCCGAGCGGGCCGAAGAGCCGGTGGAACAGCAGCGCGGCGGCGGTGACGTCACCCACGCTGCTCTCGCCCGCGCGGACCAGCAGGAAGCCGGTCAGCAGGACGGCGGTGAGGCCGATCGCCTCCGCGTAGTTCATCATGTTCGCGAACCACAGGAACCCGCGTACCGCCCGCAGGCGCGCGGTGACCGCCTTGCGTGACGCCCCGTCCACCCGCTGGCCCTGCCGCTGCGCCATGCCGTAGGCGTGCACCGTCCGGGCGCCGGTGAAGGTGGTCAGCAGGCTCTGCGTCCGTTCCGCCGCAGCCTCGCGCTCGGCGGCGTAGAGCCGCTTCGCCTGGGGCACGAACCGGCGCAGGCTCAGCACGTGCACCGGGAGGACGACCAGGAACGCGAGCGCGATCCGCCAGTCCAGGGTGGCGAAACCGGCGAAGGTGATGACGACGGTGACCAGGGCGGTGAAGATCCCGGCGGCCAGCCGGACCGAGTCGGTGACCTGTTCCACGTCGTCGGTGACCCGGGCGGCGACGTCGCCGGAGCCGGCGCTCTCCAGCCGGGCCGAGTCCATCCGCAGGGCCCGGTCGAGCACCTCCTCCCGCAGGTCGGCGCAGGCCCGCATGCCCCACTCGGTGACCAGCCACCGGGACACGCCGGTCAGCACGGCGGCGAGCAGACCGATGCCGAGGATCCAGGCCGAGGTCACCAGCAGCGCGTCGACGGTGCCGCCCGCGACGACCAGGTCGACCAGCCGACCGAGCAGGATCGGCACCACCACGGCCGCGGCGCTGGCCGCGACGGACGTCAGGACCGACGTCCAGGCCAGCAGCGGATAGCGGCGCAGGTTGCGCCAGAACGTGGCCAGGGTCTCCCGGCCGGAGGCGACCGGCAGTATCGTCGTCGCGCTCATCGCAGGACCACCTCGGCGTACGCGGACTGGGTGAGCAGGTCCCGGTGCGATCCGACGGCGGCCACCCGCCCGGCGTCGAGGAAGACGACACGGTCGCACCGGTCGAGCAGGGGAGCGCTGGTGGTGACCAGCACGGTGGCCCGGTCGTCCCCGGCCCGACGGGAGCGAATGCCCTCGGCGATGGCGTGCTCGGTGACCGCGTCGACTGCCGTCGTCGGGTCGCGGAACACGGTGACCGGCCGGTCGGCGAGCAGCGCCCGGGCCAGGGCGATCCGCTGCCGTTGCCCGCCGGAGAGGTTCAGTCCGTGGTCGAGCAGTTCGCGGTCCAGCCCGGTGCCGCCCTCGGCGAGCAGGTCGTCGACGGAGGCCGCCGCCATGCTCTGCCGCAGCGCCGCGTCGTCCCGGTCGTCCCCGCTCTGCAGCACCTCGCGCAGGGTGCCGCCGAACAGGTCGACCGCGTGCGGCTCGACGAGCACGACCTGCCGCAGCGAGGCGACGTCGAGGTCACCGACCGGTGACCCGGCCAGGGTCACCTCGCCCCGCTCCGGTGCCCGTGCCCCGGCCAACAGGTCGGTGACGTCGTCGGCGGTGGTGGTCTGCCCGGTGACGACCCCGAGCACCTCCCCGGGGCGCACCTCGAGACTGGCACCGTCCAGGCCCGAGGTGTGCACCTCGGCGAGGACCAGCGGACCGGGCTGCGCCTCCCGTACGCCGGAGGTGGCGCGCTCGGGCGCGGCCAGCACCTCGGCCACCCGGGCCGCGCTGGCCCGCGCGGTGGCCAGCCGGAAGACGCAGTCGGCCAGGTTGAGCACCGGGTCGGTGATGAACGCGGCCAGGCCCACGATGGTGATGAGCTGCCCGACCGTGATCCGCCCCTCCAGGGCGAACCAGCCGGCCAGGGCGGCCACGATGGTGATCAGCAGGCCGGTGGTGAACGTCGACACCCCGACGAACGCGGCACCGGCCTTGACCGCGCCGACGTTGGCGCGCAGCGAGGTGCGGCTGGCGGTGCGGTAACGCCGTGACGCCTCGTCGACGCCGCCGAACCCGCGCAGCGGGCGGAGCCCCTGCAGCAGGTCCGACGCGGTCGCGGCGGCCCGGCCGATGGCCTGCTGCTGCGCCGAGGTGTGGCGTTCCACGAGCGGCCCGAGCGCGTGCAGGGCGAGCACCAGCACCGGGATGCCGATCACCAGCCCGAGGCCGAGGGTCCAGTCGATCCGCAGCAGGACGATCGTGGAGACGACCAGCCCGAGCAGCGCAGAGATCACCCGGCTGCCCAGCTCCAGTGAGTCGGCGGCGGCCTGGGTGTCGGTGGTGGCGATGGAGAGCAGCTCTCCGCTCTGCCGGCCGGTGCGGATGCCCTGCCCGCCCAGCAGTCGCCGGACCACGCGCATCCGCAGCACGTGTGACTCCTCGGTCACCGCCTTCGACAGGAACCAGAAGCCGGACCGCCACCCCATGGTCAACGCGGTGAACAACGCGAAGATCCCCAGGACGGACCAGAGCATCGCCGAGGTCGACCCGGTGCTCACCGCCTGGTCGATGACAAGGCCGATGGCCACCGGGACCAGTGCCTCGCACACCTGGTGCAGCGACCAGAAGGCGGTGCAGAGCGCGGTGTCCCGGCGCTGCCGCCAGAACATCTCGCCGAACAACCGGCCGGTCGGGCTGACTCGCACGGTCACCTCACCCGCCGTCGGTCGGTGCGGCGGACCCCCGCCGTCGGCTCTGCCATCTCGCCTCACTCTCCACAAGTTAGGTGAGGCTAACCTGTGGTCGTGGCGCGGCGCCATCCGGTAGCGGGTGTCGTCCCGGCGGTCAGCCGGTGACCACGACCGCCTCCCGGGCGAGCGTGACCGCGCCCAGCAGGGCGGCGTCGTCGGCGAACCGGGACAGTACCACCTCCGGCCGATGCGGCAGCACCTCGGTGAGCCGGTCGACCAGCAGCTCCCGGATCAGGGCGCTGCCGGCCACCCCACCGACCAGCACCACCCGCTGCGGGTCCAGCAGCAGACAACACGTGACCAGGTGCCGGGCCAACTCGTCGAGCCGGGCGATCAACGCCTGCCGCTCCGACCCCGGTCGTTCGGCCGCACCGGCGAGGGCCGCCGCGCCGCCGGAGAGACCCAGTTCGGCGGCGACCACGTCCAGGGCCCGACCGGAGAAGTCCAACTCCAGCATGGTGCCCGGCCACGGGCCGCCGGAGACCGCGTACCCGATCTCACCGGCGGCACCCCGGTGGCCGGAGACCACCGTGCCGCCGACGGTGATCGCCGCGGCCACTCCGGTGCCCAGCCCCAGCACGAGGCCCGGATCGGCGTCGCGCAGCGCGCCGAGCCGCAGTTCGGCCAGGGCGGCGGCGTTGAGGTCGTTGTCCACCGCCACCTCGGTGACGTCGAGCGTCTCCCGCACCGCGTCGGCCAGCCGCAGGCTCTCCCAGCCGGGAACGTTCGGCGCCAGCTCGATGCCGTCGGCCCGGATCACCCCGGGGGAGGCCACCCCGGCGGCGAGCAGCGGGCCGCCCACCTCGGCCAGCAGCCGGGCGGCGAGCCGCAGCGCCCGGTCCAGCGCCTGCGGCGCACCGCGCTCGGCGTACGTCGGAACCCGCTCACGGGCCATCAGCCGGCCCTGCCGGTCGGCGACCCCGACGGCCATCTTCGTCCCGCCGAAGTCGATGCCGAGCAGCAGCCCGTCGGTGTACGCGCCCGACTCGGGTCGCGCCAGCTGCACGCTCATCGGGCCGCCATCTCGGTGGCGACCGCGTCCAGTGCGGTGTCGGCCCGGTCGAGACGGTCGCGTACCGCCGCCAGCCGTGCCCGCGCCGCGTCGAAGCTGCCTCGCAGCGTCGCCACCTGGGCGCGTACCGCGTCGCTGCCCGGCCCGTCGGCCTGGGCGCGGCCGAGCACCAGCTCCGGCCGGACGGCGGCGGCGATCAGGTCGTCCACGGCGGCGTCGTCGAGCCCGCCGGGAACCAGCCCCTCGGCGGCGGCCCGCACATCGTCGGCGGTCCAGCCCTGCGGGGCACCGCCGCGCACCAGCCGACCCACCACCGAGTGCGCGGCCCGGAACGGCACACCGTGCCGGGTCAGGGCGTCGGCGGCGGCGGTCGTGGTGGCCCCGGAGGCGACGATCTCGGCCGCCGGCGGCGGCGTCAACGGCGCGATCTCGGCGAGGAAGCCGCCGAGCAGGGCGAAGAACCGGTCCGTCCGGTCGTTGCTCTCCCAGAGCCGCACCTGCACGTCGGTGGTGGCGTTGTTCGAGTCCTCCCACCAGGCCGCGCCCACGTTGTTCAGCACCGAGGCGGCGTCAGCGGCGGCCTGCCCGGCGTACGAGACCAGGTGCTCCAGCACCACCGGGTTGCGCTTCTGCGGCATGATGCTGCTGCCCTGGGTGAAGTCACCGGGCGTGGTCACCCACTGCCAGCTCAGCCAGTCCATCAGGGTGCGCGCCAGCCGCGCCCCGGTGGCCAGCGCCTGGGCGTTGAGGGTGCCGACCCGCACCAGATGGTCGGCGCCGGCCACCGCCTCGTACGAATTGGTCACCAGACCCGCGAAGCCGAGCAACTCGGCCACCCGGGCGGGGGAGATGTCCAGGTCGGTGCCGGCGAAGGCGCAGGACCCCAGCGGCGAGACGTTGAGCGCCTCGATCACGTCGGCGTAGGCGAGCGCCTCCCCGGCCAGCGCCTCGGCGTACCCGGCCAGGGCGTGCCCGATGGTGGTCGGCTGGGCCGGACGCCGGTGGGTGTAGCCGGTGATCACCACGTCCGCGTACCGGTCCGCGGCGTCCAGCGCGACCGTGCCGGTGGCCAGTACCCGGTCGAGCACGCCGGTCAGCTGGTCGCGCAGCAGCATCCGGAACACCCCGGCGTCGAGGTCGTTGCGGCTGCGCGCCATCTGCACGTCCAGCTCCGAGGTGGGTATCCCGCAGGCCGCCGCGAGGCGCTTCTCCACCAGGTAGTACGTGTCCTCGAAGGTGCCGTCGAAGGGCGGCGCGTCGGCCTGGTCGGCGCGCAGCTCGGCCAGTCCGCGCAGCAACCGGGCGCCCCGATCGGCGGGGATCAACCCCTGCTCGGTCAGCATCACCACGTGCGCCTGGCTGGCCCGCACCATCGCCGGGAACAGGTGCCCGACGTGGTGGTCGTAGGTGGGACGCAGGTGGTGCCGCTGGTAGGTGGTCAGCGCGGGTGTGCTCATGACGGAGTTCCTTACTTCCTCTGCGGGCCGGGTCGGCGCGGGGGCCGTCCCGGACGGTCGGCCGGTCAGTCGTCCAGGCCGAGCAGGCGCTCGGCGTTACCGGCGAAGATCGCGCGCAGGTGCTCGTCGGGCAGGCCCAGTTCCCGGCAGATGCGGAGCTGGTCGTCGAGGTAGCGGGTGACGTACCCGCGCGGGAACCACGACGAGTCGCTGCCGAACACGATCCGCTCCGGGCCGATGGTCTCGTAGCAGCGCCGGAACAGGTCCTCCAGCGTCAGCTTGTACGGCATCCACCGCACCCACTGGTTGGAGCCGGAGGTGTCGACGTGCACGTTCGGGCAGCCCCAGGCGGTGAAGAGCAGCTCCTGCACGTACTGCACGCCGAAGTGCGGCACCACCACCGGCAGCTCCGGGAACCGACGGGCCATCCGGGCCAGCTCCTCCGGACCACCGTGCCGGCCGAAGGTGAGGCCGCCGGCGCTGCCGTAGTGCCCGATGTGGATCAGCACCGGCACACCGAGCCGCTGCGCGGTGCCCCAGAGCGGATCGAGGTCCGGCCCGTCGAGCGGGCCGCGCAGCAACGGCGCGAACAGCTTCAACCCGCGCAGGCCGCGTTCGGTGACCGCCCGTTCCAGCTCGGCCGCGGCGTCCGGTGCGTACGGGTCGTGGTGGGCGAAGCCGAGCAGCAGGTCCGGGTGCCGGTCGACCACGTCGGCCACCGCGTCGTTGCCGCCGCCGGTGACGAACACCGCCCGGCGTACGCCCACCCGGCGCAACTCGTCGGCCCACCGGTCGGCCTCGTCCGGCCAGTGCGCGGCGGGCGGCTCCGGTTCCGGGAACGACCACGCCTGCCGCCACGCCCGCGCGTACGGGGCGGAGGCGGCGGCGCGGGCTGCCCGCCCGGGTGCCCCGCCGGGGTGCATCCCGGCGGCCTCCTCGCAGGCGTGGATCGTCTCGTCGGCGCCGATGCGGAAGTGCAGGTGGAAGTCGACGACGTCCAGTCCCCGGTCCACGGTCACCCCTCCTCCCCGGACAGCGGATCACCGGACGGCGGCGGATCGGTGGGCAGGGGATCGGCGGTGGGCGGCGCGGGTGGCGGGGCGGCGACCCAGGCGGCCACGATCTCCCGCAACCGGGCACCGGCGATGTGCCGGACCCGCTCGCCGCTGGCCACGTCGGCCAGCGAGATGTGCCCGGACCAGCCCTGCCACGGGTCGGGCCGGGACTCCACCAGCACGTACGGGTGGGCCACCGGCAGCTTCGGCTTCGGCGGCAGGTCCTCGACCGCGTCGAGGCGTACCGCGTCGGGGTCGAAGCCGAGCACGCCGGAGGTCTCGTAGGCCCCGCCGTGCCCCCGCGCGGGCAGCTCGCCGTAGATCTGCGTGGTCTCCGCCGGGGTGACCAACTGGAACCAGTTGACCAAGAGCAGGCTGGCCTGCCGGCGGCCGGAGACCCACTCCATCGCGGCCCGCGCGGTGGACATGTTGGCGTCGTGCCCGTTGACGATCAGCAGGCGGGGGAAACCGGCGGCGACGATCCCCTCGATCACGTCGGCCAGGTAGCCGACCGCGATCTCCGGACGGATCGCCACCGTCCCCGGCCACGGACGGGTCTGCCCCGGGCAGGCCGCATACGCCACGGCGGGAAAGAGCACCCCGCGCGGGCCGTCGCCGGTCGCGCCGCTCTCGGCGGCGAACCCCTCGGCCAGGATCAGGTCGGTGCCCAGCGGCAGGTGCGGGCCGTGCCACTCCACCGCGCCCACCGGCAGCACCGCGAAGTCCGCGGCGGCGGCCACCGCCGCCAGTTCGCCACCGGGCACCCGGCCGATCGGCAGCAGGCCCGACTCCGGCCAGTCCACGGTCACCTCGGTACGCGTCACGTCGTCCACTTCGCCGCCTCCCGGGACGCCGACCGGCCGCTCTGGAGCCGACCGGAGACCACCATCACCACGAAGATCAGCGCCACCTGGAGCATGCCGTAGGCGGCGGCGGTGCCGACCTCGAACGAGTACATCCGATTGTTGATCTCGACGGAGATCGGTGCGGTCTGCGACGTGTAGATCAGCACCGAGGCGACGAACTCACCGACGCCGTTGACGAAGGCCAGCAGCGCGCCGGCCGCCACCCCGGGGATCATCAGCCGCAGGGTGACCGTGCCGAACGCCCGCCACCACGAGGCGCCCAGGTTGCGGGCCGCCTCCTCCAGCGAGGGGTCGATCTGCGCCAGCGTGGCCGAACTGGACCGGAACACCAGCGGCAGGAACCGCACGAAGTACGCCAACGGCATGATCCAGAAGGTGCCGATCAGCACCTGCCCGAAGCTGAACGCGTTGCCGGTGCTGAACGCCGAGATCAGGTTGATCGCCACCACCGTGCCGGGCAGCGCCCACGCCAGCATGACCGCCACGTCCAGCAGCGCCCGACCCCGGAAGTCCAACCGCCGCACCGCGTACGCGATGAGCACGCCGACCACCACACAGGCGACCGTGGCGATCAGGCTCATCTGCAACGAGTTGAGGATCGGCTGGAACGCCCTCGGGTCGGAGAAGATGGTGACGAAGTTCTGCCAGGTGTACGCCGACGGGATCACCTCGGTCGTCCACGACCCGTCCTCGGAGAACGCCACCAGGCCGATCGTGACCACCGGTGCCAGCAGCACCACCGTGGCCAGGATCGAGGCGGCGAGCGCGGCCCACTTGCCGAACGGGTTGGTGATCTCCCGCCGGTGCGCGGCGACGCCCTTGGACTGCGAGCGGTAGCTGCGCCGCCCCTCGTACCAGCGCATGCCGAGCAGGAACAGGATCGACACCACCGCCAGCACCGAGGCGTACGTGGAGGCCATCGGCAGGTCGCCGTTGGTGCGGTTGATGTAGATCTGCATGGTCATCGTGCGGTCCACCCCGAACAGCAGCGGAGCGGTGTACGACGCCAGCGAGGTCATGAACACCAGCAGCGAGGCCGAGACCAGCGCCGGGGTGAGCATCGGCAGCAGCACGGTCCGCCACACCCGGACCCGACCGGCGCCGAGGTTGTACGCGGCCTCCTCCACCGACGGGTCCATCCCGGCGAGGGCGGCCGAGGCGGCGAGGTAGAAGAACGGGTACATGGTGAAGGTGTGCACCACCAGCACCCCGGCGATGCCGGTGAACGGCAGCACCGGGCTCTCGGTGCCGAACAGTTGCTGGAGCCCGCGCGGCAGGATGCCGGTCTCGCTGTAGAGCAACTGGAACGAGATGGCGCCGATCAGCGGCGGCAGCGCGGCCGGCACCAGGATGATCGCCTCGATCAGCCGGCGGCCGGGGAACTGGAAGCGCTTGAGCAGGAACGCCATCGCCACGCCGACGATCCCGCAGAGCAGCACGCTGGCCGCCGAGATGCCCAGCGAGGTGAGCAGCGCGGACCGGGCCACGCCCCCGCCGCGCAGGAACTCGGTGTAGTTGGCCACCCCGTCCACCCCGACGCTCTCCGCGAAGGTGGCGAACATCGGCTGGACCACGTACCCGAACAGGATCAGCGCCAGCGGGAACACCAGCGCGTACGGGAACCAGCGGGAGCTGGCGCCACCGGCGAAGCGTCCGCCCAGCCGGGGACGGCGACCCCGTCCGGGCGGGGTCGGGTCCTCGGTGATCGGCGGGACGGTGGCGGCGCTGGGTGCGGCCGTCACGGGTGCACCACCCACATGCGCTCCCGGTTGAGCCGCAGCCCGATCTGGTCGCCGACGGCGACGCCGGACGGCACGTCGATGGCGGCCACCTGCACCGACTCGCCGGCCACCTCGACCACCAGGTTGGTGGCCATGCCGGTGAACTCCAGCTCGGTCACCCGGCCGGGCAGCGCGCCCGCCTCGGTGGCCGAGGTGAGCCCGATGTGCTCCGGGCGTACCGACACCAGCGCGGTCTCGCCGGAACGCAGGCCGTGCCCGACCGGCGCGGCCACGACGATCTCGGTGCCGTCCGGACGGCCGACGGTGACCGTCTCGTCGGTGACGGCCGTGACCGGCAGCGACAACACGTTGCTGCGGCCGATGAAGCGGGCCACGAAGGCGTTGGTCGGCCGGTGGTAGATCTCCTGCGGAGCACCGATCTGCTGCACCCGGCCGGACTCCATCACCGCGATCCGGTCCGACATCGCCATCGCCTCGGCCTGGTCGTGGGTGACGTAGATGGCGGTGGTGCCGCTCTCCTTCTGGATGCGGCGGATCTCGGTCCGGGTCTCCTCGCGCAGCTTCGCGTCGAGGTTGGAGAGCGGCTCGTCGAGCAGCAGCGTACGCGGGCGGATGACCAGGGCTCGGGCCAGCGCCACACGCTGCTGCTGACCGCCGGAGAGCTGGTCGATGCGCCGCTCGCCGTACCCGCCGAGGTGCACCTCGCCCAGCGCCTCCTCGACGCGTCGCCGGGACTCGGCCCGCCCCACCTTGCGGATCTTCAGCCCGTACGCGACGTTCTGCGCCACCGACATGTGCGGGAACAGCGCGTAGTTCTGGAACACCATGCCGGTGTCACGCTTGTTCGGTGGGCGGCGGGTGACGTCCTCGGTGCCGAAGCGGATCCGGCCGGAGGTGGGGAAGTAGAACCCGGCCACCATGCGCAGGGTGGTGGTCTTGCCGCAGCCGCTCGGGCCGAGCAGGGTGAAGAACTCACCGGCGGCGATGCTGATGTCGACATCGTCGACGGCCGCGGTGTCACCGGCGCGGGCGAATCGCTTGCTCACCGACTCCAGCGTGACATCGATCATGATGTCCTCCTTCTCGTGCTGCCGGTCGTAGGTAAGAGGGGTGCTGCCGGCCGCGATGAAAGGAAGGGGCCCTTCCTAACGCCTGCGGTATAGGAAGGGTCCCTTCCTAACAGCGGTCGGCCGGACGGCGGCCGGGTCGGGGTACGCGTACCCCGACCCGGTGCCGACGCGGTCAGCCCTTGTTCTTGATCTGGCTGTTCCAGTGGTTGATCCACTCGGTCTCGTGCTCGGCGATCACGTTCCAGTCGACGTTCATCGGGCGCAGGTCGAGCTGGGCCAGCCACTCCGGCTGGTCGGCGATCTCGATGGCGGGGATCTGGAAGAAGTCCTTGGCCAGGTCGGCGCGGAGCCCGTCGTCGAAGAGGAACTCGATGAACTTCTGCGCGCCCTCGGAGTTGCCGCCCTTGACCGCGGCGAGGCCGTCGACCAGCACCGGCGCACCGGAGGTGGGCATCACGTAGCCGAAGGGCATGTTCGACTGGTTGGCCTGCAACAGCACGTCCTGCAGGTTCCAGGCACTCAGTGTGCCCTGCTGGCGGGAGAGCTTGAGGTACAGGTCGGCCGGGTTGGCCGCGTACGAGCCGGTGTTGGCGTCGAGGCGCTTGAGCCAAGCGTACCCGGGCTGCGGGTTGCTGCCGTCGGGGGAGAGACGCTGGATCATCGAGGCGTAGATCGACCGCATGGTGCCGGAGGCGGCCACGTCCCGGATGATGATCTTGTCTTTCCACTGCGGGTCGAGCAGGTCGTCCCAGTCCTTCGGGGCCTGCTCCGGGGTGAGCGCCGCGTTGTTGTACATGATGACCTCGGGCAGCAGGATCTCCCCGAACCAGCGGCCCTCGGCGTCCTTGTACTGCGCGTCCATGTCCCCGGCGAACGACGGCTGCCAGGGGGCCAGCAGGTCCTCGGCCGCACCCGCCGACAGACCCTGCTGGGTGCCGCCCCACCAGACGTCGGCCTGCGGGTTGGCCTTCTCGGCCCGGACCCGCTCCAGGATCTCCTGGGCGCCGATGTTGAGGATCTCGACCTTGCCCTGGTACTCGGGGTACTTCTCGGTGAACTTCTCCACCACGAAGTCCGTGACCTTCTTGTCCCGGGCGGTGTAGATGGTGAGCTGCTGGACGTCACCGGCCGCGTCGTCCGAGCCGCCACCGCCGCAGGCGGTGCCGACGGCGAGCACGGAGGCGAGCGCCCCGGCCAGGAGAAGTCGTCGTTTCATGAGGTACCTCCGAGGGAAGGGATCAAGGGGTGGGTAGGAGTTGGGGTGTGCCGGCCGCCGCAGCGGCGAGGGCGTAACTGACCGCGCCGTGCAGCACCGCGCGGTCGCCGAGGACCGCCCGGCGTACCTCGGTGGTGGCGGGCGCGGAGGCGTCGACGAGCGTCTGGAGCCGCGCCACGGCGTCGTCGTCGAGCTGGGTGGCGGCGCCGCTGAGCAGGACCCGGCCCGGGTCGATCACGCAGACGCAGGAGACGATCAACCGGGTCCAGGCGGCCAGGACCTCGTCCAGGTACGCCGCCGCCCGCGCGTCGGTGCGGGCGAGCTCGACCAGGGCGGCCACCGGTGCGTCCGGCCGCCGCCCGGGAGCCAGTGCGACGACTCGTTCGGCGACGGCGTTCTCCGACCACCGGGCCTCGAACGGGCCGATCCCGTCGTGTCCCCGGTCGCTCGGGTCCAGCGGCAGGAAGCCCACCTCGCCGGCCGCGCCACCGGCGCCCCGACGGACCTGCCCGTCCAGGACCAGTCCGGCGCCGATGCCGTCGGCGACGTGCAGCAGCAGCAGGTCGGCCACGTCGATGCCGGCCCCGGCCGCGTGCTCACCGGCCGCCATCAGGTTGACGTCGTTGTCCACCACGACCGGCACGCCGAGGTGGCGTTGCACCGATTCGCCTATCTCCCGGCCCTCGACCAGCCCCACCGAGGGGGCGAGCCGGACCGTGCCGCCCGAGGAGACGCCCGGCGCGGCGATCGCCACCCCGCGCAGCGCGGGCAGCCCGTCGCCGGCCAGTTCGGGTACGGAGCGGCAGATGCTCTCGACGATGTCGCCGGCGAGTCGGACCGCCCGGTGGGCGATGACGGTGCCGTCGCTGTCGGCGATCTCGCAGCTGATCCGGGTGGGCTCCAACGACACCGCGGCGACCAGTTCGGCGCGCGGGTTGAACTCCAGCATGGCCCGGGGGCGACCGGCCCGGGAGGTGCCCGGGCCGCGTTCGATCAGGTAGCCCTCGGCGATGAGCTCGCGGACGAGGGGCGTGAGCGTGGCGGGGCTCAACCCGGTCAGCTCGGTCAGCTCGGCGCGGGAGAGCAGCCGCACCTGGCGGGCGGTGGAGATCACCGAGAGGCGCTTGATCTCCTTCGACCGCTCCCGGCTCACCGGGCTCGTTGGTGGCGTCACCACGTCAGTCACACTTCCTTCCTACGGCGAACGAACTATTGCGTCAAGTAACGAGTTGGTCTCGGGCGTCCGACGACACCGCTCTGAGCTGGTCAGATGTCCGATTCGCGGGGCGATGTGAGGGTGCGAAGAAGCGCGTGTTGCCGCATCGAGAAGGCGGAGATTATTTATTCCGCGTACAAACGAAGCGACGTGCGGCATCCGGTCGTCCTGGTGTCGTCAGGCATGACCATCCAGTGTGTACGGACCGCTTCGGTGCCGTGCGTCGGGTCGGCGCACGGACGTACCGCAGCGCCGACCCGGCGTCGGTCAGGCCGGCCGACTCGTCGCGGCGGCCCGGATGCCGTCGAGGCCGAGCAGCGCGGTGGCGGCGGTGCTGGGATGCCGACCACCCGCGGTCGCCACGGCGAGCTGCCAGTGCGGCGGGTCGGTGAGCGGCACGAAGCGCGCGGCGGTCCGCTTGCCCCGGAAGACCTGGGGAACGACGGCGACGCCGAGCCCGTGACCGACAAGGTCGAGCAGCCAGTGCACGTCGTTGACCTCGAACGCGACGCGCCGCTCCACCCCGGCGGCGGCCATCGCCTGGTCGACGGCATCGCGGCTGATCCAGCCTGGGGAGAAGTCGACGAACGTCTCGCCCGGCAACTCCCGCAGGTCGACTGCGGTGCGGTCGCGCAGCGGATGGGTCGGCCCGCAGGCCAGCACCAGCGGCTCGGCCCGGAACGGAGCCAACGCGACGCCGGGCACCACGCTCGCGGGCGCGGAGACGAACGCCAGGTCGAGGTCGCCGGTGCGGACCCGTTCGATCAGGTCGGGTGAGCCGCCCTGACGCAACCGGATCTCGACACCGGGGTGGGCGGCGTGAAACCGGGCCAACGTCGCCGCGAGATCGACCGCGCCGAGACACTGGAGGGTGCCGATGGCCAGCGTGCCGCGCAGCAGTCCGCGTACGGCGGCGACCGCGTCCTTGGCGGCGGCCACGTTGGCCAGGGCGTGCCGGGCCTGGGTGAGCAGCGCCCGCCCCTCGTCGGTCAGCTCCACGCTGCGGGTGTTGCGGACGAAGAGGCTGGCGCCCAGCTCACGTTCCAGCGAGCGGATGGACGTGGAGAGGCCGGACTGCGCCACGTGCAGACGCTCGGCGGCGCGGGTGAAGTGCCGTTCCTCGGCGACCGCCACGAAGTACTCGAGCTGGCGCAACTCCACGATTCATCACCGCCACCGATTGCCGGAATCAGATTCTTCTGTTGGACAGCTTAGCTATCGGGGTAGAAGGTGGAATCCGGGCGTTGCGGGCCACCCGCCCGCCCGCCAACCGCACTGCTTCGAGGAGGAGCCTGTATGCAGACCCGCCGTATCGGTGACGTCGCCGTCGGCGCGATCGGCCTCGGCGCCATGCCGATGTCGATCGAGGGCCGCCCCGACGAACAGCGTTCGATCGCCACCATCCATGCCGCGCTGGACGCCGGGGTCACGCTGATCGACACCGCGGACGCCTATCACCTGGGCCCCGCCGACGCCGGTCACAACGAGTCGTTGATCGCCGACGCCGTGGCGAGCTACGGCGGCGATACGTCCGACGTGCTGATCGCCACGAAGGGCGGCCACGTACGCCCCGGCGACGGCCTCTGGACGCTGAACGGCAGGCCCGAGCACCTCCGGGACGCCGTCGAGTCGTCGCTCAAGCGGCTCGGGGTCGAGGCGATCGGCCTCTACCAGTTCCACCGCCCCGACCCGAACACCCCGTACGCGGACTCCATCGGCGCCCTGCGGGACCTGCTCGACGCCGGCAAGATCCGGATGGCCGGCATCTCCAACGCCGACCCCGACCAGATCAGGCAGGCCAACGAGATCCTCGGCGGCCGACTGGTCAGCGTGCAGAACCAGTTCTCGCCCGCCTTCCGCTCCAGCGAACCGGAGCTGGCGCTCTGCGCCGAGCTCGGCATCGCCTTCCTGCCCTGGAGTCCGCTCGGCGGCATCTCCAACGCCGCCGAACTGGGTTCCCGGTTCGCGGTCTTCGCCGAGGTCGCCCGGGAGCGCGGCGTCAGTCCGCAACAGGTCTGCCTGGCCTGGATGCTGGCGAAGGCGCCCACGGTGATCCCGATCCCCGGTTCGTCGCGCCCGGAGACGATCCGGGACTCGGTCGGCGCGGCCGACCTGGAACTCTCGACCGAGGAACTGGCCCGCCTCGACGCGGCCTGACCGACCGGCATCCGCGAGCCCCTCCTCCGACCCCGGTCTGGAGGACGGGGCTCGCGGCCGGTGCGCGACTGCCATCGACCGTCTACTATCGACGGTGATCAGCCGGTGTCGGGAGGTCGCCATGCGCAGGTCGATGCCGTGCCTCGTCGCCGTCTCCGGCCTGCTGGCCGGGCTGGTTCCGGCGGTCGTGCCGGCCAGTGCCCGTCCTTCGACGGCTGCGGGTAGCGTGACGGCCGCCGACGATCTGGCCGCCTCCTGGACCGGCCCGTTGAGCACCCGGGGCCGGTACGTGGTCGACGCCCACGGCAACCGCTTCAAGCTCAGGTCCGGCAACTGGCACGGCGCCAGCGGCACCTGGACCGGCAGCGGCGACCGCGCCGACCCGGCCACCCACCACGCCGGGGAGATGGCCGACCAGATCCCGATCGGCCTGGACCGCGCCCCGATGGCCGAGATCGTCGCCGGCTTCCACGAACTCGGCCTCAACAGCATCCGCCTGCCGTTCTCCAACGAGATGATCCGCGACACCCGCCCGGTGCCGGACGCCGCCGTCCGCGCCAACCCGCACCTGCGCGGCCGGACCCCGATCCAGGTGTACGACGAGACGGTCCGGACGCTGACCGCCGAGGGATTCGCGGTCATCCTCAACAACCACACCAACACCTCGCGCTGGTGCTGTGGCGTCGACGGCAACGAACGCTGGAACGCCAGCCAGAGCACCGCCCAGTGGGAACAGGACTGGCTCCTGATGGCCCGCCGGTACGCCGGCAACCCCCGGGTCGTCGGCGCCGACCTCTACAACGAGGTACGCCGCACCGTCCTCGACGACCCGAACTGGGGACTCGGCGACCGGCACGACTGGCACGCCGCCGCCCAGCGGGTCGGTGACCGGATCCTCACCGAGGCCAACCCCCACCTGCTGATCATCATCGAGGGCATCAACTGGTACGGCCTGCCGGTGGACGGATTCCCGCACGGGCGCCCCACCCTCGAACCGGTCGGCCGGCTCTCGCACACCCTCGTGCGCTCCCACAAACTGGTCTACTCGGCGCACTTCTACGGCTACACCGGCCCGAACCACAGCGGCGCGACCGGCATCGGCGAGACCAGCGACCCCCGCTACCAGGACCTCACCCGCGACCAGCTCGTGGAGACCGTACGGCGGCAGGCGACGTACGTGGCGCTCGACGCCGACCGGCACTTCACCGCACCGGTCTGGATCAGCGAGTTCGGCGTCGGCGGCCGGGACAACACCAACCAGCGTTCCCGGGACTGGTTCCACCACTTCGTCGACCACCTGATCGCCACCGACGCCGACTTCGCGTACTGGCCCCTGGTCGGCTGGCACGACAACCGGCGGGGCAACGGTTGGGCGCTGCTGCACTGGGACGCCGCCGGTCACCGGATGGGCCTCTACGACGGCGACGACTGGCGGGCCGACGCGTGGCGTCGCCTGGTCACCGGTGGCCGGACCGGCCCGGTCGCCCCGGTGCGGAAGTGGTCGATGCTGACCCTCGACCACACCGACCTGAACCAATCAGTACGGATGCGTGCCGCCCCGGACTGGGACTCCGGCGCCCGCAAGGCGGTCTGCCCCGACGACCAGCGGCTCATCGGCCTGAGCCGCACCGGCAACCGGGGCCTGTGCACCGACACCCCGGACACCGGCGGCCACGTGGTGGTCCGCGACGAGTCGCACGTCGACGTCGACTGGGCCTCCGGCTTCACCAAGCTGCAATGCCCGCCGCACAAGACCGTCGTCGGGTACGCCGTCCGTGGCGCCAACCTGTCGTCCGTGCTCTGCCGCGACGCGGGCACCACCGTCGGTGGCACCCGCCGGACGGTCTGGTTCGACCGTGGCGACAACCGACCGGCCGGCAATCCCGGCGGCGACTTCGCCAACGGGCACTTCAAGGGGCAGTGCGCCGTCGGTGAACACCTCGTCGGCGTCGCCTACCGCGCCTGGATCTGGTCACCCGGCAAGGAACCCGACGCCCTGCTGTGCCGTAGCTGACCGGAGGGTCGCGGCTCAGCTCACCCCGAGGGTGACGGCCAGCGAGACGACCGTCGCAGGCGCGTCCGGATGGCGGATCGTGTCGGCGAGGACGTCCCGGGCTGCGGTGCGGTGGCGTACCTCAGCCGACGCGGTGCGATCGGCGTCGAGCAGCTCCGGTGCAGCAGGAGGCGAACGCTGGGCGGGCGAAACGGCGTTGCCGCCCGTGGCTGGCGTGCGGGCGGCCACGCCCGCTCCGCCGCCGCAGCTGCGCTCCGTCCACGCAGACACAGCGATAGGCGGGTAGATCTGTTGTCGCTCCAGCAGCAACAAATCTACCCACCTTCGCGGGCTCGCCCCGCCTCGCGCGCCCACGCCGCCCTGCGCCGGCGAGGAGATGTTAGGAAGGGTCCCCTGCTATGCACCAGGCGTTAGCAGGGGACCCTTCCTTGCACCAGTGGGCGCCTGAGGTGCGCGCGCGAGTCAGCGGCGGTCTAGTTCCGACTGGAGGCGTTGCAGGAGGGTCTTGCGGGCCTTGCCGCCGCGTTCGCGTCGCAGCGCCGCCCGGAGCTGGTTCTTGTCCAGGCCGGGTACGAGTCGACTGGCCTCGGGAACCGTCAGTTCGGTGAGCCGCTCGGCCGAGGTGGCGGCCCGGCCTCGGGGCGAGGTCGCCTCCTTGCGGGCACGTTTGGCGGGTCCGGTGTTGGCGACGAACTGCCGACCGGTTCGCGACGCCTGTCGCTTCTTGGTCTCGGTGTCGCGCTTCTGCTCGTCCGAGAGCTTTTCCCACGCCTTCTTCGGCAGGTATCGCGCCGTTTCGTCACCCTTGCGGGCCCGGGTGGAGCCGGTGCTGGTCTGCCACTTCTCCGCACCCCAGCGCTCCAACGACCGTTGCCGTGAGTCCTTCGGCCCCAGGAAGCCGCCGCCGCGCCGCTCGTACTCCTTGGTGAGCAGTTGCGACTTGCGGGCCGACCACTGACCGGGCCGGCCGCCCCGGTCGGAGGCCATGATCTCGGCCTTGATCTGCTCCCGGAGTTCCGGTTTCGTGTACCGCGCCATGCCGGGTCGTTACCCGAACGCGGCCCTGGTGAACGTGGCCGTCGGGGTCGGGCCTCGGCGGCGGCGAAGCCACTCGCCGGCCTCTGCCATGCTTGGCAGGGTGACGACCGGCCATCCCCGCACCCATCGTCGTACCCGCCGTCCCTGGCGACTCCTGCTCGCGCTCGGTGCCGTCGCGGCCCTGGGCGCGGCCGCCTACGTGGTGGTGCCGCAACTGCTGCCGCCGGGACCGCGCCCGCTGTTCCAGATGCCGGTGGGCTGCGGCGAGACGTGGCAGGTGGGCACCTACCCCGGCCACGGCGAGTACGACGTCGACTTCTTCCCGCTCCAGGGCGAGCAGTGGGGGCAGCCGGTGCTCGCCTCGTACGCGGGCACCGTCACGGTGTCCGGCATCAACGGGTCGCTGGGTGGGCGTACACCGGAGAATCCGGAGGGCCCCCGGGGCCGGGGCGGCGGCTACTGGGTGAAGATCGACCACGGCGGTCGGTGGGAGACGCAGTATCTGCACCTGCTCGAACCGCCGCTGGTGGAGGAGGGGCAGCGGGTCGCGCAGGGTGAGCAGATCGGGCGGATCGGCAGCACCGGCAACTCGGGTGCTCCGCACCTGCACTACGAGCAGCGGGTGGGCTGGCAGAAGGTGGAGACCTGGTTCGACGGCGTGCCGTCCGGCATCACCAGCGACGACGCCGAGTTCACGATGAAGCTGACCAGCAACAACTGCCCCGACGGGCAGCCCTGAGTCAGCGGCGAGGACGACAGTGTCGGACCCCTCTGCTGGGATACCGGCATGGGTGTTCTGTACGCCTACTTTCGCGCGGCCGACGACGCCGCGGCGGTGCGGCTGATGGCGGAGATCGACGGCGGGCCGGTGGCTCTCGCCGACGGGCGGCCCGGTGTCGACGCGATCGACTGCAAGGGCATCGACCCGTCGGTGACGCTGGGCGAGTTGGTGGCTCTCGTGCGCAATGAGGCGGACGCCGACGACCCGGTGAAGGACCGGCTGGTGTGGAGCGGGGCCGAGGACGGCCCCTGGTTGACCGCGCTCGACGACGCGACCCGGGATACGCTGGCGTCGATCACCGCCGACCAGACGCCCGAGTTGTCCGCGCGATGGGGACGCAGCGAGGAACTCGCCTGGGACGGGCCGCTTCCCGACGACCAGATGCAGCCGGTGATCGAGGAGGTCAGCGCGCTCGCCCGACGGGCCCGGAGCGCCGACGAACACCTCTACTGCTGGTCCTGCCTCTGATCCTGCCGCCGTACGCGTCCTGCCGTCACGGCCGTTTGCGGTTAGCGTGAGGTCCAGGAGGGAGCCGGCGGAACCACGTCCTGCCAGATATACCCCGATTTATGTTGACAATCGCCGGAGAGCAGGCCAGACTCGCCAAAATCTTTCAGTAGTAGCCGGGAAAGAATCCAGGGGAGGACCATGTCCAGCACCAGATTCCGGTTGGCCGGCGCCACCTTCACCCTGATGCTCGTCGCAGTCGCGGGCTGCACCACGGGCGAGGGGGTCGACGTCGACGGGGCCGACGGGGCGAGCGCGGGCGGTGTCCTCAACGCCGCCATCGGTGGCGAACCCGACCAGCTCGACCCGCACAAGACCTCCGCCTACTACAGCTTCCAGGTCCTGGAGAACGTCTACGACACCCTGGTCGAGCCGGACGCGAACCTGGAGATGCAACCCGCGCTGGCCACTGAGTGGACCACCAGCGACGACCAGCTCACCTGGACGTTCACGCTCCGCGAGGGAGTCACGTTCTCCGACGGGTCGCCACTGACCGCCGAGGACGTCGTCTACTCGTACACCCGGATCATCGACGAGAAGCTGAACACCGCGTACAAATTCTCCACCGTGACGTCGGTGACCGCGCCCGATCCCGCCACGGTGGTCATCGCGCTGACCGCGCCCACCCCGAACCTGCTCGCCAACCTGGGCGGCTTCAAGGGTGTGGCGATCGTGCAGAAGGCCAACATCGAGTCCGGTGAGGTGACCACCAAGCCGGTCGGCAGCGGTCCCTTCGCGATCGGCTCCTACACCAGTGGCGACAGCATCCGGCTGGTCCGCAACGACAACTACTGGGGCGAGAAGCCCAAGGTGGACGGGGTGAACTTCACCTTCGTCAGCGACCCCACCGTGGCCCTGCAGAACCTGCGTGGCGGCGAGGTCCACTGGACCGACAACCTGCCGCCGCAGCAGGTGCCCGCGCTGCTCGACGCCGACGACCTGACGGTGCGCTCGGTGCCGTCCACCGACTACTGGTACCTCGCCCTCAACCAGGCCCGTAAGCCGTTCGACAACGTCGCCGTGCGCCGGGCGATCGCCTTCGCCCTGGACCGGGAGGCGATCACCAAGGCCGCCAAGTTCGGGCTGGCCACGGTCAACCAGACCGCCATCCCGCAGAACAGCGCCTACCACTACGAGTACGCGCCGTACACGCACGATGTGAACCAGGCCCGGCAACTGCTCGACCAGGCCGGTGTCAGCGGGTTGACCCTGGACCTGATGGTCACCACCGAGTACCCGGAGACCGTCACCGCCGCACAGGTGATCGCCTCGCAGTTGGCGGGAGTCGGCGTCACCGTCAAGATCCGTACGCTGGACTTCGCGCAGTGGCTCGACGAACAGGGCAACGGCAACTTCGACGCGTTCATGCTCGGCTGGTTGGGCAACATCGACCCGGACGAGTTCTACTACGCCCAGCACCACAGTGGCGGCACCTTCAACTTCCACAAGTACGCCAACCCCACCGTGGACCGGCTTCTCGACCAGGCCCGCACCGAGACCGACCAGGGCGCCCGCAAGCAGCGGTACGAGCAGGTGGCCAAGCAGATCGTCGACGACGCCAGCTACATCTACCTCTACAACCCGGATGTGGCACAGGGCTGGTCCAGCGGTCTGACCGGCTACGAGGTACGCACCGACCGGGCGATCCGGTTCCGCGACGCGGCGCTGGCGAAGTGACCGGGGCGGGGACCGCAGGTGGCCCGCTTCGTGATCCGCCGGCTGGTGCAGTCCGGCGTCGTGCTGATCGGCGTGACCCTCGTGGTGTTCCTGCTGATCCAACTGGTGCCGGGTGACCCGGTACGCGTCGCGCTCGGCACCCGTTTCGACCAGGAGACGTACGACGCGCTGCGGGCCCGTTCCGGGCTGGACCAGCCGCTGGTCCCGCAGTACTTCGACTACCTCTTCCGGGCGCTGACCGGCGACCTCGGCGTCAGTTTCCGCAGTGGCCGGCCGGTCACCGCGATCCTGCTGGAACGGCTGCCGGCGACACTGTCGCTGGCGCTCACCGCGGTGCTGTTCGCGGTGCTCGTGGCGTTCCCGCTCGGGATCGTCTCGGCCATCCGCAGCGGCTCGCTGGTCGACCACGCGGTCCGCGTGTTCAGCCAGTTCGGTGTCTCGGTGCCGGACTTCTGGATGGGCATCATGGGCATCCTGCTCTTCGCCGGGGTGCTGGGATGGTTCCCACCGTCGGGGTACGTGGCGCTGACCGAGGACCCGGCGCGGTGGGCCTCGCACGTGGTCCTGCCGGCCGCCACGATCGGCCTGGTCACCGCCTCGATCCTGACCCGCTTCATCCGCTCGTCGATGCTGGAGGTGCTCTCCGAGGACTACGTCCGCACCGCCGAGGCGAAGGGGCTGCGGGCCCGGGTGGTGGTGTTGCGGCACGTCCTGCGCAACGCGCTCATCCCGGTGGTGACCGTGGTGGCGGTGCAACTGGCCAGTCTGCTCGGCGGGGTGATCGTGATCGAGGTGCTGTTCGCCTGGCCCGGCATCGGCCGGCTCACCTTCGACGCGGTCCGGGCCCGTGACTACCCGGTGTTGCAGGGCGCGGTGCTGCTGGTCGCGGCCCTGTTCCTGTTGGTGAACCTGCTGGTGGACGTCCTCTACGCCCGCCTCGACCCGAGGATCAGGGTCCGATGAGCGGGCGGTTCGGACGCCTCGTCCCGCCCTGGGCCGGCGTCCGTTCGCGGGGATCCGGCGGCGACGGGCAGGTACGCCGCGCGTTGTCGGCGCTGGGGCGTGATCCGCTGGCCCTGAGCGGCAGCGCGGTGCTCGTGGTGCTGGTCGTGGTGGGGGTGGCCGGTCCCTGGCTGGCACCGTCGGGCATCAACGACGTGGACACCGACCGGATGCTCCAGGCGCCGAGTTGGTCGCATCCGTTCGGCACCGACGAGTTGGGCCGGGACGTGCTCAGCCGGGTGATGATCGCGGCCCGGGTGTCGCTCCAGGTGGGGCTGGTCAGCGTCGGCATCGCCCTGGCGGTCGGGGTGACCCTCGGGCTGCTCGCCGGCTACTACGGCGGCTGGCTGGACAACGTCCTGATGCGGTGCATGGACGTGGTGTTCGCGTTCCCGGTGCTGCTGCTCGCGGTGGCGATCGTGGCCGTGCTCGGCCCCGGACTGCTCACCGCGATGATCGCGATCGGGGTGGTCTACACGCCGATCTTCGCCCGGGTTACCAGAGCCGGGGTGCTCTCGGTGCGCGAGCAGGTCTTCGTCCGGGCGGCGGTCTCCATCGGGGCGTCGGACCTGCGCATCATGGGTCAACACGTCCTGCCCAACATCGCGGCGCCGTTGATCGTGCAGACCTCGCTGTCGTTGGCGTTCGCGATCCTTTCCGAGGCGGCGCTCTCCTTCCTCGGTCTCGGCGTGCAGCCGCCGGAACCGGCCTGGGGGCGGATGCTCGACGACGGCCGGGAGTTCGTCACCGACGCGTGGTGGCTCGGTGTCTTCCCCGGTGCCGCCATCTTCCTCACCGTCCTGGCGTTCAACCTGGTCGGCGACGCGCTGCGGGACGTGCTCGACCCCCGCCAGCTCACCGTCGCCGAAGCCCGAAGGAAGGTGACATGAGCGAGCGGATGGTGCTGCGGATCGAGGATCTCGCCGTGACGATCGGGACCCGGCGGGGACCGGCGCGGGCGGTCGTCGGGGTGGACTGGTCGGTTCGGGCGGGGGAGACCCTGGCCCTGGTCGGTGAGTCGGGTTCCGGCAAGAGCATGAGCGTGTTGGCCGCGACCGGGCTCGCGCCGCGCTCTGCCCGGGTGACCGGGCGCGTGCACCTGCTGGGTACGGAACTCACCGGGCTGCGGGAGTCGGAGCGCCGTCGGTTGCGTGGGCGGCACGTGGGCTTCGTGTTCCAGGATCCGATGACGTCGCTCAACCCGGTGTTGACGGTGGGTCGGCAGGTCGCCGAGGCGAGCGAGGAGCATCTCGGCCTGAGTCGGCGGGCCGCCCGCACGCGCGCCGTCGAGCTGCTCGACCTGGTCGGGATCCCGTCGGCGGCGCGGCGGGTGGACGCGTACCCGCACCAGTTCTCCGGCGGTATGCGGCAGCGGGTGGTGATCGCGATGGCGTTGTCCTGCGAGCCGGACCTGCTGATCGCCGACGAGCCGACCACCGCGTTGGACGTCACCACGCAGGCGCAGATCGTCGAGCTGGTGGCGGACCTGCGGCGGCGACTCGGTACGGCGGTCGTCTGGATCACCCATGACCTGGGCGTGGTCGCCGGCATCGCGGACAGGGTGGCGGTCATGTACGCCGGTCGCATCGTGGAGCAGGGGCCGGTCGAGGCGGTCTTCGGCCGGCCGGCGCACCCGTACACCAGCGCGCTGCTGGCGGCGCGGCCGGACCCGGCGGCGGGCGGCGGCGAGCTGGTCACCATCCGGGGTGCCCCGCCGAGCCCGCTGGACCTGCCGGCCGGGTGTGCCTTCTGGCCCCGCTGCCCGGTGCGGGGTGAGGCCCGCTGCGAGCACGAGTCGCCGCCGCTGGTGCCGGTGTCGGCCGGGCACGAGGTCCGCACGTTCTATCCGCACCGGCACGACGGGGAGGCCCGATGACCGCCGAGCGGACCGAGCCGCACCTGACCGGCGACCGGCCCGGCGAGCCGGCCGACGTGGTCGCCGCCCTCGACGACCTGACGGTGTGGTTCCCCACCCCGGCGGGTGTGGTCCGCGCGGTGGACGGGGTGTCGCTGCGGGTACGCCGAGGCGAGACGTTGGGGCTGGTGGGCGAGTCGGGCAGCGGCAAGTCGACCACCGGGTTGGCGTTGCTGCGGTTGGTCGACCCGACCTCGGGCACGGTGCGGGTGGCCGGGCAGGACGTGACCCACTGGTCGCGGCGGCGGTTGCGGGCGCTGCGTCGCCGGGTGGCCATGGTCTTCCAGGATCCGCAGGCGTCTCTCGATCCTCGTCGCACGGTGGGCGCGAGCATCGCCGAACCGCTGGTGGTGCATCGGCTCACCGATCGGGGTGCCGCGCGGCGGCAGCGGGTGGCGGAACTGCTCGACATGGTCGGGTTGCGTCGGGACCTCGCCGACCGGCATCCGCACGAGCTCTCCGGCGGTCAACGGCAGCGGGTCGGCATCGCCCGCGCCCTGGCCGGCGAGCCCGACCTGATCGTGTTGGACGAGCCGATCGCCTCGCTCGACCTCAGCGTGCAGGCGCAGATCATGAACCTGCTGCGGGGGCTGCAACGGGATCTGGGGTTGACCTATCTGTTCATCGCGCACGACCTGGCCGCCGTGGAGCACATGAGCGACCGGATGGCGGTGATGTACCTGGGGCGGATCGTGGAGTCCGGTACGCCGGCCCGGATCTGGCAGCAGCCCGCCCATCCGTACACTGCGGCGCTGCTGTCGGCGATCCCGGTGGCGGATCCGCAGGTCGAGCGGGCCCGTCGGCGGATCATCCTCAACGGCGACATCCCCAGCCCGGTGGACCCGCCGACGGGTTGCCGCTTCCGGACCCGGTGCCCGCAGGCCAGGTCGGACTGCGCCCGGACCGATCCGCCGCCGGTCGAGGTCGTCCCGGGGCACCGGGCCGCCTGTCTCTTCGCCGGGGAGGCGGTACGCGCGATGCGCGGCGAGTAGCCCGTCGGGCCCGACACCTTGACGCGCCGCCCCTAACTGTCCACCATTCCTATATGTTTGATGGATTATGTAGGGCGCTGGTGGGGTGACGTGTACGTCTCAGCGCGATCGGACTACGCCGTACGGGCGATGCTGGCGGTGGCCGAGCGCCACCCGGCGGTGGTGAAGGCGGCGGTGCTGGCCGCGAGCCAGGACATCCCGTACTCGTTCCTCCAGGGCATCCTGCTGGACCTGCGAAGGGCCGGCCTGCTGCACAGTCTGCGCGGCGCGGACGGCGGGTACGCGTTGACCCGCGCGCCGGAGGGGATCACCGTGGGTGACGTGCTGCGCGCCACCGGCGGGGCGTTGACGACGGTCCGTGGCGCGCCCGCCGACGTCGCCACCTATCACGGCGTGGCCGCCGGGCTGGGGGAGGTGTGGTTGTCGGTGCATCGGGCGATCGAGGACGTGGTCGACCACACCACGCTGGCCGACCTGCTCGCGCCGGCGGTCGGGCTGGCGCGCGACGTCGTTGATCGGCCACCCCGGGTGGCGTGACGGATCGGCGCGTCGAGCCGGTCGGACAGCCCCTCTGGGCAAGGCTTGAAAACCTGTCGAGTTAGTGGGATATTCGGTGCGCGGTCGGCGCGGACGACCAGACCTGCCGCGTCCGATGTGGAGTCGGGCGCGACGGGGGATCGTCGCCGTGCCGGCCGGGCATCGGCGCCCGGTCCGTGACCGCCTCCAACACTGTTTCGGTACACGACAGCTCAAAACGGGCATATTCCCTATCTAATCGGTCGGATTTATATAGTGCGGTCACGCACTGGAGGAGGACGGGTTCCGATGAGGCACCGGATCAGAGCGGCCATCGCTCTCGCCATGGTCACCGGCGTGGCGCTGTCGGGCTGCGGCGGCGGTGACGCGGCCGGCGGCAGCTCCGCCACGTTGAGCATCGTCGGTTTCGCGGTACCCGAGGCGGCCAACAAGGCCATCGCCGCCGAGTGGAACAAGACCGAGGCGGGCGAGGGGGTCCGGTTCCGGACCTCGTACGGCGCCTCCGGCGACCAGAGCCGCGCCGTGGTGGCCGGCCTGAAGACCGACTACGTGCACTTCTCGGTGAGCAGTGACGTGACCCGTCTGGTCGACGCCGGACTGGTCGAGGAAACCTGGGACGACGGCCCGACCAAGGGCATCGTCTCGTCGTCGGTGGTGGTGCTCGCGGTCCGTGAGGGCAACCCGAAGAACATCCAGGGCTGGGACGACCTGGTCAAGCCCGGCATCGGCATCGTCACCCCGAACCCGGCGTCCTCGGGTGCCGCCAGGTGGAACGCCCTGGCCGCCTGGGGCCACATCGCCGCGAACGGCGGCACGGACGCCCAGGCACAGGAGTACGTGACCAAGCTCTTCGGCAACGTCGTGTCGCTGCCGAACAGCGGACGGGACGCCACCACCACGTTCCTCGGTGGCACCGGTGACGTCCTGCTCGCGTACGAGAACGAGACGATCCTCGCCCGGCAGAACGGCGAGAAGCTGGACTGGGTCCTGCCGGAGACCACCATGCTGATCGAGAACCCGGGCGCGATCCTCAAGGACGCCGACCCCAAGGCGAAGGAGTGGCTGGACTTCGTGCTCGGTCCGCAGGGGCAGCGGCAGTTCGCGCTGACCGGCTTCCGGCCGATCATCGACGGCGTCGACACCAGCGGCGTCGAGGGCGCGATCGACCCGAACAACCCGTTCCCGGCCCCGCAGAAGCTGCTGACCGTGGAGAAGGACTTCGAGAGCTGGTCGGCGCTGTCGGAGAAGTTCTTCGACGAGAGTGACGGCATCGTGACCAAGATCATCGCGGCCTCCGGGAAGGCCAAGTGACCTCGGCGACCCTGGTTCCGGACCGGCCGGCGGGCAACCGCCGGTCGGCCCGGGCCGGCCTCCCGCTCACCTGGGTCTCCGGCCTCGGGCTCGGCGTGGCGATGGTCTGGTTCAGCCTGCTGGTCCTCATCCCGCTCGCCGCCGTCGTGGTGACCGCCAGCGAGGGCGGCTGGGATGGCTTCTGGCGGACGGTGACCAACGAGCAGACCGCCGCCACCCTCCGGCTGACCATCGGCACCGCGCTGCTGGTCACGCTGGTCAACGTCGTGATGGGCACGCTGATCGCCTGGGTGCTGGTGCGGGACCGGTTCTTCGGCAAGCGGGCGCTGGAGATCCTCATCGACGTCCCGTTCGCGCTGCCGACGATCGTCGCGGGCCTGGTGCTGCTGTCGCTGTACGGGCCGGACAGCCCGCTCGGCGTCAACATCGCCAACACCCGGATCGCGGTCTTCCTCGCCTTCCTCTTCGTCACGCTGCCGTTCATCGTGCGCACCGTGCAACCGGTGCTCTCCGAACTGGACCCGGACGCGGAGGAGGCGGCAGCGTCGCTGGGCGCGAGCCGGTTCACCACCTTCCGGCGGATCATCCTGCCCAGTCTCACGCCGGCCATCGCGGCGGGCGCCACCCTGTCGTTCGCCCGGGCCGTCGGCGAGTACGGCTCACTGGTCCTGCTCTCCGGCAACCTGCCGATGCGGACCGAGGTGGCCTCGGTCCGCATCCTCAGCAGCATCGAGAACGACAATCCCGACAGCGCGGCGGCGGTCGCCGTGGTGCTGCTGGCCGTGTCGTTGGCCGTCATCGTCGTACTCGACGTCATTCAGCGGAGGGTGATGCGCCGTGGCTGAACACCGCACCGTCGCGCGGAACAGTGTCGGTCGCCGTCCCGGCCGGTACGTCCTGCGGTTCGTCGTGACGGCGTACCTCTTCTTCCTGGTGGCCTGGCCGTTGTACCTGGTCGGACGGAACGCGTTCGCCGACGGCTTCGTCAACCTCAACGACATCCTGACCGACCCCGACGTGACCCACGCGTTGCAGCTCACCGTGCTGGTCGCGGTCGTCGCGGTGGTCATCAACACCGTCTTCGGCGTCGGCATCTCGCTCCTGCTGGTCCGCTACGACTTCCCCGGCAAACGGACGCTGAACGCCCTGCTCGACATGCCGTTGTCGGTGTCGCCGATCGTCGTCGGCCTCGCGTTGATCCTGGTCTACGGCGGCCGGGAGGGCTGGTTCGGCCCGACACTCGAAGCAGCCGGATTCCAGATCATCTTCGCCGTGCCGGGCATGGTGATGGCCACCGTGTTCGTGGCGCTCCCGCTGGTCATCCGGGAGGTCGTCCCGGTCCTCCAGGAGGTCGGCGACGAGCAGGAACAGGCCGCCCGCAGTCTCGGCGCGAACGCCGTGCAGACGTTCCGCCGGATCACGCTGCCGGCGATCAAGTGGGGCGTGATCTACGGCGTCGTACTCAGCCTGGCCCGCTCGCTCGGTGAGTTCGGCGCGGTCAAGATCGTCTCCGGCAACGTGCTCGGCGCGACCCGGACGGCCACCCTCGTGGTCGAGGAGAAGTACCTGAACTTCGACAAGGGCGGCTCGTACGCCACCGCCTTCCTCCTCGCCCTCGTCGCCGTGGCCTGCATCATCGTCGTATCCGTCCTCAGGCCGAAGGAAGACCGTTGAGCATCGAGATTTCCCAGGTCGGTAAGCGTTTCGGAGACTTCGTCGCGCTCGACGACGTGTCGGTCAGCATCCCCGCCGGTCGGCTCACGGCGCTGCTCGGTCCCTCCGGCGGCGGAAAGTCCACGCTGCTGCGGATCGTCGCGGGACTGGAACGCGCCGACACCGGGCGGGTCGAGATCGACGGTGTGGACGCCACCCACCTGCCGCCGCAGAAGCGCAACGTCGGGTTCGTGTTCCAGCACTACGCGGCGTTCAAGCACCTGACCGTCCGGCGCAACGTGGCCTTCGGGCTGGAGATCCGCAAGCGTGCCAAGGACGAGATCACCCGCCGGGTTGACGAGCTGTTGGCACTCGTCCATCTCGGACAGTTCGCCGAACGGCTGCCGTCGCAGCTCTCCGGCGGCCAGCGTCAGCGGATGGCGCTGGCCC
Source organism: Micromonospora sp. NPDC003816 (assembly GCF_042874705.1). Classification (NCBI taxonomy): domain Bacteria; kingdom Bacillati; phylum Actinomycetota; class Actinomycetes; order Micromonosporales; family Micromonosporaceae; genus Micromonospora; species Micromonospora sp. NPDC003816. The sequence continues at coordinate 921,192 of NZ_JBIANP010000001.1, forward strand.
GCGCGCTGGCCGTCGAGCCCACGGTGCTGCTGCTCGACGAGCCGTTCGGCGCGCTGGACGCGAAGGTCCGCAAGGAACTGCGTGACTGGCTGCGTCGCCTGCACGACGAGGTGCACGTCACCACCGTCTTCGTCACCCACGACCAGGAGGAGGCCCTGGAGGTCGCCGACGAGATCGTGGTGATCAACGAGGGCCGGGTGGAGCAGATCGGCTCGCCCGACGACCTGTACGACCGCCCGGCCAACGAGTTCGTGATGCGCTTCCTCGGCCCGGTCACCCAGCTCGGCGACGAACTGGTGCGCCCGCACGACCTCCAGCTCTCCGCCGACGGCGCGGACAGCGCCGGCGTGGTCGGCCGGGTCACCCGGGTCACCCGGATCGGCTTCGAGATCCGGGTCGAGGTCACCACCTCCGGCGGCCAGCCGGTGATCGTGACCCTCACCCGCAACGAGTTCCACGCGCTCGGGATCCAGGTCGACTCGCCGGTGCGGATCCGCATCACCCCGGGCAGCCCCACCACCACGGTCACCGCGCCCACCCAGCGCTCGGAGGAACCGACCCTCGCACCCTCGCACTAGCAAGCGCCTCGTCGGCCCCGACGCACACCGCGCACGATCGTGCCCGACACGACCGACGCGCAC